>NZ_FNDD01000013.1 GCF_900100015.1 Vibrio xiamenensis | reverse complement strand
GATTGTGAAGTCTTGGAATTAAATATTCAGCCAGATCACGTTCACTTGGTTGTGATAGTCCCACCGAAAGTATCGATATCGACTTTAATGGGGATATTGAAAGGGCGTTCAGCTATCCGATTGTTTAATAAATTCCCGCATATTAGAAAGAAATTATGGGGTAATCATTTTTGGGCGAGAGGGTACTTTGTTGACACAGTCGGTGTAAATGAAGAGATCATCAGGCGGTATGTCAGGCATCAAGACAAGAAAGATCAAGAATATGAGGCACAGTTAGAGTTGAAAATGAACTAACAGCGAAGGAATGCCCCCTTTTAGGGGGCTGTAAACCAAAGCCGCCTTCTAAGAAGGCGGATTTTTACTATTCACTGTCTTTCAGCATGACAATAAAACTTACAGCATGATGATAAACACTATGGCAAGCAAGGTAACGCCGCCCGCGATAGCGTAGCAAGCCACTTTGCCTGCAGCGCCAGTGTGGAATTTTAAATCGTGCATACCGTGATGGACACGGTGCATGGCATGCCACATTGGCAGCGCTAATGTGGCGATAATAAATAACGCGCCAATAATGCTGGTGGCGAAGCGGTGGACACGCTCAAAGCTCAGTGCATCGCTGTCGATGATGCCAAGTGGCACGAGGATGCCGAGCACCAGCACCGTCACTGGGGTTAGCATGGCAAACCAAGTGCCGCCAGCGCCAAACAGGCTCCACCAAATCGGTTCGTCAGAGCGCGCCGGGGTGCGATCAACGTGATAATTTTTGCTGCTCATCGCGCTTCTCCTTAAACAATGATCAAAACAACGAGGGAAATAAATGCCACAGCGGCCCATTGTGCAAGCACCACGACTTTTGCGTCGATCGGCTTACCGTTAAGGCGCATTGGCATCACTTGCGGCATCATGCTAAAGAAGGTTTTGGCATGCAGCAGGCTGCCAAGCAGCGCAACGATGTTGATCGCAATGACGATCGGGTTGGCCATAAAATTGAGCCAAGTATTCCACGACTCAGGACCTTTAACTAAGGCGCCTAAACCGATAGTCAAAAACAGAGTGAACAGAATTAACGGCAGCACCGTCGCTTCACGAAGCATGTAGAAACGATAAAAAGGATGGTCTTTCCACCAAGTTCGTTTTACTTCGCGAACATAAGGTTTACGGTTACTCATCCTACGCCTCCTTGTGGGTTGATTCGCCGTCAGGCTTAAACATCGCAATGACGAAGTCCATTGAAGACGCCACTTTACCTTGGTTTACTGCCGCTGCTGGGTCAACGTGTTTTGGACACACTTCAGAGCAGTAACCGACAAAAGTACAACCCCATGCGCCATTTTTGCCGTTGATAAGTGCCATACGCTCAGCTTGACCATGATCGCGGCTATCAAGGTTATAACGGTGCGCCAGCGTCAGCGCCGCTGGACCGATAAACTCAGGGTTCAGGCCAAATTGCGGACACGCGGCATAACATAAACCACAGTTGATGCAGGCTGCGAACTGTTTATAGCGCGCCATCTGCTCTGGTGTTTGCAAGTTTGTGCCATCTTCTGGTTTACGGTCGTTGCCAATGATGTAAGGCTTAATCGCTTCAAGACGCTCGATAAATGGCGTCATATCGACGATCAAATCTTTCTCGATTGGGAAGTTAGCCAACGGCTCGATTTTGACCCCATTTGGGTAATCGCGCAAAAAGCTCTTACACGCCAGTTTTGGCACACCATTGACCATCATGCCGCATGAGCCACAAATCGCCATTCGGCATGACCAGCGATAAGACAGGTCTTTATCGAGGTTGTCTTTGATGTAACCCAGCGCGTCGAGCACAGACATAGTGTCGTCACACGGAACATCAAAGGTTTGCAAATGAGGTTCTGCATCTTTTTCAGGGTCGTAACGCAGAATGTCGACCTTTTGTACTCGATTCGTAGACATTAAGCTTGCTCCTCTGAATTGTCTTGGGCCGCTTCGGCTGCCGCTGCTTGTTCTGCTGCTTCACCGTACAGACGCGCTTTAGGTTGTGACTTAGTGATGGTGACATCGCTGTAGTCGATGGTTGGCGCAGCATCCGGTTGATAAAACGCGAGTGAGTGTTTGAGGAAATTCACGTCATCACGTTCGGTGCAGTTGTCGTCAAGGCGTTGGTGAGCGCCGCGCGATTCTTTACGTAAAATCGCTGAATGCACCATGGCTTCCGCAACTTCCAAGCCATAACCGACTTCAATCGCATACAATAGGTCAGTGTTGAACACTTTGCCTTTGTCTTTGATGGCGATGTTTTTGTAACGTGCTTTAAGCTCAGTGATTTTATCGATGGTTTGCTGCATCAAATGCTCTTCACGATAGATACCGCAACCAGCTTCCATGGTGTGGCCCATTTCAGTACGAATATCGGCCCAGTTTTCATCACCTTGCTGGCTAAGCAGCGCTTGAATGCGCGCTTCAACCGCTTGCACTTGTTTGGCAATCTCAGCGTCGTTCCAACCGCCAAACTCAGCAGCGCGCTGCACCGCGTGTTCACCGGCAACGCGGCCAAATACCACAAATTCAGCCAAAGAATTCGAGCCTAAACGGTTAGCGCCGTGCAGGCCGACCGAGGCACATTCACCGACCGCAAATAGGCCTTTGATGCGCGTTTCACACTCTTTGTTGGTTTCGATACCGCCCATGGTGTAGTGCACGGTTGGACGAATTGGAATCGGCTCTTTGGCTGGGTCGACGTTGACGTACGCTTTGGCTAGCTCACAGATAAACGGTAAGCGCTCTTGCAAGTACTCTTCGCCAAGATGACGCAGGTCAAGATGAACGACATCGCCAAGCGGATGCTTGATGGTGTTGCCTTTTTGTTGCTCGTGCCAGAACGCTTGGGAAACTTTGTCGCGAGGACCCAGTTCCATGTATTTGTTTTTCGGTTGGCCTACTGGCGTTTCTGGGCCCATGCCGTAGTCTTGCAGGTAACGATAACCGTCTTTATTGACTATGATGCCACCTTCGCCGCGGCAACCTTCCGTCATCAAAATCCCTGTGCCTGGCAGGCCTGTTGGGTGATATTGGACGAACTCCATATCACGTAGCGGAACACCATGACGATACGCCATCGCCATGCCATCGCCCGTTACAATACCGCCGTTAGTATTGCAGTGGTAAACGCGTCCAGCACCGCCAGTGGCGAGAACCACAGATTTGGCTTTGATGGTAACCAGCTCACCTTCCGACATATGAATCGCAATCAAGCCTTGAACTTGTTCGTCGACAACCAGTAAGTCGAGTACAAAGTATTCATCAAAGCGTTTGATATTGCTGTATTTCATTGAGGTTTGGAACAGGGTATGCAGCATGTGAAAGCCGGTTTTATCCGCCGCAAACCAAGTGCGTTCTACTTTCATGCCACCAAAGCGGCGCACGTTAACTTCGCCGTTTTCTTTGCGGCTCCAAGGGCAGCCCCATTGCTCCATTTGAATCATTTCGCGAGTGGAATTTTCAACGAAATATTCAACAACGTCCTGCTCACAAAGCCAATCGCCACCGCCAACAGTGTCGTTAAAGTGATTGTCTAAACTGTCTTCTTCTTTGATAACTGCGGCAGAGCCCCCTTCGGCTGCGACAGTATGAGAACGCATCGGGTAGACTTTGGAAATCAAGGCAATTTCTAAGTCGGGGTTTGCTTCAGCTGCTGCAATTGCAGTGCGAAGACCAGCGCCGCCAGCGCCGATGACTGCGATATCTGTGGTGATCGTTTGCACAGTTATCCTCCAGTGATTTTATTATTGTGTTGGAAGCTAATTTTATCCTTAGCTTGTGGGTATCCACGGCGAGTTCGCTAGGTTTTGGAACTGTGTTCAACCTTATTTTTATCGCCAATCACAGTTAAAAAGTGATGCTGCTAGTGTAGGAGAGAGGGCGCTGAGATATATTGATTTATTTAGGTTTTTGCTCGACTAATGCAAAGATTGGATTATATTTTATTCCTTATGTGAGAATCATCACGGATAGACTTCACGCTAGCGATATTACTGTTAGCAATGATATTGACAGCGTATGCAAAAGGTATCGAGTTAAAAAGCTAGGCAGTGTAATTACAGCGCGATAAAATAACGCGTTTTTGATAATTCTGAGTGTTTTTCATGTCTATTGATTGGCAGCCTACTGCGAGCGTTGAACAGCTAAAACAGCGCGCTGAAATTCTTCGTTCGATTCGAACCTTTTTTGCTGCAAGAGGTGTGCTTGAGGTGGAAACACCAGCCATGAGCCACGCCACTGTAACCGATGTACATCTGCATACTTTTGAGACCGAATTTGTCGGCCCAGGCTTTGCCAAAGGCAGTGCGTTGCATTTGATGACTAGCCCAGAATTTCATATGAAGCGACTTTTAGCCGCCGGCAGCGGCTGTATTTATCAGATCGGCAAGGCGTTTCGTAATGAAGAAAATGGTCGCTACCACAACCCAGAGTTCACTATGCTCGAGTGGTACCGAGTTGGGTTTGACCACCATCAGTTGATGGATGAAATGGACGCATTGCTGCAACAAGTTCTGCGCTGCTCAGCTGCCGAGCGAATGACCTATCAGCAAGCATTTTTGAGTCAATTAAACGTCTGCCCGCTAGAAGCTTCGATGACTGAGCTGAAACGCGTTGCGGCTTCACTGGGACTTAGCGATATTGCTGAGCCTGAGCAAGACCGAGATACGCTGTTGCAGCTGTTGTTTAGCGTTGGCGTGGAAGCAAAAATTGGCCAGTCGGTGCCAGCGTTTGTGTATGATTTTCCCGCCTCGCAAGCGGCGCTAGCCAAAATCAATCGTGAAGATGCTAGGGTTGCCGATCGTTTTGAGGTGTACTTCCAAGGCATTGAATTAGCCAACGGTTTTCATGAACTGGATAATCCTAAAGAGCAGCTTCTGCGTTTTGAACAAGATAACCACAAACGCGTGGCAATGGGGCTAAAAGCGCAGCCTATCGACTACCATTTGATTGCTGCTTTGGAATCCGGTTTACCAGAATGCGCGGGAGTAGCGCTGGGGATTGATCGCTTAATTATGTTAGCGCTGGGATGTGACCATATTGATCAAGTCACGGCGTTTCCGTTTCCTCGCGCTTAAGCGCAAAGATTCGTTTAACAAAACAAAAACCACCTGCACGCAGGTGGTTTTTTTATCGCAAATTACTGGAATTGGTTGGGACGCTGCGACCAAGGGGAGCGAGGGTCGGTTAAGTCATACAAGTTGTATTTCTTATTCAGCATTTGTCCGCCGTCACGGGTGATCGGCTGCCAGTTGATCGCTGCGCGATTAGTACTTGGTTTGACCGTCATGATGTCCAATGGTAAAGAGATATAGAAGCCTTTGTTGTAGCTGCCTTCACCATATTCATCGGCGGTTAAATCGGTAAGTGTTGCGTAAGCGCCGATAATGACACCGGAATCAAACTGCTTAGAGAAGTCGATTCGCGCGCCGTTGTCGCCGCCGAGGAATTTACCTACGCTGACTTTCAACAAGGTATTTTCTAGCATCGACCACTGCGGTAGATAGTAACCTGTTACATGCCCTGTTGTGCCTTGGCTGAGAACATACGCGCGACATGATGGTGTGTCGTCGCTACAGCTGGACTCGTCATAATAGAAGTAGTCGTCACTATAGATGCCAAACCAAGAATCTGGGTCACGCTGGGAGACAAGGTTAGCATCGACACCCAGTGCCCAGTTTGCATTTTCAGGTCGATACAGCGCTTCGCCGCCAACTCCGGCGAACATGGTTTCTAAATAGCCGCCATACATTTGGGTATATATGTTTGACGTTGGACGTTCAAACCAAGTCAGTTGCAAGTTGTTAAGTCTGACCGGGTTATCGCTGACATAAGCGCGGAACATGGTTCGAACGCGCGGCACCGCGTAGTTACGGACATGGGGTGAGTTTTCAACGTAATTGAACTTGTCATAGTTATCAAACAAATTGAAATAGATGGAGCCACTGAGTTCTAGGCTGTCGCTAAGCCAGTAGTTTGAAAGGGCGTTGATACCGACAGCATAGAGGTAAAACGTCTCTGGTGCGCCAACGCTTTGGCTAAGGACAGGTTCCAGACCATAGCTAAAGTTTTTATAACTATTTGCCAGCGCAAGACCGGATGGTTGTGTAGCTTCGACGTGTTTAAAGGTCTGTTTCACGTCACTATCGATGTTTTGATAAGTGGCAGCAGCAACAAATTCGGCACGGTCGATATTGGTTTGCGTTAGGTTCATGCCTTTATTTTGTTCAATAATGGTGAATTGCTTTATTGAGGCATCGGCATGGTTATTAAGCAGTGTTGCGGCACGCTCAAGAGATTCATCACGATCGCGGTATTTTTTGGCTTCCGCAGTAAGCACTAGAGTATCGCCATCACGGCTCAAACGGCTTTGACGATAGCCCGCGTTGTTGGCAATTTGTGCGGTCAAATTATTCCAATCATTGTGTTGGCTGTTTGAGCTGACAACAGGTTTCGGGTCATCACGCCAAGTCGCTTTCATTTGGTTGAAATTGGTATAAATATTAAAGCCAAGTGTCAACGTGTTGCCGCGCTCGTAGCTAAGTTTGGCATCGCCCCAGTCGCCGATTCGGTAGTTAATACCGAAGTTCCAAGGCGTGGACTGAGGCATTGATTTTGCGCCGCGTACATACGGAAAGTCTTGGCTGTAATCGTTGCCTTCATATTCGACTTTAAGTCTAAGCGGTGCGTATGGCGTCTGATATTCTATACCGCCAAACAGTGCGCTTGGGCCTTTAAACCAGCGTTCGTAATCAATGCTGCCACCATTCTCTTTGTAGCCACTTGGACGAGTGCAGTAACTGTCGCGATATTGGCACAGTGGATTAGTAAAGTTGCCGCTTTGGCCCAGATATCCCCAGCCCAAACCGAGGGTAAGATCTAAGTTGCCAAAACGTTTGGTTGCCGCGAGGTATTCACCGTCAAATAACCCGGTGCCGCCGATATCTCGAATCCCGATCGACGTCTCAGGCATCCAGTAACTTTCATTAAATAAGCGCGCTTTGAAATCGACACCCTTGTCGGTGTAAATATTGTCGCCACTATAACTGGAATCTTGGTTGTATTTTACATTTGGTACACGCGTATAACGAATGGTGGTTTCTAGCCAGTCCATCAGTTGAATGGATGCCATGTAATGGTAATAATCGTCGTTAATCGTGGCGCCAAAGTTGAACTCGCCAGGTTCGGCCATGCGTCCGCTCGGCGTCTGCATAAGGCCCGTGCCACCGAAATCGGATTGAGAAACTTTAAAAGGCGTATTATCTGCATGAGAAGCGGCCGACATCATGACTAATACCGCTAAGGTGCTTGCGCGTTGTGTCTTCATTAACTGCCTTTTCTCCATCCAAGCAGCGAAACAATCCGCTGTTCTACATCAACCAGTTCCTGGCTTTGATCATCGAATCCTACAAATAGCGTCGAACCTGGAGGCAAACTCGTATGTTGATCGTTCCAGTATGCGTATCCGACTCGTTTAGCTTCGCCGTTTGGGTAAACAACCCAGACAAAACTCTTACTAGCGCCTTCAGGTTTGAGAGTGTGATTAAGGTAATGGGAGGCGATATAGCCGGGTAAAATCGTGGCATCAGAAGGGGATGAAACTAAGCCAGTGATATGAATCGTTTTGGGGCGTTCAAAGGTTTCGAAGCTAAAGTGTCCGTGTAGTAACGGGTTTTTCGCGGCATCAAGGCGCACGATATCATGGTCGAGATTAACCGCTTCACGATAACCAACCTGCCAGCTGGCGACCAAATTGGCCAAAGAGATTAAATTAGATTTTTGCGCCGGAAAGCGGGTGATTAAGCTTCGTAGATCGTCGATGACCTGCTGTTGTTTGTCGTCTGCGAGCGACTGTTTATCCAGATTGAAGAACTGGGTCATGATCGCATAACGATATATAGAATGTGAGTCGCTGTTAGCTTCTATATCACTGAGTGCTTTATCGAGACGCACCGGCTGCGGATATTGCAATGTTAACGATTGTTGGATTAAGTCAATTTGCAGTGGGCTACTTGCCCAAATCGAAAATGACAACACTGCGCCAAGCGCGAGTGTGATGATTCGAATCATAACCAAGGCACCTGTGATTATTCTGAGTAAGGTTTTAAGATTTCTTGTTCGACATACAGTTTGTTGGGAATTAACCACTGCTGAGATTTCATGACTTGACCATGCTTATCGGTCCAGAATTGGTTAGTCATATGAGTATTGCTGTGGAGAAATTGAATCTGCTCTTGCCAGACATCGACGGTTTTATTCCAAAGTGCAGAAGCTAGAGGTTGTGATGCTATTTTTTGACTGCTGATCAATGCGCGGTGATCGAAGTCGAAGTTAGGCTGCCAATCGTAGATTGCTTGCCATTCACTGTGCTGCTGCTGGAAATTAAATAAACTGGACTTTGGACTGAGCTGAGCCAAATTAAACTCGGGCAGATTGAGCGTTTTTACCACTCGACCGTTTTCCGTCACGATCATGGCATTGTCGCTTGATAGCCACTTTAGTTGAGTCTGTTTGGTGTCTGGGTTGGTCTCTGCGAATGCGAGAACCATAAAAATTTGTGGGCCATTATTTATTCGAACATAACTGCTGGCATATGGCAGATTTTTTAGATAGTCCGCCGATATTTCTATATCTTTAGCGCCAAATAATGCTTCTTTAATTGTGGCGTTGGTGTCTGAAAAATTTTGCGTGCAACCTGTTAATAACACGCTCACTAAGAAAGATACTGCGTTTTTTAGGGAGATAAACTTCATGTGTTATTCCATTTTTACACATAAAAAGCATCCTTAGAAAACTAAGGATGCTTCATTATTTATAATGACAGCGCTAATTAGATAGTGCCGTCAGTACCAGTAGTACCGTCATTTGACGATGATGCTACTGCGACTGCTGCCACTGCTGCTGCGCCTACTGCTACAGCACCAACGGTTGCTGAACCTACTGCTGCAGTTGTTGCTGCGGTTGCGCCAGCTGCAGTACCAGTAGTGGTCGCTGCACCTGCACCTGCTGCAGTGCTTGTTGTTGAAGTTGTGGTCGCTGCTGCGGTTTCTTCACCAGCAGCAAACGCGTTTGAAGAAACGCCAACTACCATCAAAAGCGCTAGAAAAACATTTTTCATTGCTTATTCCCTTTCATTTATAAATTTTTTGGGTAAGACACTTGCCATAGCCCTCATTAATTCTATTTCACAAGTTGAATATTGTAAAAGCAAAAATAGACATAAATTATTAAGTTAATAATAGTAATGATCATATTCTTGAATTAACAATTTATTGATTGAAATAGCATTTATTTTACTATACTTTTCATTCGAAATTGGTTCTAAAGTGTTAATTAAGAGAGTATTGATGTGATGAATTGTGTCACCGATATTTATAAGTTGGTTGGCTTGATTTCATTATGTTCTTGTTCTCAAAACATAATGGCTTCTCCTTGGATCGAGGCTGATGATCCATTTTTGCGTTCTGATGTTATTGCATTGTCTGATGCTGGAAGTCTGAATTCGTCAGTCAGTGTATTTCCATTGCCTTGGTCTGCAACCAGTGAGCTGGTTTTTAATTCAGATGATACCTTTTTGATTTATGAGCGGGAACATGTGCTATACCAGCGTTCTAGCGCTCAATATAACCGAGGTAATCGGCTGTTTAGTGTCTCTGCTTGTAGTCGGTGTTCGGCGAATTCTTATGCTTGGCAGAGTGACGAATCTAAGTCAGTCCAAGTATCTTATGAACATGCTTCCAATCAGTTTGCTTTTCGTGTTTCTAGTAAAGCATCGTACAAGCAAAATGATTACGACATAAATTGGGATAACAGCTATATCGCTTTAAATGGTGCCGGCGGAGTTATTTCTTTGGGTTATTTAGCTCGTTGGTGGGGGCCGACTTGGTATCACAACCTAGTTTTAGATACCTCCTCTGAGGAGCTCGGCTTGAATGTCAATTTTTTTGGTCAAAACAGCATTCTTGGATATTGGAGCTTCAATAGTTTACTTGCTGATACGGTTGATAGTGAATTCAAATACCGTTGGTCAAATCGTTTGCAGTCCAAACCAACAAGTTGGCTTGAGTATGGATTAACGCAATATTCTTGGTTTGATACTCTTAAGAATGATTATCAAGAAAAACATCAAAAAATAAGTGTAGATATGCGTGTCACACTGCCAAATTGGGGAGAAGTGCCTTTTTCTCACAATGTGTATGCTGAAGTTGCGTCTTTTGAGAATACCGATAGCTTTGATGCTCATATTTTAGGTTGGAGTGGCCACTTCCCGTTTCAAGGAAATTCGTTACGTTTTGCTTTAGAGTCCCAGCAATTCGAAACTAGCGCACAATGTGTTCGCAATAAATGTAAACGCTCAAATTCTGGAACTCAGTTGTATCGGGATAGTTTATCTATTTCCGCTTATCTTCAACTTAGGAATGACCACCAGATAAGCATCATTTTGTCTAAACAATATCATGGTCTTTATGACAATGAGCAAAAGGCTCGTTTAGGTTATGTGCTGCCTTTGTTAAGCGGGCGTCTTGAACTCAGCAGTAGTTATTCTTCACTGTACGAGCAGAGCTTTTGGTCCCGATATGAATTTAGATTTTAGTTTTCTACTTAGGGTTTTAATGGATGTTAAATTATAAAACTTTAACGGTTAAATGGCTGACTATTTTAATGTGCATATTGTTTGTACAGCTTAGTTTTGCAACGAGCCTTACACCTACGCAAATCACACAATTTAACTCTTTACCTCAAGCCCAGAAAGAAGCGTTAGCGCGTCAACTTGGGGTTGATTTGGATGCTGTTCAAGCCGCGAACGCTCAAACGAGTGGTCAAGGAAATGAAGAGATCAATGCCCCTGTAAGAGTATCTAATCTTGAGAATAAAGAGGTTTCGAGCAATTTAGAAACAAGTAAGGAAGAAACTCGATTGCCTTCATTTGGGTACGATTTTTTTGATGGTCAAGCGCAAAGTTTTTCTGCAGTTGATAATATGCCGATTCCCCTTGACTACGTGATAGCACCAGGAGATGTAATACGAGTCACTCTCTATGGCAAAACAGACAGAGAATATCAATTAAAGGTTGATAGAGATGGAAAAATAACATTTCCAGAGTTTGGTCCAGAGTATGTGGCGGGTCAAACATTTGAAGAGTTAAAGCAATATATTAAAAGCTTGATCAGTAAAAAAATCATTGGTGTAGAAACAATGGTTTCTTTGGGTTCAATGAGAACCATGCAGGTATTTGTTACTGGAGAAGTTAAGAAGCCAGGTGCTTATAATGTCAATGGAATTACGACTTTATCGCAGCTCATTCTTTCATCTGGTGGGGTCAAAGAAAGTGGCAGCTTACGTCATATCGTTTTAAAGAGAAACGGTAAGTCAGTCGGTAATTTTGATGCGTACAATTTGTTACTCAATGGTGATGCGAGTCAAGATATTAGGCTAATGTCTGGCGATACCTTATTTATACCAGTTAAAAAACAAACTATTGCTATTGAGGGGGCAGTTGCACGCCCTGCTTATTACGAGCTAAAAGGTGCGTCCACACTTGAAGACGCACTGAATTATGCGGGTGGATCAACGGCTAAGGCTTATTTGCCAAAAGTCAGTATTATTCGCTACTCGACTTCTGGTAAGAGCCAATTCACTGTCGATTTGACTAAACGTGACGGTCGTAATTACGTATTACAAAATGGCGATGAAGTTATTGTCCCTCAAGTAAGCGAGCGCTTAAATCATGCAATTGCGCTTCGAGGGGAAGTTGCTCGCCAAGGGACTTACACTTATCACGCTGGAATGAAAGTTTCTGATGTGATTACAAGTCTTCGCAGCGATTTGAAAGAGACAGCCGATCTTAATTATGCTCTCGTTGTGCGAGAAAATTCTTTAAGTGGAAAAATTAATGTTCTTCAGTTCAATCTAAGCCAAGCGATACTATCCCCTTCATCACAGGATAATCTCTCACTACAAGAGAACGACCAGATATTTGTATTTGATAATGGTGTCGATAGTGATTATTGGTACCGTTCTAAAAAGAATGAGCGAGTCAAAGTTGATGTTCACCAGATTAAATCTAAAGTTGAGTCTGTGGATGGCGAAACGGGCGCGGTAATTATCAAAGACGCAAAAGAAAAAAATGAAGCGGACTTGAATGGTGCTTCACACTCAGACACGGTTAAGAGAACGAGCCGTGAAGAATTACTTCGCCCTATTATTGACAGGATTAAAGCTCAATCTTCATTGCATGAGCCGGCGAGCCTGATTGAAGTTACAGGTGCGGTGAAGTATCCAGGGGTTTACCCGTTACCAAAAAATGCTGATTTTTCTAAAGTCATTGCCGCTGTTGGTGGATTTTCTGAGCAAGCTTACATGTATAAAGCGGAATTGAGCCGATATCAGAAAACAAGTAATAGCTTTGAAGTCACACATCGGAATTTTTCACCCCAGGAGGTGCTATCTGGTAGTGAGACTTTAGATTTATCTCCACAAGATAGTATTATCATAAAAACTCAACCGAATTGGCAAAAGGATAATACGATTGAATTGCAAGGAGAGGTCGTATTCCCAGGAACATACACATTCCAGCGTGGAGAGCGAATTAGTGATGTGATTCGACGCGCGGGTGGATTAACTTCGTTTGCTTATCCTCACGGCGCAGTGTTTAGTCGCGATAGCTTGAAACGCCAAGAGCAAGAAAGACTGAAATTGTTGAATGTTCATTTGAAACAAGAAATTGGCAGTCTTGCGCTTAGAAGACAAACGTCAAACGCCAGTTACACTTCGAGCCCTACAGAGGCGATGGCTGTTGCCGATCAACTCTCATCGACAGAGGCCATTGGTCGATTGGTTATCGATTTACCTCTGGCTCTTGAGGGTAAAACCTCTTCAGACATCATGCTGGAAAAAGGCGATAAGCTTTATATTCCAGCTAAACAGCCAATTATCAGTGTGATGGGTGAGGTGCAATTCGCATCGAATCATACTTTTGACTCAAATAAGACAGTTGATGATTATATCTCTGAGGCTGGAGGTAGTAAAAAGCAGGCTGATATTGATCGCATTTATGTCGTTCGAGCGGATGGCTCAGTTTATTTACCTAATAATTCTTTCTGGTTCAGTCGGCAGTCTAAACCTCTCGAACCTGGTGACACTATCATCGTACCCATCGACACTGATTATCTCGATGGTTTGAGTTCTCTAACGTCGGCTACCCAGATTCTTTATCAGATTGGCGTTGCGTGGAGCGCAATTAAATAATTTATAGAAATAGTGCCGGAACTAATAAAAGCGCCGGCTTTGAGGCTTATTATGAGTTCACTTTTAAATGAACAATCTTTATCTCAGGTTCAAAGTATTCCTTTATATAAAAACGATGATGAGATTGATTTAAAAGAGCTTTTTTATGCTCTTTGGACGGGGAAATTAACGATTATTGTATGTACATTAATCGCGACGTGTTTAGGTGTAGCTATCGCTTTATCTAAACCTAACACCTATCAAGCAACAGCGACTCTAGTTGCTGCGCAAGGAGAGCAAGCTGGTGGCCTTGCTGCAATGGCGAGTCAGTTTGGAGGACTCGCTTCTTTAGCCGGTGTGTCTCTAAGCAATGGCTCGACAGACACTAAAACCTTAGATTTAGCTGTATTGAAGTCGCGGAAGTTCATTAATGCATTTATTGAGAAGCATGATCTGTTAGTTTCTTTAGTCGCGACTAAAAAATGGGATAAAGAATCAAATCAATTGATTTATAACGATGACCTCTACGATAAACAAACAAATCGTTGGCTGAATGATAAAGACGGTAAATCTTTGAAGCCGACGGAGTGGGAAGCTTATAAGGCATTCTCTAAAATATTATCGGTATCGGAAGCGAAAGATACTGGTTTAGTGACCGTTAGTGTTACGCATTTTTCTCCGTATATTGCTCAGCAATGGGTTGAATGGTTAGTTAAAGATCTTAATGAAAAAGTTAAAGCAGATGCGCTTGATGAGTCGCGAACCAACATCTCTTATCTGAATAAGCAACTTGAAAAAACTAACATTGTTGACATGCAATCGGTGTTTTATCAGTTGATCGAAGATCAGACCAAATCACTCATGCTGGCTGAAGTGCGCGAGGAATATGCATTTAAAACAGTCGATCCCGCTGTTGTGCCAGAAGAAAAAGCCGGACCAAAGCGTGCTCTAATATGTGTATTGTCGTTGCTGCTTGGCGGCATGCTTGGCGTTGCAATTGTTCTGATTCGTTTCGCTTTTAGAAAGTGAGCCGCGCGGGCTCAAATCATTGAAGCCAAAACTCGCCTCAATTACTTATCCCAGTTATACTCCAGTCTGAATTTTTTTTAGGGAGGAAAATCCTCCCTTCATCTGTTAAGAGCAAGAATATGCAAGAGTACGTACAGTTTTTCCAACAGAATATGATTCTTTCTTTGGTATGGGTGGGGGTGTTTATCGCGTTGGTGGTAAACATTTTTAAATCTTCAACCGCGGCTTATAAAGAGATCAGTGCATCTCAGGTAACTCACTTGATGAACCGTGAAAACGGCGTTGTGGTCGATATTCGCTCAAAGGATGAATACCGCAAAGGTCACATCACTGATGCAGTTCACATTTTACCATCGGATATTAAAGATGGTCAGTTTGCTGGGCTTGAAAGCCATAAATCCGACCCCATCATTGTGGTATGCAAAACAGGTCAAACCGCTCAAGAGAGTGCCAATCTGTTGGCAAAAGCAGGCTTTGAAAATGTAAACCTGCTAAAAAATGGTTTGGTTGCTTGGAGTGAAGCGAACCTGCCGTTGGTTACTGGGAAGAAATAATTTCCCATCGGTTTTTTCGCCAAGGGCACACGATGCTGCCTTTGCGTCTGAGAAATGTGAAAGTTGACGAAAAACTGGATTGACGTCTTCACAAGCGCATTTCTCAGGGTAGTCTCAGCAGAGACTAATAAGTATTGAAATAAAGGATTCTAGACATGGCTGAAGCAGCACCACAAGAAGCGCAACAAAACTTCGCAATTCAACGTATCTTTCTAAAAGATGTCTCTTTTGAAGCGCCTAACTCACCACAAATGTTCCAAAAAGATTGGAACCCAGATGTTAAACTTGACCTAGACACTCAAAGCCGTGAGCTTGGTGAAGGCGTTTACGAAGTGGTTCTACGTTTGACTGTTACCGTTAAAAACGAAGAAGAAACCGCTTTCCTATGTGAAGTTCAACAAGGTGGTATTTTCACCGCAGAAAGCATGGAACAAGGCCAATTGGCACACTGCCTAGGTGCATTCTGTCCAAACATCCTGTTCCCATATGCGCGTGAAACTATTTCAAGCCTAGTGGTGAAAGGTACGTTCCCACAACTTAACCTAGCACCAGTTAACTTTGACGCTCTATTTATGAACTACTTGCAACAGCAAGCAGCTCAAGGCGAAGCGCAAGCTTAATCGTTGCGGAGCTTGGCTCCAAAATAATGAAAAAAATGCACAAAGCACCTGAATTTCAGATCTGCGTTGTGCATTTTTTGTTTACAATGACTGCTCACTCTTATTTTCAGGCGGAATAATGAATAACTCAAAAATAGATAATGCCTATGGTAAAGAGATTGCTATGACGGTGATTGGCGCTGGCTCTTATGGCACTTCGTTGGCCATCTCTCTGGCGCGCAACGGTGCAAACGTCGTGCTGTGGGGACACGAACCTGAGCACATGGCTCGTCTCCAAGCTGATCGAGAGAACCAAGCGTTTCTTCCTGGTGTCGGTTTTCCTGAATCCTTGATCATTGAATCGAATTTAGAGCAAGCAGTTTGCGCTAGCCGTGACTTGCTTGTGGTGGTACCAAGTCATGTATTTGGCTTAGTGCTAAAAAGCTTGCAGCCTTACCTGCAACCGAATTCTCGTCTGTGCTGGGCAACCAAAGGGTTGGAGCCGGAAACAGGTCGCTTGCTACAAGATGTTGCTCATGATGTGCTAGGGGATAGTTATTCGCTGGCTGTGCTATCAGGGCCAACGTTTGCTAAAGAGCTTGCGATTGGGATGCCTACCGCGATTTCAGTTGCTTCCCCTGATGATGAATTTGTTCGTGACCTACAAGAAAAAATTCACTGTAGCAAAACGTTTCGTGTTTATGCCAACAGTGATTTTACCGGTATGCAGCTTGGCGGCGCGGTTAAAAACGTCATTGCTATTGGCGCTGGAATTTCTGATGGCATCGGCTTTGGTGCCAATGCACGTACGGCACTCATCACTCGCGGCTTGGCCGAGATGACTCGTTTGGGAACCGTACTTGGCGCTCAAGCGGAAACCTTTATGGGCATGGCAGGGCTTGGTGATTTGGTACTCACTTGTACCGATAACCAGTCGCGAAACCGCCGTTTTGGTCTGGCTCTTGGCCAAGGTAAAGATGTCGATACTGCGCAACAAGACATTGGTCAGGTGGTTGAAGGCTATCGTAATACCAAAGAAGTGTGGATGCTGGCACAACGCATGGGTGTAGAGATGCCAATTGTTGATCAAATCTACCAGGTGTTGTATCAAGGGAAAGATGCCAGAATGGCTGCCCAAGATCTTCTGGCTCGTGATAAAAAGGCAGAAAGTCAGTAGTGGCATGAAGAGGCACGTATGTGCCTCTGGTTTTAACCTCAACGAGGTAGCTGACATCGCGTCACTGGAGATTAAGGAACGGCCTCCTAGGAATTAAGATGAAACATTGTCAAAAACAGAAAGTGTGGCAAACCATTGTTCGTGAAGCTCGCGAGCTGACGGAACAAGAGCCGATGTTAGCGAGCTTTTACCATGCCACCATCATTAAGCATGATAGCTTGGCATCGGCGCTCAGTTATATCCTTGCTAATAAATTGAATACGCCTTCGATGCCGGCAATGGCCATTCGTGAAGTGATCGAAGAAGCGTTTGCTGCAGATTCAACCATTACCGAAGCGGCGGCATGCGATATCTGTGCAACAGTCAATCGCGACCCTGCGGTGTCGATGTACTCTATGCCTCTGCTTTATCTCAAAGGTTATCACGCGCTACAAGGTTACCGTGTTGCCAATTGGCTGTGGAAACAAGGGCGTTTGGCTCTCGCTTCGTATCTGCAAAATGAAATATCGGTCGCGTGCCAGGTGGATATTCACCCTGCCGCTAAGATTGGTCGAGGCATCATGCTCGATCACGCAACTGGTATTGTTATTGGTGAAACGGCGATCGTTGAAGATGATGTGTCGATTTTGCAGGATGTGACTTTAGGCGGTACCGGTAAGGAGTGCGGCGATCGACACCCTAAAATTCGTGAAGGGGTGATGATTGGCGCTGGTGCGAAAATTCTGGGTAATATCGAAGTGGGTGAAGGGGCTAAAATTGGCTCTTGTTCTGTGGTGTTGCAACCCGTTCCGCCTCATACGACTGTTGCTGGTGTGCCAGCTAAAATTGTTGGACGCCCAGTCTCAGAGCGACCGTCGTTTGATATGGACCAGCAATTCAATGGTAAAAAGCAGACCTTTATCGGTGGCGATGGTATCTAGCGGTCATCTCAAACCACAAAATTAAAAAAGGCGGTCATCAGACCGCCTTTTTGTTTGAATTCGATGGTGCCCAATGTTACTTGGCAAGTGCATTGAGTTCTGCAAGTGTTTCTTGCGCCCAATCTAACCATGCTTGACGGCTAAACAGGTTGCGACGCAGAGTTAAACGCTCTAAACGCTGCTGCGTATCAAGCACTGAAGGGGTTGGGTAATACGCCGCTTCGATCTCTTTATAGTGAGCAATCAACTTTTTCGACTCTTCGATCAACTCAGCGAGTTGAACTCGGAATAGTTCAGAAGGTTGCACTGCGCATGCCATTAATTTCGCTGAAAATTCGTCGCGAACGGTTGGATGAGCTGTTGGTTGTTCAAACCATTCACCGAGGGCTTTACGTCCAGCGTCAGTAATTGAGTACACTTTACGATCCGGCTTACCTTCTTGAGGTTCAAGTACACAGGTAACCAATTCGTGTTGTGCCATTTTGTTCAGCTCGCGATAAACTTGCTGGTGGCTTGCTTTCCAAAAATAACCAATAGTAGAAGAAAATTCTTTAGTGATATCGTAACCGGTTGCGTCACGAGTGCTAAGTACCGTTAGAATAACGTGTGGTAATGACATGTCTTCAATCCAAATAGTCCAATAAACTTCAAACTCACTACCGACAACACTGTTGTGCTTCTATGGCACATTTATTCAGTTTCGTTTCGGATAGTGGCCAACAAAGTTGGCGATGTCACCTCAGAAAAGCCGTTTATCACCTAGATGTGATCGATGCAATTTGCTCGAAGGGAGCGAATGTAATTGTTGTTCTATTTCGCTATAGATAAGTAGTATATCTAAATAATAAGCATTAGGTAGAATAGATACAGAAAATTTATAAAAAAATGATAAATGACTCATTATTTATATGAATCAGAATAATATATTGTTAATTATGTTATAAGAAGTGGTTTTAGAGAATTATACTGCTTGTTTGGTGGGTAAAAAAAGGGATGCCTTGGTGGCATCCCTAAATGTAGCGTCTTAACCTGTGTTGCGCATACCTGCAGCAATACCTGCAATGGTCACCATCAACGCTTCTTCAAGCTCAGGTGAGTCGACCTCGGTTTTACGTGTTCGGTACAGTAGCTCCGCTTGCAACATATTCAATGGTTCAACATAGATATTCCGTAAGCGAATCGATTCGAGACCCCACGGATCGCTTTGCATCAAGTTTTCGTTATTCTCGACATTCAGCACCGCTTTGATGTCTTTTTGTAGCTGTTCACGTAAACGTTCGCCAAGTGGCAACAGTTTAGGGTCAGCCAGTCTTTCATCATAGTAGCGTGAAATAGAGATGTTACATTTCGAGAACACCATCTCAAGCATGCCAAGACGGGTTGAGAAGAATGGCCATTCACGGCACATTTCTTCAAGCAAAGCTTGATGGCCTTTGTCGATTGAATATTGAATCGCTTCACCAGCTCCCAACCATGCTGGTAAGACTAAGCGGTTTTGGCTCCAAGAGAAGATCCATGGAATAGCGCGCAGGCTTTCCACGCCACCATTTGGGTTACGTTTCGCAGGGCGAGAGCCCAGTGGCAGTTTGCCCAATTCCAATTCAGGTGTGGCTTGACGGAAGTAAGGAACGAAATCCGGTTCACCACGCACGATGTGGCGGTATGCTTCGCAGCTGACATTGGAGAGAACTTCCATCAAGTCGCGCCAATCTTGTTTTGGCTCTGGAGGCGGAAGTAGGTTCGCTTCGAGGATGGCACTGGCATAGAGGTTAAAGCTGTTAACTGCAACTTCTGGAAGGCCAAGTTTAAAGCGAATCATCTCGCCTTGTTCTGTCACACGCAAACCGCTCTTCAAGCTTTTTGGTGGCTGAGAAAGTAGCGCCGCATGAGCAGGCGCACCGCCGCGACCAACGGTACCACCGCGGCCGTGGAATAGAGTCAGTTCAACACCTTCCGCTTCGGCAACCGCAACCAGTTTTTCCATTGCGCTGTACTGTGCCCAGCCTGCAGCCATGACGCCAGCATCTTTGGCTGAATCAGAGTAGCCGATCATGACCATTTGGTGGTTTTGAATAAAGCCGCGATATAGGTCAATGTTCATCAACTGTTTGATAACTGCTTCAGCGTTGTTTAAGTCGTCAAGGGTTTCAAACAGTGGGCAGACGTCCATACGATATGGGCAACCCGCTTCTTGCAACAACAAATGAACCGCTAAGACATCAGAAGCGGTACGCGCCATGGAGATAACATAAGCGCCAAACGCTTCGCGAGGCTGCGCGGCGATGATACGACAAGTATCAAGCACCTCTTTGACTGGCGCCGATGGCTCCCAGTCTCTTGGCAGCAACGGGCGCTTAGAGCTGAGTTCATTGGTTAAAAACGCAACTTTATCTTGTTCGCTCCACTGGTCGTAATCACCAAGGCCTAAGTAGCGTGTCAATTCAGACAGAACATCAGAATGGCGAGTGCTTTCTTGGCGAATATCGAGGCGAACGAGGTGAACACCAAAGGCTTTAACACGGCGTAGAGTATCGAGCAGAGAACCATCCGCAATCACGCCCATACCGCATTCGTGTAGTGATTGGTAACACGCGTAAAGCGGTTCCCACAACTGGTTGATGTTGCGTAGTGGCGCCTTAACACTGAGCTCTTGGCCATGAATTTTGGCATCAAGAATCTCTTTGGTCGACATCAGGATCTGGCGAATCTGCTTGAGCACTGCACGGTAAGGTTCGTGTTCATCTTCACCAGCCAGTTCACGCAGGGCGTCGTTACACTTCACCATCGACAGTTCGCTGATCAGCTCATTGATATCATTGAGGTAAAGATCAGCCGCTTTCCAGCGCGACAGCAATAGGACTTCACGAGTGATGGTGTGAGTCACAAATGGGTTACCGTCACGGTCGCCACCCATCCACGATGAGAAGTGAACCGGGCGTGCATCGATTGGCAAGCCTTCATCAAGGTAGTCAGTCAGCTTGTCATTAAGCTCACGTAGGAATTCAGGCACCGCTTCCCAGAGTGAATTTTCAACCACAGCAAAGCCCCATTTCGCTTCATCAAGCGGCGTTGGGCGCTGTTTGCGGATGACATCTGAGTGCCAGCTTTGCGCGATAAGCTGCTCTAGGCGGCGTTCGGTTTTTTGGCGCTCTTTTGGCACCAGATCGCTTAGCTCGAGCTTGGACAAACACTCGTTAATCTTGACTAACTTATTGATCATGGTGCGACGGGTGATTTCCGTCGGGTGAGCGGTAAGCACGAGCTCAATATTTAAATCTCGGACGGCTTGCGCGGCGTCGAGCTTGCTGACTTTATTTTGTTGTAGTTTGGCAAACAAGCTGTTGATCGCATCGGGTTCACATACGTGAGATTCGCAGTGGCGCGAGATTGTATGGTATTGCTCGGCGATGTTGGTGAGGTTCAAAAATTGGTTGAATGCTCGAGCGACGGGCGTTAGGTGCTCGTCGGGTAGATTCTTAATTTCTTCAATCAGGTTATCACGGTCTGATTGATTACCTGCGCGGGCTGATTTAGAAAGCTTACGAATTGTTTCCACTTTCTCGAGGATTTCGTCTCCGTGGGCATCACGGATAGTATTCCCCAATAAATGCCCTAGCATACTTACGTTGCTTTTGAGCGCAGAATATTTCTCGTTCATTGTCGTCCTGCCTTGTAAAAAAATTACATCCATTGTTCTTTTATTTAAATGAACAATCTAACGAAAAATGGAATGGCGAGCAAATAATGAAGTGCTCGTTTCTCTGGTTTCTCCTTTTCGAGTTTGATACTGCGAGTTAATCCATTTTTCTCACTCAGTATACTGAAAAAAAATTACAAATTTGATGTCGTAAATCAGAAGAATTACAGGTTAGGCGCCATTATGCGGCCTAACCTGTTACTAAATTACTGAAAACAGTAATTGCGTATTGAATCTTGTAAAATGCGAATGGTTGGGTCGATAAACTCAAACGCCAAAAACTCATCCGGTTGGTGGGCTTGGTCGATAGAGCCTGGGCCTAAAACCAACGTTGGGCACAGCTGTTGCAAAAATGGCGCTTCGGTACAGTAGTTGACGGTTTGAGACGCCGTTTCACTGATCGATTCCATCTGATGAACAAACGGGTGATCGTGTTCACATTCATAACCCGGAATCGCATCGTGCAATGGGCGAATGTCGATAAGCCCTGGCCACTTCGCTTCGATTTCTTTCAGAGCGCCGCGCAGCATATTGTCTAAACCATCTAAAGAGATGCCCGGTAGCGGTCTCACATCATAGTGCAGTTCACAGCAGCCACAAATTCTATTTGGGCTATCGCCGCCATGAATGTGGCCTAAGTTCAGCGTTGGGTGTGGAATGGCAAAGCCTGGGTGGTGATACTCTTTAACCAGCTTGTCACGCAGTTTCATCATCGCAAACAAAATCTCGTGCATGATCTCAATCGCGTTGATGCCCAAAGACGGATCTGAGGAGTGCCCTGAGCGCCCAGTCACTCGAATCGCATTCGCGACATGCCCTTTATGGCCACGTACTGGCACCAAGCTTGTTGGTTCTCCAATAATGCAATAGTCCGGTTTAATTGGTGCTTCATCGGTAAAGCGGCGTGCGCCAAGCATGGTGGTTTCTTCATCGCAGGTCGCGAGTATATAAAGCGGCTTGGTTTGCTTTGACCAATCAACTTTTTTCACCGCTTCTATAATGAAGGCAAAAAAGCCTTTCATGTCGGCAGTACCTAAACCGTAAAAACGGTTGTTGTCTTCGGTCAGGGCATGCGGATTGTAATTCCACTTGCCTTCGTCAAACGGCACTGTGTCACTGTGGCCAGCCAGTAGTAAGCCACCTTCACCTTGTCCTTTACGTGCTAGCAGGTTGTATTTGCCTTTTTCTTGCTCGGTTATCTGTAGTTCAAATCCCAAGTCCTGTAACCAGCTTGCGAGTTTGTTGATGACTTTTTCATTTCCTTCGTCCCAGCTAGGGTCAGTTGAGCTGATTGAAGAGGTCGAAATGAGGCCTCGGTAGACCTCAATAAATCCAGGTAATTGCATATTATCTTCGCCTTGGCTGTTGACAGAGATTCACTTAACAGGTAAAAGACATATTAAATCATTTTTTATGAATAAAAAATCAATAAACCTGAAATTTTGTAAATTTATAAGCAGTATTCAGGTTTGTTTTTTACCCCGAAATTTGGATGTTTGAACATGTTAAAAACCACAATAATCGGAGCTAGCGGATACACAGGTGCGGAGTTGGCCATCATGGTCAAGAAACATCCAGCCCTCACGCTATCAGGTTTGTATGTTTCCGCCAATAGTTTAGATGCAGGAAAGTCCATTGCGGAGCTGCACGGGCAGTTGGCGGGGATTGTGGATGACGCGGTGTTACCGCTGACCGACGTTGAAGCGGTAGCGAAACAATCAGATGTGGTTTTTCTTGCGACAGCGCATGAAGTCAGCCACGACCTTGCGCCGGTGTTCCTAGAGCACGGCTGTAAAGTCTTTGATCTGTCTGGAGCATTTCGCGTCAATAACAGTGAGTTTTATCCGACCTTTTATGGGTTTGAACATCAACACGGCGGTTGGCTAGAAAACGCGGCTTACGGATTGGCCGAGTGGAACGTGCAACAAATCAAGGATGCACAATTGATTGCGGTACCTGGGTGTTACCCAACGGCATCGCAATTGGCGATAAAACCTCTGGTGGAAGCGGGTTTGGTGGATACACAGCAGTGGCCTGTGATCAATGCGGTTAGTGGTGTGACTGGCGCTGGGCGTAAAGCCACCATGACCAACAGCTTTTGCGAGGTGAGCTTACACCCTTATGGCGTATTTACTCACCGCCATCAGCCAGAGATTTCAAGCCACCTAGGTTGTGACGTGATCTTCACGCCTCACCTTGGCAATTTTAAACGTGGCATCTTAGCTACCATCACCATGAAACTAAAAGCGGGTGTGAGTGAGCAAGATGTCGCGAAAGCGATCAACGATGCCTATAAAGAAAAGCCGCTGGTGAGAATCAAGAATGCCATGCCACAGCTGCAAAACGTACAAAAAACACCGTTTTGCGATATTGGCTGGAAGGTTCAAGGCGAGCACGTCATCGTTGCATCAGCAATTGATAACTTATTGAAAGGCGCATCCAGTCAAGCGATGCAATGTGTCAACATCCACTTTGGATACCCTGAGCTTACGGCTTTACTGTAAGTAAAGCTCTCTGGAAGGAAACGTTATGGCAGATAACACTCAAACTCCGTTAGTCATCAAACTTGGTGGCGCTGCATTGGAGAATACTGAAACCCTGAGTCATCTTTTTGGGGCAATAGCGACTTACCAGCAGCAAGCTCAGCGACGAATTGTCATCGTGCACGGCGGTGGTTACCTAGTGGACGATTTAATGGCCAAATTGCAGCTGAGATCTGAAAAGAAAGACGGTTTGCGTGTGACGCCTTATGACCAAATTCCAGTCATCGCAGGTGCGTTGGCGGGGACGGCGAACAAGATGCTGCAAGGACAAGCGATCAGCAGTGGTTTGAATGCCGTTGGTCTATGCCTTGCTGATGGTGGTCTTTGCGTTGTCGAAGAGTTAGACCCAGAGCTTGGCGCGGTGGGTAAAGCAACCCCAGGCAATGCTGCGGTTGTGCAAGCAATTTTGGCGGCTAATGCTCTGCCTATTATCAGCTCTATCGGTTTGACCCTTGATGGACAGATGATGAACGTCAACGCCGACCAAGCCGCAGTGGCTGTCGCGGGCGCGCTTGATGCTGAATTAGTACTGCTTTCAGATGTCAGCGGTGTATTGGATGGCAAAGGTCATTTACTGCATAGCCTCGATGACGACCAAGCTCAGAAGTTGATTGCTGGCAAAGTGATTACCGACGGCATGATCGTCAAAGTTAATGCGGCACTCGAAGCCGCGAAAGAATTAGGCCGTGCGGTTGAAGTGGCCACATGGCGTTACCCTGAAAAGCTTGCCACTTTATTTGCTGGCCAAAGCATCGGTACTCGATTTTTACCCTAATGATTCGTCGTTAGGCATGAATGACCCACAGAATTAATGAATAAAACCTTAGCCTGACCGCCAAGCGCAGCGCTAAGCAATTGGAGAAACAAAATGAGCAAAGTTGAAGTTAACAAAGTTGTTGTTGCATACTCAGGCGGTCTGGATACCTCAGTGATCATTCCGTGGCTAAAAGAGAACTACGATTGTGAAGTGGTGGCATTTGTTGCTGATGTTGGCCAAGGCGCAGAAGAGCTTGAAGGCGTTGAAGCGAAAGCCAAAGCTTCTGGCGCTTCAGAATGCTACGTCGTTGACCTAAAAGAAGAAATGGTTGCTGACTACATCTACCCAACACTCAAAACTGGTGCGTACTACGAAGGCAAATACCTGCTAGGTACGTCAATGGCACGTCCGATCATTGCGAAAGCGCAAGTTGAAATCGCGCGTAAAGTTGGCGCGGATGCACTATGTCACGGCTGTACTGGTAAAGGTAATGACCAAGTGCGTTTTGAAGGTGCTTTTGCAGCCCTTGCCCCTGATCTAAAAGTAATTGCGCCATGGCGTGAATGGGATTTGGTAAGCCGTGAAGAGTGTTTGGACTACCTTGCTGAGCGCAACATTCCATGTACTGCATCACTCACTAAAATCTACTCCCGCGATGCAAACGCGTGGCACATCTCAACCGAAGGTGGCGTTCTAGAAAGCACTTGGAATGCGCCAAACGAAGATTGCTGGGCTTGGACTGTTGACCCAGAGCAAGCGCCAAACGAAGCAGAATACGTGACTATCGGCGTGCAAAATGGCGAAGTCGTTAGCGTTGATGGCCAAGAGCTTAGCCCATACCAAGCGCTAGTAACACTAAACGAGAAAGGTGTTAAACACGGCGTGGGTCGTATCGACATCGTTGAAAACCGTTTGGTGGGTATGAAGTCACGTGGCTGCTACGAAACTCCGGGGGGCACCATCATGATGGAAGCTCTGCGCGCCGTTGAGCAACTGGTATTAGATAAAACTTCGTTCGAATTCCGCGAAGAACTTGGTGTAAAAGCGTCGCACCTTGTATACGATGGTCGTTGGTTCACACCGCTACGTAAATCGATTATGGCAGCGGCAGAATCTTTGGCGGCAGATGTTAACGGTGAAGTTGTGGTTAAGCTTTACAAAGGTCAAGCAACCGTAACGCAAAAACGTTCTGACAACAGCCTCTACTCTGAAGAGTTTGCGACCTTCGGCGCAGATGAAGTATACGACCAAAGCCACGCTGGCGGCTTTATCCGTCTGTACTCTCTTTCTAGCCGTATTCGTGCGCTAAACGAAGCCAAAAAGTAATAAGTTGATGAACCAAGCAATGCACTTGGTTCACATCATCACTAGAAGCTAAGCAAAGATCGCGACGCGCGGTCTTTGCTGCAATCAAATTCGAGTCACAGAGATAACACACGCATTGTGACTGGAAGTCGTAGGAGAGACGCAATGGCATTATGGGGCGGAAGATTTTCCCAAGCAGCAGACACTAGGTTCAAAGATTTTAACGACTCGCTTCGCTTTGATTACCGATTGGCTGAACAAGATATTGTTGGTTCGATTGCTTGGTCAAAAGCCCTTTTGTCGGTCAATGTATTAAGTGAAGAAGAGCAGCAGAAGCTGGAACTGGCACTTAATGAGCTGAAACTTGAAGTGATGGAAGATCCGAACCAGATCCTGCGTTCGGATGCAGAAGACATTCACTCTTGGGTTGAACAACAGCTGATCGGTAAAGTGGGAGACCTCGGTAAGAAACTCCATACTGGCCGTTCGCGTAATGACCAAGTTGCTACCGACTTAAAATTATGGTGTCGTCAACAAGGACAACAGTTGTTGCTTACCCTTGACCGTCTGCAAAAACAGATGGTCAATGTCGCCAAGCAACATCAAAATACTGTGCTTCCGGGTTACACCCACCTGCAACGTGCTCAGCCAGTGACGTTTGCTCACTGGTGTCTTGCATATGTTGAAATGTTTGAACGTGATTACTCGCGTCTGAGTGATGCGCTGATTCGTCTTGATACTTGCCCATTGGGCTCTGGCGCGCTGGCGGGTACCGCTTACCCAATTGATCGTGAAAAACTCGCCCATCACTTAGGGTTTGGCCGTGCAACTCGCAACTCACTGGATTCTGTTTCCGATCGCGACCACGTGATGGAGCTGATGTCGGTTGCCTCGATTTCCATGCTGCATTTATCGCGTTTGGCAGAAGACATGATCTTCTACAACTCAGGCGAATCTGGCTTTATCGAATTGGCGGATACTGTCACTTCTGGTTCGTCGTTGATGCCGCAAAAGAAAAACCCTGATGCGCTTGAATTGATTCGTGGTAAAACTGGCCGTGTATACGGCGCTCTGGCTGGCATGATGATGACAGTTAAAGCGTTGCCACTGGCGTACAACAAAGATATGCAAGAAGACAAGGAAGGGCTGTTTGAAGCGCTGGATACTTGGAATGACTGCATGGAAATGGCCGGATTGTGCTTTGATGGCATCAAAGTCAACGGTGAACGTACGCTTGAAGCCGCCAAGCAAGGTTATGCTAACGCAACAGAATTAGCTGATTACTTAGTGGCGAAAGGCATTCCATTCCGCGAAGCGCACCATATTGTGGGTGTGGCCGTGGTGGGTGCAATTCAAAAAGGCTGCGCCCTTGAAGAGCTAAGCCTTGCTGAACTTAAAGAGTTTTCTGCGGTTATCGAGCAAGATGTCTATGACATCCTGACGATAGAATCGTGCTTGGAAAAACGCAGCGCTTTGGGCGGCGTATCGCCTAAGCAAGTGGCGTACGCGGTTGAGCAAGCGGACAAGCGTCTGCTTAAGCGCGATATCTCAACGGTTAAGGTTCGTCCTGCTCGTTTGACGGATGTCGAATCGCTGGAAGGTATGGTGGCGTACTGGGCCAACCTTGGTGAGAACTTGCCGCGCTCGCGCAATGAGCTTATTCGCGATATCGGCTCGTTTGCTGTCACGGAAAATAATGGTGAAGTCACCGGTTGTGCATCGCTTTATGTGTATGATTCGGGTTTAGCTGAGATTCGCTCACTGGGTATTGAACCGGGCTGGCAAGGTCAAGGTCAAGGCAGCGCTATCGTTCATCATCTGGTGGAAAAAGCGCGTCAAATGGCCATCAAAAAAGTGTTTGTGTTAACGCGCACGCCAGAGTTCTTTATGAAGCAGAGCTTTTTGCCAACCTCAAAATCGTTACTGCCAGAAAAAGTGCTAAAAGATTGCGATCAGTGCCCTCGTCAGCACGCTTGCGATGAAGTGGCTCTGGAAATTAACTTGGTTGAGCAAGTAATTGCTCAGGTAAGTGTTGCATAAGATTTTGATTTATAAGCAAAGCTAAAAATATTAAAAAAATGATCAAAAAAGATCGTCTTAATTGGGAACTAACAAGAGAAAGCGAAGTCTATTAAAGTACCACTGCTTTTTCTTAGAAGTTCTCTAAGAGAGCCCCAGAACTCACTTGGTTTTGGGGCTTTTTTGTATCTATCACTTGTCTGTTTTTCAGGCCTTATTTCTAGGCTAATATCGCTCACTCTTGGTCATCCTGATTGCTCAGTCCGCGCCGTTTTCGCAGTGGCAGAATCACAAACCGCATCCACAGATGTAAAAACAGCAATGCGTTGAAACCAAAGCCAGCGACCAGCAGCGCGATGGATTGAATCGACTTAGGCTGCTCGCGAAACGCAAACCACCATACTAACCAGCAGATGACCGACAGCGCAGTGAGTTGATCCATACAGCGCTGACAGCGACCAATTTTTTTCCAAAACCAATGGGTTTGACAGTGTGGGCAAGTCATAAATGGGTAGGGTTAGAAATAGCGATGTCACCATGCTAGCAGACAAGTGTGTGAGTGTTGATGGGGGATGGGGGTTTTTGTTGCAATATCTAACCGAAATCGCGATAAGCGGCAGCAAAAAGAATTCCCTCAACACTTCAGGAGAGAGTAACAGAGTGTTGAGGGACTTCTACCTGAGACACAACTGGCTATCGAAACCACAACAAAGGCAGTGTGCGAACCTTTGTGGCGAGATAGCACTTGGCGTTCAGGCCCCACAGCAGTGCAGTGCATACACTTAGTTCGTTGAAGAGAAGCTTCTGCAGGGACAAACCAGTAACAGCCTGTAGAAGCTTCTACTTCAAACTCGATGGTTTCCGCGGCGTAAAAGGTGGCCTCAAACGAGGCCGTTACGCCAGGGGAACGTAAATCTCAATGTGATTGTAAATCTAAGTATGGTTTAGTAGGGCGTCGAGTTCATCACTTCCGCCGACGTGCTGACCACCAATAAAAATTTGCGGTACGCTGCTGCGTCCAGATACCGCATTGAGTGTGATGGCAGTGACGTTTTTGCCCACGACCACTTCCTCATACTCTAATTTATGCTTGCTGAGCGTCTGTTTCGCTTTGATGCAAAACGGGCAATCCGGCTTAGTAAACAGCGTAATGGGCTCTTGAGTTTGGTGCTCCGGTGCAATATAGCTGAGCATGGTATCGGCATCGGAAACCGCAAACGGGTCGCCCGGTTGATCGGCCTCGATAAACATTTTTTCGATGACGCCATTTTTAACCAGCATGCTATAGCGCCAAGAACGCTGACCAAATCCAAGTTTGTCTTTATTGACCAGCATTCCCATCGCTTGGGTAAACTCGCCATTACCATCAGGGATGAAATCGATGTTGTCGGCTTGTTGGCTTTCTTTCCAAGCGTTCATGACAAACGTATCGTTCACCGAGACACATAGAATCGCGTCGACGCCGTGCTGCTGGAATGTGGCAAACAACTGGTTGTAGCGCGGCAGATGGCTGGCTGAGCAAGTGGGCGTGAATGCGCCAGGCAAACTGAACACAATAACGGTTTTGTCTTTAAACAGTTGCTCTGTGGTGACATTGACCCATGCATCGTGTTGGCGAATGGGAAATGTAACCTGAGGGACGCGCTGTCCTTCTTTCGATGCAAACATGTTTAAGTCCTTCACTTGTTTATTGTTTATGCTACTAACCGAGATTTTTGCCACAACCTTAGGTGCGAAACCTTTGGCTTGGCGACATTATCGAAAAAAGTCTTTGATAGCTCTAATCGTTTGGTGCTATGGTTTTGATAGCTTTTTTCTATGGATATGGCAATGAACATTCGAGACTTTGAATATTTGGTCGCTCTTGCAGAGCACAAACATTTTCGCAAAGCGGCGGAAGCTTGTTTTGTCAGTCAGCCAACACTGAGTGGACAGATTCGCAAGCTGGAAGATGAATTGGGGACCGCGCTATTGGAGCGCAGCAGTCGCCGTGTTTTGTTTACCGAAGCGGGTTTGCAGTTGGTGGATCAGGCTAAGCGTATATTGACCGAAGTGAAAACCTTCAAAGATATGGCGAGCGGTCAAAGCGGAGAAATGACAGGTCCGATTCATATTGGCTTCATTCCAACCTTAGGTCCGTATATCCTGCCACTGATCATTCCTTATCTAAAAGAGCATTTTCCGCAGCTGGAACTGTTTCTTCATGAGGCGCAAACCAAGCAGTTAGTGCGCGAGTTGGAAGATGGTCGCCTTGATTGCGTGGTATTGGCATCAGTGGCTGAAACTGAGCCATTTAAAGAAATTCCAATTTACGATGAGCCGCTAAGTATCGCGGTGCCATGCGACCATGAATGGGCGGAACTCGAACGCGTCAATATGGAACAGCTCAAAGGGCGTACTGTGTTGTCATTGGGCGATGGTCACTGTTTACGTGATCAAGCTTTGGGCTTTTGTTTTGCTGCCGGTGCTAAAGATGATGAGCGCTTTAAAGCCACCAGTCTTGAAACGCTACGCAACATGGTAGCGGCGGGCGCTGGGATTACTCTGTTGCCTAAGTTGTCGCTGCCACACGAAAAACGCAAAGATGGCGTGTGCTATTTAGAAGCGTTTAATCCGCAGCCTTCACGTAGTATCGTATTGGCTTATCGTCCTGGTTCACCACTGCGTTCGCGTTATGAACAGCTGGCCTCTGTGATTCAGAGTCGCCTGATTCAATAACATCAATGGTGTGATCGCCACTGCAGCGATTTAAACGCGAATAAAAAGGGTTGGCAATCGCCAACCCTTTTTGGTGTTTGAACCATGATATTGCTAGGATTAGAACAGCTCTTCTGATGGTGATTCAGAGTAGATGCTGTCGGTAATATCGTCGCTTTGATACTCAGTTGGCTCAGTGCCTTCTTTAAAGTATTCAAACATCGAACTGCTGTCCGATTTCTTCGACAACAGACCTGAATCGCGGTCAATGCGCGCACGCACAATGTGCGGCGGAATTTGTTTGCTTTTCTCTGGGGTATTCGCCAATGCAACGCGCATAAAGTCAATCCATGCCGGTTGAGCGGTTTTCGCCCCTGCTTCGGCGCCAGAGATTTGGTCTTTGCCTAAGTTGGAGTTTGGTGTTGTACGGCCAAGTGCACGGTTATGGTTATCAAAACCTACCCATGCTGAAGCTACAATGCCAGGGCCGTAGCCGTTATACCAAGCATCTTTAGAATCGTTAGTGGTACCAGTTTTACCACCGATATCGCGGCGATCCAGCGCTTGAGCACGCCAACCTGTACCGTTCCAACCCGTACCATGGCTCCAGTCGCCGCCACCCCAAATATTGCTAAACATCATCTCACGAACCAAGAACGCGGTTTGCGGTGAAATCACTTGCTTGGCATGTTGTACTACTTCGCTATTGATATCTTGCTCGTTAAAGTCGCCTTGTTGAGTCACGCTTTGATCGCAGTTATCGTCACGGCAGATGGTGTTGACTTGCTCTTTGTAGTCGATTTCGCCAAATGGTGTTTCAACGCGGTCGATGTAGTGTGGTTCTACGTAGTAACCGCCGTTGGCAAAGACCGAAATACCTTGCGCCATTTTAACTGGCGATAAGCTACCCGCACCCAGCGCGATGGTTTCTGAGCGTGGTAAACGTGATTTATCAAAGCCGAAACGAGTCAGGTAGTCACGAGTTTTGTCCAAACCTACCGCGCGCAACACGCGAACGGCCATAACGTTTTTCGATTGTGCTAAGCCGATGCGAAGACGAGTCGGGCCGCCGTAAGTTGGTGGCGAGTTTTTCGGACGCCACGCTGTACCTTGGCTCTCATCCCACTGGTTAATCGGTGCATCGTTGATCAAGCTTGCCAGTGTCATACCGTTATCCAGCGCTGCTGAATAAATGAACGGTTTGATACTTGAGCCGACTTGACGTTCAGACTGAGTCGCACGGTTGAACTTATTGTGGACGAAGTTAAAGCCACCGACCAAAGCTTCAATCGCGCCGTTTTCTGGGTTCATTGCCACAAATGCTGTATTCGCATTTGGTACTTGGCTTAAACGCCAGTGAATCGGAGCTTGTTCGATGGTTTCGCCGTTGTCTTGGCGCTGTTCTAGCTCTTCTTCTTCCACATCGGCGACTTGTGGCTGTTGGTTTTCGTCGATAGCGACGGTTTCACCACGTACCCAAATTTGTTCGCCGACTGCGATAATTTCGCTGCTGTCACTTGGCGCAGGACCTTGACGATCATCGGTGAGGAATTTACGCGCCCACTTCATGCCGTCCCAATCCAGCGTCTGTTCGCCGTGATTTTTCACCCATACTTGGGCGCTTTTATCGCTTACAGCGGTAACCACGGCAGGAACCAATTTGCCGTAAGTTGGCACGCTTTTCAGGTGCTGCTCAATCTCTTCAGTCGACATTGGTGTTTGATCTGCTTTCCACAGCACTTTCTCTGCGCCGCGGTAGCCGTGACGTTCGTCATAGCTAATCAGGTTGTTCACCGCGGCTTTGTTAGCAGCAGCTTGCATTTTTGAATCGACAGTGGTGTAGATGCTAAGACCTGAGTCATACACATCGTCACCATAATGTTCAACCGCCCAAGCGCGCGCCAATTCTGCTACATAAGGTGCGTGAAGTTGAATTTCAGCGCCGTGGTAGCGAGAAACGAGCGTCTCTGCTTTCGCTTGTTGGTACTCTTCCTGAGTGATGTATTTCTCATCCAACATACGACCTAACACCACGTTACGGCGGTTGGTGGCACGCTCAAGAGAGTACAGCGGGTTCATGCTTGATGGTGCTTTTGGTAAACCAGCGAGAGTGGCAATTTCACTCAGGTCGAGATCTTTTAAGTCTTTACCAAAGTAAACGCGAGCTGCAGCGCCAAAACCGTAGGAACGATAGCCTAAGAAAATCTTGTTGATGTACAGCTCCATGATCTCTTGTTTGGTCAGCAGCTGTTCAATATGAATGGCAATAAAGACTTCTTTCACTTTACGCATCAGCTTCTTCTCGTTTGATAAGAAGAAGTTACGAGCAAGCTGCTGAGTAATGGTACTCGCCCCTTGTTTGGCAGAGCCCGACATCAAAACCACGACGGCTGCACGAGTAATACCAATTGGGTCAACCCCTGGGTGCTCATAGAAGCGGCTATCCTCGGTGGCGATTAATGCATCGATAAGATGTTGAGGAATGTCTTCATACTTGACTGGAATACGGCGTTTTTCACCGAACTGTGAGATTAACTTGCCATCTTCACTGAAAACCTGCATCGGAGTTTGGAGTTTGACGTCTCTAAGCGTGGCAACGTCAGGCAGACTAGGTTTGACGTATAAATAGAGGCCAAAAATTGTACCGACTCCAAGAATCATGCAAATCAGTATGAAAATAAAAAATCGCTTTATGAACTTCACCGGAGAATCCCTGATTAGTTTCGGCTTGCTATATGCAAACCCTTGTACTCTAAGCTAAAACTTAGCTCAAAATTGTATTTGTGCTAAATGGTGCGCCCATTTAAACACAAGAGCCAAGCCATTAGTATGGAGCTGAGCTAAATGGGTAGATCAATGATCACTGGCATCGACTTAGGTCATCGCGCAATTCGCGCCGTGACGCTAAAGCCAAACGGCAATCATTTTTTGCTTATGGACTATCGAGAATTGCCAGTAGAAGCGGGTATTTTCTCTGATAACCCCAAGCAAAATTATCAGGAAATTGTAAAGAAACTCAAAGAACTAAGGAAGGGGCTGCCTTTATTTAGCCGCCGAGTCTCGTTAGCGGTACCTGATAACTCAGTAATTAATAAATTAATACAGGTAGATAGCCAACTCATCGCACCAGATCTCGAATTTGCGATCGCTCATGCTCTATCTCAGCAATCGACATTGGCCATGGATGAAGTTGAGTTTGATTATGTCCCTGTGTGTGAGCCAAGCCCTTTATCCGATCATGCAAGCTATCAAGTTTATGCGACCAAGAGTGACTTGATCGAAAACCTGCAAACTTGGCTGCGAGGGGCGGGATTTCAACCCGTGATGTTGGACACCAAAGCGCGAAGCTTAGTTCAACTCTGGCAGTTACAGGCCTCAATCTATCAGCGCTGCGACTATTTACTCCTCAATCTGGAACCACATCAAGCGCAACTCGCGATCGATTTTTTTGATGCTGCTCCATTTATGCGCAGCTTTGCTTGGCGTGAGCATAGCTTAGTCGAGGAGCTAAAACGCACCATTGAGCGTTTATTGGCGCAGCATGATTGCTCAATTTCCGGTGTGTGGCTGTGCGGTGAAGCCGCCGATAGCGAAACATTGAGTTTAACGCTGAGTGACAAGTTACAACTGCCTTGTATTCAGGTCGCGTTAACGGATTTGGTCAAGCAAGAGAAAGCGTTGCAATCTTCGCTTTGCCTGAGCGGTGCATACGGCCTCGCTACTGGATTAGCACTGCGAGCTTTTAGCTGGCTGGGACGGGACGATGCTGGACAACATTAATCTGCTGCCTTGGCGAGAAATGGCTCGCCGCCGTTATAAACGCCAATTTTGGACCTGTTTTGTTGCCGCTATGCTAGTGATATTGCTTGTGGTTTGGGGCATTGGCGCTGTGCTTGATGGGCAGGTTACTCTGCAAAACCAGCGTGTCGCGACTCTTAATCAGTATTTACGCGATCAGCAAAGCGAGCAAAGCCATTACCAGCAACGTCAGCAGCGTTATCAGTTATTAAACGAGCAATTACAGACCCTACAACGTTTTCATCACCAACAACATGCCCCAATTCAGGTGATGACATTACTTACCCGCTTGATTAGCGATGGTGTGTATCTCGATAAGCTCGAAGTCAACCGCAACCGAGTATCGTTAGCGGGAATAAGCGACTCGACTCAAAATTTAACTAGCACGGTTAGCCAGCTTGAGAGTAATGAGCGGGTGGCTGAGCTCAAGATTCATCGCATCGAACATGATTCAATGCGCTTTAGGCAGCGTTATGCCCGTTTTGAGTTGTCTTTTACATTGCAATCGCGTGCTGTGATTCAAGGTGGCGAGCAATGAGTCAGCTTTTACACTGGAACCTTGAAGACATTGCCGATTGGCCGCGCGCGCATCAAAGTTTGGCGATTTTGCTGTTTGGACTGATGTGTTTTGGCGTTGCGGGTAAGTTTTACCTTGAGCCCAAGCTCAATCAACTTAACGCAGCCAAGCAGCAAGAAAACGTATTAAGCCGCCAGTTTAGCGCGCTGAATAAACAAGCCGAAAAGTGGCGTATGCTGGAAACCGAGCTCGCGGTTAGCGAAACAAAAGCTGAACTGCTGGCGAGCAAACTCAAGTCTCCTTACCAGCAGGCTGCGGTTGTTGACGCAATTAATCGCCACGGTCACGAATATGGCCTTACGTTTGAGCAGATTCGCTGGGGCAAAGTTCAAGCGGACAATGGCTATGTGCGCCAAGGCATAACGATTGAGTTGCAGGGTGACTACCACGCTATTGGCAAATTTATCGCCGCACTGGCAGCGCTGGACTATCTGATTGTGTTTGAGCATTCCACTTGGCAGCGAGCCTCAGCCAATGCATCACGGCTTAAGTGGCGTGCTCAGGCTTATTTATACCAAGTGATGCAGGAGCAGCCATGATCAATCGTGTCCCGATTTTGGTTATCTCAACCTTGTTGCTCATAGCCTGCCGCGCTCAGCAAACGCCGCTTCTGCTTCCGAACAAGGTCGACGTTAATCCTACATCGACAGTGCCGATATTCACTCTTGGCGCAGTGAGTTATCCGTTTCAGCTTGAGCGTTCACCTTTTTCAACGCCTAACGGTCAGTTTGAACAACAAGAGCAACTATTAGCATCGTGTCAACCAAAGCCTGAGAACGCGGCTAAGCCGCCGACTTCGGCATACAATCGTTACCCTTTGGCTGAACTGATATTTCAAGGCGTGATACGTAACTCAACCAGCCGAGTCGCGCTTTTTTCGCTGCCAAGTGGCGAGGTAGTGGCAGTAAAAGCAGGGCAGCGGATTGGCGCTGAATATGCGCAGCTTACGAGCATTGAGGCTGAGCAAATCGCGCTGAAGCTCAGCTGTGATTCGCCAGTGGTGACTTGGTCGCTAACCAATCAACAATAAATCAAATCAACAATAAATCAAAACGGATGGAACCGATGATAAAACCTTGTCAGGCTTATTGGCGAATGGCCTTGGTTGTTTCTCTACTGTGGCCTTGTTGGGCGTTGAGTCAGAGTCTCAATCAGTTGCAACAAATTGATTTTCAATTAGATCCGCAGCGTCATGCGCAGGTGGTATTAAGGTTAAGTAACGCCAATGTGGTGGTCGATGCGAAAAAACAGCCACCAGGGCTGGTGGTGAATTTGCCTAACACCCAAGTGAGTAACCAACAATTGCAGCTGTTACAGGTGAGTGATTTTGCCACTTTGGTGACCAGTATTGAGGTCAGTCGAACCGAACTCGGCAGCAAACTGACTATCAACACGACAGATGATTTTAGCTTTCATCACGCGCTACTTGGCAACACGTTACACTTAACCTTAGCGCCGCAAGCGTCAAAGCCTCTGTTTGCAAGCCTTGAGCGAATGTCGATGAATTTTCAAGATATTGAGCTCAGGCGCGCGCTGCAATTGGTCGCCGACTATAACGATTTTAATCTCGTGGTATCCGACAGTGTGGCAGGCAATCTGACGCTGCGTCTTGATGACGTACCTTGGCCGCAAGTGTTTGATTTAATTCTGCAAGTCAAAGGTTTGAAGAAACATCTGCAAGGTAATGTGGTGCTGGTGACGACATCAACGGATACCAGCGTCACTTCAGCGGTGCAAACGCCAATGGCAACTAAAGTCATACGGCTGAATTACGCCAAAGTCGACGAGATTGCTACCATGCTGGCGGGAAGTCCGCATCCAAGTTTGTCCTCGCCGATGGCAACGCAAAGTCCCGAGCCTCAAAGCGCACCATTATTGCTGCCAGTCACGGGCACGGCTTCAGCACTGTTAACGGCGCAAGGCTCTTTTGCCGTCGATCCTAGAACCAATACCGTGGTGCTGCGCGACACGCCAGCGCAACTTGAGGTGGTGAGTGAAATGATCAAAGCGCTCGATGTGCCGGTTAAGCAAGTCCAGATAGAAGCGCGAATTGTGTCGCTTAGTGAAGGCAGTCTTGACGAACTCGGCGTACGCTGGGGCGTGATGGCGCAACATGGTGAGACTCGCGTCGGTGGTTCTATCGAGGCTAACCATCCATTGGCTGGCACCACCGATGAGATCAATCTAGACCAAGTGCTTAATGTTAATCTCGCCGCAACAGCGGCTAATACCTCGTCAATCGCATTTCAAATTGCAACTTTGGGAACCAATACCTTGCTAGACTTGGAGTTGTCGGCGCTGCAAAGTGAATCCAAAGCAGAGATTATCTCTAGTCCCAGCTTACTTACTACCAACAAACAGCCAGCGTATATCGAGCAAGGCACAGAAATACCGTACGTTGAATCGGCTTCGAGTGGCGCAACATCAGTCGCGTTTAAAAAGGCGGTGCTGAGCTTAAAAGTGACGCCGCAAATTACACCTAACAATCGCTTAGTCTTGGATTTAAGCGTGACTCAGGATAGACCCGGTGAAGTGGTTAAAACGGGCACTGGAGAAGCGGTGGCGATTCACACTCAGCGCATTGGTACTCAAGTGTTAGTGAGCAGTGGTGAAACTGTGGTGCTGGGTGGAATTTATCAACATAGTTTTAGCGATACGCTCGATAAGGTTCCGTTGTTGGGGGATTTACCCATAGTTGGCTCATTATTTCGCCGTAGTTATCAAAAAATGGGGAAAAGTGAACTACTTATCTTTGTAACACCGAAAGTTGTCACTCAGTAAATATAATAAAATCGAAAATAAATTTGCATTAGTGACACCTTATCTAGATAATTTCGGGTCTTATCACGAATTATCTGTGAGGAATAGGTGCCACAAGCACTTTTTATCGCCAGTCAAACACTGGCCATCTTGTGGCGATGTCATTGAATTAACGTTGTAAATTACTGCTTAACATGGCTGAGAAACGCAATATTTTCCTTGTTGGCCCTATGGGTGCCGGCAAAAGCACAATTGGTAGACACCTTGCTCAACAACTGCATATGGAGTTTGTTGATTCTGATACTGTGATCGAAGAGCGCACTGGCGCCGATATCGCTTGGGTATTCGACGTGGAAGGTGAAGAAGGCTTCCGTATTCGCGAGGAAAGAGTGATCAACGACCTGACCGAAGAACAAGGTATTGTTCTGGCTACAGGCGGTGGTTCAATCAAAAGCAAAGAAAACCGCAATCGCCTGTCTGCCCGCGGTATTGTGGTGTATTTAGAAACAACTATCGAGAAGCAACTTGCGCGCACGAACCGTGACAAGAAGCGTCCATTATTGCAAACCGACAATCCACGCGAAGTTCTCGAAGAATTGGCCGGTGAGCGCAACCCTCTTTACGAAGAAATCGCAGATTATACCGTTCGTACCGACGATCAAAGTGCAAAAGTGGTAGCCAACCAGATCGTAAAAATGCTAGAAGAAAGCTAAGTCGTTTTTATCTAGATTTGGAGAATACCATGGAACGGATTACGGTCAGCTTAGGCGAACGTAGCTACCCAATTTCAATCGGTGCCGGATTATTTAATGATCCGGCCCACTTTTCTTTCTTACCTGCTAATCAAAAAGTGGTTGTCATCAGTAATGTGACAGTCGCGCCTCTTTACGCTCAAACCATTATTAATCAGCTGAAGCAGCAAGGTTGCCAACCGTCTTTGCTTGAACTGCCGGATGGTGAAAAGTACAAATCACTCGATACCTTTAACTTAGTGATGAATTTCCTGCTGGAAGGCAACTATAGCCGTGATGTGGTGATCGTCGCATTGGGTGGTGGTGTGATCGGCGATCTGGTTGGGTTTGCTGCGGCATGTTACCAACGTGGTGTCGACTTCATTCAGATTCCAACCACTCTGCTTTCACAAGTTGATTCTTCAGTGGGGGGCAAAACCGCGGTCAATCATCCTCTGGGTAAAAATATGATTGGTGCGTTTTACCAACCTAAATCGGTGATCATTGATATCGACTGCCTTAAGTCTTTGCCTGAGCGAGAATTTGCGGCGGGCATGGCCGAAGTCATCAAGTACGGCATCATTTATGACAGCGAGTTTTTTGACTGGTTGGATAACAACATGGATGCGCTGTACGCTTTGGATGAAACCGCATTGACGTATGCGATTGCTCGTTGCTGCCAAATCAAGGCCGAAGTGGTCGCGTTAGACGAAAAAGAGTCAGGTATTCGCGCATTGCTGAACCTAGGTCATACATTTGGTCATGCTATAGAGGCCGAGTTAGGTTATGGTAATTGGTTACATGGTGAGGCAGTTTCATCAGGTACAGCAATGGCGGCAAAAACCGCTCAGCTTCAAGGTCTTATCAGTGAAGAGCAAGTCGAAAAAATTGTCTCTATACTGAAAAGAGCTCGTCTGCCAGTCCACACACCGGAAAGCATGTCTTTTGCTGATTTCATGCGTCATATGATGCGCGACAAGAAAGTCCTTGCTGGTGAACTGCGGTTGGTATTACCCACAGACATTGGGCGTGCTGAAGTGGTCAAAGGAGTGCCTGAGTCAGTAATTCAACAAGCAATTGATGACTGCCGCACACTCTGAGTTTACTTCACGAAAGTACTGATTTTACTTCGCAAAAGTACCGGTGTTTTCACAAGTACCGAGTTTACTTTGCCAGTAGCATGAGTCAGTAATCGTTCCATGGTAAGTGAAAGTACAATAAGTCAGTAGGATGACGTCAATGAATGTAACGCATCAACCTCGCGTGTTGGAGCTTGATACTCAAACGGATCTTTTAGAAAGATTACGACTATTAACCAATTATGGTTCTAATTTTGTCACTGTGGGTGGCGCCTATGGTTCAGGAAAAACCTGGCTGGCGCAGCGTTACTTAGAAGCATGGGCACAAGACAAAAATCAGTCTTTGCTCATGTGTCATCCTAGCCAAGATGACGAATCGCGCCGTAGTACGGTGCTGACTCAACTTCTCTCCGAACCCCTGTTTAATCCTCACGACAGCCTAGTCGATAGTTTTTCACGCCTGATGAAAGATCAAAGTTGCAGCATTGTGATTGTGGTCGATGATGCTCATCTGCTTAGTGAGACACTGCTGTCGGAATTGTGGATGCTGGTGCTGGAAGCACAAAATACCCCGAAATGGGATATCAGCGTGGTGATGTTTGCTCAGGAAAATACTCTGGAGCCGCTGTTAACTCGTCTGAGTTATGGGCAAGAGCATAAACCGATCGATTTGGAAGTCGAGCCGTTAAGTCGCGATGATGCCGACAGATTCTTTGAACAACTCGTGATACGCTTTGTCGAAGACAACATGGAAAAGCGGGTTAGAAACGCTTATCGTAAAGCAGGACGTTTACCGGGAGAAATTATGGCGTTGGGTGAGCAAAAGCCTGAGAAGCGAATTGTCATTCGTTCGATTGTCGGGTCGCCATTTATGATCAGTACGATCATTTTATTATTATTAGTTGTCATTGGTGGTGGTTATTGGTGGATGATGACCAAACAGCCATCAGCGCAGCAAAAAGCTCAGCAAATCGAGCGCCAAATGGAACAAACCGTGATTCCAACCTTGGATTCATCGAACTCTCCTGACAACAACATGGAAAACGTCGAGGCGTCGCTCTCCAATTCATCAGATGATGGTGCGGATGATGACTCGGCCGCTCTGCCGCCAGATGTGACCAGTAGCACGACCAGCGTTGATAGTCAGGGCAATGGTCAGCAACGAGTGGTCATCACTTCGGATGTAGTTGATGCACTGCTTGATGGCAAACCAGAAGAAGTCGACACATCGGCAATTGGTCAAGCCATCGACGCAGCGAAGTTGCAAGCGCCACAAGTGGCGAAAAGCGAGGCCGAGCCAACCTTAACGCCAATCGATCCCGCTGCTTTGCCAGAACCTAGCGCCGCTCAAGAAAAAGCGCCGGCACCAGTTGAAGTTGCGACAACCGCTAGCACTGAACCTGAGAGCCCGGAGCCTGCTGCAGAAGCAACACCACAAGCGCCACAAACCGTGATCACTTTCTCTTATACTCGCGAAGCGTTAAAAGCGTTTTCTCCACGTAGCTATACGTTGCAGCTAGCGGCGTTAAGCTCAGTGGAAGAAGTGCAGCAGTTCCTCGACCGCCATAAGCTTAAAAACAACATTTACATCTACCCAACCGTACGTAACGACGTCGATTGGTTTATTGTTTCGTTTGGTAACTTCCCAACCATTCAGCTTGCGCGCGATGCAGTAACGACCTTGCCAGCAGATGTTCAAAAGCTTGAACCTTGGGCAAAATCGTTAAGTCAGGTACATCGTGAGATCGACCGAGTGAAATAACGCTGAGCTGAGGAATAAAATATGTTACATTTCGCAGCCTTAATTTGCGGTTGATAGATAAGAACAGTTAATGAAGAAGCAGCGGGCGTTCCTTAAGTGGGCGGGTGGAAAATACGGTCTGGTTGAAGATATACAACGTCATTTACCAGAGGCGCGCAAATTGGTGGAACCTTTTGTCGGCGCAGGGTCTATTTTCCTCAATACCGATTACGAACACTATTTGCTGGCGGATATTAACCCCGACCTTATCAATCTGTATAACTTACTTAAACAGCAGCCAGAGCTCTATATTAGCGAGGCTAAGCGTTGGTTTGTGGCTGAAAATAACCGCAAAGAAGCCTACTTGGATGTGCGCAGCCAGTTTAATCAAACCAACGATGTGTTGTATCGTTCGTTAGCTTTTCTGTATATGAACCGCTTTGGTTTTAACGGCTTGTGTCGTTACAACAAAAAAGGCGGTTTTAACGTGCCGTTTGGCTCGTATAAAAAACCGTACTTCCCTGAACAAGAGCTGGAGTTCTTTGCTGAAAAGGCTAATAAAGCCACGTTCGTGTGTGAAAGCTACCCAGAAACCTTTAAGCGTGCGCGCAAAGGCAGTGTGATTTACTGTGATCCACCGTATGCGCCGCTCTCCACTACCGCGAATTTCACCTCGTACGCAGGCAACGGTTTCTCTCTTGATGACCAAGCTGCGCTGGCGGATGTGGCGGAACGTTCTGCCAGAGAACGCGGTATTCCGGTGCTTATCTCCAATCACGACACCACCTTAACTCGCCGTTTGTACCATGGCGCTGAGCTCAATGTGGTTAAAGTCAAACGCACCATCAGCCGTAATGGCGCTGGGCGCAATAAAGTCGATGAGTTGCTGGCACTGTTTAATCCACAAACCATTGATACATTGCTGACCAACTCCGCGCATAATTCCGGGCTCACGCAAAACTAGGATCTCAACGCCGCCTTAGGTAGAATCGAATTTCACTGTTTCAACATTGATGCGATTTATTTGCCATAGAGGTTAGGTATGAAAGATTTTCTGATTGCTCCATCGATTTTGTCCGCCGATTTTGCGCGTTTGGGCGAAGATGTCGAAAAAGTACTCGCTGCGGGTGCCGATGTGGTGCACTTTGACGTGATGGACAACCACTATGTGCCCAACCTGACTTTTGGTGCGCCAATCTGTAAAGCGCTGCGTGACTATGGCATTACGGCGCCGATTGACGTGCATTTAATGGTTAAACCGGTTGACCGCATCATTCCTGATTTTGCCAAAGCTGGCGCGTCGATGATCACCTTTCACGTCGAAGCCTCTGAGCACGTTGACCGCACCCTGCAATTAATTAAAGAGCACGGCTGTAAAGCCGGCGTGGTACTTAACCCAGCCACACCACTGAGCTGCCTTGACTACATCATCGACAAAGTCGACATGATTTTGTTGATGTCGGTAAACCCAGGCTTTGGCGGCCAATCTTTCATTCCTCATACTCTGGATAAATTGCGCGCGGTACGTGAACGTATCGATGCCTCAGGTCGTGAAATTCGCCTTGAAATCGACGGCGGCGTCAAAGTCGACAACATTCGTGAAATCGCGGAAGCCGGTGCTGATATGTTTGTGGCTGGCTCTGCGATTTTCGGTCAACCCGATTACCAAGCCGTGATTGATGAGATGCGCGCTCAGCTTGCTGAAGTGCAGTAACGATTAAACACATAAACATAACCGCCATCATCACGCGCAACACTTTCAATTAGGATACTGTTTTGAGCTCAACTTTAGACAACATCAAACTGATCGCATTCGATCTCGACGGTACGCTACTCGATAGCGTGCCAGACTTAGCCGTGGCGGCTGACCAAGCAGTGCAGCAACTCGGATTTTCGGCGGTAACCGAAGCGCAGGTACGCGACTATGTCGGCAATGGCGCTGACATTTTAATTGGTCGCGCTCTGAGTCAAAGCCTTACGGTTGACCCGCAACTCGACGATGCACTTAAGCACCAAGCGCGCGAATTGTTCGATGAATATTACGCCGCAACTGGGCACAAACTCAGCCACTTATACGCCAACGTAAAAAGCACTCTACAAGCGCTCCATAAAGCGGGCTATACCTTGGCGGTGATCACCAATAAGCCGTCGCGTTTTGTGCCGGATATTCTTGCTCAGCACGGCATTGCGGAACTGTTTAGCGATGTGCTTGGCGGTGATGCATTTGCTGACAAGAAACCTAATCCGGTGGCGCTCAATTGGCTGTTGGAAAAACACCAATTAACCGCGCCGCAAATGTTGATGGTCGGTGATTCGAAAAATGACATTCTTGCTGCGCGCAATGCAGGGTGTCGCTCGTTTGGTTTGACTTATGGTTACAACCACGGTGAGCCGATTGCCAACGCTGGTCCAGACTTTGTCGCAGACGACATTGCCGATCTGCTTAACTTGGTTCTCGTTTCTGCATAAACCGCTGAAAAGAGCTAGCAAAATACTCACTAATGAGTACACTGCTTAAACCGTGCAACCTTGGTGCACGGTTTTTCATTTAACGATTAAGAAGTCAAAGGAATCATTCTCATGAGCAAACCCATCGTATTGAGTGGTGTTCAACCGTCAGGTGAACTAAGTATCGGTAACTACTTGGGTGCTCTCCGTCAATGGCAACAGATGCAAGATGATTACGATTGCCACTACTGTGTCGTCGACCTTCACGCAATCACGGTTCGTCAAGATCCGCAGGCGCTGCATGAAGCGACATTAGATGCACTGGCTATTTGTCTTGCTGTTGGTGTTGATCCGAAAAAGAGCACGCTATTTGTTCAGTCACATGTACCAGAGCATGCTCAATTAGGTTGGCTTCTTAACTGTTACACCCAGATGGGTGAGCTGAACCGCATGACGCAGTTTAAAGACAAATCAGCACGTTACGCGAACGATGTGAACGTTGGTTTGTACGATTACCCAGTACTGATGGCGGCGGATATTCTGCTTTACCAAGCCAATCAAGTGCCGGTCGGCAGCGATCAGAAGCAGCATCTAGAGCTCGCGCGTGATATCGCGACTCGCTTTAACAATATCTACAGCCCAGATGCGCCGATTTTCACCATTCCTGAGCCGTACATTCCGCAAGTGAATGCGCGCGTAATGAGCCTTCAGGATGCGACTAAGAAAATGTCGAAATCGGATGATAACCGTAAGAACGTCATCACTTTGCTGGAAGAGCCAAAATCGATCATTAAGAAGATCAACAAGGCGCAGACAGATACTGAAACTCCGCCACGTATCGCTCACGATGTTGAGAACAAAGCGGGGATTTCAAACTTAATGGGGCTGTACTCCGCCGCGACCGGTATGAGCTTTGCGGAAATCGAAGCCAAATACCAAGGTGTTGAAATGTATGGTCCATTTAAGAAAGATGTCGGTGAAGCTTTGGTGGCCATGCTTGAGCCAGTTCAAGCAGAATATCGTCGTATTCGTGAAGATCGTGCTTACTTAGATTCGGTCATGAAAGCCGGTGCTGAAAAAGCGTCACAAGAAGCAAGCAAGACACTTGAGCAAGTATTTAAAGCCATTGGCTTTGTTTCACGCGCATAAGGCGAATAACAATACAGAAAGCCCAGCTTATGCTGGGCTTTTTTGTGCCTAAAATTTACTTTTCTAGTAAGAAAGTTTATTTAAATCAGTATGTAACATAAATGTCGCTTTCCTATCTTACCCTTAATGTTGAAATTCTGATCAAATCATAATTATCAAATTATTCAATGAGATCTAACTCTCGCTAACTTGGATGTTCAGTTTGATTTTTCAGCAATAACTTGAACACTCATTACGCAAATTGTTTTTGCAGACTTATTTTTTGTGACATGGAAGCGCTTTTTACGCCAAACCAGCAAGCAACTGTTTGGTGCGAAGTGGTAGGAAGCCAACGGGGAAACTATGGAAAGTAAATGGGCTAGAAGCCTGACAGCGCTGGCTGTCGGAACGTGTATGACCACATCTGCGTATGCTGAGGTGGTGATCTCTCAATATGTGGAAGGCAGCAGCTATAACAAGGCAATTGAAATTGCCAATACTGGCGATGAAGCCGTGACTTTAACGGGCTATGGTATCGCCAAGCAGTCCAATGGTGGCTCATGGGGCAGCGAAACCAGCTTGGATGGCGTGACCATTGCCGCTGGCGATGTGTATGTGGTAGCCAACTCAAGTGCCAGCGACGAGATTCTCGCACTCGCCGATTTAACGGAAAGTTCGATCACCAGTTTTAATGGCAATGACGCGATTGGTTTGTATTTAGATGGCGAGTTAGTGGACGTGGTCGGGACGGTCGATAGCTCTGATGATTGGGGTAAAGATGTCACCTTAGTGCGTTATAGCGATGCGCTGACGCCAAGTGCTACATACGATTCATCGCAGTGGCAAAGCCTAGACAAAGACGATATCGATGGCTTGGGTTCGCTGGATGAAGTGGAACAAGGCGAGGCCTTTACCTGTACCCTTGATGATGGCAGCACGCCAACATTCACTTCGATTCACGATATTCAGGGTGAAGGTGCAACCTCACCCTACATTCCCGATGATGCTTACATCAGTGATGATGAGTATTACGTAAAAGGCGTTGTCAGCGCAGTCACCACCAGTTTAACCAAAGGCTTTTATCTGCAAGCGCTGCAAGACGACAATAACCCCAAGACTTCGGAAGGTTTGTTTGTGTATACCAATCAATCCAGTTCGGATCTTGAGCCGGGTGATGTGGTGTGCGCCAAAGGTAATATTCAAGAGTATTACAATTTAACTCAGCTGGTGGCGGAAGATAGCCAGTGGGAGAAATTGAGTGAGCAAGATGCGCCAGAGGCGCAAGAGATCGAAATGATCGACAGCGACGAAAGTTTTGCTGATACCTTGGAGCGCTATGAAGGCATGTTGGTCAAAACCACCTCAGACTTAGACATGCGCGTCACTCGTACTTTTAGCTACGACTACGACTCGTATCGCAACAATATGGTTCTTGCTCATGGCGAGCTGAATATGCAGCCAAACCAGCAGCATGTTGCAGGCTCTGATGCTTCTTTGCAAGCGAGCGAAGATAACGCCAATCGCCGTCTGTTTGTTGAATCCGACAGTAAAACTTCAACGGCCAGCATTCCTTACTATGCAGACTTTGGGCTTACTGATGCCGATCAAGATGGTTCAACCGAAGACTACATTCGCATCAATGATACGGTTGTTGGTATGCAAGGGGTCATATCATACAGCTACAGTGAATACCGCTTGATCGTGACTAACGATCTGACCAGTGACAATTTCGTCCACAACTCAGACCGTACAGCGGCACCAACCGTTTCCAGTGATGGCGATCTGCGTATCGCCAGCTTTAACGTGCTTAACTACTTTAACTCGCCATACGGTGGGGATGAAAACCAATACGGTGACAACCGCGGCGCTGACAGCTATGAAGAGTTTGAAGTCCAACAAGCGAAAATCGTCAAAGCGATTTCGGCTCTCGATGCCGACATCGTTGGCTTGATGGAAATTGAAAACAACGGCTTTGGTGAGGGCGGCGCAATCACCCAGTTGGTGGAACAGCTGAATGCCAGTATTAGTGACGAGTCTGATCAGTACACGTTTGTGGCGGTCGATTCCAATGATGATGGAGTGACCGATGAAGACGATTCGGTGGGCACCGATGCCATCGCAGTTGGCGTGATTTATCGCCCAAGCGTGGTGACACTAACCACGTCTCGCGTGATTAACATGCCATATCAAGACGCACCGGCAGTTTACGATGAAGAGGGCGATGTCGAAGAAGATGGCGAAAACTATCAACGCGATACCTTGGCGCCGACCTTTACCTTAGTCGATGGCGGTGAAAGCATTACCGTCGCCGTTAACCATTTGAAATCTAAAGGTTCGACTTGTTGGGAAGATGTCGCGTCAACCGAAGAAGGTGGTCAAGGCGGTGAAGATGCTGATTTCCAGGGCTCATGTGAAAACTTTCGCGTTGCTGGTGCGGTAGCACTTGGTGATGCGCTGGCTGCGATTGATGGTCACAAAGTGATTCTGGGTGATATGAACTCCTATGCCAAAGAAGATCCGATTTTAGTTCTCACTGACTACAGCGCAGAAAAGTATGGCAAAACCATTACCGCAGCGCGCAACACCTATATTGATGGCGTCGAGCAGTTTGGCGACGATGGCGCAGTCATCACCACTAGCTATGGCTACATCAATGCGGTTGAACTGTTCCACGATGATAGCTGGAGCTACTCATATAATGATGAAGTCGGTACTCTTGACCACTTACTGGTGAGCCCAAGCTTGCAAGAGTATGTTGTCGATGCCAATGATTGGCATATCAACGCGGCAGAATCGACAGTGTTTGATTACAACGATGAGTACAAAGGCGATGATTTCCCTAAATACAGCGATGTTTACCGCGCCTCTGACCACGACCCAGCCGTACTGGAGTTAAGTTTTTCATCCAGCGATGACACGGGGACTGAAACCGGTTCTGAGGATGATAACGATACTCTCGCGGGTTCAATGGGAGGCAGCGTAATCCTGAGTCTGATGCTATTGATGGCTTGGCGTCGCCGAGCTTAAGCATCCTAAGCAAATGCGTTAAGGCGCCAAATTTTGTTGTATCACTGACCAAACCTAAGCCCAACTGGCGTAATGCCGTTGGGCTTTTTTATGCGAATTATGCTTAGAAAAAGTTGTTTGTGAATTTATATTCACAGCTTTGAATTATCGAGAATCTATAATTTAGTGGCTAAATTTTCATCTTTTATATGTTTTATTTGGCTAAATAAATACATAGAAGCGCTCACTTTGCCACTGTGAGAGTTAAGCAAGTGTTTCCATATTCAAGTTGGCTGATTATCTAACCACCCTATTGATAAGGAATAATTATAATATGCTTAATTACAACACGCTTGTTTCTGTTGCTGCGTCCTTGGCTGGGCTGCTATTTGGTTTGGATATTGGGCTTATATCCGGCGCGTTACCTTTTATTACGAATGAATGGTCAATCACCATTCATCAACAAGAGTGGATCGTCAGTACCATGATGCTTGGTGCAACGCTTGGCTCGATTTCAAACAACTGGCTTTCTGCCATTCTTGGCCGCAAACGCAGTTTAATGTGGGGCGGCATTATCTTTGCGCTTGGCACCCTAGGCTGTACCTTTGCATCGAACATTGAAGTGATGTTGGTCTTTCGCGTTGTCCAAGGTTTTGCGATTGGTATCGCCTCGTTTGCTGCGCCTTTGTATCTTTCTGAAATGTCAGATAAATCCGTGCGTGGTCGCCGCATCGCGACTTATCAGCTGATGGTCACGGTGGGGATATTGTTGGCGTTTCTTTCGGATACTTGGTTTGCTCAAACTGGCAATTGGCGCATGATGTTTGCAGTGCTGTTGATTCCAACCGCGATTTTGGTGGTATCGGTGTATTTTATACCGCGTTCACCACGCTGGTTAGCTTCTCGTGGCTATATGCAAGAAGCTCAGCAAGTATTGCTTACCCTGCGTATGGACGAACGTGCGGCGAGCACAGAATTTCAAGAAATTATTGCCAGCTTAAAAGTGAAGCAGTCTGGGTTTGCGCTGTTTAAAGCCAACAAGAACTTTCGTCGCAGTGTTGGGCTTGGCATTGCATTGCAGTTTATGCAGCAATTTACTGGTATGAATATCTTGATGTACTACGCGCCAAAGATTTTTGAGATGGCGGGTTTTACCAGCAATATGCAGCAGATGTTTGGCACAGTATTGGTTGGTGTGGCTTTTGTTGCTGCCACCTTTATCGCGATTGCTATGGCCGACAGTTGGGGACGTAAACCAGCGCTCAAAATCGGTTTTACTGTGATGGGTCTTGGCATGTTCTGCTTAGGGTTATTGCTTAAATCGGTTCTCACAGGCCATGCGCCGGTGTATTTCTCTTACTTAGCTGTGGTAACCGCCATTGTGTGTATTTGCGGCTATGCGATGAGTGCAGCGCCTATGGTGTGGATTCTTTGTTCGGAAGTGCAACCGCTCAAAGGCCGTGATTTTGGTATTGCCTGCTCAACCACCATGAACTGGATTTCCAACATGGTTCTTGGTGCTACTTTCCTAACGTTGCTAAACGGTATCGGCACGGCGCAGACGTTCTGGTTGTATGCAGTGTTTAACTTTATCTTTGTTGCAGTCACCGTGTTGTTCGTACCGGAAACCAAAGGGGTGACACTGGAGTCGATAGAAGCCAACCTGATGGCCGGCAAAGAGCTGCGCTACATTGGTTTATCACAGCAGGAGCAAGAGGGCTTAAAATCGCAGCACGCTCACTCTTAGATAGCTGAATTACTGGCGCGTACCCCAAGCACCAAACAAAGAAAAAGCCACCTTAGAGGTGGCTTTTTAATTTACAAAAATTCGGGCTGAATTTTAGTTCATGCCGTATTTTTTCAATTTCTTACGAAGAGTACCGCGGTTGATGCCCATCATAGTTGCTGCGCGAGTTTGGTTACCGCGAGTGTACTGCATGATGGTGTCTAATAGTGGCTGTTCAACTTCAGCTAAAACTAACTCATAAAGCTCAGTGACTTCTTGGCCATTCAGTTGAGCAAGGTAGTTTTTAAGAGATGCTTTAACAGAGTCACGTAAAGGCTTCTGCGTAATTTGATCTTGTGACGTTACTGTCGTTACTGTTAATGCTTCTGAAGTCAGATTTTGTTCGAACATATTCGGTCTAGCTCTTCTCTTAATTATGATGCAACGTTATCAAAATAACCTTCCAGCACCTCAAGTTGCTCGTTGGCGACTTCAAGTGCGTTGAAGGTACGGCGAAACTCACTCGCTTGTTCATGCTCTTTTAGGTACCAACCCACGTGCTTACGCGCGATGCGAGGGCCTAAATACTCTCCATAAAATTCATGCAAAGCGTGAACGTGACCAAGCAAAATGCTTTTTACTTCCGTAACCGGAAGCTCTGGCATTGTGGTGCCGTTTTCCAAATAGTGGCGGATTTCCTGGAAAATCCATGGTCGTCCTTGGGCAGGACGACCAATCATTAAAGCGTCGGCGCCAGTGTAATCCAGCACATGCTTCGCCTTTTCTGGGCTATCGATATCACCGTTAGCGATAACCGGAATTGAAATGGCTTGCTTCACCGCTTTAATGCTGTCGTATTCGGCCTCACCTTTGTACATACAAGCCTTAGTTCTGCCATGGAGAGCAAGAGCTTGAATGCCGCAGTCTTCGGCTAATTTAGCGATATGGACACAGTTTTTGTTGTCGGTGTCCCAGCCAGTACGGGTTTTCAATGTCACAGGAACATCGACCGCATCCACTACGGTTTTCAGAATCTCTTCCACAAGTTCTGGAAACTTTAGCAGCGCGGAGCCGGCTAGCTTCTTATTCACTTTTTTGGCAGGGCAACCCATGTTGATATCGATGATTTGAGCACCGTTCTCAACGCTGAATTGCGCTGCTTCTGCCATCAACTGCGGATCGGCACCGGCAATTTGTACCGAGCGAATGCCCGACTCGCCTTCGTGTACCATGCGCTGTTTCGACTTTGACGTTTTCCACAGTTTTGGGTTTGACGACATCATTTCACTGACAGCCATTCCCGCACCATATCGAAGACACAACTCTCTAAACGGTCTGTCGGTCACACCCGCCATCGGGGCTACGATCAGGTTGTTAGTTAGTTGGTAATTTCCGATTTTCAAAACGTCGTCGCAGTTGTGTAGCAGTAAGGGCGCGCATTTTACGCATTTTTTCGGTGCGTGAAAAGACTATTATTTGAGCATTTACAATTTGTTTTTGTAAATAGTATGTTTTTCAATCAATTAACGCGCAAACTCTTGTTATCCTTGTTTGCTACCTGAGATGCGACACCACTCATTTTGCTCTTTTATGCTGTCAAGAGAAAATTCGTCGCGGTAGTAATCAGCGACATCTTGCGCTTGAGTATCGAGTACGCCAGACATGGCTAAAACGCCGCCGGGTTTGACCAAGCCTTTAATCACTGGTGACAGTTCGCGAAGTGGGCCAGCAAGAATGTTGGCGACGACCACGTCGGCGATCAAATCTTGTGGCTGATCTTGCGGTAGGAAGACGTTGAGTTGCTCAGCAACGCCATTACGCTCTGCGTTGTCTTTAGACGCCAGCAGCGCTTGTGGATCGATATCGATACCAATCACTTGCTCGGCGCCTAACTTAATCGCCGCGATGGCGAGAATGCCAGAACCACAGCCGAAATCGATCACGGTTTTGCCGGCTAGGTCCAAGCCCTCTAACCACTCAAGACATAGCGCGGTGGTTGGGTGAGTACCTGTGCCAAAGGCAAGGCCCGGATCAAGCATGACGTTGATGGCATCCGGTTCAGGGATCTCGCGCCAGCTTGGGCAAATCCACAGGCGTTCGCCAAACTTCATCGGGTGGAAGTTATCCATCCATTCGCGTTCCCAGTCTTTGTCTTCAAGCTGCTCAACTTTATAGGCGAAATCTTGCGCGAGAAGGCCGCTGGCGGTAATTTGTTCAATAACCCACTTACTATCCGCTTCGGCGTCATACAGCGCTAAAATGTCGGTGTCGCCCCATAAACGGGTCTCTCCCGGTAGGGGTTCAAATACCGGAGTATCTTGCGCATCTAAAAACGTCACCGATAGGGCGCCGGTTTCTTCCATTAGCATATCGCCGATCTGTTCGGCATTCGCGTTGGTTGCATTGAGTTTGATTTGAATCCAAGGCATGGCAATAGCTCTTTCAATGATTGAATTGGCGCAAAGTGTAGCAGAACTGTGCGCTGAGTTTGAATTTATATCGTGGGCAAATAAAAAATGCCCACCGAAGTGAGCATTTTGTTTACTGTCGAGGCTGGCAATTAGTGCATGCCCAACTTCTTCTCTAGGTAGTGGATGTTAGTACCACCGTGCTGGAAGTTTTCATCTTTCATGATCTCTTCCTGAAGAGGAATGTTGGTTTTGATGCCTTCGATGATCATCTCACCCAGTGCATTACGCATACGAGCAATGGCAACGTCGCGGTTTTCACCAAAGGTGATCAGCTTACCGATCATTGAGTCGTAGTGAGGAGGCACAGTGTAGCCAGAGTAGATGTGCGATTCCCAACGTACGCCCATACCGCCTGGAGAGTGGAAACGCTCGATCTTGCCTGGGCAAGGAAGGAAGCGCTCTGGGTCTTCGGCGTTGATACGACATTCCACAGCATGGCCGCGAATCTTGATGTCGTCTTGAGTGAACGATAGTGGTTGACCTGCGGCAACACGAAGTTGCTCTTTGATAAGGTCAACGCCAGTGACCATTTCAGTAACTGGGTGTTCTACCTGGATACGGGTGTTCATCTCAATGAAGTAGAACTCGCCGTTTTCGTACAAGAATTCAAACGTACCCGCACCGCGGTAGCCGATTTCCACACATGCTCGAGTACAACGTTCACCGATGTATTTACGCATCTCTTCAGTGATGCCTGGTGCTGGTGCTTCTTCAACCACTTTCTGGTGACGACGCTGCATTGAGCAGTCACGTTCACCTAGGTGGATAGCGCCGCCTTGACCGTCGGCAATCACTTGCACTTCCACGTGACGAGGGTTTTCTAGGAATTTTTCCATGTAAACCATGTCGTTGTTGAATGCTGCTTTTGCTTCTGCACGGGTCATAGCGATCGCTTGAACCAAGTCTTTCTCGCCGCGAACCACACGCATACCACGACCGCCGCCGCCGCCAGAGGCTTTGATGATCACTGGGTAGCCGATACGCTTAGCGTGGGCTTTGTTTTTTACTTCATCGTCGTCGAGAGGACCATCAGAGCCAGGTACACATGGAACGCCCGCTTTTTTCATTGCGTTGATAGCTGACACTTTGTCGCCCATCATGCGAATGGTTTCTGCTTTTGGACCAACGAAGATAAAGCCGCTGCGCTCAACTTGCTCAGCGAAGTCTGCGTTTTCTGATAGGAAACCGTAACCTGGGTGAATCGCAACCGCACCTGTCACTTCCGCCGCTGAAATGATGCGCGGAATGTTTAGGTAGCTGTCGATACCACGAGCTGGACCGATACAAATAGACTCGTCTGCAAGCAGAACGTGTTTTAAATCGCGGTCAGCGGTTGAGTGGACAGCAACGGTTTTGATGCCAAGTTCTTTACAAGCGCGAAGAATACGAAGTGCAATTTCACCTCGGTTCGCGATGACTACTTTGTCTAGCATAAGGCAAGCCCCGCTTATTCGATGACAACGAGAGGTTGGTCGAATTCAACTGGTTGGCCGTCTTCAACTAGGATTGCGGTCACAACGCCTGATTTGTCCGCTTCAATTTGGTTCATCATTTTCATTGCTTCAACGATACATAGAGTATCGCCAGCAGAAACTGATTGGCCCACTTCTATAAATGATTTCGACTCTGGGCTTGGAGAGCGGTAGAAAGTACCAACCATTGGAGAAAGAACTTGGTGACCCGCAGGTGCTGCTGGAGCAGGTGCCGCCGCAGGTGCTGCTTCTGCTACTGGAGCAGGTGCAGCAGCCACTGGTGCTGGCGCCGCTGCGTATTGCATAGGAGCCATTGGAGCAGGAACGCCGTTACGGCTGATGCGTACCGATTCTTCACCTTCAGAGATCTCTAGCTCGGCAATGCCCGACTCTTCAACTAATTCGATAAGCTTTTTAATTTTACGGATATCCATTTTTTCTTTCTCTTTTATCTTGTGAGTAAGACAGCCCCAATGAGGGCTGGGAGTGTCTGTGTTTACTTTGACTGCGTCAATTTATGTATGGCGGCAGTTAAAGCGAATTCGTAACCTTTAGCACCAAGACCGCAAATTACCCCAACGGCTTTATCCGAGAGGTAAGAGTGATGACGGAATGGCTCTCTTGCGTGGACGTTTGATAAATGCACCTCAATAAAAGGGATCGAAACGCCAAGCAACGCGTCGCGTAGTGCCACGCTGGTATGAGTAAATGCAGCGGGATTGATAATAATAAAATCCACTTTACCGTGAGCGGTATGTACCGCTTCGATAAGTTCATACTCACGATTGGATTGAAGGTGCTCTAATTCCACGCCAGCTTGCTGGGCTTGAGCCGATAAATTCTCTACAATATCAGTCAAGGTTTGTGAACCGTAATGAGTTGGCTCGCGTAATCCTAAAAGATTAAGGTTCGGACCGTTTAGGACTAGAATGCGTAACTTTGTTGACATTTTGCAGCTATCTTCCTTTATCGTGAGTTAAAACCGGATACTCCCACATTTTGTTCAAATCGGCATCTGTTTTAAATGAAAAACGTGTCGATTTTTAGAAATTGACTAAGATTATAGCCAATTCACAACAAATCGCAGCAATTTACTGGTCTAATGACCTGCTTTTCTCCCATTTGTTCCCTATTTTTGGTAAATCAATTTTCTGAACTTTGAACTGCGTTCGGAATTTGTACAGAGGGAAAAATGTTTCAATTCCTCAATGCTTTCTCATTCTTTTATTTGAGTCTTGAATGACGGCAAATTGGCGTTCTTAATTCAAGTACTCTGGCGCAATTTATTGGTCTTTATTTGCCGAATAAAGCCCTATATATTGTGCGACCATTTTTTATCCATTAGCCATGCTCTCAATGTTTGAGGTGCTGTTGTATGTTGCAACTGGCTGGAAACATAAGGGTCCACATGATGAAAAAGATTTTATTAGCCGCGTTGTTAGTACCGGGGATCGCTTGTGCTCAAGGCCAAGTGATACAGAACAAAGACAAGCTCGACGATGATCCAACCAAAGTGATCACCAAAGTGGGTGTGTCTTACGCCAACAACTTTGATTTTGACGACAGCAATGTGGCGTTCTCTGGATCGCTTGCTCTCGATGACGCACGCAAACTTAACGCTCGTGTAAACCATGATGCGAGCGAGTGGCGTATTGGTGGTTCATGGCTATTTCCGGTCGGTATTGTGAATTTTAACTTTGGTAAGAATGAGTACACCAACGGCGCAACTCAGACTAACTACAGTGTGGGGAGCTTCATGCCGCTGAGTTATTTCGGCATTGAACCTGCCGGCATTCAGTTGTTCCCAATGGCGGGCTATACCTATAACGACGGAGAGTCACCAAAGTGTGGTGGCAATACCGGCGACAAGTGCGCATCAGAAAACTTCAATGGTACGCCGTCGCCAGAAAATGGCTTCAATATGGTGACGTCAAGCAGTCACAGCGGTTATCTTGGCGCGTTTGGCTTGAAAGCATTAACGCCGAAATTCACTTTACTTGGCTTTGTCGCCGGTTCTTATGGCTCGAAAAACGATGAAGGCGAGAACTACAAAGGCGCGTTTGGCGGCCTTGGTGGTGGTTACCGAATTGACAAAAATAACTCGATGAACGCGTTTGTATTTATGCAAGATAACAACACCTATCTCGATGAAGCCGACAAGCGTATTGTCGCCTCTTACACTTACCAGTTTGATTAAGTTTGCCCCTTGAGCAGCAAGTCGGTAAAGAATAGAAAAGGCACCTCAGGGTGCCTTTTCTATCTGTGATGGCGCAAGCTAGCTCGACACTTGCGCGCTCAAAGTTGGTGAGTTCGAATGGTTTAACAAAGCTCTGCTTGCTCGGCAATCAACTTGTCGACCACACTTGGGTCTGCCAAGGTTGAAGTGTCGCCTAAATTACTGGTGTCGCCAGTGGCAATTTTGCGCAATATACGACGCATGATTTTGCCAGAGCGTGTTTTCGGTAGCGAGTCTGTCCAGTGCAGCACATCGGGCGTTGCAATTGGGCCTATCTCTTTACGCACCCAGTCTTTGACTTCTTTATGCAGCTCGGCGCTTGGCACTTCACCATCAATTAAGGTGATGTAGGCGTAAATCGCTTGGCCTTTAATATCGTGCGGAATCCCGACGATTGCCGCTTCGGCAATTTTCTCATGGGCGACCAAAGCCGACTCAATCTCAGCGGTGCCCATGCGGTGGCCGGAGACATTGAGGACGTCATCGACACGACCTGTGATCCAGTAGTAGCCATCTTCATCGCGGCGCGCGCCGTCGCCAGTAAAGTACATGCCTTTGAAGGTCGAGAAGTAGGTCTGCTCAAAGCGGTCATGATCGCCATATACAGTGCGCATTTGGCCTGGCCAAGAGTCAAGAATCACTAAGTTACCTTCGGTTGCACCTTCGACAATGTTGCCAACGTTATCAACCAGCGCAGGTTGAACACCAAAGAATGGTCGTGTTGCTGAGCCCGGTTTAAGGTCAGTGGCACCAGGAAGCGGAGTAATCAAAATGCCGCCGGTTTCAGTTTGCCACCACGTATCGACGATCGGCGATTGGCTGTTACCAATGGTCTTGTAATACCACTCCCACGCTTCAGGGTTAATCGGCTCACCGACTGAACCCATGATGCGCAAGCTGCTACGAGATGTGCCTTTGATTGCTTCATCGCCTTTGGCCATTAGGGCGCGAATCGCGGTTGGCGCAGTATAGAGAATATTGACTTGGTGCTTATCGACCACTTCACTCATACGGCTGGTATTTGGGTAGTTTGGTACCCCTTCAAATAAAATGGTTTTCGCGCCGTTAGACAGAGGCCCATAAACCAAGTAGGTGTGGCCCGTAATCCAGCCCACATCGGCGGTACACCAGAATGTTTCGCCAGGTTGGTAGTCGAACACGTATTTAAACGTCATGGTGGCGTACACCAGATAACCGCCAGTGGTGTGCAGCACCCCTTTAGGCTTACCAGTCGAACCCGAGGTATAAAGAATGAAAAGTGGGTCTTCAGCTTTCATCTCTTCTGGTGGACAGTCACTTGAAACCTTTTCAGTCGCTTCATGCCACCAAACGTCGCGAGCCTCATTCCACGCTACTTCGCCGCCAGTACGTTTTAACACCACGACTTTGGTATCGGCACTGATTTCCGGATTGGTCAGAGCTTGGTCGACGTTTTTCTTCAGCGGTACTGCGCGACCGCCGCGCACGCCTTCGTCGGCGGTAATAACCAGTTTAGCGTTGGAATCGACAATCCGGCCAGCGAGTGCATCCGGTGAAAAGCCACCAAACACCACAGTATGAACTGCACCGATGCGAGTACAGGCCAGCATCGCAACCGCCGCTTCAGGGACCATTGGCATGTACAGACACACCACATCACCTTTTTTCACCCCTTGAGCTTTAAGCACGTTGGCAAAACGGCAGACTTGTTGGTGCAATTGGTTAAAGGTTAGGGTGGTATCTTCTGCGGGGTTATCGCCTTCCCAGATGATCGCCACGTCATCGCCACGCGTGGCAAGGTGGCGGTCGATACAGTTGGCCGAGACATTCAAGGTCCCGTCTTCAAACCAACGGATGTCGACGTGGCCAGTATCAAATGAGGTGTGTTTTACTTTGCTAAAAGGTTTGATCCAATCAACAATCTTGCCGTGTTCGCTCCAAAATCCTTCTGGGTCTTGTACCGACTGCTGATACATCGTTTGGTAGGTATCATTATCCGCGTGTGTATGGGCTTTAATATTGTCTTGAACCGGATAAATATGAGCTTCACTCATGGCTTCTCTCCTTGTGAATTCAGCAAGTGTCTTTTCGTTGGGCAAAATTTTGGTATTACTTGCATGCGAAGGTGTGCCTATAACTGTCAGCCAATGGCCTCGATTCGACAATTAGACTTTAGGATTACGCTTTGGCGTAAAAGGATAAATGAGTGAATTCGCTCCCAATTTTATGCGAGACAAGCCCGTGTTTACTGCGAGTTTGGGACATTGAAACTGGGCAGATCACCCTTGGTTAAGCGCACATAAACCATCGCGGCGGCAATCGCATCTTCGAGTGCGTTGTGCTTGTCTTCTTGCATTGGTAAATCGAGATGGCGACAAATGGCTTCAAGGCTAAGGTCGAAATAGGCATTAGGCAGATGCTGCTCGAGTTTATCGTGATAGATCTGGCTGACTTCAATGATCGGATTGGGCAGTGGAAAGCCAAAGTGCTTTAAGCAGGCGAGGTCGAGAATCTTTTTGTCGTAGCGAATGTGATAGCCGACCAACGGACGCTTGCCGATAAAATCGATCAATTGAAGCAGGGCGCTGCGCTCATCTAACCCATCAATCAAGTCTTGATGACGAATGCGATGAATCTTGATCGAGCCGCTATCGAGTGATTGTGGCGCACGCAGATGTACTTCAAACGGTGCGCTGGTAATGATGCGATTGCCGATGATTTTGGTCGCAGCAATCGTCACCAGTTCTGCACGTTTAGGGTCAAGGCTGGTGGTTTCGCAATCCACCGACACGAACTCGCCGCTGGTTACGCCATCAAACAGAGTTTGATAAGGCGAGCCTCGCAGTTTGTAGTGCCAGTATTTACGCCACAGCCAGTTCATCAATGCCTACCTTAATCGCGAATTTGATAATGGTAAGCCAGCAGTTGCTTGAATTTCTTCACTACGTGGAAAGCATGACGCAGCAAATCGCGCTCCGAGCGTTCTAGCTGTTTCAGGTCGATACGGCTGTGGGCATGCTGCTGGTTCAGTTGCTGATTTAGACGCAGCTTAAACAGCAGTTTAAGGGCTTCACTAAGGTTATCGGCAGTCTCTGGCTCAAGCACTTTTTTATCGCGCAGCGCCTCGATGCGCTCAAAGGTGTTTTTGTTGGCTATCGCATATTCGAGTGCTAAGGCGCGAACGCCGTGAACAATCGGGAAAATGCCGCCGCTTTTGACATCCAAACCCTGCTTGTCATCTTTGACGTTGCCAAATAAGGTTAGCGGCGTAGAAAACTGCAGCGCTGGTTGAGTAAAGGTTTGCAGTATCAACATGCGATTGGCCATCAATTTGGTGAGGTGATCGCTAACCGGCGTGAGTAAGTCGCGATTACCGGCGACAGCGGTGGCATCGGCCATAATCGCAAGGTCTAACATCTCTTCCGGGCGCATGTCTTGAACCCATTTGGAAATGGTGGCCTTCCAATCGCTCTGATTTTTCACCCATTTGGCGTTGTTGACCATCACTTTACCCGGGCACAGCGGATAGCCAAGTTGCTGCAGGGTATGGGTGAGGTTTTGCATTATTGAGTCACAGTGATGCCACTCAAGCCCGTCTTTAATGATCAAAGCGTTGTCTTGATCGGTTTTTAAAATTTGTTCGCCGCGCCCTTCGGAACCTAGCACTAACAAGCAGCAGTGATCGTGCAGCGCCGGGGGCACCACCAGTTCAAAGGCTTTTTCGATAATTTGTTCATTGACGGCCGAAATTAGCTGCATGATAAAGCGAGTGCGAATGCCATTGCGCAGCAGTACTTCGACCAATTGACGTTGGCGATTTGAGGCGATAGCGAGCTCTTCGATACTCGTGGCGCGAGCAATACTCAGAGTTAGCACATGGGAGTGGGTGGAGAAGGCACTCAGAATTTGAGTCATGTCGAGCATGCCAATCGCTTGTTTGCCGTCGCAGACCATCAAACGTTTCATTTTATTGCGCGTCATAGTGATCATGGCGTTAAACAAAAACTCGCCGCGTTCAACATGAAACACCGGAAACGAGGCAATCTGAGCGACGGGTGCATCGCGACTGACGTTTTCTAGCATCACAGCGTGCAATAAATTGGTCCGCGTGACGATTGCGTAAGGAAGAGCATGACTAGCGTTTGTTAGCCTCGGATCATCCGCGGCAAGTGCGATCAGCGCCGAGTCGCGGCCATTGTCTTTGAGAATTTCGGTGACGCTATGCAGCGCTTCATCTGGGCTCAGAATCAACGGCGGATGGTAAATCTCTTCGGTCACTTCAGTGAGAATAAATTCGGCCAGATTTTGCTGCTGATGCGCGGCATCGAGCAGGGCTTGGCGTTTGGCAAGGTTATTATCGAAGTACGCCGCAAATTCACCATTTTGTTGATAAAGTTCGAGAAATACCTGTTTGGGCAACAAGTACGTCAGCGTATCCTCAAGAGCAACATAGTGATGCTTGGTGGTGCCCTCAAACAGTGAGCGGACGTCAAACAGATCGTCGTTAGCGTAGTGAGCATACACTTCTTGGTTATCGCTGGAGCGCTCCTCGACTGCGCCTTTGATGACCACATGCAAATGACGGCTTTCAGACCCAGCCTGCAGTATTCGTTCACTTTGTCGAAAATAGGCGACATCAAGCGCGGTTCGCAAACGGCTTTGCTGCGATTCGGTTAAACGGTCAAACGGGGGCGATTGGGTATTGAATTTGTCCGGCATTCGAGGTGCTCACTCATCCATAATGCATTTTAGTGTGGCAAATTTACGCCCAACCTCCAGACGACTTTGGTCGTATTAGTAGAGAAACGGGAAACGCTGTTTGTCTAACAATTCCCTTTTTCAAGAACTCATCTCAGTAGATAATGTGCGCGTTTTTCAAAAATGATTAGGATTGATACATGTTTAAGCCGACTCCATATGGATGGATATCGCAATATTTCTTGGGCTTTTTCTTTGCCTATGGTGTTTATTTGCCGTTCTGGGCTCTGTGGTTTAAAGGCCAAGGTGTATCGGCTACGGATATTGGCTTGTTGGTCGGGATTGGTCTTGCAACTCGCTGTGTCGCAAACATTGTATTAACGCCTCGAATTCATCGCGCTGAACACTTAATGCCTGCGCTGCGCGCGATTACTTTCGCCGGTTTACTTTTTGTTGGTCTGCACTTTTTTACCGGCGGCAGTTTTTGGTTGATGGCGCTAGCGACCGTGCTGTTTAACTTGTGCTGCGGGCCGATCATTCCACTTTCAGACTCAGTTGCAAACTACTACAACCGATTGAAATTACTCGATTATGGCCGTGCGCGTTTGTGGGGGTCCGTCGCTTTTATCGCAGGTTCAACCGTGGTGGGTTATCTGATCCATCTTTACGGTTCAGATATGATTTTGTACACCGCGTTGGCCGGTTTTAGTATCGCGATTTTGCTGTCGCTGCGCAGCACCAATCCGATGCCTGTCACTCAACAAGATGCTCATATGGCGCGTCCCAAACTGAGCCACTTGCTGCGTGAATGGCCAGTATTGAAGTTCTTGATTTTGATGTCTTTGATTCAAGGTAGCCACGCGGCTTACTACAGTTTCAGCTCAATTTACTGGAAACAGGCGGGTTACTCGGAAGACATTATCGGCTACTTATGGAGTTTAGGTGTTGCATCAGAAGTGTTTATTTTCGCTATGAGCAAGCGCCTATTCTCTGGTTTATCACTACGCGCATTGTTCTTCGTCGCGGCAATTGGTGTGATCGTGCGTTGGGGCCTGACCGCTTCAACCACCTTATTGGCGGCGCTGGTTCTGATTCAACTTTTGCACGGCGTGACTTTTGCGTTAGCCCACGTCGCGGCGATTCAATACATTCAGCAATCTGAGCAGAATAAAATGGTGGCGCTGCAGTCGCTATATAACGCGATTCCTCTAGGTGCCTTTACTGCACTGATGACCACCTTTAGTGGTTGGGCTTATGAGCATTGGGGTGCTCAGGTATTTTGGGTGATGGCTGGTATGGGCGTACTGGCGCTATTTATTAAGGTCACTCCCGCAAAAAATAGTTCAACGCTCAGAGATGTGATCGCCAAACCTGAGGTTGAAGCACAGAATTAAAGTTGCTGCGTTGTGTTTAAACCGACTCCTTAGTTAAATAAAAACTCCTCCTCGCTGGGGGAGTTTTTTTATGGGAAAAACTGAGGGTTAGCAATGCAAGGATGGTTTGTGATTCCAGTCTCTTTGGCGTATCTAGGCATTCTGTTTTTGATTGCGTGGTACGGCGATAAGCGCAAAGGATGGCTCGCGCAGTGGCGTCCTTGGATGTACAGCTTGTCGATTGCAGTGTACTGCACCTCGTGGACCTTCTTTGGCACTGTTGGCCAAGCGGCTGCTAACCCTTGGTCATTTCTACCGATTTATTTGGCTCCGATTTTGGTGTTCACGCTTGGCTGGCGTATCTTGGCGCGCCTGATTTTGATCGCTAAGCGCGAACACATAACGTCGATTGCCGACTTTATTGCTGCCAGATACGGCAAATCACAAGGTTTGGCGGTGGCAATCACCTTTATTGCAGTGATCGGCATTCTGCCTTATATCGCTTTGCAACTGCGCGCGGTGACCATGGGGCTAGACATCATAGCGCCGGATTTCACCCAGCAAGTGGGCGCCGATGGTGGTGATGTGTCGCTGTTTGTGGTTGCTGCGCTGGCGGTGTTTACCATTTTATTTGGTACGCGCCATATTGATAATACCGAGCATCACCGTGGCATGATGATGGCGATTGCATTTGAATCGATCGTCAAACTGGTGGCATTTTTGCTGGTAGGGGGCTTTATCTTAAGCCTTGGCATGAGCGATACCAGTTTCAGTTTTAATCAGATTATTTCTTCAACCTATCAAGCGCCAAACCTACCAACATTGCTGATTCATACGCTACTGACCATGATGGCGCTGCTGTGTTTACCACGCCAGTTTCACACCATGATTGTCGAAAACGAACGCGCGCAAGACTTACACACCGCGCGCTGGGTCTTTCCCCTTTACCTCATCTTGATCGGCTTATTTGTATTGCCGATTGCTTGGGTCGGTCAGGGCATTTTGCCAGACAGTTTGGCAGACACGTATGTGGTCAGCATTCCGATGCATGTTGGCGCCGAGAATATTGCACTGTTTGCATTTCTTGGCGGAACGTCGGCCGCCAGCGGCATGGTGATTGTTTCAACCATTGCGCTAGCAATCATGGTCACCAACGACATGGTGATGCCGCTATTGCTGCGAAGAATGAAACTGTCGCAGCGTAATCATCGTCATTTCTCGCGCTTTTTATTGATGATTCGCCGCGCTCTAATCGTGCTGATTTTGCTTGGCGCGTGGTTTTTCTATCAAGCGCTGGACGGAATTCAGTCGTTATCGGCGATCGGTTTTCTCTCGTTTGCGGCGATTACCCAATTTGCGCCAGCGTTAATTGGCGGTATGTACTGGCGCTTGGGCAATCGCAAAGGTGTGTATGTCGGGTTGGGTTTTGGTTTCACTCTGTGGCTAATTACCTTAATGTCGCAAACCGGAATTTTGGCCGGTAACGCCGAGACCAACCCGCTGTTATGGGTGATTACACCGCCGAAAATACTGGCCAGTTGGGGGATTGATAGCGCCGACTGGGGTATGATTTCCAGCGTGATGCTCAATGCGCTGTGCTATGTGATTGTCTCGTTACTTACCCGCTCAAGCTTAAGTGAGCGTTTACAATCCGCCGCTTTTGTCGGTACGCCGCTGCCGGAAAGCGAAAACATCAGTTTGTATCAAAGCCGTGTGACCGTCGGGGAGCTAGAGATGCTGGCGTCGCGGTTTGTTGGTCGCTCGCGAGTGCGAGTGGCATTTCGTCAATACTGGAGTCAGCAGCGCGAAACCTTAATGCCCAACCAGCAAGCTCCTTCCTCTTTAATTCGTCATACCGAACGGGTATTGGCCGGCGTATTTGGCGCCTCTTCGGCGAAGTTAGTTCTGACTTCGGCGCTGCAAGGGCGCAATATGCAGCTTGAAGAAGTGGCGACGATTGTCGATGAAGCGTCCGAGTTGTACGACTTTAGTCGTGGCTTATTGCAAGGCGCGATTGAACATATTGGTCAAGGCATTGCGGTGGTGGATAAACAATTGCGGCTGGTGGCGTGGAATCAGCGCTATCTTGAACTGTTTGATTTTCCGCCGGGGCTGATTCAAGTCGGTAGGCCGATTGCCGACGTGATTCGCCATAATGCGCAGCAAGGTTTGTGCGGTCCGGGCGACCCGGAAGATCATGTGCGGCGGCGAATTTACCATCTGGAACAAGGCTCTCGTCATACCTCGTCACGTATTCGCCCGGATGGGCGAGTGATAGAAGTGCAAGGTAACCCTATGCCAGGCGGCGGTTTTGTGATGAGCTTTACTGATATCACCGTGTTTCGCGATGCCGAGCGGGCGTTGCAACAAGCCAATGAAACTCTGGAAGAGCGAGTTAAAGACCGTACTCAAAAGCTCGAAACATTGAATAAACAGTTGGTGGCCGCGAATCAACGCTCTGAACTGGAATCGCAATCCAAGTCGCGATTTTTGGCGGCGGTGAGCCACGATTTAATGCAGCCACTCAATGCTGCTCGGCTGTTCGCTTCTTCATTTTCTGAAGTGGCACCAGACACGCAAACCAAAACACTCGCCGAACACATTGAGAGCGCGCTTGGTGCTGCTGAAGATTTGATTGGTGACTTGCTGGACATCTCGCGCCTTGAATCGGGCAAGCTCGATGTCAATCCGCGCCGTTTCCCAATTCACGATGTACTGACTAACCTCAACGCTGAATTCAGCGCGCTGGCTCGCCAGCAACAGGTTGAGTTTAAAATGGTTTCTTCCTCGTTGTTGGTCAATTCTGACCCTAAATTGTTGCGCCGCGTGGTGCAAAATTTCCTCACCAACGCGTTTCGTTATAACCCGCAGGGTAAAGTGTTGCTAGGGGTTAGACGCTGTGGCGAGCAAGTGCGCATCGATGTGTGGGATAACGGCATCGGTATTGAACAAGATAAGCAGCAAGAGATCTTTGAAGAGTTTAATCGCGGCTCACAAGTGCGTTCGGATCAAGGGCTTGGGCTTGGGTTGGCAATTTCAAAAGGCATTGCTCATGTGCTTGGCCATGACATTTCGATGCGTTCTTGGCCGGGACAAGGTAGCGTCTTTTCTATCACGCTGCCAAGAGTGGATGCGGTGGAAGCGATTCCTGTCTCTGAACCTTCGCCAAATGCCTCCCATGATTTGCAAGGTGTGCGAGTACTGTGTGTGGATAACGAGCCAGATATTCTACTTGGAATGGATAATTTGTTATCGCGCTGGGGCTGTGATGTGCGTTTGGCGCATGACATTGTGGAGAGTTTGCAGTGCTTAGATGACCAGTGGCAGCCGCAAGTGGTGCTGTCGGATTACCGTTTGGACGATGGCCGCACTGGGCTTGAAGTGTTGCAGCAGTGTCGCCTGCGCATGGGCGAACGTTTTATCGGTGTGATTATCAGTGCTGACCGCACGGAAGAGATGCTGGAAACCATCGCAGCGCAGCGATTTAGCTTTATTGCCAAACCAGTCAAGCCTTTGAAATTGCGCGCGGTGCTAAATCGAGTGACTGCGGCATAGTACTGCGGCATAGTGCCGCAGCCTAGAATTTATTGATTGAGTAACGTTTGGTAGTGGACGAACTTGGTTTGTGTTTCGCCGTAATACAAGGTGTTGTTGGCTTTGACCACCACGCGTAACCAATCGCTATCGGCGTTTGGTGCGGGTAATGTTAACTGCCAATTTTGATGGCCATCGTCGCTGGGTTGCATGGCGACAGGTTCGCCCGCACTTTGCTGATCGCTGACAAGAGAAAGCTGGGCATTTTCAAGTGGGTATTGGGAGTAAAGGCTTAATACCAGTTTGTCTTCGCTGACCGATTCACTACGAAATTTAAGTTTAAAATCGCCGTTTTCCATGTTGCACAATCCACTGGTGTAACGACAGTTTGATTGACTGGCGAGTTTATAACTTTCCCCTTCTTGTGCGCTTTGCGGCTTTTCACTGACCGCTAAGTCAGTGCCGACATAAGCGATAATTGACAGAATCGGGGCAATCAAAAGGGCGAGGATAAAGTGCTTGTTTTTGAACATATTTAGCTTCCTTGCGGCGACGTCTTAATGGCTAAATTACAGCAATTCATTGAATAAAAAAGCCCCGTGCGGGGCTTTTGTGGTTTAGGGTCAAGATTAGTGAGATTGCGCTGTACCTGCACCGGCTGGAACGCGAACATGCTCAACCAAATCTTTGACTTCTTGTGGTGTTTCCGCTGTTACACGTGACACTGCAAACGCAACGATGAAGTTACAGATGGCACCGACCACGCCAAAGGCGTTTGGCTCAATACCTAGGAACCAGTTGCTGCCCCAGCTTTCTAGGTAAGTCCAATCAGGAATAAATAGGATCCCTTTGTGTTGGAATACGTAGAACAGAGTGATACTGATACCTGTGATCATACCGGCGATAGCGCCCTCTTTGTTAATGTTCTTGCTAAAGATACCCATCATCAAGGCTGGGAAAATCGATGAGGCAGCAAGACCAAAGGCTAGGGCTACCGTACCGGCGGCAAAGCCCGGTGGGTGTAGGCCGAGATACCCGGCGACCGCAATCGCCACCGCCATCGAAATGCGACTCGCCAGCAGCTCTTTTTTCTCCGAGATATTTGGATTGATTACCCCTTTAATCAAGTCATGGGATATCGCTGATGAAATTGCCAGTAGCAGACCCGCTGCGGTTGAAAGTGCAGCCGCTAGGCCACCTGCTGCAACCAGTGCGATGACCCAATTTGGCAGTTTCGCGATCTCTGGGTTGGCCAATACCATGATGTCGTTATCCACTTTTAGCTCGTTGGTTGCTGCGCTAGAAGTGTATTGGATTGCGCCATCGCCATTTTTGTCATCAAAGCTAAGCAGACCGGTTTTTTCCCAGTTTTTGAACCAATCAGGGCGTTCGTCATACACCAAGTTAGTGGTTGGTGTTGGATTAACGGTATCCATTAAGTTCAAACGTGCCATCGCTGCAACCGCAGGTGCTGTGGTGTATAGAATGGCAATGAAGAACAGTGCCCAGCCCGCAGAGGTACGTGCATCACGCACTTTTGGTACGGTGAAGAAGCGAATGATAACGTGTGGCAGACCCGCAGTACCGATCATTAGCGACATGGTGTAAGCAAACATGTTGAGCGTATCGCCCCGCACTTGGGTGGTGTATTCACTAAACCCGAGTTCGGTCACCACTTGATCGAGTCGGTCGAGCAAGTATTGGTCGCTACCCGCCATGGTGCTACCGAGACCAATTTGCGGCAAAGGATGACCCGTCAGCTGCAGAGAGATGAATATTGCTGGAATGGTGTAAGCAAGAATGAGTACGCAATATTGAGCAATCTGAGTGTAAGTGATGCCTTTCATACCGCCCATAACGGCATAAATGAACACGATACACATACCGATGCCAAGCCCGGTCGCGTAGTCCACTTCCAAGAAGCGACCAAACGCCACGCCAACCCCTTTCATCTGACCGATAACGTATGTGACCGACGCAATGATTAAACATGCTACGGCAACCACGCGCGCGGCGTTAGAGTAAAAGCGTTCACCGACGAACTCCGGCACGGTAAATTTGCCGAATTTACGTAAGTAAGGGGCGAGCAGCAGTGCAAGAAGCACGTAGCCGCCTGTCCATCCCATAAGGAATACTGAACCGCCGTAACCCATGAAAGCAATCAGACCGGCCATTGAAATAAACGATGCCGCTGACATCCAATCGGCTGCGGTTGCCATGCCGTTTGCAATTGGGTTAACCCCGCCGCCTGCGACATAGAACTCTTTGGTTGAGCCCGCTCGAGCCCAGATTGCGATGCCGATGTAGAGCAAGAAGGTTGCCCCGACGACTAGATAAGTGATGGTTTTTAAATCCATGACGAAGACTCCTTACTCGTCCACGTTAAATTCGCGGTCAATCTGACGCATCTTCCACGCGTAGTAGAATATGATGGCTAAAAATGCGTAGATAGAACCTTGTTGAGCGAACCAGAAACCAAGTTTGTAGCCGCCAAGTTGAAATTGATTCAGAACATCGACAAATAAAATGCCGCAGCCGAAAGATACGACAAACCAGATCACCATTAAGGTCACCATGAGTTTTACGTTCTTGTCCCAATAGGCCTTGGCTTTTTCCTGACTTTCAAACGCCATTGCCGTCTCCTTAGAATGTATTGTTGTTAATAAAATGTTTCAGGAATTACAATAGCAAGGGTTGTGCAACAGCGCTTTTCAACTTTAGTCGGGCTCTAGATATGAAAAACGCCCGATTAACGGGCGTTTATGTGAACAAGGCTCAGAAAGTGCAATGTTAATGGAGTGTAAAATTAGCCAAAGGTCTAATTCAGCCTACAGGCTTTAGAGATAAAAATTTTTAATCCCCAGTAGCAGGTTATTCACCGCCACCGCCGCGAGAATCAGCCCCATCACACGGCTGATGATTTCGGCGCCCACATCGCCAATCCACTGGTGAATTTTGTTCGCACCCATCAATAAAACCAGCGTAATCAATAGCACAAACACCATAACACCGGCCGTCAGTGCTTGATCAGTGAGCGCATAGCGATGGTTATCGGTGAGCATCACAATCGCCATCATCGCGCCAGGAGATGCGATTGAAGGAATGGCTAGTGGGTACACTGCAAGGTTTGCCAGTTCTTTGTGATGAACTTCTGTCGATAAACGTGTTTCGCTTTGCGGTTTGCCTTCGCCAAAGATCATGGTTAAGGCGAACAGCAGTAATACTAAACCGCCTGCGGCTTGAAACGCAGGAAGTGGAATTTGCATCGCTTCAAGTAGCAGCTGACCCGCGATGAGAAAAAACAGTAACACTCCCGTGGCAATGCCGACGGCCTTGAGCGCGACTAAGCGGCGCTGTTTAGTGGTTAAATGCGTGGTTTGCGATAAATAGACCGGGACAGTACCAATAGGGTCAATAACCGCCCAAAGTACGACAAACTGCGTGATCAAGATACTCAACACTAAAAGGCCTCCATAAGTAAAGGAGCGGCACATCTTTTGAAGCACGACTTCAAGAAGATTAGATAAAATGAAACAAGCCAAAATAATGGCTGAGGTGAATGGATAGTGTATCAGTTAGAGTGAATATTAGGCGATGTTTATAAGTCAGGGAAATTGAAACAATTTCCCCACTGAACCTTTGGTTTAGAGTTGAGTTTCAAGCTGTTGAAGCAAAATTACTGCTTGAGTACGGTTTTTTACATCTAACTTGCGAAAGATTGCCGTCATGTGAGCTTTGATCGTCGCTTCAGAAACATTGAGTTCGTATGCGATCTGCTTGTTGAGCAAGCCATCAGACAGCATGGTCAGCACTTTATATTGCTGAGGTGTCAAGGTGGCGAGTTTGTCGCTGAGGTTGTCACTCTCTGGCGCGTTGATAATTAGCTCTTCAGGAAAGAAAGGTTCGCCATTGAGCACAGTATTGAGCGCACTAACCAGTTCACGCATGTCGCTGGATTTAGGAATAAAACCAAATGCGCCGTGGCGTTTCACTTGGGTCACCACCGCGGGTTCTTCACTGGCTGAAATCACCACAATGGGTAAGTCTGGATATTCGGACCGCAGTTGAATCAGCCCAGACATACCATTGGCGCCAGGCATTTTAAGATCGAGCAGGAGTAAGTCTGGGTCGATATCGGATTTGCTAAGCAAAGTTAATAGCGCGTCTAAGGAATCGGCTTCCAGAAGATTGGCACCACTGATGGCCATGTGAACCGACTGGAACAAGGCATTGCGAAACAGTGGATGGTCGTCAGCGATGATGATGGTATAGGTAGAATCCATGACGTTAATTTCTTTTAACCAATTCGTTAATGAAATTATTGTCAGCTTTGACAAATTGAACAATGTCGACAGATTAAAAGTCTGAACTGAATCGACTTTTATTATCAAAATTGCATATAAAACTTGGCACTGGTACATCGACCAGTGCCAAACCGTTTATAAACCGTGTTTTTCGAGGTGATCGAGAAATGGCTGCGCTTTGATAAATCCGGTTAAGCGTGCGTTGGGTAAAGGATTGCCTTGCGCATCCCAGAACTCGATAGTGGGCAGGCCGAGCACTTTCATATAACTCATTAATTCGATGTCATTAGGCATGCTCTTCGTGACATCCGCTTGTAACAAAACAAAGCCTTTTAGCTTGTTTTCTACGTTTGGTTCATGAAAGGTGTATTTCTCAAACTCTTTACATGCAACGCACCAGTCGGCATAAAAATCAAACATCACTGGTTTTTGCGCTTGTTTGGCTTGATCAAGCTGCTGTTTCAGCTCTTCAAGTGTGCTAATGCGATGGAACGCAATGGCTTGAGTTTTTTCACTTGCAGGTGAGAGCCAAAGGTTAGCAACTGGCACTGCTGAAGCCACGAGGCCGAGAATGGCAAGCACGCCAACCAGGCTTTGTTTCCAACCGCCAAAGGTTAAACTGTTTTTGACGTGATATAGCCAGCCAAAGCCTGCAAGCCCAAGCGCTGACCACAGTAGCGTGGCCCAAAACTCGGGAATTAAACGCTCGAGCAAGAAAATCGGAGCCGCGAGTAAAACAAAGCCGAACAAGGTTTTGATGCGATTCATCCAATCGCCAGCTTTCGGTAGCAGTTTATTGCCAAACACCGCGGCGATGATTAATGGAATCCCCATGCCCAGCGCTAAAGCGTAGAGCGCCACTGCGCCAGTTAGCAAATCACCACTTTGTGCGACATAAAGCAATGCCCCAGACAGCGGCGCGGTGGTGCAAGGTGAGCACACCAATCCTGAAATCGCACCCATGGCAAAAACGCCCCAAACGCGACCGCCTTGCTGCTGATTACTGAGATTATTTAACCAAGTTTGCACTCTGCTAGGTAGTTGAATGGTGTAGAGACCAAACATCGACATCGCTAGCGCAATGAACAGCACACTCAAGCCAATCAATACGTAAGGGTGTTGAAGCGCGGCTTGGAATTGTAGCCCAGCGGATGCGACGACCAACCCCAGTAAGGTGTAGGTCAGTGCCATGCCTTGTACATAGATAAACGCTAGCCCTAAAGCGCGTTTTTGGCTCAGTTTGCCACTGCCGAGTACGATACTAGTGAGGATTGGATACATCGGCAGAACGCATGGAGTGAAAGCTAAACCAACACCCAATGCAAGAAACAAAAATGGTGTCCACCAATGCTTAGCCAGTTGCGAAGCAAGACCGGATTGCTCAGATGAACTCTCAGTTGATGAATTCACTTTTGCAGGGTCAAAACGTGCAGGGTCAAAACGCTGTTTTTCGCCTGGTCGAACTGGCGCAATGATTTCGTGACGTGGTTTTTCTGTCGCGGTTGATGTTGCAGTTGGCGATTTAGCAATCGCATTGAGTTTTAAGCTGCGAGTTTCAGGCGGATAACAAAATCCTGCCTTGGCACAGCCCTGATACTGAATCATTAACTCGCCGTTTTCGGCAACGGATTGCAGCGGAATTTGCACAAAAAGTGGTTCGGTATAGATGTGAACATCACCAAAGAACTCATCTTTATGTGGTGTGCCATCCACCATTTCTGCATCGCCAATGGTGGCGTTTTGCACGCTAAAATTAAGGCGCTCTTGATATAGGTAGTAACCGGGTTTGACTTGCCAATCGAGATAAATGCGGTCGCCTTGCTGATAAGCATTAAACGGAAATGCTTCGTCAACGGTGACAAATTTATGCTCGCCGCTGGCGAGTGCATCCAGCGGAGAAGAACTTGGCGAGTTAAACGCAGCATAGCTTGGCAAAGCGCTGAGCGCCGCGGTGATTAACAATAAAAAACAGCGAATTAAGCGGTGCATAATCAAATCAAAACTGAACATTCTGTGGGCTAGTGTAACCCAATCAGACCGAATTAATCCGTAAGAAGTTTCAATTGAGGGGCGATTTAGTCGAGGAAATTGGTGTGCGTATCACAGAGTGGTTAAAACGCAATGGCGAAAGATGCGCAGCTTGAACGCCACGCATCTTTTCCGTGATTGGATGAGAAATTATAAAATGACACTACCAAAGGCAAAGCCAAGTACCACCGCTGAGATGATGGTGATTACGCCTGGCACCATAAATGGATGGTTAAACACATAGCGGCCAATTCGAGTTGAGCCTGTGTCGTCCATTTCGACAGCGGCAAGCAGAGTTGGGTAAGTTGGCAGAACAAACAGCGCGCTGACGGCAGCGAAAGATGCCACTGTGGTAAGCGGAGATACGCCGATGGCTAACGCAGCAGGCATCAATGCAACCGTAGTCGCGCCTTGAGAATAAAGCAGCATCGAGGCCAAAAACAGCACGATAGCCAGCATCCAAGGGTGTTGACCAAGCAGTGAGCCGGCGACGTGTTTGATGTCATCCACATGAGCGTTAACAAAGGTTGAACCAAGCCAAGCGACGCCAAGTACGCAGACACACGCTGTCATGCCAGAGCGAAACGTGGCAGCGCTTGGAATTTGTGATGCGTCGATTTTGGTAAAAAATACGATTGCCGCAGACGCTGCTAGCATCACCGAAATGATCGCTTCGTTACGTCCCAGTGCTGGGTCGGTAATTAAACCAACAGAGTTTGAAATCGCAGCAGCGTAGCCGACCACGATTAAAATCGCCCCTAAAAAGATAAAGGTTGCGGTTTTAGCAGTAGGTAAAATGGTTCTTTTCTGCTGAGTCTCTAAGCGAATTTTACCTTCTGCTAAACGCTGCTGATAAATCGGGTCTTGCTTTAATTCACAGCCCATAAAGTTGGCAACAAATGCGCCGATCATACAAGCGATAAAGGTACTTGGAATGCACACCGCCAGTAGCATCAAGTAATCGACGCCAAACGGAGCCAACATGGCGGCAAATGCGACAACCGCTGCTGAAATTGGCGAGGCAGTAATCGCGATTTGTGATGCCACAACGGCAATAGAAAGTGGGCGAGAAGGGCGAATACCTTGTCCCTTGGCAACTTCGGCGATAACCGGTAGGGTCGAAAAGGCAGTATGTCCGGTGCCCGCCATTAAGGTCATCAAGAAGGTGACGATGGGCGCGTAAAACGTTATACGGGTTGGGTGTTTACGCAGAAAGTTTTCGGCAATCTCAACCAGCCAATCCATACCACCGGCCAACTGCATTGCGGCAATGGCGGTGATAACCGACATGATGATCAGAATAACATCGACAGGAATTAATGCTTGGCTGGTTGGAACTCCCAGCAGTAAAGATAACACGATCACACCGGCACCGCCGCATAGGCCAATCCCGATGCCGCCGATGCGTGCACCACAGTAGATAAAGAGCAGTACAACAACAAGCTCTGCAACTAACATTTTTTACCTCATGATTTTGCTTATTAATCCATCAAATTTTTGGATGTTGTGTTGGTGATTTATTGGTATTTCGTACGGTTTTTAGGCAAACAAAAAGGGTCCGATGTAGCGGACCCTTTAGCATGCGCTGTGATTATTGATAACGTTTGGCTTTGTATTTCGGATGTAGGAAGTTATCGACACACAGAATATCGTCGATCTCTTCTTCGCTAAGTAAGCCGCGTTCTAGTACCACTTCACGGACGCTTTTACCCGTTTCGGCACAAATTTTACCGACAATATCGCCCTCGTGGTGGCCGATATATGGGTTGAGATAAGTGACGATACCAATCGAGTTGTAAACGTAGTTCTCGCATACTTCTTTGTTCACTGTGATGCCATCGATGCATTTATCACGTAAGTTGACGCAAGCATTAGATAGCAGCGAAATGGATTCGAACATGCTTTGTGCAATCACAGGTTCCATCACGTTGAGCTGAAGCTGACCACCCTCGGCGGCAAACGAAACTGTGTTGTCGTTACCGAGAACTTTAAAGCACACTTGGTTAACCACTTCAGGAACCACAGGGTTAACTTTGGCAGGCATGATGGAAGAACCCGCTTGCAGTTCAGGTAGGTTAAGCTCATTTAAACCAGCGCGAGGGCCAGAAGAAAGTAAGCGCAAGTCGTTACAGATTTTTGATAATTTCACCGCTAGGCGTTTAAGCGCGCCGTGGGTCATCACGTAGGCGCCGCAGTCAGACGTCGCTTCAATCAAATCTTCGGCGGCAACGACGTCAAGCCCAGTGACTTCAGCAAGGTGTTTTACCGCCAGTTCCTGATAGCCTTCAGCCGCATTTAAGCCAGTACCGATCGCCGTTGCACCTAAGTTAATCTCAAGTAGTAGCTTGGATGTGTATTCTAGCGCGCGAATTTCTTCGTTTAGAGTCACCGCCCAAGCGTGAAACTCTTGGCCTACTGTCATTGGCACTGCGTCTTGCAATTGGGTACGACCCATTTTCAGAATCGTGCTGAACTCTTGGCTTTTGAGTTCAAAGGCACCTTTAAGGTATTCGATGGCTTCAATCAGTTTGTGGACTGAGTTGTAAACCGCAATACGAAAACCCGTTGGGTACGCACAGTTGGTCGACTGGCTGCGGTTTACATGATCATTGGGATTGATAAATTGGTATTGACCTTTTTCTTTACCCATCAACTCTAAAGCGACGTTAGCAATCACTTCATTGGTGTTCATGTTCACTGAAGTGCCAGCACCACCTTGGAATACATCTGATGGAAATTGATCCATGCATTTACCGGTTTGCAGAATCAAATCACAAGCTTCAATGATGTAACGGGCAACATCGGTCGGAATTACGCCTAGCTCTTTATTAGCAAGCGCTGCGGCTTTTTTGGTCATCACCATTCCGCGTACAAATTCAGGTACATCAGAGATAGTGACGTTAGAGATATTGAAGTTTTCAATCGCGCGTAGAGTGTGAATGCCGTAGTAAGCATCCGCTGGAACATGACGTTGACCAAGTAGATCTTCTTCGATACGGGTCGCGTTGCTGGCTGCCTGAGAGGCGTCAGTAATAGTCGACATAAGTGGATCCTTAGGTAATTATTTGGTTTGCAAAAGCTATCAATCGCCAATCACTATTTAAGAATCCATTCGCTAGAATATTTGGCTATAAATCTGTCCCGACTTAGTGGCTACATAATACTGTGATCAACGCTGAAATATAGAGGGAAAGACGGCTTTTTTATCACGGTGTGATAAATGTCAGTCGCTAAATTGAGTTTTTATAATATGAAGTTGCTCTTTGCCGTGAATAGTAACGCAGTTTTTGCCTTTAGCCTTAGAGCGATAAAGGGCTTCATCTGCGTGACTAAAAGTATGTTCAGAGTTGAGTTCAATTTGGGCGATGCCAATGCTTACCGTTAAAGAATAAGCTTCGGAAGATGCGATGGTTTGACACACTCGGCGCATCAGCAGTGCGGCTTTGTCGGTATCTGCATGTTGAATAATCACAGCAAATTCATCACCACCAATACGAGCAATAAAGTCAGTGTCTCTGAGCAGTGCAGTAAGCTTATCGGCCACATAGAGAATGATTCGGTCACCGACCGAATGCCCTTGAGAGTCATTGATGTTTTTAAAGTTATCGATATCGATGATCGCTAAGCAACTTGGTGGTTGGTCAGGATAGCGCTGGTAGAGTTTTGAATAATGATCCAATACGGTATGGAACTTACCTTTATTCCATAACTCAGTTGCGGGGTCGCGCTCGGTTTGGCTTTTTAGCTGCTTGATGCGTTCATATTGCTCAGAAATATCGGTAATTGAATACACATAATGACGCATTCGATTCCAGCGCATGGGGGATGAACTAATTTCACTTTGGCAGATACGTTGTTGGCCACTTGAGGTTAAAAAGGTCATTTGCCCTTTCCAGTTTTCTGCGATGTGCAGTTCCTGTTCAATATTTTTTGCTTGTTTCGGGTCGAGCGTGAATTTAAATATATTGGCGTTGATGATCTCTGGTGATTCTTTTTCAACAATTTCACAGAAGCGGCTAGTGGCGCGAATAATGCGATGTTTGGCATCGGTTATGACAATAGCTGTACCGCTAGATAGAACCAGTTCGGCAAATTTTTGGTCAAGTAATTCACGCTGTTTAGCATCCCATACCATGGCCAAAATACCGCTCAGCATTCCGGCGAATAACCAAATAATCAACGCTTCTTTTTCCATCGCCACGAGTTGTTTATCGAATAGGTTTTGAATTTGTTGATGCGGCACGTGCGTGAGCATAATCAGCGGACTTTTAGACATGAACAGCGTCGAGTCCAGCGGCTTAAAAACATAAAGTCCCATCGATGACATGTAATAGCCTTGTCTCGATGGTGCGGCTTGAATGGCACGCCACAAATCTGTGTTTTCGCTGCGTAAGTTGTAGTGATAACGCTCTGCGATGAGGTCGCCAAACAGTTTATTGCTTTGATTACTTAGTCGGTAAAACCCCAGATCATTGATAAAATCAATGTCTTGATTGCGTTCATGAGTGGTGAGTTCTCTCACGATGCTCAGGACGTCGAGGTTAGCGATGAAATAGCCATAGCGTTGCTCTTGGTTGGTAATCGGATGAATCATTCGATAGCCGGGCAAGTAGGGCAGAACCGGACGTCCGTGCTCATATTCGATATCCACACCGACAAAGCCTGTGGTGTCGTTGGGGAGAGATCTGGCGTACGCCACATAATCTCGATGGCTTTTGTCTTGCAGTTCCGCATCCGGTACCACATAGGGTTTGTTCGTGTTGTTGTTGATTTCAACGCGAATCTTTTCTTCGCCTTGAGCGTTGAGATAGCGGAGTTGGTAAAAATAAGAAGAGTTGACGGCTACCAGTGCCCATTGATTTTCAATATAGCGTTTGAGATCGGGTCGATTGGTGCCCGCAAAATCTTTGATAAGTGATGAAGAATAAAGCTCGTGAAAGGTATTGTTGAGGTTATTTTGAATGCGAGAAGCCCTCGTATCTACGTACGATAGCATCTGCTGGTTTTCTGTGGTTAGCCTTGCGACCAGTAGTTGGTATGCCTTATCGGACAAATGCAGATAAAAGCCGCCAATTATTAGTGAAGCGCCTAACCAAATGACCACCATCTTAGTTGTCGTAGAGGCGATTCGTTTCATCGAGTTACTTATGCTGATGTGTTAGTTAAAATCTAGTCTTTTATTATTGATTAGCAACTTTTGATTGAGAATTAAATTGCATATCGCTTCACTCTAGTTCACTTATTGGACAAGAAAAGTGCGATTGGCTTTTTGTCCTACAGCGCAAAGCTTGAAGTTGAGTGCGGTTAGCACTAATGTGGTGGGCAACTGAGGAGGGGCTGTGTTTCCGATACTACTGATACTATTTATTGTTGTGCCGATCATCGAAATCGGTCTGTTTATTCAGGTGGGGGGCTTTCTTGGCGTATGGCCGACCATCGCTTTAGTGTTGATTACGGCTATGGTGGGCGCCTCGTTAGTGCGAAGCCAAGGTATTCGCACTCTGCTTAATGTTCAATCACGATTGCAAAAAGGCCAATTGCCTGCGCAGCAAATTCTGGAAGGTGTGCTGTTAGCCGTCGCTGGAGTGCTACTTCTCACTCCCGGGTTTATGACCGATGCGCTGGGGATGGTGGTGTTATTGCCAATACCACGCGCCATGTTGGCGAAGTATTTGATGGCGCGAGTGGTGGTAAAAGGTGCAGGCGCCTTTTCAAATCGTCAATTCAATTCATTTGATGACAGCCAAGGTCCATTTACGCATCAAGACCCAACGCAAGGGGATACCTTTGAAGGGGAATATGAGCGTAAAGATGACGACGATAATCACCATCATCGCTTGAAATAAACATCTACAGCGAATAAAAAAACAGGCATTTGCCTGTTTTTTTATGTTTTCAGCTCGCCAAAAATTACTGTGCGCCGTCAAATCCCATTTGGCGCCATGCTTCAAAGGCAATAATGGCGACCGCATTAGAAAGGTTGAGGCTGCGCGCCTCTGGCATCATTGGAATGCGAATACGTTGCTCAAAAGGTAAGCTTTCAATCACGTCAGCAGGTAGGCCGCGGGTTTCAGGTCCAAACAGCAGGACGTCGCCGCTTTGATATTGCGGATCAACGTGATGACCTGTGGTCTTTGTCGTGCAGGCGAAAATGCGAAATAGCTGCTCGCGAGCGCTGAGAAAATCTAAGAATGCTTGATAGTTTTTGTGACGTGTTACACGCGCCAAATCATGGTAATCCAGCCCTGCTCTGCGAACTTTTTTCTCTTCTAAATCAAATCCTAAAGGTTCGATTAAGTGCAGGTTTGCGCCGCAATTGGCACATAGGCGAATAATGTTACCCGTGTTTGGGGCGATTTCCGGTTCGTAAAGGGCAATATCAAACATAGTCGACGTGAGTTAAGTAAGTGATGGCGGGCAGTATAAGGTGACTTGGCACACGCGCCAAGTCACTCAAACAAAACTTATTGAGCCAATGCGGCTTGATAATGCTCGTTAACCGCGTTCCAGTTGACCACATTCCACCACGCATCAATGTATTCCGGGCGGCGGTTTTGGTAACTGATGTAATACGCGTGTTCCCAAACATCAAGGGCGAGAATTGGCTCACCTTGTTCAGCGTTAACGTCCATCAATGGATTATCTTGATTGTTGGTTGAGACAATTTTTAGCTCGCCGTTTTTTACAATTAGCCAAGCAAAACCAGAACCAAAGGTATTGATCGCCGCTTGAGCAAACTGCTCTTTAAACTCAGCAAAACTGCCAAACGTATTGTTGATGGCGGTTTGCAGCTCACCGGTTGGTTCACCGCCACCATTTGGTGACATGCAATTCCAATAAATTACGTGATTGTAGTAACCACCACCGTTGTTACGAACCGCAGGTGACTGCTTGGAGATATTAGCGAAGATCTCTTTAAGGCTGGTGGATTCAAGCTCACTGCCTTTAATCGCGGCGATAAACTTGTCAAAGTAAGTGCGATGGTGCTTGCTGTAGTGCACTTCCATGGTTTTGGCGTCGATATATGGTTCTAAAGCATCGTAAGCGTAAGGCAGTTCTGGGAATTCATGTGACATGGTAAATCCTCCTTGGTTGGAGGATTTACTGTAATGATAACTGTTCTCATTATCAACATTAAACTTTGTATGGGTACTTGATGATAGTTTCAAGCACGCCATTCATTATTGATTGAACGCCAAGGGCAGTTTGATGTCGAGTTGCAAACCGCCCAATTCACTGCGACTCGCGATAATGGTGCCATTGTGTTGACGAATGGCGTTTTCAGTAATTGCGAGCCCCAATCCGGTACCACCACTATGGCGATCTCTGGCGGTTGATACGCGGTAGAATGGCCTAAAAATCGCCGCGAGTTCATCATCAGGGACGCCGTTACCGTTATCTTCGACTCGAATATGCACGTGGTCTTGATTGTCGAGCAGAGTCACCACGACTTTATCTTTGCCGTAGTAAATCGCGTTACGCACGACGTTATCAATGGCGCTCATCAGCAGCTTGGGATTACCAGAGATAGACTTTTCTGGAATCGAATTATAAACCAGAGATTTACCTATCTGCTCGGCTTCAAATTGAGCATCAGAAAGAATTTCTTCCCATAAGCTTTGCAGTGGCTGCACTTCTCTAGTTAAGTGGCTATCAGCCTGAACACGTGACAGCTCAAGCAGTTCGCCGATCATCTTTTCCAGACGCTGGGCTTCGGTATCGATGCGAGTCAGTTCCTGACTATCGCCTTGTTTACGAGTGGCCAGCGCGGTTGCCATTCTTAAGCGCGTGAGTGGCGAACGCAGCTCATGGGAAATGTCGGAAAGCAGTCGTTGCTGTCCTGAAATCATCTGGTTTACCGCTTCGACCATCTGGTTGAAACTGGCGCCCGCTTGACGAAATTCTTTGGTACCTTTTTCCAGTTCGGGATCGACAACAAACTCGCCTTTTGCAACCCGCTTGGCGGCTTGTTCCAGTTTACGTGCTGGTTGGCTTAATCCCCATGCAAGCCACAACAACAGTGGGGTACTGACGACCATTACGGCAAGGAGTAAGGTTAACGGTTTATCAAGCAGAGTAAGTAAAAACGGTGGTGGCTGATCCCATTTGAAACCGACATAAAACAGCAAATGTTGGTTGGCAAGGGTAATCGGTAGCGGCCCGGCAATTAATAATCGGCCATAGAGCTTTTGTTTGGGTGTGTCTGGGGCTTCTGCAGTCGTGATGAAGTTTTGCAGTGCACGCTCTTTAAAGTCGTGACGATTGCGAACGCTAAGAATTTGGCCATTTTGATCGGTGATGTAATAGCGCACTTTGTTATCCCGCGGGTTGCCGCGAGGATCTTCAAGCTGAAACAGAATGCGCGCGAGGTCATTTTCATGTTCAAACTGGTGCTCGATGTCGCCAACAATTTCTTGTAAATGACTGAGATGGTCGGCGCTGATTTCACGAGCTTTACGCGGATCAAAATGAGGTAACGATAGCGCTGCCATCAGTACCAAAAACATCGTAAACCAAAAAATGGAGAAGATGCGTCCGTAGAGACTCGTGATTCGAGGTATGCGCATTATTCCTCCTCAACTAATAAATAGCCACGCCCTCGTAGAGTTTTAATACGTGGTTTGAGATCTTCGCGCTCTGGCAGTTTTTTACGTAAGTTCGAGACGTGCATATCGATGGCGCGGTCAAACGCTGCCAAATGTTTGCCAAGTACATCGAGACTCAACGTTTCTTTGGTCAGCGTTTCGCCTGGATGTTCGACAAAATAACTCAGCAAAGCGAATTCGGTGGTGGTGAGTTCTAAAAGTTGTTCGCGGCAATAAGCTTCTAAACGGCCTGGGTAAATTTTTAAGTCTTGATATTCCAAGCAATCGCTGCCTTTCTCACTATTCGTCGAGGTTTGGCCTTGAGTTCGGCGTAGAATAGCGCGAATGCGGGCGAGCAGCTCACGATCACTAAATGGCTTAGGTAGGTAATCATCGGCGCCAAGTTCAAGACCGATCACGCGGTCGATCTCTTCGCCTTTGGCTGTAAGCATCAGCACTGGAGTTTGCCAGTCGGCGCGCAGACGTTTTAACGTCTCGGTACCGTTAAGTTTGGGCATCATTACGTCTAATAAAATCAGATCCACACTGTCGTCGACGAGTTCTAAACCCGCTAAACCATCATTGGCTTCTGAAACAGTAAAACCCTCAAAACTAAGCACTTCTTTGAGGAGACTGGTGAGCTCTGTGTCATCATCGATGAGAAGAATATGGGACATAATGTTACCTTTTTGTGGTTATCTTTATAGGTCTATATTACTGGCAAATTGGCGTAAGACCGCTCACTCTTTACGAATCTTTACTGTCTGCAAACGTTGCTTTACTTCGAATGGATTATTCTACACTCAAGCGCTGTGAAACAGTCCTAACCAATAGAAATATAAAGGTATGAATATGAAAACGACAAAAAAACTTATGCTAATTGCTTTAATGGCTCCGTTCGCGTTGGGTTCTGCTAGTGCTTTGGCGTCTGGCGAGAAAACTCCACCACCTCCAGGTCCAGGACCTAAAGGTTTTGACCAAATGTGCCACGGCGGTTTTGAACGCGGTATGTTTAAAGAGCTGGGTTTAAGCGACGCGCAAAAAACGCAACTGAAAGAGATGCGTGAAAAAGGTCGTGAAGCGATGAAAGATGAAATGGAGAAAAACTTTGCCACTCATCGTGAAGAAATGAAAGCCTTTCAGGCTCAAGAACAAAAATTGGTGTTAGCAGATAACTTTGACCAAGCTGCTGCTAACGCTCTGGCTAAACAAATGGCAGAGAAACAAGCTGAACGCCGCGTTGAAATGATGAGCAAACGTCATGACATGCTAAGTGTACTCACTGCTGAGCAAAAACAAAAATACGCTCAGTTGATGCAAGATCGTCAGCAATCATGTGAACAAAAAATGGCGGATCACATGAAACACAAACGTAAAATGGCGACTGACCAAGAATAACTTTCAACGAGATATGAACAAAGGCGACCGATTGGTCGCCTTTTTGCTTTCATACGCATTTCACGCCATAACGGTTATACTTGCCTCACTTTGTATCAACCAAATTTAGTTATGAAACAAGAATATGCACGTTTAGTCTCAATGGCCGCTTGGACAGCAACGGTGGTTGCAACCTTGCTGCTGTTGGTTAAACTCGCCGCGTGGTGGCTGACCGGGTCGGTGAGTTTATTGGCGTCGTTAATTGACTCCATGCTTGATATTGCCGCGTCGTTAGTCAATTTAGTGGTGCTTCGTTATGCGTTGCAGCCTGCCGACCATGAGCACTCTTTTGGGCATGGTAAGGCTGAATCATTGGCTGCGCTGGCTCAAGCGATGTTTATTTCTGGCTCGGCGATGTTTCTGATTTTAAATGGTGTGGACCGTTTCTTTCGACCGCACGATTTGCAATCTCCGCAATACGGGGTCTACGTCAGTTTGTTTGCCATCATGGTCACCTTTGCATTGGTTCGTTTTCAAAAACATGTAGTGAATAAAACTGGCAGCCAAGCGATAGAAGCCGATTCACTGCACTACCAATCTGATTTATACATGAACGCGGCAATCATGGTGGCATTAGTGCTTAGCTGGTTGGGCATCAAGCAAGCCGATGCGGTGTTTGCGGTTGGAATTGGCGCTTACATTCTGTTCAGTGCTGGCAAAATGATTTATCACGCGACCCAAACTTTGCTTGATCGCCGTCTGCCGAGTGAAGAAGTTGAAAAGATTCTTGCCATCAGTTCTTCGGTGGAAGGAGTATTAGGGGTACACGATTTACGCACGCGAATTTCAGGCCCAGTGCGGTTTATTCAGCTGCATTTAGAAATGGAAGATAAGATGCCGCTGGTTGAAGCTCACCATATCTCGGATAAGGTTGAGGAATTATTGCTTGAGGCGTTTCCCGACTCCGACATTCTGATTCACCAAGACCCATACTCCATCATGCATGGCGAGAAGAACGCGGAAAGTCTCAACATTGAAGGTGCGAATAATTAGGAAAGTTGGTGGGTTTTTGACTAGCTTTCTACAAAGGGCTAATTGGTTTGATACTGATATTTATCAACGAAGTTGGCTCTGAAACTGTAATAGTCTTACAGAAGTAAAAAAGTTACGTACATATGGATAAATATCAGTAGTAATCCTGCTAAGTACGAGTAACATAAACAACAAATTACACAATTATTTGATCATTGGCTTTAAGCGAATGACGTTCTTATTTTTAACTTATTTTTTAAACTTATTCCCATAAATCGAGGGTGAGCATGATTAAGAAAATCGGTGTATTAACAAGCGGTGGTGACGCACCTGGTATGAATGCCGCAATTCGCGGTGTGGTACGTACAGCGTTATCTGAAGGCTTGGAAGTTTACGGTGTTTATGACGGTTATTTAGGCCTGTATGAAGACCGAATCGTGAAGCTTGAGCGCTCGAGTGTTTCTGATGTGATCAACAAAGGCGGGACTTTTTTAGGTTCGGCTCGTTTTCCTGAATTTAAGGAAGAATCGGTTCGCGCGAAAGCAATCGAAAACTTGAAAAAACACGACATCGACGCACTTGTTGTAATCGGTGGTGACGGCTCTTACATGGGCGCAAAGAAACTGACTGAAATGGGGTATCCATGTATCGGTCTACCTGGCACCATCGACAACGATATTGCAGGTACCGATTACACAATTGGTTACTTGACTGCGTTAAACACAGTGATTGATGCCATTGACCGTCTGCGTGATACCTCTTCTTCACACCAACGTATTTCGATTGTTGAAATCATGGGTCGTCACTGTGGTGATTTGACTCTGATGTCAGCGATTGCCGGTGGTTGTGAATACATCATCAGCCCAGAAACTGGGTTAGATAAAGAGTCGTTGATTGCGAACATTCAAGATGGCATCAAGAAAGGCAAAAAGCATGCGATTATCGCACTGACTGAGCTAATGATGGATGCGAATGTGCTAGCTAAAGAAATTGAAATGGCGACCGGTCGTGAAACTCGCGCAACGGTACTTGGTCATATTCAACGTGGTGGTCGCCCAGGTGCGTTTGACCGCGTTTTGGCTTCACGTATGGGTAACTACGCCGTTCACCTTCTGCAAGAAGGCCACGGTGGTCGCTGTGTTGGTATCGTTAAAGAGCAGTTGGTTCATCACGATATCATTGATGCAATTGAAAACATGCGTCGTCCAAGTCGTGATGACCTATTCAAAGTTGCTCAAGAGCTGTTCTAAGTTCACTCGAATAACAAAAAACCACCTAAGATTAGGTGGTTTTTTTATGTCTATTGCCAAATTGAGTTATTCGATTTCAGGCACTTCTTCAATCACGCCGCGGCGAGGACGTTTGCGGCGTTTAATACGTTGATGAACACCGCGCCTTAACGCTTGAATACGGTTTTCGGCTTTATCGACGCCAAGTAGTACCGCAAGAGCCAGAACGGTGAGCAGCACCGATTGCTGTAAATGCCCAAGGCCAATCATCATCCCTAGCGCCGCCAATACCCAAATCACCGCCGCAGAGGTGACACCATGAATTTTACCGTCTTGGGTCATCATCACGCCGGCACCAAGAAAACCGACACCGGTAATGATCTGTCCGAGTACGCGGGCTTGATCCAAAGTATTAGGCGATAGCGATACCGCCATCGACATAAACAAATAGGTACCCGAGATGATTAATATCGCAGTACGTATGCCAACCGGCTTACCCCGAGTTTGACGTTCGGCACCGATTAATACGCCATTAATCGCGCAGCAAAGCAATGCTGACCAGCTAAATGGCCCGAGATCGAACCAGGATGAAAGTTCGGTTTGCATAATGTTCTCCCAATGAAATTGGCGGCAGTATGCATACAAACCCCTAGTCAGGCGAACAAAATATTTTTGTTGTTTCGATTAATTATTCAAGATAAAGATCAAGCGGAGTTTTGCTTGGTTTGCCACCAATTTCACGCGTAAGTTTAGGCACTAAATAGCCCGAAACTTGAGTGATCAAGCCCGCCATAATGGCTCTAGCTTGTTGGTCGCTGACATAAAAATGCGCCGCGCCTTGCACTTTATCGAGGACATGCAGATAGTAAGGTTGAATGCCGGCGTCAAATAGCGCTTCACTCAAAGCCACTTGCTGCTCGACGCTATCGTTAATGTCTTTAAGTAGGACGCTTTGATTGAGTAGCGTCACGCCCGCCGCTTTCAATTGCACCATCGCCTGGTGCAGTTGGTGATTGATTTCGTTGCTGTGGTTGATATGGGTCACCAAGATAACTTGCAAACGGGTTGTTTTTAATAGTTCGCACAGCTCAATAGTGACCCGGGCTGGAATCACCACAGGTAAGCGAGAATGAATACGCAGGCGCTTGATGTGTTTGATCTGTGCGATTCTTTCAACCAGCCAGGCCAATTCGTTGTCTTTGGCCATCAATGGGTCGCCACCTGACAAAATCACTTCATTGAGTTCGCTGTGGTCGGCAAAGTAATCTAATGACTGTTGCCAGATGGCTTTGTTGCCCGGATTTTCCTGATAGGGGAAATGACGGCGAAAGCAGTAGCGGCAATTAATCGCACAGCCACCTTTTACAATCATCAATGCGCGATTGTGGTATTTGTGCAACAGCCCGGGGCGAACCGTGTCTTGTTCATCAAGTGGATCGGTGGAATAGCCGTCATGTACTTCAAATTCGTCCGATAAAGGTAAAACCTGACGTAATAAAGGGTCTTTAGGATTGCCTTTTTCCATTCGATCGATAAAACTCTGCGGCACGCGCTGCGCAAAAAGCTTTCGAGCTTCAAATCCGTGTTGCCATGGCGAAGGATCTATCTGTAATGATTTGAGCAAAGTTTCAGGATCAGAGATCCCATTCGCTAGCTGTTTGAGCCAGTTTTGCTCAACAGCGTCAACTTTTCGGGTTATGATATGCGGCATTAAAAATTTAACTCGAAGATGGTAAGAGGAAATAATGGCTACTGTTAGCACGAATGAATTTAAAGGCGGTCTTAAAATTATGCTTGATAATGAGCCGTGTGTCATTCTCGAAAACGAGTATGTGAAACCGGGCAAAGGTCAAGCGTTCAACCGTGTAAAAATCCGTAAACTGCTTTCTGGTAAAGTATTAGAGAAGACGTTCAAGTCTGGCGAATCTGTGGAAACGGCTGACGTAATGGACATCGATCTTGACTACTTGTACAACGATGGCGAGTTCTACCACTTCATGAATGCTGAAACGTTCGAGCAAATTGCGGCGGACATGAAAGCGATCGGCGATAACGCCAAATGGTTGGTAGAAAACAACACTTGTATGTTGACACTATGGAACGGCAACCCAATCGCGGTTACCCCACCAAACTTCGTTGAACTGGAAGTGGTTGAAACCGATCCTGGTTTGAAAGGCGATACTCAAGGCACGGGTGGTAAGCCTGCGACATTAAGCACTGGTGCTGTTGTACGTGTTCCGCTATTTATTGCAATTGGCGAGGTTATCAAAGTCGATACTCGCAGCGCGGAATATGTGAGCCGTGTGAAGTAATTGAAAGATAGTTAAAAAAGACCACTTCGGTGGTCTTTTTTATTTTTGTGACACAAAATATGATGTGACACAATTCTCATTTATTTATTAGCCGCTACTATTCAGTCTATGAAACAATCAATCCGTATCTGGCTGGAAGCCGCCAGACCGAAAACGCTTCCACTCGCTTTGATTTCCATCTTGACGGGTAGTGTGCTGGCTTTTGCATCTGGGCATTTTTCATGGCCTGTAGCGGGGTTATCGTTTTTAACCGCAACGCTATTGCAAATACTTTCCAATCTCGCCAATGATTATGGTGATTCTGTGCAGGGGACTGACAACGAGTCCCGCATCGGCCCTCGGCGGGCAATGCAAACCGGCATGGTTTCGGCCAAAGTCATGAAACAAGCGATTGCGATTAATATCGTCATGACCATTATTGCTGGTTTGGCGTTAGTTTTTTACGCTCTGGATTCGATGCAGAGCATTCTGGCCTTTATCGGCCTAGGCGTATTAGCGATTGTTGCGGCGATTGCTTATACCATGGGCAGTAAGCCTTATGGTTACGTTGGGCTGGGTGATGTGTCGGTGTTTATCTTCTTTGGCTTACTGGGCGTTGCGGGCACCTACTTTCTGCACACCGGAATCGTCGATTACGCATTAATATTACCAGCGGTGGGTTGCGGCTTATTGGCTGTGGCTGTGCTGAATATTAATAATCTGCGTGATATTGAAAACGATCAAGTGTGTGGCAAACGGACGGTCGCTGTGCGTCTTGGGCAAAAACGCGCTAAGCAATATCACTTTATATTGCTGGTTGGTGCGCTGTTCGCCTTTTCGGACTACCTGTTGTTACAGCCAAGCCCGATGTGGATTTGCCTGCCTTTCTTGTTGAGCATCGTAGTGTTATTTCGCCACGGTAAAGCGGTGTGGATCGCCACGAAACCTGCGCAAATTGCCCCTATGCTGCCTGTGGTTGTAAAGTGTTCTATAGTCACTAACCTGTTGTTTGCAGGGGTGGTTATAGCTCAAACTCTGGTGAGTTAATTGAGTATTGTCATTGCAATGACTTAATGACTCTATATACTCGAAAGTACGTGACGAACGGTAAGAAGAAGAGACGCTATGGAATATAATACCTCAGCTCTGTGTGATATTTATCTTGAGCAAGTCGATGTTGTTGAACCTATGTTTAGTAATTTCGGTGGGTGTGCCTCGTTTGCGGGTCAAATTACCACGCTCAAATGCTTTGAAGATAATGGCTTAATTCGAGAAGTGTTAGAGCAAGACGGTGAGGGCCGAGTGTTGCTTGTCGATGGTGGTGGTTCTCTTCGTCGCGCGTTAATTGATGCTGAGCTGGCAGCTTTAGCTGAAGAAAACGAATGGGAAGGCATCGTGGTGTATGGCTGCGTTCGCGAAGTGGACGAGCTAGAAGACATGAGCTTAGGCATTCAAGCGTTGGCATCCATTCCTGTTGGCGCGACTTCGCAAAGCATCGGTGAAATAGACGTTGCTGTTAACTTTGGCGGTGTGACTTTCTTACCGGAAGACTATCTCTATGCCGACAACACTGGCTTAATCCTTTCGCAAGAGCCATTAGACGTCGATATGAATATTGATGATGAAGTGGAAGATGACGAAGAACAACAAGAGTTGTTATAGTCTTATTTCAATATCAAAAAGCAGCTGGCAACTCGCCGGCTGTTTTTGTATTTAAAGCTTGGCTATATCGAGTGATTGGCAGCGCTGTTTTCTCAGTCGCAGAGCGTATAAATAGCCAAGTAAGCCGCCAATAATATTGCCTACACCAATGCCGACAAACAATCCTTCAATAGCGTAATATTCCCCTCCCAGCCAAGCGCAAGGCAGAGTAAACATAAATAGGCGCATAAAGCTCCATTGAAAAGCGCGCAGCGGTTCGTGAAGCGCATTAAGCGCCGATACTAACATCATTACCACCCCTTGGAATCCATAGCTGATGGGCACCACAAGCAAATAATGCCACAGTAAATCGCGCACACTTTGCTCTTGGGAAAACAGTGCCGAGAGGGGAATGCTCAGAGGCACCATCATGACAAAAATCATCAGTTGAAAGACGATGGCAAACCGCATGCTCAGAAACAGCCCGGCGAAGCTGCGCTGCGGATTCTCAGCGCCGAGGTTTTGCGCCATAAACGGGGTTAAGGCTGAGGTTAGCGACATCAGCACTAAAATTAGAATCGATTCAATTCGCTGCGCGGCGCCATAAGCGGCGACGGCGGCTTTGCCACTATCGGCGATGATCATCATCAGAATGGCGCCCGATAACGGGTTCATGGCATTAGAAAGCGCAGCCGGAGTGCCGATTTTCAGAACCAAAGACCAATCGGCAATCAGGTGGCGAACTTTTGGTAGCGCGAGCAACTTCTCGCGGTAGATGAGTATGTATGCCGAACCGCACAATGCGCCTAGCCAGCTAAACGCGCTGGCAATCGCTGCGCCTTGAATGCCAAGCTCGGGAAATGGGCCGATACCAAATATCAGTAACGGATCCAGAACGCCATTGATTACGCCAGACAGCATCATCATTTGTGCCGGAGTCTTGGTATCTCCGGTTGCGCGAATTGCGCTATTACCGGCCATAGGTAACACAAGGAGTGGAATGGTGAGATACCAAACCTGCATATATTGGTCGATAAGCGGCAGCAGGTTTTGGTCTGCACCGAGCAAAGTAAATAGCGGCTCAATCGTGACAAAACCGATGAATGAGGCGATGGCAACCAGTACCAGTGCGAGCAATAAACCGTGGCTCGCCAGTCGCGCCGCATTTTGCGCTTGGTTTTGGCCAAGTAGCCGACCTATGCTGGTGGATAAACCCACCCCAATTCCCATCGTGATGCAGTTAACTGCAAAGGTAACCGGAAACGTAAAACTGATAGCGGCAAGGGCATCGGTGCCAAGTAAGGAAATGAAAAAAGTATCGACGAGGTTAAACATTAATACCGCGACTAAGCCAAATGTCATTGGAATGGTCATACGGCGTAATACATTAGGAATTGAGCCGCTCAGCAGGCCGTGTTTATCCTTCATAGAGAATGTTTTACTCATCGCAAAAGCGTAAGCATACTCGATCAAAGAAAGGCGGTATAGAGATAACAAAAAGGCCAGCGAATGCTGACCTTTGTTAATATGTGCGTGGTTGGTTAATTACGCTTTTGCTGCTGCCGCTGCTTTAGCAATCGCTGCGAAGCTTTTCGCATCAAGAGATGCACCACCAACTAGAGCACCGTCGATGTCTGGTTGTGAGAAGTAAGCTTCTGCGTTTTCTGGTTTAACGCTGCCACCGTATTGGATGATGACTTGCTCAGCGACTGCTGCGTCTTTTGCTGCGATAAGAGCACGGATAGAAGCGTGAATGCGCTGTGCATCTTCTGCTGTTGCTGCTTTACCAGTACCGATAGCCCAGATTGGTTCGTAAGCGATGATTGCGCCGTTTAGAGCCTCTACGCCGTAAGCGTCGATCACTGCGTTGATTTGACGAGCACAAACTGCTTCAGTTTCGCCAGCTTCGTTTTGCGCTTCAGATTCACCGATACAGAAAACTGGTTTTAGGCCGTTTTCTTTTAGGAAGGCAAATTTCTTCGCTACAAACTCGTCAGATTCGTTGTGGTAATCACGACGCTCTGAGTGACCGATGATGATGTGAGTCGCACCAAAATCTTTCAACATTTCTGGAGACATATCGCCAGTGAATGCACCGCTGTTGTTTAGGTCAGTGTTTTGTGCACCTAGGATAATTTTGTTACCGCCTTCTGCGATAAGACGCTCTGCTAAATCGAGGTAAAGCGCTGGTGGAGCAACTGCAACATCAACACCTGAAACACCTTCAAGTTCTTTATTTAGACCAGTTAGCAGCTCAGTAACCATGGCTTTGCTACCGTTTAGTTTCCAGTTACCCATCACTACAGGACGACGCATAGGAATTTCTCCGTTTCAATAAATGTAAAACAAAAAATGATTGAGAAAGAATATAACAGATTCAAACTGCTAAATCATGATTCTAATCATGTTGGTTTGGAAAGGTAAGATCTCACCATCAGTGATCTCGCAAACAGAATCATAGCATTAGAGCAGTTTTTGATTGCTGATTAGATGCTTAGCAGTAAGACTTTAGCCAAATTGTTCGCATTATTTGCAAGGAAGACACACGATGCCACATTTAATCATGGAGTACTCTAACTCAGTCGAAGAGCGTTTAAATGTTTCCGGGCTTCTTGAAGACTTACATCAAGTGGTGATTGATAGCGGCTTATTTGAGATTGACTCGGTGAAATCGAGAGCGCAGCGCTACCATCATTGGCTGGTCGGAGACGCGGCCGACAGCGTGGATTTCATTCACTTACGTTTGGAGCTTTTAAGTGGGCGAACCGCTGAGCAAAAACGGGGGTTAGCGAAAAGTTTAATCGCGGTCATGAGACAAAGTGCTGGGCAAATCGAGAGTTTAACCGTCGATATACGCGATATGGATAAAGACGCATTTCAACGCATCAGCAGTTAAAAAAACGCTAAGCCGTTAAAAATTAGAAATTAAAAAATGATAAATAATGTGCTACCAAAGACGGGCAGTGACGATGACAAGAATAATCTTTGCAGGGGGAGTTGCGATGGACATAAAGCAGTTAGTGTTTTCTTTTCAAGGGCGAGTTGGGCGCCAGACCTTTTGGCTGTGGAATCTTGCCTATTACGGGATTATTTTCTTGGCGATTTTTCTCAGTAACAAACTGCTGCCAAGTTATGCCCATCTACTTTTGCCGCTGATATTGTTAGCGATGCTATACCCAGACCTCGCAGTGACCGCGAAACGTTGGCATGATCGTGATAAATCCAGTTGGTGGCTACTGCTCAATATTCCTATGTTTTTAGGTCGCATCATGGTTCCGCTGCAAGACCCGAGTATTGAAAATCAAGTCACGACTTGGCAGACCATCGGCTCGTTTAGCGCGCTGTTTTGTGGATTGTGGATATTCATTGAATGCGGTTTTCTAGCAGGTAGTGAAGAAAGCAACCGTTACGGGCCCGCGACGATAGCGTGATTTGTTGTTATCGCGATTGCGAGTTCTAAGTTATTTTCTCAGCAAAACTTCTTCAACCAGATGATTGACGCCTTTCTTAAGGATCAATTGTGCTCGTTCTCTGGTTGGCAAAATATTATGTTGTAAGTTCACGCCGTTGATGGTGCGCCAAATATGGCGTGCTTTTTCGATAGCATCGGGCTCTGCAAGCTTGGTGTAGTGGCTGAAATAAGAACCAGGGCGTTTAAACGCACCTTTTCTGAATTTTAAGAATCGCTCGATATACCACTGTTCGATAATGTCACTTTGTGCATCCACATACAGAGAAAAGTCGAGAAAATCGGAAACAAACACGCGCAATGGATCGTGAGGGTAGTCCATGCCACTTTGCAGGACGTTGAGTCCTTCAATAATTAACACATCCGGACGGTCGACAACCTTTTCCTGATCTGTAATGTCGTAAGTGACGTGAGAGTATAGCGGTACGCTGAGGTTTGGTTTACCAGCTTTTACATCGGATACAAAGCCGACTAGACGGCGAATGTCATAAGACTCTGGAAACCCTTTGCGCTGCATAATGCCGCGCTCATCCAATACCTTTTTCGGGTATAGAAATCCGTCGGTAGTAACCAATTCGACTTTAGGGTGGTTTTCCCAGCGAGACAGCAGGGCTTGCAATAAACGCGCGGTGGTACTTTTACCTACCGCAACACTACCAGCAATACCGATAATAAAAGGCGGCGCCTTTTCTTCATTATGCAAAAACTGCTGCAATACCGAATTGCGGCTTTGTCTTGCTTCTATATACAGATTAAGTAAACGTGCGAGAGGTAAGTAAATCTCTACGGCTTCACTCATCGTGAGTTTTTCATTAACGCCTTGCAGCTCTTTCAGATCTTCTTCAGACAACGTCATGGGTACAGAGTTACGTAACTCTGCCCATTTTGTGCGGCTAAATGAAAGATACGGCGTCATAAATTGCTCACAGTGGTTAGCAAAACTGGAAGCTGCGAACATACATCAAGCGCACTCGATTGCAAATGACAAAGCCGAGATATTTGCGCTAAAAGCGTAATTTTGCGCGAAAAAACAGCAAATAAGCGCAAAATTTTTAAAATTACATTTTTTTTTAAATTAGCTATTGCAAGGGGCAAAATCATTCAATAGAATGCGCACCACTTATGCCGACTTAGCTCAGTAGGTAGAGCAACTGACTTGTAATCAGTAGGTCACCAGTTCGATTCCGGTAGTCGGCACCATTTTCTCCTTTTGGTCTCAGACCTAGCAGTGAAAATGGCTTGTAAATTTGGAGGGGTTCCCGAGTGGCCAAAGGGAGCAGACTGTAAATCTGCCGGCTCCGCCTTCGATGGTTCGAATCCGTCCCCCTCCACCATATTCTAAAGGAAATAGCTCTCAGAGTTACGTGTGCGGGCATCGTATAATGGCTATTACCTCAGCCTTCCAAGCTGATGATGCGGGTTCGATTCCCGCTGCCCGCTCCACTCATTTAGAGTGCTGATATAGCTCAGGTGGTAGAGCGCATCCTTGGTAAGGATGAGGTCGGCAGTTCGAATCTGCCTATCAGCACCAGCTCTAAGCAAAGTTTTCCTTTTGATACTTTCTTTCGACTAAACTAAGTTTAGTGATTGAGAGCAAGTTTATTACCAATAATTTTTGGTTGCGTGGTCATTCAAGCCACCTAAATCCGTACCTAGAGGGACAACTCATGTCTAAAGAAAAATTTGAACGTACGAAACCGCACGTAAACGTTGGTACTATCGGCCACGTTGACCACGGTAAAACAACTCTAACTGCAGCTATCTGTACTACTCTTGCTAAAGTTTACGGCGGTGCTGCTCGTGACTTCGCATCAATCGATAACGCTCCAGAAGAGCGTGAACGCGGTATCACAATCGCGACTTCACACGTTGAGTACGATACTCCAACTCGTCACTACGCGCACGTAGACTGCCCAGGACACGCTGACTATGTTAAAAACATGATCACCGGTGCTGCGCAAATGGACGGTGGTATCCTAGTTGTAGCAGCAACAGATGGTCCAATGCCACAAACTCGTGAGCACATCCTACTAGGCCGTCAGGTTGGTATCCCTTACATCATCGTATTCATGAACAAATGTGACATGGTAGATGACGAAGAGCTACTAGAACTAGTAGAAATGGAAGTACGTGAACTTCTATCTGAGTACGATTTCCCAGGTGATGACCTACCAGTTATCCAAGGTTCAGCTCTAGGCGCTCTAAACGGCGAAGAGCAATGGGAAGCTAAGATTGTAGAACTAGCAGAAGCGCTAGACAACTACATCCCAGAGCCAGAGCGTGCAGTAGACATGCCGTTCCTAATGCCAATCGAAGACGTATTCTCAATCCAAGGTCGTGGTACAGTAGTAACTGGCCGTATCGAGCGCGGTATCCTATCAGTAGGTGATGAAGTAGCAATCGTTGGTATCCACGACACAACTACTACAACTTGTACAGGTGTAGAGATGTTCCGTAAGCTTCTAGACGAAGGTCGTGCGGGTGAGAACGTTGGTGCACTACTACGTGGTACTAAACGTGATGAAGTAGAACGTGGTCAAGTACTAGCGAAACCAGGTTCAATCACACCACACACTAAATTCGAATCAGAAGTATACGTACTGTCTAAAGATGAAGGTGGTCGTCACACCCCATTCTTCAAAGGCTACCGTCCACAGTTCTACTTCCGTACAACTGACGTAACTGGTGATATCTCACTACCAGAAGGCGTAGAAATGGTAATGCCAGGCGACAACATCCAAATGACTGTAGAGCTAATCGCTCCAATCGCAATGGATGAAGGTCTACGTTTCGCAATCCGCGAAGGTGGCCGTACAGTAGGCGCTGGTGTTGTAGCTAAAATCATCGCTTAATTCGTCAAGAATTAATCTTTGTTAGCTATATAGAGAAGGGAAGCTTAGGCTTCCCTTTTTTTGGTTATAAGAGATAGTATCCCTTAAGTTTTTTTCTTTTTTAAAGTTTCATTAGTAAAACAAAGCCTTATATTAGATCTTTATTCGACAGATAAGATCATTTTCTAAATATTGCCCTTCATAACGATTTTTTTATAACCAAATCTTCTTAAATCTATACAATCATGACTGGTAACAAGAATAATTCTTGTTTATATTCGTGGAAAGATTGTTGAGTAATTTTGGTTCGCAAGGTGTGTGTATGTACGTTTGTCTATGTCATGGTGTCTCAGACAAAAAGATCAAGAAATTGATTCTAAATGAAGGAATCACGGACATTCGTGGGATTAAAAAATGCACCGCGCTAGGTTCACAATGTGGAAAATGCGTACGCCAAACCAAAGAAATCATCAATGAAACGCTTGCGGGCGAGTATCGCCAAGCGAGTTAATTAAGGCGAGCGTTTTTTCGCCAATTTTTGACACCTTCTCATTTATCTCTCATATTAAGGGAGAACCAATGAGGAGGGTTTTGTCATGAAAGGCGATCCAATAATAATTCAACATTTGAATAAAATTTTAGGAAATGAGTTGGTTGCGATAAACCAATATTTTCTTCATGCAAGGATGTATAAAGACTGGGGTCTGAAGCATCTGGCTGACAAAGAGTATCACGAGTCTATCGACGAGATGAAACACGCAGATCATCTGATCGAGCGAATTCTGTTCCTTGAAGGGACTCCAAATCTTCAAGATCTCGGTAAGCTGATGATCGGCGAAGACACCAAAGAGATGCTCGAATGCGATCTTAAATTGGAAATGGCGGCGATTCCGGATTTAAAAGACGCCATTGCTTACGCAGAAGACATTCGCGACTACGTTTCTCGAGACTTGTTTCAAGAGATCCTCGAAGACGAAGAAGATCATGTTGACTGGTTAGAAACTCAACTTGGTTTGATTGAAAAAACCGGTATCGAAAATTATCTCCAAGCGCAGTTTGTCGACGAAGAATAATCGGATTTTTAAGGGGTAAACTGTCCAGTTTTCTTTTTGGCCCCTTTCCTTCTCCAGCGCAATAATTCCCCTTGCTTAATCTGCTCCATTTCTGTACTATTCCGCTTCCTTAATTCTCGGTCTACTTTAATCGTTCCTTGCTTCCTCTGGACGACCGAGCCAACTGTGGAAGCTGAATAATCCGTAAGGAGCAACCCATGCGTCATTACGAAATCGTATTCATGGTGCACCCTGATCAAAGCGAGCAAGTTGCTGGCATGATCGAGCGTTACACTGGTTCTATCACTGAAGCTGGCGGTAAAGTTCACCGTCTAGAAGACTGGGGCCGCCGTCAACTGGCTTACCCAATCAACAAGCTTCACAAAGCTCACTACGTTCTAATGAACGTTGAAGCTGACCAAGCTGTTATCGATGAACTAGAAACTGCTTTCCGTTTCAACGATGCAGTTCTACGTAACATGATCATGCGTACTAAAGCGGCTATCACTGAGCCTTCTATCATGCTTAAGCAGAAAGAAGAGCGCGCTCCTCGTCGCGAAGAGCGTTCTGAAGCTAAGCCAGAAGCAGCTGCTGAGTAATTGATCTGATGGCCAACCGAATGGAGCTCAGTGGTATTGTTGCTAAGCCTCCGATTCGAAGCCAAAGCCCGAGTGGCATAGAGCACTGCAGATTTTGGCTTGAGCATCGCTCAACCGTCATTGAAGCAGAGCTTCCAAGACAAGTTTATTGTCGAATGCCAGTCGTGGTGAGTGGCAAAGGCTCACAGTCATTCACTCAAGAATTAGTGCAAGGCAGTAGCATTAAGGTAAGCGGTTTTGTCGCTTATCAAACCGGCCGAAATGGTGTGGGAAAATTAGTGCTGCATGCTGACAACATTACTCATATTTAATCAGGAGATAGCCCATGGCTCGTTTCTTCCGTCGTCGTAAATTCTGCCGTTTTACTGCAGAAGGCGTACAAGAGATTGATTACAAAGACGTAGCAACTCTTAAAAACTACATCACTGAAGCTGGCAAAATCGTACCTAGCCGTATTACTGGCACAAGTGCTAAATACCAGCGTCAACTAGCTCGCGCGATCAAACGTTCTCGCTACCTAGCTCTACTACCGTACACTGATAAACATCAGTAATCGGTTCGTTTTATTAAGAAAGAGGATTAAACAATGCAAGTTATTCTACTTGATAAAATCGGTAACCTAGGTGGTCTTGGCGATTCTGTAAGCGTTAAATCTGGTTATGCTCGTAACTTCCTTATCCCTCAAGGTAAAGCAGTTATGGCAACTAAAGCTAACGTTGAAATGTTCGAAACTCGTCGTGCTGAACTTGAAGCGAAAGTAGCAGAGCAACTTCAAGCTGCTCAAGCTCGCGCTGAAAAAGTTGAAGCACTAGAAGCAGTTGTTATTGCTTCTAAAGCGGGTGATGAAGGTAAACTATTCGGTTCTATCGGTACTCGTGACATCGCTGATGCAATCACTGCAGCTGGCGTTGAAGTAGCGAAAAGCGAAGTTCGTCTTCCAGAAGGCGCTCTACGTACTACTGGCGAATTCGAAATCAGCGTTCAACTTCACTCTGAAGTATTCGCGACAGTTAACCTACAAGTTGTTGCTGCTGACTAATTTCAGTATCAAGACGAATTCTTCTCTGAAGAAATTAAAAACACCAGCCTCGGCTGGTGTTTTTTTTTTGACTTAAATTTGGGGAGGAACCGGAAGTACACGCAAAGACGGCAACCAGAAAATCAGTGAGCGGTTAAAAGACAAATAATAGATTAGCCGCAAACACAGAGTCTGCGTTGTATAGCCCATCTGGAACTCGGTCATGGGAAGTGCGGGAGTAGGTGAGTTTTAGCGCAATATCATCAGTGATATTGTTAATCGTACTTAAATCGATATCGGTTCGAGTGTTGCTTTTACCGGTTACTATGGTCACATTGCTGGTCAGGGTCAGCACTTTGAGTGGTTTCCAAGTAGCCGCTATGTTGCCACGAAAAATGCCTTCCTGCACAGTTTCTGGAAAGACGATATCGTCATCATCAATCTCATCGAGGTTTGGCTCTTGGTAGCGAAAACCAGGACCGGCTTCGACTTCGAGCAAGAACTTTTCAGTATTGGTCACCTGATAACCCAAACCGCCTGATAAGGTGTAATCTTTAAAATAAGCACTGTACCTGGAATCAATGCCTTTAAAGCTGGTATAGAAGTAAGTTTTGGCACTTAACTTGTAGTCGCTTTGCAGGGTGTATGTTGACTGGCGTTTATTTTCTTTGCCGTTCTTGTACAGCAAATAAAATTTCCACTCGCCAGTAAAACGGTGTCTACCTTGAACATACTCGCCGTTGAGGCGCGCGTTTAGAGATTCATTGTCCGTGTTACCGCTGTGAGATTGATAGCCGAATTCGACTTCACTTTCCCACGGTGAAGGTACCTCAATGTCTTCTTCGCTTGGTTGAGTTTCTTGTGCATGTGCGAGTGAAACAAACAGAATACTTGCTCCAACTAGCCAAAGTTTCGACACGAAAATTCCCATGGTATTGATAAGATGAATGCGCGAATGATAAATAACCTAGGCGCTGAAACCGTCAACGGACGGTTAATTCTGCATGTAAAAACACAAAGCAACCACGATGTAATTACAAATCCAATATTCTGGTTATAATGGTGGGTTATTAAGAAGTGATTGAGCAACAAGATGGCAGATACCAGATCAGAGTTTAACAAAGACAATCGACAACGAATGATGAGAGATGCGCAAGTCGAAGCGATTAAAGTGCCTCCCCATTCGCTAGAGGCTGAACAGTCGGTGATCGGGGGGCTGCTACTCGACAATGAACGCTGGGATACCGTTGCTGAACGCGTCAGAGCCAGTGACTTTTACAGTCGCCCGCACCGCTTGGTGTTTGAGGCGGTTCAATCGATTCTGGAAGACAGTAAACCTCTCGATCTGATCACTCTGTCTGAATATCTCGAGCAGCGTGAGCAGCTTGAAGATGTTGGTGGCTTTGCCTATTTGGCGGATTTAGTTAAGAACACGCCAAGTGCGGCGAACATCAATGCATACGCTGATATTGTGGCTGAACGTGCACTGGTACGTCAGTTGATCGGGGTCGCCAATGAAATTGCCGATGCAGGTTATGACCCTCAAGGTCGAGACTCAGAAGATCTACTCGACCTTGCCGAAAGTAAAGTGTTCGCAATTGCGGAATCTCGTACCAATGAGAATGAAGGTCCGCAAAACGTCGACAACATTCTGGAAAAAACCTTAGAACGTATTGAGCTGCTGTATAAGTCGCCACAAGATGGCGTCACGGGTGTGAGCACAGGCTTTACTGACCTCAACAAAAAGACCGCTGGTCTGCAGGGCTCTGACTTAATCATTGTGGCTGCGCGTCCGTCGATGGGTAAAACCACCTTTGCGATGAACTTGTGTGAAAATGCCGCGATGGAGCAAGACAAACCGGTGCTGATTTTCTCACTGGAGATGCCCGCCGAACAGATTATGATGCGTATGTTGGCATCGCTGTCGCGCGTTGACCAAACCAAAATTCGTACCGGTCAGTTGGATGACGAAGATTGGGCACGTATTTCTTCGACCATGGGCATTTTGATGGAGAAGAAGAACATGTACATCGATGATAGCTCAGGTCTTACTCCAACCGAAGTTCGTTCGCGCGCGCGTCGGATCGCACGGGATCATGGCGGATTATCGATGATCATGGTCGACTACCTTCAGCTCATGCGTGTGCCGTCCTTATCTGACAACCGTACATTGGAGATCGCCGAGATCTCTCGCTCGCTCAAAGCTCTGGCGAAAGAGCTTAATGTGCCAGTGGTGGCACTGTCTCAGCTTAACCGTTCTTTGGAGCAACGCGCGGATAAACGTCCTGTCAACTCTGACTTACGTGAATCTGGATCGATAGAGCAGGATGCTGACTTGATCATGTTTATCTATCGCGATGAGGTATACCATCCCGACAGCACCATGAAAGGGACAGCGGAAATCATTCTCGGTAAGCAACGTAACGGTCCTATCGGTTCGGTTCGTCTCACCTTCCAAGGTCAGTATTCAAGATTTGATAATTACGCAGGGCCTGCGTTTGATGACGACGAATAAGGACGAGCAAGTAAGCAGTATGAGTTATATGAAAGCGGCAACAGCGAGTATTGATTTAGATGCCCTTCAATACAATTTGCAGCAAATAAAAAATCAGGCACCAAACAGTAAAATCATCGCCGTGGTTAAAGCCAACGGTTATGGACATGGACTTCGCCATGTCGCCAAGCATGCCAGCGCGGCAGACAGCTTTGGCGTGGCTCGCATCGAAGAAGCGCTGCAATTACGCGCAACAGGAGTGGTAAAGCCAATTCTGCTTCTCGAAGGATTCTATTCACCCAACGATTTACCCGTTTTGGTGACCAACAATATTCAGACCGTTGTGCATTGTGAAGAGCAGCTTGTGGCACTTGAGCAAGCTGAACTTGATGCGCCGGTTGTGGTGTGGGTGAAAATCGACAGTGGTATGCACCGTTTAGGGGTCAGGCCCGAGCAATTTGACCAATTTGTGGCGCGCTTACAAGCTTGTGCCAACGTGGCAAAACCGCTGCGGTTTATGAGCCATTTCGCTTGTGCCGATGAGCTTGAAAGCGATGTGACACCCAAGCAGATTGACCAGTTTCTGGCTTTGACGAAAGGCTGCGTGGGTGAGCGCTCACTGGCCGCTTCTGCAGGCTTGTTAGCTTGGCCAAATAGCCAATTGGAGTGGGTTCGCCCTGGCATCATCATGTACGGTGTATCGCCGTTTAATGATAATACTGCCAGTGACATGGGTTATCGCCCGGTGATGACGTTGAAGTCTCATCTTATCGCGGTTCGTGAGGTGAAAGCGGGTGAAAGCGTTGGTTACGGCGGGATTTGGACCAGTGAGCGCGATACCAAAGTTGGCGTGATTGCGATTGGTTACGGTGATGGCTATCCGAGAACCGCGCCAAACGGTACGCCTGTATTGGTGAATGGCCGCAAGGTACCGATTGCTGGTCGTGTTTCGATGGATATGCTGACGGTTGATTTAGGCCCGAATGCGAGTGATTGCGTTGGCGATGAAGCTATTTTGTGGGGAGCTGAGTTGCCAGTTGAAGAGGTTGCTAAGCATATTGGCACAATAGCTTACGAGTTAGTCACTAAGTTAACGCCGCGTGTTGAGATGCAATATCGTTGATTCAATGCTGGGAAACAAATAAAAAAGAGGCCGGTGGTCTCTTTTTATTTGTGTGTATCTATCTTCAGTTACCTAGGTGTTACTCACCTTGAATCGTGGCGATAATGCGCCTGTTACCGCCGTGGTCACGATGTTCACCCAAATAGATGCCTTGCCAAGTTCCGAGCGCTAAACGGCCATTTTGAATCGGAATTGACACGCTAGTGCCAAGTGTTGAAGCTTTGATGTGTGCGGGCATGTCATCATCACCTTCATAGGTATGCTGGTAATAGGGCGCTCGCTCTGGCACAAAATGATTAAAATGTTTTTCCATATCGGCGCGCACCGTCGGATCTGCATTTTCATTGATGGTTAAACTGGCGGAAGTATGTTGAATAAATAGGTGTAATATTCCCACAGAATAGCTTGAAATCTCGACTAATTGTTGTTCAATTTCATCAGTTACTAAGTGAAAACCGCGAGAACGCGCCCTAAGTTGAATACTTTTCTGCTTCCACATGTTGAATCCTTGATAATCTATTTGGCAAATGAATCGTTACAGGCTATGTTTGGCGTTTTTGCTAACCTTGCTTAGCAAAGCCTATCTAAGTTATCGTGATATATCTCAATGATGGTGCAACACAGCTGAGCCATAATTGCACATTGAAAATTAATTACAAAGTTTTTGCTCGCGCTTGAAAAAAGCAAAAACGAACCAGCTTTTTTATTCTTAAAATCGGGGATTCTACCACCCATAATTATCGGTTATGGTTTGCTTGGAATCAGTCCACTGTAATCTCGGGATGCATATTATGTTGAAAAATATCAATCCAACACAGACACAAGCTTGGAAAGCACTTACTGCCCACTTTGAAACTGCTCAGGACATGGAATTAAAAGACCTGTTCGCACAAAACCCGCAGCGTTTTGACCAATACTCTGCACGTTTTGGCGCTGATATTCTGGTCGACTACTCAAAAAACTTAGTCAATGAAGAAACGCTAAAGCACCTCTTTGCTCTTGCTAAAGAGACTGAGCTGAAATCGGCGATTGAAGCCATGTTTAGCGGTGAAGCGATCAACCAGACTGAAGGTCGCTCAGTTCTGCATACTGCACTGCGTAACCGTAGCAATACGCCAGTGAAAGTGGATGGCGAAGATGTTATGCCGGCAGTTAATGCCGTTCTCGACAAAATTAAATCTTTTACTGACCGTGTGATTGGCGGTGAGTGGAAAGGTTACACAGGCAAAGCGATTACCGATGTGGTTAACATTGGTATCGGTGGTTCAGACCTTGGTCCTTACATGGTGACTGAAGCGCTAGCACCATACACAAACCACCTTAACATGCATTTCGTTTCTAACGTCGACGGTACTCATATCGTTGAAACGTTGAAACCGCTGAATCCTGAAACCACGCTATTCTTGATTGCTTCTAAAACGTTTACCACTCAAGAAACCATGACTAACGCGCATACGGCTCGTGATTGGTTCTTGGCTGAAGCAAGCGACACTGCGCACGTTGCTAAGCACTTTGCGGCGCTTTCAACCAACGCAGCGGCCGTTTCTGAATTCGGTATTGATACTGACAACATGTTTGAATTCTGGGATTGGGTTGGCGGTCGTTACTCATTGTGGTCAGCGATTGGTCTGTCTATCGCTCTTGCCGTTGGTTTTGACAACTTTGTTGAGCTGCTCGACGGTGCTCATGAGATGGATAAGCACTTCTCAACGACAGAGCTTGAAAGCAACATCCCAGTGATTTTGGCGTTGATTGGTCTTTGGTACAACAACTTCCATGGCGCGGAGTCAGAAGCTATTTTGCCGTACGATCAGTACATGCATCGTTTCGCAGCTTACTTCCAACAAGGCAATATGGAATCAAACGGTAAGTATGTTGACCGTAATGGCAACCCAGTAACTTACCAAACCGGTCCAATTATCTGGGGTGAACCAGGGACGAATGGTCAGCACGCGTTTTATCAGTTAATCCACCAAGGAACCAAACTGATTCCGTGTGATTTCATTGCTCCAGCACTCAGCCATAATCCAACCGGCGATCATCATCAAAAACTGATGTCTAACTTCTTTGCTCAAACGGAAGCATTGGCATTTGGTAAATCGGCTGAAACAGTGAAAGCTGAGCTAGAAAAAGCGGGTAAATCGGCTGAAGAAGTCGCAGCGTTAGTACCATTTAAAGTGTTTGAGGGTAACCGCCCAACCAACTCGATTTTGGTTAAGCAAATTACACCACGCACCTTGGGTAACTTGATTGCGATGTATGAACACAAAATCTTTGTTCAAGGCGTTATCTGGAACATCTTCACTTTTGACCAGTGGGGTGTGGAATTGGGTAAACAACTTGCCAACCAAATCCTTCCAGAGCTTGCTGATGACAGCGCGATCAGCAGTCATGACAGCTCAACCAACGGTTTGATTAACGCGTTTAAAGCATTTAAAGCGTAATTGACATCAAATCGAAAATAAAAAAGAGCGCTGCGGCGCTCTTTTTTATTGTCTATGGCTAACTGCTAGCGCCTATTCATTATCAGCGGCTACGGCTCATTATCAACAACTACACGGTGTGATGCATGGTGGATTGCACGTCGGTCTGGACGGCAAATTTCTGATTGAGTAGCGCCACCAATTCGTCGTAATACTGCATGTTGGGCTTATTACCGAGCAATTTACACAGCTCATTACCTGTTGGTGTAAAACGATAATAGAGTAAGTGTACGCCTTTGGCTTGGGCTTGAAGAGACAGATGTTTGCCTTGATAACCCAGTGACAGAGGTGTTTCCATACCAATCTCTCCGGACTCGAGCTCTGTGGCATGCATGATGCCAAGTTCAAACAGAATCAGCAGGCTGGAGTAGTTGAGGTGAAAATGGCCGATATTGAGATTATTGGTCAGCACTCGGCGACTAAAGCTGAAAATGCCGCCCTGCGTTTTCAGGCCAAGCAATAGTTTGCGACTGTTATCCGCGCCAAAGTAACAAGATAAACTGGCGGCACGCTGCAGAATTTGCGCTTCTTTGGGCGTCATATCTTTGAGGATTTTGAGTGCTTTCATTGAAGTGGACCCCGGATTGGTCACTTCACGTTTGAGCACTTGCGCCCACAGCTTTTGCATTGAGGTGTTGTGAATATCTTTGGCTAAATCGAAAAAGCGCTGCAGCCAGTCTTGGTCAGGATCGCCAGCGGTCTCTTTCTTACATGAGGCGTACGCAACTTTGATGATTTGTTCGAGGTTTTTCTGCTGTAATTCTTTGCGTTGGCGCTCACGTACTAAGGCGCGCTCTAGCAATGTTTTCTCAGGAGTTTCGTTTAACAGCAGCGCATTGAGGCCGTAAGTATTCGCGATACTTTGAATTCGGTCACCGCTGTCTTTGATATAACTGGACTTTCTCTCCTGGCGCGGCGCGTCCGATTGCTGATCAATGATCACTGGCTGTTGTTGTTCTGTCATTCCACTTCACTCAACCCTATCTGCGTTATGGTTTTTACTCTAACGCGATAATGACTTACTCGCTACCTAAACCCTGTGACGTGCTTTCGAAAATTAGGCTACCACGAATGATAATAACTTGTTAAAATTGTTATCGTTATTTTAGTGATCGATAAAGTACTCTATGAGCAAAATAAAAAAACACCTGTCGATTGCCTTGTTATTCTTCATGTATGTCGCGGTGCTTATCTACCTTTCTGACTACATTCGATAACGCAGGCCCTCAACAGGCGCTTGTTTGATGAGCCGCTCGGCTACATCGCTTCTCCATCATCGTATTCTTCTATGCGCTCGCCTTCCACCACATATGCAGTGGTGGCAAGGTCAGTGCTGATTGATTCTGTTTTCAGCGTACCAACCACATAGATGACATCCCATAATTCTTGCACCGGGGCGCCTTTAGGGAATTTGACGTAGATGATTTGATTTGGTGGTGGTGGCGGTACGTGAATACAGGCACCGAAATAAGGCACCAATAAAAACTCCGTGACGGTATTTTCATCGCCTTCCAATGGAATGACAAAGCCAGGAATCTTGATTTGGCTTCCGTTCAGTTCACTGCGAGTGCCACCAATGCTGGATTGTTTGGCCGCGCCACCAGAGTGATCGGTCATCGGCATGCCGCTTTCATCAAATTGATTACGTTCATTCTCTGGAATTAAATCAATCCAATTTAAGTTGAGAGTCTCATCTTGCGCGTAGCTTGGTAGCGCGCTGAATAGGCTCAGTAGCATCACGCTCAGCAGCGCGAATCGTTTCAACATAACAGTTAAATCCTAATGGTCATGCCATCGCTAAGCGATTGGCGATAAGCTCTAAAAGCAGGAATAAAGCCGATTAATATTCCAGCGAGTTGGACGAATCCGATCAACATCCATTCGTGTGAGGTAATGCCTGTCATCGCGACTTTGATGCCGTAGTGGTGTTGAATCAACGGATGAACCGCGCCGAGCAGAGCATAAAGCCCAATCACGCCCACCAAAATGCCGACACTGGTAAGTGCGCTGGCTTCAAGCACCAATAGGCTAAATACGTGTTTCGGCCTTGCTCCCATGGCGCGCAAAATTGCCATTTCACGGCGGCGCTCTTGTAAGCTGGTTAATAAGCTGCTGAGCATGCCCAGTAGACCTGAAATCACCACAAACACCGATACTGCCATTAAAGCTTGCTCTGCAACCGACATCATTCCCCACAACTCTTGCAGCGCAACGCCGGGAATAATCGCACTTAGTGGCTCTTTTGGATAGGTGTTGATCTGCCTTTGCAGGGCAAAAGTTTGAATTTTAGACTTCAAGCCGATCAGCATCGCCGTAATCTGGTTAGGCGTGAAATCACGCTTGAGCAGTTGGTCGGCGGAAGGCGTATTGCCTAAGTGGGCGCCCGATTCCCAACCAACGTGAATGGCTTCAATTGCCTCAAGAGATACGTGGACCGTTTTATCCACCGGAGTACCGGTTGGAGCCAAAATACCGACCACTTCAAATGGCAATTTGTCATGGCGACTAAATGCGACATCACTGATGCCATGGGCAATAATGATTTTACTACCGACGTGATAGCCCAGTGATTTTGCGACATCGGAACCGATAACGGTCTGGAACAATCCTTTAAATTCATGGCCTTGGCTAAAGCTTAACGGCTGTTTTTGACCATAGCGAAAATGCTCGAAATAGTTATGGTTGGTACCCATAACGCGAAAGCCTTTGTGTGAGTCACCAAGTGAGATCGGGATCGTCCATTTGACCGCGGGATTATGGGCAAATTCTTGGTAGCTTTTCCAATCGATATTATTAGTGGCATTACCGATGCGAAAGACCGAATAAAGCAGTAAGTTCACTTGGCCAGAGCGTCCGCCGACAATCAGATCGGTGCTGGAAATGGTATTGGCAAAGCTGCTCTTCGCCTGAGTTCGAATACGCTCAACGCCCATCAGCAAAATCACTGAAATCGCGACGGTGAGTATGGTGAGAATTGCGGTGGCTTTGCGGTTGCGAACACTTTTCCACGCCAAATTTAAGATGGTGTTCATTGGCTGCCTCGCGCTTGATTTAACTGAGTTAAGTCGATGCTTTTGTCAAACAGCGGCTCAAGAGTTGGATCATGGCTGACAAACAGCAATGTCGCGTTGGCGTTGTCGATTTGCTCTTGAAGCAGTTCGATAAAAGCACTGCGATTATCGTAATCCAGTGACGAAGTGGGTTCGTCGGCAATAATCAATGCGGGTGCGCCAATTAAAGCACGCGCTGCCGCAACCCGCTGTTGTTGGCCAATGCTGAGGTTGACCACTGGTTTATCAATGCACGACTTAGGCAAATGTAAACGCTCGAGAAGCTGTTTGGCATTTTGCTCCAAACTGCCTTTGACTCGGTGCTTACGCTGTGCGGAAAACTGGCACGGCAGCGTGACGTTTTCCAGCACGTTAAGGTAAGGCAATAAATTAAATTGTTGAAAAATATAGCCGATGTGGTCAGCGCGAAAACGGTCGCGTTGCCGGCTTGAAAGATCACTTAATTGGGTGTCGAGGACCGTGACTTGGCCTTGGTTAGCTTGATTAATCCCGGTCAATAAGCTGAGCAACGTGGATTTTCCACAGCCACTCGGGCCTTTGATAAAGGCGTGTTCGCCTTGATTGATCGTCAGGGAATCGATAACCAGAGTCGGCTCGCTGGAGGATGGCCAGCTAAAGTGCACATTGTTGAGCTCAATGACCGCACGGCTTTGAGTTTGATGACTGCTCATAACTGTCTCTAGATTTGAAGTAACGCCGACCACGCTAAGGTGGTCGGCATACAAGTTATAGCTTGATAACGGCGTTGTCTTTTGACAGTTCCAATGCGGTTTGCACTTTATCGGTCAGCAAGTTGACACCGATGTGCTCAGTATTAGGGAAGTGTAAGAACCACGAAGTATCGATTTGTTCTAATTCTGCAAATGACTGACATTGATAGTGGTATTCAACCGTAAATGAGCCGTGACCTGAGTGATGGTGTTCGTCATGGTCGTGGTCGTCATGGCCTTGGTGATCATGATCATCATGGCTATGTTCTTCATGCTCATGCTCATGCTCATGCTCATGCTCATGCTCATGCTCATGCTCATGCTCGGCTGCATCATGGTCATGATGCTCTTCATCTTCTTCACTTGCCAGGTTTGCCTGCACATCAATATGTTCGATGCTACAGTTGGCGCTTGCGCTGAGTTGAATCACTTTATCAGGTTGGTTTAGCACTTCCAGCGCTTTGGCGAGCACCGCTTTTTGCTGCTCATTTTCCGGCTGGTGTTCAAAGCCCACCACGTCGGCACCAGGTGCGGTGATTTCCATTAATAGTTCATTGCCATCTTGAGCAATATTTAATTCCACGTGTCCGTGAACATGGGCTTCGTGTTGGCGAAATTCTTCTGCCATTGCAGAAGTCGAAAAAGCGAGACCAACGCACAGCGCTAGTTTGGTGTACTGAGACATAAAATTCCCTTATTTGTTTATTTTTAATGCAGTTTTAGCGTATCAATATGTCAAACAAATAACGGTGGGGAGCGCGCACGATAGGTATGTGATTCAGAGCATGGGATCAGCTGCGTGACGGGCTTTTCAATGACATCGGGCAATGAATCATCAAACCAGATGAGTGGTGCGCTGGTCGCGCCATGATGAACCGAAGAGAATAGGTGGCAATCATGATGGGCATGATGCTCGGTGACCACATCTAAACTGTGGTGAACATAAGCAAGGTTGAGCCAAATTGTCATCACTACCGCAAACAGTGCGAGCAGTTTAAGGCGATGAGGGTTCACGAGCCGATATCCACAGCAGAAAAACAAAAGACCAGAAATGTTATACTATAACACGCTGGTCTTAACGACAAAGTTTTTATAAACCGCTATAGGTTTTGCTTCACCAAGGAGATGACTTGACTGATTTCGTTGTGGTTCAGGGCGCCTTCTTTTACAAACAGCACTTTGCCATGTTTGTCTTGGACAATGATCGCCGACGATTCCGGCTGCAGCTGCCAGCGTTTGGCGACGTTGCCGTTTTCATCCAAGACGATTGATGACCAAGCAAACTCTTTTTTGCTGTCTTGCGCTGAAGATTTCACAAACGACCCGGTGCCCCAGATAGCATCATCTTGATTAATGATGGTGGTGGTTTGGTAACTGTCTTTTGGAAAATCTGCTGCGGTAATGGCTTCCATCAGTGGCGCATTCATTTCTTTGGCGCTGCTGCGTCCTGCTATCGCTTGAATGATGCGAACCTTGCCAATCATATTCTGGCTTTGCCAATTTTGATAAGCGGTGTCGTCACCGTTTAGCACCACTTCCCCATATTCGGAGACGGTTGCCGCAGGGACGGTTTGACCTAATTGAATGTTATGCGCCATTGCAGGAGAGCAGGCTGCGAGCAGTGAGACGAATGTGATTATTTTCATTATTAAATTCCTTGTTACTCGGCAAATGCGTTGTTGAGCGAGCAAAGTATAAAGGCTATTGCCAGTGCTGGGGGAATGTCGCGAAGTTATTGTCGGAAGATTGCCAAGCAGCTCAAAAAAAAGAAGCCTTATAAGGCTTCTTTAGGAACCAAAACACTGGGTAATTAAGCCAAGCTTGGCGGGAAGCACACTCCGGTACCGCCTAGGCCGCAGTATCCTTCAGGGTTCTTTGCCAGATATTGCTGGTGGTAGGTTTCTGCGTAGTAGTAATCACCAGCGGGAAGAATCTCGGTGGTGATGATTTTGCCCGCGCCTAGCAAGTTTTGATATTGCTGCTTGGAGGTTAACGCTTGCTGGTATTGCTCATCGCTGTAGACATAAATTACCGAGCGATACTGAGTGCCCAAATCGTTGCCTTGTTGCATGCCTTGGGTTGGGTCATGACGCTCCCAGAAGTGATGCAGTAGTGCTTCTAATGAGATAACTTGCGGGTCAAATACCACGCGTACCACTTCAGCATGAGCCGTTTGACCTGTGCACACTTCTTCGTAAGTCGGGTTTAAGGTAAATCCACCGGCGTATCCAACCGAGGTGCTGACCACGCCATCAAGCTGCCAAAATAGGCGTTCTGCGCCCCAAAAGCAGCCCATACCAAGCAAAATTTCTTGCTGGCCTGCCAGAGGTTTAGCTGTCAAGCTGGATTGATTAACGAAATGGGTATCTTCCACAACTAAAGGCGTAACGCGGCCAGGTAGAGCCTCGGCTGCGGTAATCATGGTTTGTTTTTTGAGCATGTGACTGTCCTTACCTTCTATTCTTAAAACTACAACTTTAATTGACTGTTTTCGTACAGACTTATCATTGGACTAGAGTTATCATTTCATAACGTTCTATGGATAGCCGTTAATTAAGCATGTTCCGAAAGTCATTACCAGTTTTTATCGCCATCTCCTGTCTATCGAATTTGGCTCATGCTAAGGATATTGATCTTATCGTTAATGGCTTAGACGGCAAGCTAAAAGATAACGTTGACGTCTATCTCTCCTCGATTCCTGAAAAAGACTACTCTGCTGACCTGCGTTTTCAGTCCCGCCTTGAAGATAGCATCAATGAAGCTCTCAATGCGCTGGGTTATTACAATGCCGAAATCAGCTTTGATTATGAGAAAGAGTCTCAAGAGTTGAAGGTAAATGTGGTGCCGGGCGAACCTGTCACTGTTGCCGAAGTGGATGTTGAGCTTACCGGCGAAGCCAAATCTGACCCAGACTTTATCAAAGCGGTGCAGAACAGTCGCCTTGAAGTCGGCTCGGTGCTTCATCATAGCGACTATGAAGCGCTTAAATCCAAGCTAAGGAATCTAGCGTTAAAGAAGGGCTATTTTAACGCCAAATATGATGTTAGCCGGCTCGAAGTCTCTCCTGTGCGCAATCAAGCATTTATTCGTCTGCATTATGACAGCGGTCAGCGCTACCACTTTGGTGAAACCACCATCACTGGTAGCCAAATAGAGCTTGATCGGGTGCAGTCGTTACAACCGTACAAGCAAGGGGAACCCTACTTAGTTTCTGAGGTCGGAAAGTTTAATAGCAATCTTTCCAATACCGATTGGTTCTCTTCAGTGGTGGTCGCGCCGGACTTAAGCAAACTCGATAGCCAACGCGAACTGCCGATGAATGTGAGTTTGGCGCCGCAATCGCGTAACCAGCTTGAAACCGGTATTGGCTATTCCACCGACGTTGGTGTGCGCGGCTCGCTGAAATGGAACAAGCCTTGGGTTAACTCGCGCGGTCATAGCTTTGATAGCAGTTTCTCGCTTTCAAAACCTGAGCAGACCATTACTGCGGGTTATCGCATTCCTTTGGACGATGTATTGCATCAGTACTACCGCATTCAATATGGGATGAAAAAAGTCGACAACCGCGATACCAATAGCCTTGAGTCCAATTTGCAGTTTGAGCGCCATTGGCTAGCCGATAAAGGTTGGCATAAAACGGTGTATTTACGCTATCTGATTGAAAACTACGAGCAAGGTTTGCAAGACGATATTGGCCAGTTTGTGATGCCGGGGATTTCATTTAGTCGCACTCGCACTCGCGGCGGTTCGATGCCGTCGTGGGGAGATAAGCAGAGCATCACCTTTGAATACGGTGACAAAAACGTCTTTTCTGAAACCAGCGTGCTGCGCATTATCGGCAGCAGTTCGTGGATTCGTAGCCTTGGCGATAATCATCGTGGTTTGTGGAAGGTCAATGGTGGTGTCAACCTGACCGATGAATTTGACCGTTTGTCGCCGTCGCTGCGTTTCTTTGCCGGTGGTGATAACAGCATTCGCGGTTACGGTTATGAGTCGATTTCGCCAGTCGATTCCAGTAACTCACTTACTGGTGCGAAGTACTTACTGACCAATACGCTCGAATATCAATATCGCTTGACCGGTGATTGGTGGGGCGCACTGTTTTACGATACCGGTGATGCGTTTAATGACACGCCGGATCTCAAAGATGGCGTTGGTTTTGGCGTGCGCTGGGCATCGCCGGTGGGGCCAATCGCATTAGATTTCGCTTGGGGACTTGACTCCGACCCAGGCGATCGTTTCCAGATTCATTTCTCCTTGGGGCCTGAACTATGACCAAACGTTTGTTGAAATGGTCAAAATGGTTTTCCGTTGGCCTGATTTCTGTGTGTGTGGTGTTGGTGTCACTGCTGGGGATTGTGCTGTTTACCAATCCGGGTTTGAAACTGGCACTGTGGGGCGCGCAAAAAGCGCTGCCTGAGCTGCACGTTGGCGAAGTTAAAGGTGCGCTGCTGCCAAGATTTACCCTCAACGATGTCGAATATAAAAGCCAGCCACTCAACTTAGATGCCAAAGTGCAGCACCTTTCTCTGGCGTTGAATTTAAGCTGCTTTACTGAACCATCGGTGTGTGTGGATGATCTCACCGTCCGCGGTTTAGATCTTAAGCTACCGACCTTGCCGCCAAGTTCTGATGCGGATCAAGAGCCGCCAAGCGACGAGCCATTAGCGGCGATCACCGCGCCAGTGCCAATCAGTATTGGCCGCGTTGAACTGTCTGATATTCATGCCAATGTGCTTGGTAACGATGTTCGCTGGCAGCGTTTTACCACCGGCGCTGAGTTTGCTGGTAACCAGCTGCGCTTAAAACCAACGCTGTGGAAAAACATTCAAGTGGCATTAGCGCCAAGCAGCGATGATACGCAAAACACCACTGCCAACCGTCAGGCTAAGCCAAGCATCCATTCCCCTCGCCAAGCGTTAGTCTTGCCTGAGGTGACTTTGCCGCTGCAATTGGAAATTCCAAGTTTTGTGGTCGAATCTTTTACGCTCGACCAAAAGCCGCAAGCGCTTAAAGTCGAGCGCCTGAAATTGGCCGCCAGCGCCAAACGTCATTCCGTCACGGTCAAAACGCTTGAGTTGGCGATGCCGCAAGGCGAGGCCAAGCTCGATGCCAAAGCCACTCTCAAAGGGGATTACCCACTGGCGCTGAATTTGAGCGCCGAAGCCAAAGACCCGATCGCCAAAGGCCAGAAGTTAGCGCTTACTGCCAGAGGTAGTGTGGCTGATTTAGCCTTAAAAGCGAATTTATCTGGGCCCGCAAGCGCCAAATTGAATGCGCACGTACAAGCGCTCAAAGCCGAATTACCGTTTGAGTTAACCCTTAATGATGTGAATGCTCAGTGGCCGCTGGTGGGCGCCAGTGAGTATCAAATCAAGCAAACACACGCCAATATTCAAGGTGATTTAAATGGCTATCAGCTGAGTTTAAATAGTGAGGTCAACGGTCAAGCGATTCCAGAGCTTAAAGCCAAGCTAAGTGGCCAAGGTGACGACAAACACATTGATTTGTCGCAGCTTAGTATTGATACCTTAGGCGGAAACCTGGCTGGTAGCGTGGGTGCCAATTGGGCTGATTTAGCCAGTTGGCAGGCTAATTTGCAGCTCGATAACATTCAGCCGGGGCTGCAATGGCCGCAGGCCGAAGGCAGTATTAGCGGCCATCTTAAAACCACCGGACAACTGACGGCGCAAAACGGTTGGCAAGTGGCGCTGCCTGAGCTCGATATTCAAGGGGTACTGCGTGACTATCCGTTAAATATTAATGGTCAACTCAGCGCGCAAGATTTAACTGGCCAAGGTGATATTGAAGTAAAAACACCGAAGTTAGTGCTTGCCCACGGCCCCAATCAATTAACCGCTCAAGGTGAATTGGACAAACAGTGGCGTATGCAAGTGGCGGTCGATTTTCCCGATTTGGCGAAAACCGTGCCGGATCTTAGTGGTCAAGTGCAGGGCGATATTAAGCTGACCGGCGCGCTTGAGCAGCCCAAAGTCGATGTAAAACTCGATGCCGATACACTCAACTGGCAAAATCAGGCCAAAGTTGCGGCGGTGCATTTAGCCGGGCAAATTCAGCCCTTACCACAGCCACAAGGCAAACTCTCTTTAGCGGTCGATGATGCGCACTACCAAGACGTTGATGTGAGCAGTGTTAAGCTGCGTTTTGATGGTGACCAAAGCCAGCATAAGTTGAGCTTAGATTTGTTGTCGAATTTGGTTTCCACCAGTTTGGCAGTAAAAGGTAAGCTGGCACTGGAGCCCGATTTAGTTTGGTCTGGTGAGCTTTCTCGCGCCAATATTAAATCCGAGCAAGGTGAATGGGTGTTAAATCACGCCACTCCAATCAAATATACCGGTAGCACTCAGAAGGCGTTTGTCGGCCACCATTGCTGGCGTCAGAATGGCTCGTCAGTCTGTCTTGACAAAGATCTTTCCGCTGGCAAATCCGGCGAAGCACACCTCAAAGTGGATCACTTTGACTTTGACCAAATCGCGATGTTCTTACCTCCGGAAACCTCAGTCAAAGGCAGCGTCGATGCCAATATCTGGGCGAAATGGCAAGCACAGGGCGCGCCACAGCTGAAAGCGAAAGTGACGTTACCAGCTGGCAAAGTTACTCAAAAAATGGATAAGCCAGTCACACTTGGTTGGGATGCCATGGAGTTCAACGCCAATCTGCTCAATGACAAACTTAATGCCGATTGGAATATTCAAATCACTGATAACGGTGATTTAAGCGGGCGCTTGGCGATTCCGAATGTCAAAGTGGAAAACAAGCAGCTTGATGGTCACGTTGAGCTTTCGAGCTTTAGTGTGAAGTTCTTAAGCCCGTTACTGGGTCCTTACAGCAAGCTTAATTCGGTGCTCAGCGCCAACGTTGATGTCAACGGTCCGATCATGCAGCCTAAAGTCTCCGGCCAAGTGAAAGTTGATGACATGCTGTTCCAAGGCGATATTGCGCCAGTGGAAGTAACATCAGGTAATGTGCTGTTGGATTTAAAAGGTTATCAAGCCAATCTTAATGCCAAAATTCAAACACCAGATGGCGAACTGAATGTTAATGGTGATGCAGATTGGCGAGACTTGGCGGCGTGGAACACCAAAGTGCATGTGTTTGCTGACGATCTGAAAGTCGACCTGCCGCCGATGGTCAAAGTGCAAGTTCAGCCTGATATGACCATTGCCGTAACCCCGCATCAAGCCAAAATTGATGGTGATATTACTCTGCCGTGGGGGCGAATTACGGTTGAGGAGTTACCACCGAGCGCGGTGAGTGTCTCAAAAGATCAGGTACTGCTTGATGAGCAACTTAAGCCAATCGATGATAGCGACAAGTTACCATTTGATATCGAGACTAACATCGGCATCCATATAGGCGATGACTTTAAGTTGTCGGCGTTTGGACTCAAAGGCGGCCTGAAAGGTGGTTTAAAAGTCGCGCAGAAAGATCGCGGTCCATTTGTGACGGGCGAAGTCAATATCGTCAACGGTACTTATACCTCATTTGGTCAAGACTTGGTGATTAAAGAAGGTAAAGTGTTGATGAATGGCCCAGTCGATCAGCCATATGTGGCGATCACTGCGATTCGTAACCCAGATACCACTCAAGACGATGTTGTGGCTGGGGTGAAGGTCACCGGCCCTGCCGATGAGCCACAAATGACGATTTTCTCTGAGCCATCCATGCCGCAGGCGAATGCGCTATCTTATTTATTACGTGGGCAAGATATTGATGGTGAAGCTGGCGGCAATACCATGACGACCGCACTGATTGGCCTTAGTTTGGCGCAAAGTGGTAAAGTCGTTGGGGAAATTGGCGAAGCATTTGGTGTACAAGATTTGCAATTGGATACCGAAGGCGCTGGCGATGATTCGCAAGTCACCGTCAGTGGGTATATTCTGCCAGGACTGCAAGTGAAATACGGCGTGGGTATCTTTGACTCTGTGGGTGAGTTTACCGTTCGTTATCGCTTGATGCAGGATCTGTACGTGGAAGCCGTATCAGGGCTCGACAGTGCGGTTGACCTGTTGTATCAATTTGAATTCGACTGAGAGGTTGAGCGACGAGAAAGCCGAGTCGGCTCTTAAGGATAGCTATGCAACATTTGGTTTTTGTCTATGGAACATTGCGTCAGGGAGAGAGCAATCACCATCTAATGGCGCGCAGCGAGTTACTGGGAACTCACGAGACGCCACCTGAATATGCCTTGTACGACTTGGGCGCTTATCCCGCTGTCGTGCCCGGTCATCAAACGATTCGTGGTGAGGTGTATCTTATCGATAACGACACCTTGAGCGAGCTGGATATATTAGAAGATGTGCCAGTTGAATATCGGCGCGAGCAGATTGCTACACCCTTTGGTCTAGCTTGGATCTACCTTTATCAAAATGCGAATAATCTCGAAATGCTAATAGATTCAGGTGATTGGTCGCAAAAAGTGTGATTCATTTAAATGATAGGTTGTGTAATTTGCATAGATTTACATAATTTGTGCGGCTCTTTACAGTATCCAACCCTATACTCATTATGGTCTTAATGAGAGAGGGCTCTAAGATGAAAGGACTAATTCTAACCGCCGCAGTATTGGTACTCGCAGGTTGTAGTGCGCAGCAGCACAGCATGCCAATGGCAAATCAAAACTGGCAAGACTTCGGTTATGAACAAGCGATGGATGGCCAAGCAAAACAAATGATGTCTTCGTTATCTATTTCTGATCAAATGTATGCTCAGTATAGCGATGGCTATGAAATGGGGCGTACTAAGTTCTGTGGACAAGATGCGTTTCGAGTTGGTTTCCTAGGTAAAAGCTACCAAGGTATTTGCGACAATATTGACGCCTCTTTTCACGATGAATACCAAGAAGGACTGTGGTGGGATGACGGTGCGAGCCTAGAATAACCGTTGAGTGCCTGTCACCATTTAGCTTGATAGCGAATAATAAAAAAGCCAGTGTAAACACTGGCTTTTATTCTTTTTAAGCAACGCTTATTTTTGCGCGCGCTCGTAAGAAGTAAGAATCTCTTGGCGAGCTGACTCTGCGTTTTCCCAACCGTCAACTTTTACCCACTTACCAGACTCAAGTTCTTTGTAACGCTCAAAGAAGTGAGTGATTTGCGCTTTTAGCAATTCTGGTAGATCGTCAACATCGTTGATGTGATCGTATTCTTTTGACAGTTTAGTGTGTGGTACAGCAACAACTTTTGCATCTTCACCAGATTCATCAGTCATTTTCAGTACGCCAACTGGGCGGCAACGGATAACTGAACCTGGCATTAGAGGGTGCGGAGTTGGAACAAGTACGTCTACTGGGTCACCGTCTAGAGATAGAGTGTGGTTTACGTAACCGTAGTTACATGGGTAGAACATAGGAGCAGACATGAAACGGTCTACGAATACCGCACCAGAGTCTTTGTCGACTTCGTATTTGATAGGATCAGCGTTGGCTGGGATCTCGATTACAACGTAGATATCATCTGGCAGTGACTTACCCGCAGGTACGTTATTTAAGCTCATCGAAGGTTTCCTTTTTAGAAAAATTATATTGGGCTGAAATTACAACCGCACACTTTAGCGGTAAACAGTAGGATGTGTAAATAAAGGATGGCGAGATTTATCTTAACAACTCGACAAAAAGCGCCTAGCCAGGCTAAGCGCAATCAGGGATAAGTTAAAGACCATCCAGCATTTTTTCTAAAGCGGCGCGCTTATTCGCTATCGCTATAGCGCTCTAGGAAATCTTCTACTTTATTTACCATGTTTTTCGAACCGACAAAGAATGGCACACGTTGATGCAGTTCTGTTGGTTCGATATCCATAATTCGCTGTCTGCCATCGGATGCGATACCGCCGGCTTGTTCCATCAAGAACGCCATCGGGTTGCATTCATACAGTAGGCGAAGTTTACCTTGCGGATGGCTTTCAGTACTTGGGTATAAGTAGATGCCACCTTTAAGGAGGTTACGGTGGAAATCAGAAACAAGTGAGCCGATATAGCGTGACGTATATGGGCGACCTTCACTTGGTTGACTTTCCTGACAGTACTTAATGTACTTTTTCACCCCTTGAGGGAAACGAATATAGTTACCTTCGTTGATCGAGTAGATAAAGCCATCTTCAGGGATCATCATGTTTTCATGCGACAAACAGAAGGTGCCAAGGGATGGGTCGTAAGTAAATCCGTTTACGCCATTACCCGTGGTGTACACCAGCATGGTCGAAGAACCGTAAATCACATAGCCTGCGGCGACTTGTTTATTACCTGGCTGGAGGAAGTCTTCTTCAGTTGGCGGAGTACCGATTGGCGAAACACGGCGGTAAATGGAGAAAATTGTACCGACGGAGACGTTAACATCAATATTGGAAGAGCCGTCTAGTGGGTCCATTAGCACCACATATTTGGCATTCTTATTTAACTGCTTATTGAAGGTAACGGCTTCATCTTCTTCTTCACTGGCGACACCACAAACCTGATCTCGAGCTTCAAGTGCAGATTTGAATTTGTCGTTGGCGTATACATCAAGCTTTTGTTGAGCTTCACCTTGGACATTTTCGGTGCCGACGGCGCCAGTAATATCATCAACAAGACCGGCTTTATTAATTTCGCGGTTAACGATCTTTGCTGCGAGACGAATGGACGCTAAAAGGGACGAGAGGTCACCGGTTGCGTGGGGGAAGTCCGCTTGCTTTTCAACAATGAACTCACCAAGGGTGCGCAATCCTGACATGTTTTTTCCTTTCATTAACAATAGTGGGGGTTAGTGAGGAGTAATCTCATCTCTTTATGGATGTTGTGCTGTCCTCTTTAACGATTTTACGGGCGGAATCTTTTTATTGGTAATGAAGTAACCGACTGAGATCTCAGTTTTTATGTTTTATTGAAAAGTTGTTTCATAAAAATTGATTCTAAGCTCAGGCCTGTTATGCCAATGTTGAAGAAGTGTGCAACTTATCTACGAATTACTTATCCGGTGACAAAGCGACTCGCTTTTCTGTTACGTATGAGGATAATGAGCAAGTTATTTAGACATTTCACAGGGTTAAATCTATGCATATTCATATCTTGGGTATTTGTGGCACTTTTATGGGGGGAGCCGCAGTATTGGCACGTCAACTCGGCCATAAAGTGACCGGTTCTGATGCCAACGTTTACCCACCAATGAGTACATTGCTTGAATCTCAAGGTATTGAAATTATAGAGGGTTTTGACCCGTCTCAGCTCGACCCACAGCCAGATTTGGTGGTGATTGGTAATGCGATGACACGTGGTAATCCATGTGTTGAGCATGTACTCAATACCAATATGCGCTACACCTCAGGGCCGCAATGGTTGCAGGAATTTCTGCTCCATGATCGCTGGGTATTGGCTGTGTCGGGTACTCATGGCAAAACCACCACATCCAGTATGCTGGCTTGGATTCTTGAAGCGTGTGATTACCAACCTGGCTTTTTAGTCGGCGGCGTATTGGGGAATTTTGGCGTTTCAGCGCGTTTGGGCGAAAGCATGTTCTTTGTGGTTGAAGCCGATGAATACGACAGTGCTTTTTTTGATAAGCGATCTAAGTTTGTACACTATCATCCTCGCACTCTTGTGACAAATAACCTTGAATTTGATCATGCAGATATCTTCGACGATCTTGAAGCGATCAAGCGACAATTTCACCACTTGGTGCGCACTGTGCCGGGCAACGGACGCATTTTAACGCCGAAAAATGATGCTGCGTTACAAGATGTATTGGCACGTGGTTGCTGGAGTGAAACCGAAACCACTGGCGCAAACGGCGATTGGCGCGCGGAAAAACTCACCAAAGACGGCTCACAGTTTGAGGTTTACTTGCACGATGAGCGAGTTGGTCAGGTCTGCTGGGATTTAGTGGGTGATCATAACGTAGACAACGCTTTGATGGCGATTGCGGCGGCGCGCCATGTCGGCGTAACGCCGGATTTAGCGTGTGAAGCACTCGGACGTTTTATTAATACCAAGCGCCGACTAGAGTTAAAAGGCCAAGTCAATGGCGTGACGGTTTATGACGATTTTGCTCATCATCCGACTGCGATTGAACTGACGCTCGATGGCCTGCGTAACAAAGTGGGTGATAAAAAAATTATCGCTGTACTTGAACCACGCTCAGCCACCATGAAGCGCGGTGTGCACAAAGAGACGTTGGCGGCGTCATTGGCAAAAGCCGACAGTGTGTTTTTGTTCCAACCTAGTAACATTGACTGGTCGGTAAAAGATGTCGCTCAGCAATGTTTGCAACCGGCGTATGTTGGCAGTGATATTGATGCGTTTGTGGCGGATATCGTCAAACATGCCAATCCGGGCGATCAGATTTTGGTCATGAGTAATGGCGGTTTTGAAGGTATTCACGGCAAACTGCTTAAGCAACTAGAAACCAAGTAATTACAGTAAGGTTAACCATGAATCAAACTGCGCAGTCGCCTGATAAAACCATTACGCTCGCTTTTACAGGCGCTTCCGGTGCGCCATATGGCTTGCGCTTATTGGAGTGTTTACTGGCTGCCGATTACACGGTGTATTTACTGATTTCGTCAGCGGCCAGGGTGGTGCTGGCAACCGAACATGGTTTAAAGCTGCCAAGTGGTCCGCAAGCAGCGCATAGCGCACTGGTGGAACACCTTGGTTGCTCGGCGGACAAATTGGTGGTGTGCGGCAAAGAAGATTGGTTTTCTCCAGTGGCGTCGGGCTCTGCTGCGCCAAAACAGATGGTGATTTGCCCGTGTTCGGCGGGCAGTGTCGCCGCGATTGCTCATGGCATGTCTGACAATCTGATTGAACGCGCCGCCGATGTGGTGATCAAAGAGCGCGGTCAATTGCTGCTGGTGGTGCGTGAAACGCCGTTTTCGACCATTCATCTGGAAAACATGCTCAAGCTGTCACAACTTGGAGCGACGATTATGCCTGCCGCGCCCGGTTTTTATCACCAGCCGAGCAGCATCGATGATCTGATTGATTTTATCGTCGCTCGCGTACTTGATCATCTGGGCATCCATCAAGGTTTGATCCCTCGCTGGGGATATGATTCACGTTCGATGTAGCCATGGGCTGAATTTACCACTACAATGCTCGTCACACTCATCGGGGGGCTACTCATTCGTTAAGAATGACGCTGAGATCAAAGCTTGCTTTGGGACCCGTAAACCTGAACCAGATAATGCTGGCGTAGGAATTGGGTCTGGATTACTGCCAAATAACGCATGCCACCTCAAGCCTGTGCCGCTCAACTAAGAGAGCGAGCCGTGAAACACGCAAACCGACTATTTTTATCATCTACCTTTGCCCTTGCCGCAATCATTTCTAGCTCTGCATTTGCCGCAGACAATACTCTCACCGTTTACACTTATGACTCTTTTGCTGCCGATTGGGGCCCTGGGCCTAAAATTAAGCAAGCATTTGAAGCTAAGTGTGGTTGTGATTTGCAGTTCGTTGCGCTTGATGACGGTGTGTCGATTTTAAATCGTCTACGTCTTGAAGGTGACAGTACTAAAGCCGATGTGGTTCTTGGGTTGGATAACAACCTCATTACTGAAGCGAAAGCGACTGGGCTTTTAGCTACGCATAATGTCGATACCCAAGCCGTTACGCTGCCTAATGGCTGGCATGATGATGTGTTTGTGCCCTACGACTACGGTTACTTTGCGTTTGTGTACAACAAAGACAAACTAAAAAATCCGCCCAAGAGTTTGAAAGAATTGGTTGAGCAGCGTGATGATTTAAAAGTGATTTACCAAGATCCGCGCACCTCAACGCCAGGCCAAGGCTTGCTGCTGTGGATGAAAGCGGTCTATGGCGATAAGGCTTCTCAAGCGTGGAAGCAGTTGGCCACTAAAACCGTCACTGTGACCAAAGGTTGGTCTGAGTCTTACTCGATGTTTTTAAACGGCGAGGCGGATATGGTGCTCTCTTACACCACTTCGCCAGCTTATCATTTGATCGCGGAAAATGATGCTCACTACGCGGCTGCCGATTTTAGTGAAGGTCATTACACTCAAGTGGAAGTCGCGGCTAAAGTAAAAACCACCGCACACGGCAAATTAGCCGATGAGTTTATGGCGTTTATCCTAAGTGATGAGTTCCAATCGGTGATGCCAACCGGCAACTGGATGTACCCGGTGACGGATGTCGAGTTACCCAAAGGGTTTGATACGTTAACGATACCAAGTAAAGCGTTAAGTTATAGCCCCGAACAGGTAGCGAATAAGCGCAGTGGCTGGATTCGAGAGTGGCGCAGCGCGTTAACTCAGTAAGGCGTTGTTTTGAATTCTATACCTAAACTCGGTATTGGGGTCGCGATGGCTATCGCGGCCTTAGTTATTGCTGCGTTAGTTGCGCTCCTTAATCATGCGCAGCTGGGCGATGTTTCTTTTTTATGGCAAGACAGCTATTACCGCCACGTTACCCAATTTAGTTTTTACCAAGCATTTTTGTCGATGCTGCTAAGTGTCGTTGGCGCAATCCCGGTTGCTCTGGCACTGTCACGGCGGGATTTTTTTGCCAAAAGTGCGCTGATCAAAATATTTGCGACCACCTTAGTGATGCCGGTGTTGGTTGGCGTGTTTGGTCTGCTCGCTATATATGGCAATAGCGGTCTACTTAGTAGACTGCTTACGACGCTTGGAATCTCGCAACCTTTCTCTATCTATGGCCTTGGCGGCATTTTACTCGCGCATGTGTTTTTCAATTTGCCCTACGCCAGTCGCTTGCTCTATCAGGCATTAGAATCCATTCCTGCTGAGCAGCATAAATTGTGTGCTCACCTTGGCTTGTCGGCATGGGACAAATTCCGTTGGGTCGAATGGCCTAGATTGCGTCAACAATTGCCCGCCGTGTGCGGCTTAGTGTTTATGCTGTGTTTTACCAGTTTTGCTACTGTGATGGCACTTGGTGGCGGGCCGAAATCAACCACCATCGAACTGGCTATCTACCAAGCGATAAAATTCGATTTTGATTTACAAAGTGGCGCGCTACTGGCGATTTGGCAGATGTTACTGTGCGGCAGCTTAGCGCTCACCATTCAAAAGCTTGCCAAACCCTTAGCGACCAGCAGTGGACAAGTCAGTTACGAACGTATTTCTAGCCGCGATTCAAAACTGGCTAAATACAGTGATAGCATGGCGATTATTTTCGCGGCTGTGTTTGTGCTTAGCCCTTTATTAATGGTGCTGCTAAGTGGAATCAATAGTTCGGCGTTGGATGTATTAAGCGATGCACGTTTTTGGTCAGCATTGAAACACTCACTGCTGGTGGCATCATTAGCAAGCATAGTTGCGCTTGGTGCTGGGATTGCGATTCTTCACACCAGTCGCCGATTGCGGGTGCTGGCGATGGGCCGCCGAGCCAATCATATTGAGCTGCTCGGTACCATTATTTTGATTACGCCAGGTTTGGTACTCAGTACCGGGCTATTTTTGCTACTACGCCAATTTAGCGATGTGTTTAGCCTAGCTTGGTTGATCGTGATTATCGTCAATGCGCTGATGGGGTTGCCTTATGTGGTAAAAACGCTGGCGCAGCCGATGCTGCATATTGAGCAACAATATCAATATTTGTGCGCCTCACTTGGCCTGCGTGGCTGGCAACGGTTTCGAATTGTCGAATGGCGCGCGCTGCATAAACCGCTGGCGCAGGCGTTTTCGATTTGCTTTATGTTTGCGATGGGGGATTTGAGCGCGATTGCTCTATTTGGCAGCCAAGACTTTCGTACTCTGCCGCTGTATTTGTATCAACTGCTGGGCAGCTATCAAATGGATGCGGCGGCGGTTGTGTCAGTGACTATGCTGCTGCTGAGCGTGGGTTTATTTTCATTGGTGGAGTGGGCGTTTAAAACGCGTAGTCATCGCTCTGGTTCAAATGCGAAAGCTAAGGAAACCGTATGTTAGCGCTCGAAAATGTGGTGTATGAATATCAAAATGAGACCTTTCGTTTTGATCTCAATGTTGAATCTGGCGCGATGATGGCATTAATTGGCCCAAGTGGTGCGGGTAAGTCGACGTTACTGGCGTTGGTGGCCGGGTTTATTGAACCGATTTCTGGGAGCATTAGTGCCAATCAGCAAAATGTTGTTGGCAAAGCGCCATATCAGCGCCCATTTGCCATGTTGTTTCAGGAGCATAACTTGTTTGCTCACCTGAGTGTGCATGACAACATCGCACTTGGCCTTAACACCAGCTTAAAGCTTTCTTCGCAGCAACAGCAGCAGGTACAGCAAGCCGCCAATCAAGTCGGAGTTGATGGTCTACTCGACCGCCTACCGGAGCATCTGTCTGGTGGTCAAAAGCAACGCGTCGCGTTGGCACGTTGCTTTGTGCAATCTCATCCTATCTGGTTGTTTGATGAACCCTTTTCGGCACTCGATCCATTATTACGTGAAGAGATGTTGGCTTTAGTGCAACGGCTGGTGAAAGAGCGTGGTATCACTTTGTTGATGGTGACGCACCATCTCACTGATGTTAAAGCGCTGGCGAGCGATTTTGCGTTTATCGATCAAGGACGTGTCGCGGTTGTCGATAAAGTGGATAAGCTGGATATTCAGCACTCTCATCCACGGTTGCAAGCCTTTGTTCGCGCAGGATTCAACGCATAAAAAAGCTGGCTAATGCCAGCTTTTTGCTCAATAGAGAGTTCAAATTCAGTCGAATCAAAATTCTTCGTTATTGAGGTTTTTGAGAATTTGAAAAATTTCGCGATACGCTTTCGCCGGTTTACCGGCTTGCTTTTCTTTACTCGCTTGGCGAGCAAGTTGACGCAGACGCTGGCGATCCGCTTGCGGATATAGCTCCATCACTTCGGCAATCGCTTCATCTCCGGTTTCAACCACGCGGTCACGCAGTGTTTCCAGTTTATGTAATACCGCAGTCTGTTGTGAGTGCTTGTTACGTACTTTATCCAATGCCGCTTGAATTGGCTCTGGATCGATATTACGCATTAATTTCCCGATGAACTGCAGCTGACGACGACGCGCTTCGTTTTTAAAACTCTGCGCCTTTTTGATCGCGTCAAACAGATCTTCATCCAGTGGGAATTTTTCCAAGATAGCTGGTTTCAGTTCAACCAGCTCTTCGCCAAGCTTTTGCAGCGCGTCCATGTCGCGCTTCATTTCCGATTTGCTGACCCAGATGATCTCTTCTTCTGGTTCCCATGGCGCTTTTTGATTCTTACGTGCCATTTTTTTGCCTGTGTTGTTTCGAAATAATATTTCCTATTTTAACAAGAATCGTGGGGAGAAAGCGAAATTCTTGTTATTCTATCTGTTCAACACAAAATGAATGAAAGAGATATGGACGTAAAACAGCAAGTCGCTCAGCAACGTGTTGAGCTTGAAGCCGCCGTTTCTAGAGCGTTAGAAATCGCCGCCGAGAAGTCTGATGCCGCAGAAGTGGCCATTACCAAGAGCACCGGGTTGAGTGTGTCTACCCGCATGCGTGAAGTTGAAAACGTGGAATTCAATAGTGATGGCGCGCTGGGAATTACCGTTTATCGCGGCCAGTGCAAGGGCAGCGCCTCAACATCAGACTTGAGCGAAAAAGCCATTCAACAAACGGTATTGGCCGCGTTGGATATTGCTAAATACACCTCTGAAGATCCGTTCGCAGGCCCAGCACCTGCGGAGATGATGGTTAAAGAGATTCCTGATCTGGACCTATTTCACCCAGATACGCCCGATCCTGATTATGCGGCGCAGCAGGCAATTGAAGCCGAGCAGCACGCACTCTCTTTCAGCAGCAAAATTAAACAGAGCGATGGTGCCAGCTACGACAGCCATTACGGCATTAAAGTTTACGGTAACAGTCATGGTTTGATTGCGAGCTACCCATCGAGCCGCCACAGCATTAGCTGCTGCGTGATTGGTCAAGGAGCCAATGGCGAGATGGAACGCGATTACAGCTACAGTGTGGCGCGTCATCGTGATGACCTGTTCAAACCGGAAACGGTTGGTCTACAAGCGGCGGAGAAAACCGTTAATCGTTTGGATGCCAAGCGTTTGGCGACGGGCAAATATCCGGTGATGTTTGCTGCTGATGTGGCGACAGGTTTGATGGGCCACTTAGTGATGGCGATAAGCGGTGGCAATCTTTACCGTAAATCTTCGTTTTTACTCGATAAGCTTGGTGAGCAAATTCTACCGAGCTGGTTTAACGTTTCTGAGCGTCCTCATGTGCTGCGCGGTTTAGCTTCAAGTCCATTTGATAACGAAGGTTTGGCGACTCAAGACCTGGAAATTATTACTGATGGCGCCTTGGCAACTTACCTGTTAACCAGCTATGCGGCGCGTAAAATGAACATGACGCCAACCGGCCATGCAGGCGGTATTCATAACTGGTATGTGAAATCCACAGGCCAAGATTTCAAACAGATGCTCAAAGCTCTGGATACTGGCCTGCTTGTTACTGAAGTCATGGGGCAAGGCGTTAATATCGTTACTGGTGACTACTCACGCGGCGCGGCCGGTTTCTGGGTCGAAAATGGTGAAATTCAATATCCGGTCTCAGAAATTACCATCGCAGGTAGTTTGCCGAATATGTTCAAGCAAATTGTGGCGGTTGGCAGTGATGTTGAAACTCGCTCGCAAATTCAAACCGGTTCAATTTTGCTTGAGTCAATGAAAGTGGCCGGCGAGTAATATTGCGTTGCAACGAAAAAGCCCAGCATCTGCTGGGCTTTTTTATGCATGAATGGACGCTACATTAAAATCGTTGCAAGGCCAAGGAAGACTGACAGACCGATCACGTCGGTGACTGTGGTCAGAGCCATACCGCCAGCGAGCGCTGGGTCGATATTCATCTTCTTTAGCAGTACCGGTATGGTTACTCCGGCAACACCTGCGACAAACAAGTTTGTTAACATTGCGGCTGAAATAATGCCTCCCAGCATCCAGCTGCCTTTCCACAGCATAACAATGCCACCGATAATCACCGCCCATAACACGCCGTTGAGCAAGCCAACCAGCGCTTCTTTCATCAGCAGTTCGCGGCGGTTGGAATCACCGATGTGGCCAAGTGCTAGGCCGCGAATGACCAAGGCGACGGTTTGGTTACCAGCAACCCCGCCCATTGATGGCACTATGGTCATCAGCACGGCAATCGACGCCATTTGCGCCAGAGTATCTTCAAACATGTTTGATACTGATGCAGCGGCGAGAGCGGCAAGAACGTTGGCACCTAACCAGATGCTACGTTTACGCGCCGATTTAACCACTGGGGCAAAGGTATCTTCGTCATCGTCCATACCCGCCATACTCATCATTGAGTGTTCGACGTCTTCACGAATAACGTCGACCACGTCATCGATAGTGATACGACCAACGAGTTGCTGATTTTCATCAATGACCGGAGCTGAAACCCAGTTACGACGTTCAAACAAACTGGCGACGTCGGAGTCACTCATGGTGACTTCAATTGCGTCGCTGCTGCTTTCCATCACTTCATGCACTTTAACGTCTGGCTGAGTGGTGATAAGCGTGGTTAAAGACAGATAACCGATCAGTTTGTTTTCGCTATCAATCACGTAAATCGCATCGGTCGCTTCTGGCAGTTCACCTAAAATTCTTAGATAACGTAAAACCACATCGACGTCGACATCACCACGAATGGTGATGACGTCAGTGTTCATTAAGCTACCTGCAGAATCTTCAGGGTAGGCAAGTGCAGTTTCAACTCGAATACGGTCAGCACTGTCCATTTGTGACAGTACTTCTTGTGACAGATCATCTGGCAAGCTACGCAGAACGTAGGCCATATCATCGGTATCCATCCCTTCTGTGGCTTCAACCAACATTTCGGGATCCATTTTGGATACCAGATCGTCTTTGACGTCCTCGTTTAGTTCATCGAGGATTTCACCATAATCTTCAGGATCGGCAAGTTGCCATAGCACTTCACGACTTTTACGTGGCGATGCTTCCAACAAATGGGCGATATCTTCCGGCTCCATGTCCTGCAACTGACGACGGACATGGACGAAGCGACCATTTTCAAGAGCCTCACTGACTTCTTGGAGGGCTTGGTGAGCTTGATCGAATTCTATTTGCTCGGCCATTGGTTCCCCCTGACTCTCTCTGTTTACAATGCTCTGAATAGTAACTTAATTTTAGAGCTTGTTTAACAAGTTAATATAAAGGGGAACAAATATTTTTTGTGGTAGGAGGTGGTTATTCGCCTTCGTCGAATTTATCTTCGATAAGATGGCAGACGGCTTCAAGGGCTTGCGGTGCATCCTCGCCATGGGCATGAATAGTGACTTTTTCACCTTGAGCCGATTCCAGCATCAATAAGCCCATTACACCATCAGCAGTCGCTTGTTTTCCTTCTCGATTCTCAATGGTTAATACCGATTGGAACGACTGCGCCAATTCAACCAATTTGATGGCGGCACGAGCGTGAAGACCAAGGCGATTTTGAATCAGAACGGTACGGCTTTGCTGCTGGGACATGAATTATTCCTTGGGCTGCTTTTCAAGACCAGTATGGCGAATTTGTACTTGGTGACCAAGCTGAGCAAAGTATTCGCCGATTTGCTGCGCCATATAGACTGAGCGATGTTTACCGCCAGTACAGCCAATGGCAACGGTTAAGTAGCTGCGGTTACTTTTTTGCAGTAGACCCAGCCAGTTTTCGATAAAGGCTTGAATTTGATGCTTTAATTCCAGTACTTCGCTGTAGTTCTCAAGAAAGGCTTTAATCGGAGTATCTAAGCCGGTCATTGGACGCAAGCTTGGATCCCAATGTGGATTGGGAAGAAAGCGCACATCAAACACATAATCGGCATCATTCGGCAGACCATATTTAAAACCAAACGATTCAAATACCATGATCAGCTGTTTTTGCTCGCGGCCTTCAATGCGAACACGTACCGCTTCACTTAACTCATGTAGCGACGTGTTACTGCTGTCGAAGAATAGATCGGCGTGCTCTTTAAGTGGCAAAAGGATCTGTTTTTCTTCTTCGATGGCTTGCTCTAAAGACGGTTTATCTTGGCTTAGAGAAAGAGGATGAACGCGGCGGGTCTCGCTGTAGCGCTTAAGCAGCGTCTCTTTGCTAGCATCAAGGAACAGCACACTCACTTCGGTGTCTTTTTTGAGCTGATCGAGTGTATCGGAAACTAAGTTGGGGTCTTTAGGAAGATTGCGAATATCGATACTAACGGCGACGTTTTGCTTACTTTCTTCAACCGAGTCGATAAATGGGACAAGCAAATTGACGGGAAGGTTATCAACACAGTAGTAACCAAGGTCTTCTAATACTCGCAGTGCGACACTTTTGCCGGCGCCAGATTGCCCACTGACTATGATAAGACGCATGGCTGCGACCTTACTGGCTAACCATAATGTCGTAAAGCTCTTGATCGCTTTTCGCATTACGGAGTTGTTTTAGAACCTGCTTATTGCTCAAACGCTCGGCCATACTTGATAGTGTTTTGAGGTGTTCTTTGCACTGCTCATCAGGAACGAGTAAAGCGAACAACAGATCGACCGGGCGATTATCAACTGAGCCAAATTCGATTGGCTCATCACATTGGAGCAATACCGCAATGGCTTTGGGGCTAGATTGCATACGTGCATGGGGAATGGCGATTCCATTTCCTATGCCAGTACTGCCCATTTTTTCACGGCTCAGCATGCACTCAAACAATTCTGTTGAGCTTAGGCCTGTTTGCTCTGCGACGATTTCACTGATCATTTCTAGAGCGCGTTTTTTGCTCGTGCAATGGACCGCACTCTTGGTGCAGTCCACTGTCAATATTTCATTTAGTTGCATGATTAATGATTGATTAGCTTTTCTTTGTGCTTATTAAGTTGACGAGTCAGCTTATCGACCAGGGAGTCAATGGCTGCATACATATTTTCATCGTCAGCGGAGGCGTGAATTTCGCCCTGACTTACATGAAGGGTAGCTTCGGCGATTTGAGTGACTTTTTCAACACGTAAAACAACATGAACGTTGGTGATGTGATCAAAGAATCGTTCGAGCTTCTGAAACTTATCGTTTACGTAGTCTTGCATTGAATCGGTAAGATCAATGTGATGCCCATTAATGTTGATTTGCATAGACTTTCCTTCTCGGTTGTAGGCCTTAAAGTAGGCGTTTACGCTGACTTGAAGGGGCAATACCTAGTGATTCACGATATTTAGCGATAGTTCGCCTAGCTACCTGAATCCCTTGGTCAGCTAGTAGTGCTGCAATTTTACTGTCACTCAATGGTTTTACGCTGTTTTCAGCGGCCACCAATTTTTTGATCAGTGCGCGAATTGCAGTTGATGAACATTCTCCGCCGTTGTCGGTGCTGACATGGCTTGAGAAAAAGTATTTCAACTCAAAGATACCCCTTGGAGTATGCATATATTTCTGTGTCGTAACACGAGAAATTGTGGATTCATGCATGTCGACCGCTAGGGCAACATCATTGAGCACCATTGGTTTCATGGCTTCTTCGCCATACTCAAAGAAATCACGTTGATGTTCAACGATACACTTCGCAACTTTGAGTAAAGTTTCATTACGGCTTTCTAGGCTCTTAATGAGCCATTTAGCTTCTTGCAAATTAGTTCTTATGTATTGGCTATCCGCACTATTGCCTTTACCTAAACTGGCATACTGCTGATTGACCTTCAATCTTGGTACGCTATCTGGGTTGATAGTCACCACCCATTTACCATGATCTTTAAACACCGATACATCGGGAATCACGTACTCAGCGTGATCAGAGGCGATGCGACTACCTGGTCTCGGGTCGAGTTGCTGAATCAGACGCAGCACTTCTTTGAGATCGGTTTCTTTGAGTTTAGTGTCTTTAATGATTTGGCGGTAGTCGCGGTTGCCAAGATGATCGATATAATTGATTAACACTTCTTTGGCTTCACTTAACCACGGAGTGTCTTCAGGAAAAGTACCGAGTTGAAGCAGTAAGCAATCTTGCAGGTTTAGTGAGGCAACGCCGAGTGGATCAAACTGTTGAACGCGTTTACGAACCGCTTCAATTTCATCAAGTTCAATCTCTTCGGTGTCGAAGCTGTCAAGAATATCTTCTAATGGAATGGTCAAGTAACCGTAATCATCAATGGCGTCAATCAGCGCCATGGCAATAGTACGGTCAGTGTCACTAAAGGGAGTAAGGTCGAGCTGCCAAATCAGGTAATCTTGCAGTGACTCGGTGGTTTCACCTTGATAAACAGGTGCGTCATCATCGACGGCAAGCCCGGTACTACCAGAGTTCGCGCTGTAGACGTCATCCCAAGTAGTATCGATTTCTAATTCTGAACTGATTTCGGATTTTTCAATCAGTTCCAAACTGTCTTGAGGTTCGCTCTCGGCAACATCGACAGTCGGTTCTTTTTCCTCATTATTTTCACTGCTGCTTGGCGTATTCAGTTCATCATTTTGACTACTGTCTTCCGCGCCATCTTCGACTTCGAGCAATGGGTTGGAGTCCAACGCTTCTTGAATCTCCTGTTGAAGATCCAATGTTGACAACTGCAACAAACGTATTGCTTGTTGCAGTTGTGGTGTCATTGCTAACTGTTGGCCCAGTTTTAGTTGTAATGAGGGTTTCATTCAGTATTACTTGCCTTAATCCTATAGAATCTTGCCGTTCTTCGTATAATCATAGACGGAACTGCTCACCTAGATAGACTTGCTTAACTTGCTCATTACTGAGCACTTGCTCTGGTGTGCCTTCCGCAATTAAATGTCCTTGGCTTACGATATAAGCTTTTTCACATACATCTAGAGTCTCTCGCACATTGTGGTCAGTAATCAAGACTCCAAGGCCACGATCTCGCAAATGCTCGATGATCTTCTTAATATCGATAACTGAAATCGGGTCAACACCAGCAAACGGTTCATCCAAAAGGATAAATTTTGGGTTAGCGGCGAGGGCACGTGCGATTTCTACACGGCGTCTTTCCCCCCCTGATAGTGCCATACCTGCGCTATCACGAATGTGTTGGATGTGGAATTCTTCTAATAAGTCTTCCAGTTTATCTTGGCGTTGCTCGCGAGTCATCTCTTCGCGAGTTTCCAATACTGCCATGATATTGTCTCTTACCGATAGTTTACGGAAGATCGACGCCTCTTGCGGCAAATAACCAATCCCCATACGCGAACGGCTATGCATCGGCAGGATACTGATATCGGTTTCATCGATAGTGATTTTGCCTTCGTCGCGTGCGACCAAGCCAACAATCATATAAAACGAGGTGGTTTTACCCGCCCCGTTAGGCCCTAGTAGGCCGACTATCTGTCCGGATTCAACCTGCAGGCTAACATCCGATACCACTTTACGATTTTTATAGCTCTTAGCTAAGTGCTCTGCTTTCAATGTTGCCATAGTTACTCTTCAGCGGTTTGAGGCTGTAATACCGTGGTGACGCGATCGCCAGACTGTTTGCCGTCGGCAATCAGGGTTTGTGAAGAGATCTTATAGCGAATCTTCGGCCCTTTAATCACGCTATCGTCTTGGGATAACTTAGCTTGTTTTACCATGGTTAATTGATCATCAGCCATGCTGTAGTACAACTCTTTTGCTTCACCATACAGGGTTTTACCATCGTCGGTAAGCTGAGAAAATGTCGCTAAGTTACCAAAGCCTTCAATATTTTTAATTGCACCGTCTTTCGGGTTACGCGTTACGATGATTTTGTCAGCATTGATATTGATGCTACCTTGTTTCAGTTTTACATCGCCACTAAAAGTAACTTTATTACTTTGCATATCAAGTTGTTGGCTATCTGAATCGATATAGACAGGTTGATCTTTATCGGTTGATAATGCCATGGCACTTGACGATACCATTAAGCAAGCCATAAGGCTAAGGTGTAAGAGTTTCATATCTACCTTGTACGTGCTTGTAAAGAACCGCATTGTTATCGGCAAAGTTACCTTTCATTGCCTGCCCTACGGTTTCAAACTGTGGCCCAACCAAATTGACCTGATTGTCAGCCCAAAAATCTCTATTGTCTAATTGGATACTCAGCGTTTGCGTGGTGAGGGTGTCAAAGCCCGAATCGGGTAATAAATTCTTCGCTTTAACATGACCTTGCAGAATCAGGACGTGTTTTTTATTCAAAGTGCCTTGATCTGCAGTGACTTCCCATTCCTGAGTTTGTCCTTCTTTGTACACTTTTAGTATCGGTTGTGCAAAAACCGTATCGCCGCTTTTGGCAAAGTGATCAAGATGATTTGAGGTGATCACATAGCTGCGCACCCCAGATTCGTTGTATGAAGTATTGATTAAGTTCTGACCGCTGAACATCGGAAGTTCACTGTTGGGCTCAACTTGCACGTCATAATCGTCTTGTCTGTCGATGAGGTAATAGCCACACCAACACACCACAAACAGCAGTAGAACATAACCGATACGAGATAAACTCATATACTCAGCCCTTTATGAACATCTAATTCGTCGCGCGCCTGTAAAATCAGGTCACACACTTCGCGAACAGCGCCATGGCCACCGCGAATCGTGGTCACATAGTTGGCCCGCTTAGCAAGTAACGGATGACCATCAGCGACGCAAACTCGCAGCGCAACTTGTTCCATCACCGGCCAGTCAATTAAATCGTCGCCGATATAACCGGTTTGCTGCGGTGAAATATTCAGTTTGCTGCAAATATCTTGGTAGGCTTTGACTTTGTCATCTTGGCCTTGATAAACCAAAGAAATGCCTAACGCTTTCATGCGGTTTTCGACAATTTTAGATTGTCTTCCAGTAATGATGGCGACTTCAATTCCCGCATTCATTAGCGATTTAACGCCATAACCGTCACGGGTATGAAAGGTTTTTAACTCTTCACCATCATTACCCATATAAACAAGGCCATCAGAAAAGACACCGTCAACATCGCAAATCAACAGCTTAATCTGCTTTGCGGTGTCGAGGATACTGGCATCGACTAAGCCATATAGAGTTTCTACTTTTTGAGTCATTACATCACTCCAGCGCGTAATAGATCGTGCATATTAAGGGCGCCAACCACGCGGCCTTGCTCGCACAAAACCAAACCATTAATGCGTTTGGATTGCATTAAGTTTAGTCCTTCTGCCGCGAGCATTTCGGGATGAGCGATGGTTGGATTAGTGGTCATGACATCTTTGATAACCGCGCTGTGGATATCAACGCGTTTATCAAGAATTCGACGTAGGTCACCATCGGTAAAAATGCCCACTAAGTTCTGCGCTTCATCAACTACTGTGGTCATGCCAAGACCTTTTTGACTGATAACCAGTAGTGCTTCACGAACCACAGTGTTCGGGCTAACCATAGGTAAGTCATCACCGGTATGCATGATGTCAGAGAGTTTGAGCAATAATTTACGGCCAAGTGCGCCGCCTGGGTGAGAAAGGGCAAAGTCTTCTGCGGTAAAACCGCGCGCTTGAAGTAGAGAAACCGCTAATGCATCGCCCATTACTAAAGTTGCTGTGGTACTGGATGTCGGCGCTAATCCTAGTGGGCAAGCCTCTTTTGCTACTGTGATGCTTAGATGAATATCAGACAACTTACCCATATTGGATTCTGGGTTGCCTGTCATGCTAATGATTTTGATATTCAGACGTTTTAGAACCGGAAAAAGCGATAGGATCTCGTGAGATTCACCAGAGTTGGAGATCGCCAGAACGATATCGCCTGGCGCGATCATTCCCAAGTCGCCATGAGCGGCTTCACCTGGGTGAACAAAGAAAGCGGATGTACCAGTACTGGCCAGCGTGGCGGCAATCTTATTGCCGATGTGCCCAGACTTACCAATACCCATCACCACGACTTTGCCCTGATTAGCCAAAATCATTTCACAAGCGTTAATAAATTGCTGATCGATGTATTGATCGAGTTGTTGTAGAGCAGCAATTTCTGTATTTAGTACTTCTAACGCGGCAGCGCGATAGTCAAACATTCAAGTTCTCCGACAGCCGGAATAGCTTAAGCAGCCATGTTCATAAATAAGTAGCCTTGGTAAACCACAAAGCTTAAAAATAAAATCAGACCTTCAATACGATTGATACTGCGTGATTTTCCAAGTGCCATAATCACCAGCAAAATCGACACGCCAAGCATGACCCAGAAATCGCGCCCCATCGCATACTCACTTAGAACCGATGGGTTCAAAATACCCGGGATCCCCATGACGGCGAGGATATTAAATACGTTGGAGCCAATAATATTGCCCACTGCCATATCATCTTCGCCTTTTAGAACGCCGGCGAGTGAAGCGGCTAATTCTGGTAAGCTGGTTCCAATTGCAATGATTGTAAGGCCGATGACCAGATCGCTCATACCAAAGTATTTGGCGATAACGACCGCGTTCTTAACTAATAGATCCGCAGCGATAGGCAGTAAAATCAGCCCAACAACAACCCACAAAACCGCACGACCGTTGCTGACGCCTTTTGGAATTTCAGACTCTTGTTCAGACAGCAGCAGATCATTTTTGTTCTGCTCTTTACGGCTGATACGAATCATAGCAATGATAAAAGCGGCAAACAGAACGAACAGCAATACACCTTCGTAAAAACCGAGGTGATCATTCCAAAGAATGGCTCCGGCGACTAACGTTACGCCGATCATCAATGGTAATTCGCGGCGTAACACTTCAGAACTTATCGATAGCGGTTTGATTAGCGCGGTAATACCGAGAATTAACGCAATATTGGCGATGTTTGACCCCAGAACGTTACCGACGGCAGTATCGGTTTTGCCTTCTAGTGCGGCGGTGGCGGATACCATCATTTCTGGAGCGGAAGATCCCATTGCGAGAATGGTCATGCCGATGACTAACGGAGATATGCCGAAGTTTCGAGCAAGGGCAGCAGATCCGTAAACCAATTTATCTGCACTCCAAACGAGTAAAACTAAACCAACGATGAGGAACGCAACGGCTATTAACATGACTATCCTTAAGTTATTCCCGACAAATTAAATGAACCGCCAATTTTGACGGTTTGGATGTGAAAAGGGAAGTTGAACATCACATTTATTGTATGCTTTTTTTAAATCGGTTAAGGAATTTTCCTAGTTGATGTTGTCTACGTAAGTCAATGTAAATCGGTAGCAAATAATCGAACAGTGCTTTTAATTCAAATACTTTGTGCTTATGATGCCATCAATAAAACGCGCCCAAATAAGAGTTAACTATGTCATCGGAAGATCTGGTACAGATTAAAAATCTAACCTTTTCAAGGGGTTCAAGAAAGATATTTGACGATATTAGCCTTAATGTCCCTAAAGGCAAAGTCACCGCCATTATGGGGCCGTCAGGTATTGGTAAAACCACATTACTACGCTTGATTGGTGGCCAGATTGCGCCAGAGCAAGGAGAGATATGGTTTGATAAGCATAATATCCCCGCACTGAGTCGTAAGCAGCTCTATGCCGAACGTAAAAAGATGAGCATGCTGTTTCAGTCTGGCGCTCTATTTACCGATTTAACCGTGTTTGACAATGTGGCTTTTCCGCTGCGAGAGCATACCGATTTAGACGAGAGCCTGATTCGTACTCTGGTGTTACTCAAACTTGAAGCGGTTGGGCTACGTGGCGCGGCGCAATTGATGCCAAGTGAATTATCGGGTGGGATGGCGCGGCGCGCGGCATTGGCTCGAGCGATAGCCTTGGATCCACAACTGATCATGTACGATGAACCTTTTGTTGGTCAGGACCCAATTACAATGGGTGTATTAGTGGAGTTGATCAGTAAGCTCAACCAAGCGCTGAACTTAACATCGATCGTGGTTTCTCACGATGTGCCTGAAGTGATGAGTATCGCTGATTGGGTTTATCTTTTGGCCGATGGCAAAGTGATTGCCAGCGGTACACCTGAGCAGTTACGCCAGCAAAGTGATCCGCGCGTAACACAATTCCTCACCGGGGAAGCGGACGGCCCGGTGCCATTTCGTTATCCAGCCGAGCCGCTGGCTAAGGATTTATTTGAATGATAGCAACACTGACTCAGTGGATTGCCACCACAGGACGGCGTTCACTCTCAATTTGTGCCTCGTTTGGCAGAGCCAGTTTGATGTTCTGGGGCGCGATTTGGTCTAAGCCTCAACCATTAAAAAACTTACCTCTGCTGGTACAGCAGCTTTATAGTGTCGGCGTTCAATCGCTGCTGATTATTGTGCTGTCTGGCTTGTTTATCGGCATGGTTCTTAGCCTGCAAGGCTATGTTATTCTTGTTGATTTTGGCGCGGAAGGTGCGCTTGGCCAGATGGTAGCGTTATCGCTATTACGCGAGCTTGGTCCGGTGGTTACTGCACTTCTGTTTGCAGGTCGAGCTGGCTCTGCATTAACGGCAGAAATTGGCCTGATGAAAGCCACCGAACAAATTTCTAGCCTAGAGATGATGGCGGTTGATCCGCTAAAACGGATCATCGCACCGCGTTTGTGGGCCGGCGTTATCTCCATGCCGTTACTGACTATGATCTTTATTGCCATTGGTATTTGGGGGGGTCAGCTGGTTGGTGTCGACTGGAAAGGCATTGATAACGGCAGCTTTTGGTCTGCGATGCAGTCATCAGTTGAGTTGGGGCAAGACATTGGCAACAGCTTAATAAAAAGTGCGGTATTTGCGATTACCGTAACTTGGATCGCTTTATTTAATGGGTATGACGCGATTCCTACTTCAGAGGGAATCAGTCGAGCCACGACTAGAACAGTGGTTCATTCTTCACTTGCGGTTTTAGGGCTAGATTTCGTGCTCACCGCTTTGATGTTTGGAAATTAATATGCAACAAACTCGAAAAACAGAATTATGGGTCGGCAGCTTTGTACTGGCTGGAATTTGCGCAATTCTAGTGATGATTTTTCAAGTTGCTGACGTTAAAAGCCTCGGTTCAGGGGATACTTATAGCCTGAAAGCGAAGTTCGATAACATCGGTAGTCTAAAAGTTCGGTCTCCCGTCAAAGTCGGTGGTGTTGTAGTTGGGCGTGTAACTGGAATTGATCTGGACAAAGAGCGTTTAGTGCCAGTCGTCACGATCGCAATCGATCGTCAGTACAATCAATTCCCAGACACTTCTAGCTTGCAAATTTTAACTTCAGGTTTGATTGGTGAACAATATTTAGGACTCACGCCGGGTTTTGTCTTTGATGATGACGAAGAAATGTTAAAAGACGGCGATTACATTGAAGATACCAAATCAGCGATGGTGCTGGAGGACTTGATTGGTCAATTCCTTTACAGCAGCGGTGATAAAGGTGCAGATAAGTAAGGAACAACTCATGTTAAAGAATTGGATGGTGGCGTTAGTCACGATGTTAGGGCTTTGCTTCGCGCTGAACACCCAAGCGGTTGAGATTGATAAAACTCAGCCATACACCATGATGAAACAGGTGTCAGAACAGACGTTTGCGCGCTTAAAAGCGGAGCAGACCAAAATTCACCAGGATCCGAATTATCTAAAACAGATTGTTGAAGAAGAGCTGATGCCTTACGTCAACAGTAAATACGCGGCGCTTAAGTTGCTTGGTACCAATCTTAAAGGGGCTAAGCGCGAAGAGGTCAGCGAATTTATCGATGCGTTTCATCAGTATTTGATCAGTTCTTACGCACAAGTGCTGACGCAATACTCTGATCAATCAGTGAAATTTGGTCCTGAGCCCAAAATTGACGATCAAGAGCGCATCACCAGCATCAAAGTGGATATCATCGATACGCCACGACCAAATATCAAACTCGAGTTCAAACTACGCAAAGATAAAAGCGGAGATTGGGAAGCGTTTGATATGATCGCTGAAGGGGTAAGTTTACTATCGAGCAAACAGTCAGAATGGAGCAGCAAACTGCGCCAAGACGGTATTTTGTCAGTGGCTAAAGAGTTAGAAAGCCTTGCCGCACAACCGATTCGTTTTGAGAGTAAGAGCTGATGACGCATCCCCAATGGCACATTGCTGCGGATGATCGAATCACTTTGTCTGGTGCTCTGGATAGGTTAACTGTCCCGGATTTATGGTCGTATATACAACAGTGGGCACCTCAATCAGGTGGTATGGAGCTCTCTTTGGAGCGAGTCGACCGAATCGACTCCGCAGGCATGGTATTATTGATTCACTTAATAGAGCATGCAAAAAAGCAAAACTGTCATATAATGCTCAGTTTTGTGCCGCAGCAACTCACGATGCTCTTTAAACTGAGCAACGCCGAATCGCTGCTGGCCGACCATATCAAATGAATTTAGAGGTGAAGTGTGGATAGCGCACAAGTACAGCAAATACTCGCAGCGGCATTACAGTTAGAAGAACTTCACGTAAAAGGCGAAGGCAGTCACTATGAAGTGATTGCTGTTGACGCTTGTTTTGATGGCATGAGCCGCGTGAAGAAACAACAGATGATTTATGCGCCGCTGATGGAATACATTCAAAGAAACGACATTCACGCTGTATCCATTAAAGCTTACACGCCAGACGAGTGGGCTCGTGATAAGAAGTTGATGTCACTGTAAGGTTGATTAATGGAAAAGTTTCGAGTTATAGGGTCAGACAAACCGCTTAGCGGTGAAGTGACAATTTCAGGTGCAAAAAATGCGGCCCTGCCAATTTTGTTTGCCTCTATTTTGGCTGAAGAGCCAGTGCAAGTGAGCAACGTTCCGCACTTGCGTGACATCGACACCACCATGGAGCTGCTTAAGCGTCTTGGTGCTAAAGTCGAACGCAACGGTTCGGTTCACGTTGATGCTAGCCAAATTAACGAATACTGCGCGCCATATGACTTGGTGAAAACCATGCGCGCTTCGATCTGGGCTTTAGGCCCGTTGGTTGCACGCTTTGGTCAAGGTCAAGTTTCATTACCAGGTGGCTGCGCCATTGGGGCGCGTCCTGTTGATCTGCATATTCACGGTCTTGAGCAGCTTGGCGCAACTATCGTTCTTGAAGATGGTTATGTTAAAGCTAGTGTCGACGGTCGCCTTAAAGGTGCCCATATCGTGATGGATAAAGTCAGCGTTGGCGCGACCATTACCATCATGTGCGCGGCAACACTCGCCGAAGGCAAAACCGTGCTTGATAACGCGGCTCGTGAGCCAGAAATCGTCGATACAGCGAATTTCTTAAATACCTTAGGTGCGAAAATCTCCGGCGCAGGTACCGATACCATTACCATTGAAGGTGTTGAGCGTTTAGGTGGTGGTCAACACGCTGTGGTTGCCGATCGCATTGAAACCGGAACTTTCCTTGTTGCTGCTGCTGTTTCAGGCGGTAAGATCGTTTGCCGTAACACCAACGCACATCTTCTTGAAGCTGTGATTGCCAAGCTTGAGGAAGCGGGCGCTAAAGTTGAGTGTGGCGATGATTGGATTAGCCTCGATATGGTTGGACGCGAGCTTAAAGCGGTAACCATTCGCACCGCGCCACATCCAGGTTTCCCAACTGATATGCAAGCCCAATTCACGCTATTAAACATGATGGCGAAAGGCGGCGGTGTGATCACCGAAAACATCTTTGAAAACCGCTTTATGCATGTGCCAGAGCTGATGCGCATGGGCGCGAAAGCAGAAATCGAAGGCAATACTGTTATTTGTGGTGATGTTGACCGTTTAAGCGGTGCACAAGTGATGGCAACCGATTTACGCGCTTCTGCGAGTCTGGTTATCGCGGGTTGCATCGCGAAAGGCGAGACGATTGTCGATCGTATCTATCATATTGACCGTGGATACGAAAAAATTGAGGACAAGCTCTCTGCTTTAGGCGCAAATATTGAGCGCGTGACTGAGACAGGTTAAACTCATCACCATTGAGACGTAAAGCCGAAACTCAAGTTTCGGCTTTTTTAATGAATAAAAATAAAGCGTTAAGCTTATTCTATTTCGGAGACCCAGGATGATTGCACTGTTACGTGTATTGGCTGTCACTGTTTGGGCAATTGTGATGTTTGTGTTTGGTTGCGGCTATTGCTTATTAAGCCCACGTAATCCTAAACACGTATTTCGCTTTGGTCGTTATTTCGCATCGTTATCGCGTTTATTTGGTATCAAGTTAGAGCTGCGCTTACCTGAAGATGCCTACACCCGCGGTCAGCATATCTATATCGCGAACCACCAAAGTAACTGGGATATGTTTACTGTCTCTGCTGCGGTGACACCAAACGTGGTGACGGTTGGCAAAAAGAGCCTTGCTTGGCTGCCACTGTTTGGCCAACTTTACTGGCTAACTGGTAACATTCTGATTGACCGTGCGAACCGTTCAAAAGCCGTTGGAACGATTGATCAGGTTGTTGATAGTATTAAAAAATCCAATCTTTCAGTGTGGATGTTCCCAGAAGGAACTCGTTCACGTGGGCGTGGGTTGTTGCCATTTAAAACCGGCGCTTTTCACGCTGCAATCGGTGCTGAGGTACCCATCATTCCGATCGTCTGCAGTTCGACCGATGGCTTAAAGCTCAATCGTTGGAACAATGGCCACGTGATTGTTGAAATGATGCCTGTGGTAGCAACGCAAGGCTATAGCAAGCAAAATGTGCGTGAGTTGGCTAACTTGTGTCATCAACAAATGAAAGACAAATTAGCTGAGCTCGATGCCGAAGTTGCCAAACGCAACCAAGCTGAAGGCGTAAAATAATAACGCCGACCTATTAAGAAGCCAGTGCATTGTCACTGGCTTTTTTGTCTCTGCAATTCTTATTTTTCAGTCTTATTCAGGGCTTACTTGAGTGCTACTCTTGAGCGGTGCACAAGCTTAGTGTGGTTAAGATAAAATCAAAAGAGAGTCGTTATGGATTACCAACAACAAGTCAGTTATCACTCACTGCGAGATAAAGTGGTCGTGGTAACTGGCGGCGCAGCAGGAATTGGCGAAGAGCTGGTTAAAAGCTTTGTTAATCAAGGTGCGACAGTGGCATTTCTTGATATTGATAGTCAGGCAGGGGAGGCGTTAGCCAATCAGCTTGATTGCCTGTTTCTTGCTTGCGATGTAAAAAACATTGCCCAGCTACAAAGTTGCTTTGACGACATTAACAAACGTTATGGTGCGGTCGATGTGCTGATTAACAACGCCGGTTCAGATGATCATCATGCGCTGCAAGATCTGACCCAAGCCTATTTTGATGACCGCATTCAAACCAACTTGCGCCATTATTTATTCGCGATCCAAAGCGTGATGGCGGGAATGGCAGCAAAAGGTGGCGGTTCGATCATCAATTTAGGCTCGATTAACTGGATGCGCGGTAAACCTGGGCGGGTATGTTATTCGCTGTCTAAAGCGGCGATACACGGTTTAACACGAACTTTGGCACAAGAACTTGGTGACAAGGGGATTCGCGTTAATAGCTTAGTGCCTGGTGCGATTCGGACTGCCAAGCAGGAGGCAATGTGGGCAAAGCTTAATCCGCAAGCGGTTGACGAGTTTCTAAACCAACAAGCGCTAAAAATTCGTCTCGATCCGACGCATTGCGCAAGACTTGCGCTGTTTCTTGCCTCAGACGAATCGTGCGGCTGTACAGGGCAGGACTTTATCGTCGATGCAGGCCTCAGCCTTAATTAATCTAGAAGCGCGTAACGCTCGCTGCCAGCTCGATATAGCGATGAGGTAAAGACAAATTGCGATACATCCAAGGCCCCGCTTTTTAGTTGGGCTTTTTATATGACGGAATATTAAAAGTCTAGATAAAAGAAAAGCCGAGTTGTGAGCCAGAGTTTTCTAAAATGACTCACATTGCGGGACTTGAATGGGCCAGCCTACTGGTTGTGACATATTCATCGTTCGCAAAGAGCTGAATTCAACAG
>NZ_FNDD01000009.1 GCF_900100015.1 Vibrio xiamenensis | reverse complement strand
TCATTTAATTAATGTTGGGGCGACGGTAAAAATTAGTATTTCCAGAACGCTTTATTCGTTTCCTTCTTTGCAAGCTGCTTATCTATTCCTATGTCATCTAAAAGATAATCGAGTAAATCTTTTAGATGTCTTCTTGTTACTAAATTTCGGTGCCAGAGTTTAACGATGAGTAAGATATTCTTACCTATAGAATGCGGTGGTTGATCTTGAATACCAATGCGGTATTCGCTATGTTTTGTTAAGTGATTTATAATGTGCGTCATACAGCGTATCAACCATGGTCATAGGTCCTGGAAGTGCCCACTTAATTGGCTTGTCTGTCTGTGAACGCAGGAATTTTGCATCTTCAACAAACACAGCTTTTTGTCGTGATACTGGACCCACAACGCTTGGCACGCTAGCGTCATAACGGTCGCGGATTTTCACTGTCTGACCTTTTCTCTAATCAAGATTAGTTACATTGTGGAGCGACGTTTTATCAAATCATTGAACTGCCCAACGGCTCTTAAATCAGCGGCTAATACAGTCCAGTCTTGACGCTAGATAGGCTCAGACTACGAGTTTAGTTTGAAGGTACTTTTTAACCTGATAGAAACGTTTTAGTTCAGTAGCTCTAAACCGTTTCTGCCCCGATGCCTTTTGGCGAGTTACCCAATGGTTTCATTCCGGAAGCTCAGAATGAGCTATCCGGAATCTGGGTTTTTGGTTGGTTTGATGAATGGGTTTGTATGATGCGCCATGCGTTTTCGCTTTCTTTACCCTCTGCGACAGCGCACCAGTCACTCTTTGCTGGCAAAAAGAGTAACCAGGAATGCCTTTGTCCTTTGATGTTGTCCGGCACGGTTTTACGCGTTCCCGACGCGGAAAACCTAAAAATTCATCCCTGAATTTTTACCTAATATATTGGTAATAACTTTGATTCTATAAAGCGGCTATGCCCCATTTTAAGTTAGCGATATCGTTAATGAACGCCTTATTATTATGCTTTACCCTACGAAAACTAATGATTATCAAAAGGCAAGACCTAACCCTGACGGTTTACTTATCAGTTCATCGCTGTTGTTTCTTTTGGTACCAAATAAGGAAGTTAAGGCAGTTTTATAATGCACTTCATATAGAACTTATGATTGGATAGGCTCGAATGTTTGTGTAACGATAACTGTCTGATCTTCTAGATGGTATATTTAGCAAAATGCTGATAATTTCATTGTATACAGAAAGTTAACTGTGCGCGTTTTCACTGGCCCAACGAGGTAAGCGCGCATGCGCACTAATAAAATGTTAAGAGTACGAGTTAATAATGAGACAACCTTTTTCTATAAATGCATTTCTTTACAGTGTTGAGGAAGGGAATATTCGATTCCTTTTGCTGAAACGAGTTCAACGTTCAGAGTTTAGTTTGCCTGCTTTCTGGCAAGGTGTTACTGGCGGCATGGAAGAAGGCGAAACGCTTGAAGAAACAGCTGCTAGAGAAATATTTGAAGAAACTGGATATAAGCCAAAATTGATTTTGGCTGTAGGTTACGAGTACTCATTTCCTATTAAGGATGAATGGCGCGATTCTTACGGTTCAGGGCCGACCGAAATAATAGAAAAAGTATACTGTGCCGAAGTAGAAGGTGAACCACAGTTGTCAGCTGAACACAGCGAATATAAATGGGTTTCAGAATCTGAAGCTAAAGAGTTGATGCACTTTGACACCAATAAACTGGCACTTGAAGCAGTAAATAAGAGGCTTAGCTCTTAAAAAGCCAAGGTTGGTCATGCCCGCCAAAACCGCTCCGCGGCGGGCATCGGACTCACTAGAGTTCGCCGCAACTTAGGTGCGTTATCCCATGGAAATTTTAATCCGAAACGGACAAGTTAGAGTTTGTAGTGGTTTAATGATCCCGGACACCAAATTAGGTGGTAAAGTCTCCACCGTAAATGAGGTGTTCAATGACAAAACGACAACGACGTACATTTTCTGCTGAATTCAAAATTGATGCTGCAAGCTTGGTTCTTGACCAAGGATATTCAATACCAGAAGCAGCACGCTCCATGGATGTTGGTGAAACAGCTTTACGACGATGGGTCGACCAACTCAAGATTGAGCGTGGTGGTGCGACTCCGACGGCCAAAGCACTCACACCTGAACAACAGAAAATCCAAGAATTAGAAGCCAAAATTAGTCGGTTGGAAAGAGAGAAATCCATACTAACAAAGGCCACCGCTCTCTTAATGTCGGACGAACTCGAACGTTCTCGCTAATTGACCAGTTGAGGGAGTATGAATCGGTCAAGACACTTTGTGAGCTGTTCAATGTAGCTTCGTCCTGTTACTACGAATTTAAGCAAAGAAAGCCGGATGCCAATCGCATTCGGCTAGCTAGCCGAATTAAAGAACTCTTCAATATGAGTCGAGGTTCTGCAGGCAGTCGCGCTCTTGTATCTATGTTGCGTTCAGAAAACATCGAAATCGGGCGATTTAAGGTACGGAAACTAATGCAAGAAGCCGGTCTGATGAGCAAACAGCCAGGTTCGCATCGATATAAGCATGCCAAATCAGAGAGACTGGATATCCCGAACCTGCTGAAACGTGAATTCTCTGTGATTGCTCCGAATCGAGTGTGGTGCGGTGATATCACTTACATTTGGTCCGGTTCGAAGTGGAGTTATCTAGCTGTAGTGCTCGATCTATTTAGTCGACGCGTCGTGGGTTGGTCTCTATCGGATAAGCCTGATGCTGAATTAGCTTCTAAAGCCTTGGATATGGCTTGGGAGCAACGAGTGCGACCTAAGAACGTGATGTTTCATTCAGACCAAGGATGCCAGTACAGCAGTCGTAAATTTCGTCAAAGACTTTGGCGATATCGCATAACTCAAAGCATGAGTCGTCGAGGTAACTGTTGGGATAATGCGCCAATGGAGAGACTCTTTAGAAGTCTGAAAACTGAATGGGTACCCGCAACGGGTTATTTGACTCAAACTCAAGCGAAGAAAGATATCAGCTACTACTTGATGGACTACTATAATCGGCAACGGCCTCATCAAGCAAATGATGGGCTGTCGCCAGTCAATGCCGAAAATCGGCTTAAATCTGTGTCCGGAATTTGTTGACCACTACACACGCGATAACAAACTTTTTATTTCAATTTTTCACCTAACTTATATTGGTAGCTAAGTTAGTGTACATGAATGATTTGTAGATACTGGGGTTGGAGATGAATAAGATTGAATGGTCTGTTGTGGGAATATCTTCCACGCTTATATCAGTTTTTGTCGGTGTTCTCGCATGCCAAGCTGCATTCAGTTTATGCGATCCTGAGTATACCGAAGTGATAGGGCAGGATTGTCATTATACGTCTTCCATCATTTCGCTATTCTTAATGACGTTTATTTGGGTTTATGTCGTTACATTCATAATGTTCGGTTGTTTTGTATTTCCATTTAGTTTAGTGAGAAGATTTCTTTTTAAGAAAAAGAAAGGTGATGAACAATAACTCTTCTAAAAAATTGATATTACGTTAGCTGTTTTTTCGTTTGGCGGTAACGGGAAGTGTTTTAGTTCACCGTTATACAGTAAAATGAAAGCTTTTGATTCAAAATAGTTACCTACTACATAGTGCTGTGGGGGAATCGTATAGCAGTGCTTTGTAGCCATCGGAACTGAGTAAATATTTCTAATGTTTATTCTCTTAATCCGATATAGTGCACATCTAATTCCGATGTTCGTTAGATGTGCGACGTTCTCAGCTTCCAGGAATCCCCGAACTGTATCTGTTTGATATCTTGTTTCCGACTATGCACATCTATGTCGTGGCGTTATCAAATCAAGTAAAGCTTATCAGGGTGAGGTAATCGTTGGGACAACAGTCCGATGAAGCGGTTCTTTAGAAGTCTAAAGACGAATGGATACCCGTGTCGGGTTCTCGGAGTTTTAGCGAAGTAAGAGAGCACATAACACGAGATATCATGCCAATTCAGACTCCATCAGTATAACGGCGGCTGACACTCAATACAGTCGTTCAGACTCATTTAGTTAGTCATGGAATTTAGAGTTATATAGAAGAGAGTTTGAGCCCAGCCTGGAAAGATAAATAGTTCAGGAATGACCCCAATGACACTAAACACAATTACCCACGTCCACATTTTTTTGTAGAAGGCATAAGCTAACCCCCAAATGATAACTATGGGAGCTAACACAAAATAAAGTAAGAAAAATCCGACTAGTCCAGAGTCTGACACTTCTAATTGACTAGGGAAAAAGTACCACCATAAGATATAAAAAATCCCAACTAGCGGAATTACAATATTTAACGTTCTAGACATCACTAAAAACAAAAAGAAGCTCAGGAATTAAGCCGAAAAGGATAAAAACAGCTAACCAAGTTCAAAGTTTCTTTATCAGGGAATATGCCCCTCCCCATGCAATAGATACTGGAGCTACTAGGAAGTACAAGATTACGTACATTCCCATAGCTGTCTGCTCGTCCCTTAAGCTTGGGAAAAGGAACCATATCCAAGCCGAAAGCAATCCTAGTGCTGGAACAATCATATTCAAACTGATTGGCAAAGCGAGATCCTCAATATCATCGGGAAGGCTTTAGAATAGCCACTCGGGTTTTAAGAAAAATACTAATTCTGGAATAATGCCAATAGCGGTAAAGATGCTTATCCAACCCCAAAGTTTTCTAATTAAAGAAAAGCAGAATCCCCAAATGGTCCCTAATGGAGCGATGACATAAGCCTCTACAAAAAAGGTACCTAACCCTGAGTCCTCTCCCGAAGATATTGGAAAGAAAAACCAGTGCCAGCCTAGGGAAATTAAGACCAATGGGATATATGTATTAAATTTATGGTCTTTTATGCTCATTTAGTAGCCATGAGTTTTAGAGTTAATAGAGAAATGTATAAGGCCAGTCTGGAAAGATAAATAGTTCAAAAATGCCCCCTAAATCACCAAACACAGCTACCCATCTCCTCAAACTACTCTATTTGCTCTAAGGTGGTAGCTTACTCAGTGAGCTATTGGCTCAAAAATAGCTATAAATAGCCACTCTGGTCCGAAACGGAAGCTTATCCAAGGTACAACGCCAATGAAAGCAAATATAGAAACCCACAGCCAGTCTTTTTTATATATTGAGTAACATATCCCCCAAATTGTAGAATAAGGAGTGACTATATACATAAGAAAGAAACCGCCAAAAAGGCCTAAATCTTTAAATATTGGGATAATCCACCAAGCCTAAAAGATTAGTATTCCTATAAGTGGGGCTATAGTGTTGAATCTATGAGCGTTCACTTATTGTAGCTTGTGTCGTTTTCCCAAAACATTGAACGCTTAGGTGGGAAAGGGTAGTAAAATCATCACTTTGGTTAGTCATTTTAACTCCTTGTTTTATATGGGAAAATAAATTATTTTCATAATAGCAAAGCTGGTGGTTATTTCATCAGTAAAATTTATAAATGTGATTGTCTTTCAAGAATCGTCAAGAGCTTAAACACTGTCTAGAACAATACTTATCCAACATAACTACCGAACTTTTATGATAAGAAAAATATTTAGCATTCTGCTTGCACTGCTTATGATTGCGTCAAGTTTATATTTGGGGAATTTATTACTTTCTGAATATTTGGCGTTTGAACCCGTTATTGTATTTTCGTGGTTTTCACCTGCGACATTCATAGCACCGATCCCGATATCATTCGCATTAATATACCATACAGGCAGTCTTTTTTATACGGAGGAAGTCGCTACGCGTTTTTGTGCCAAGATAATTCGATATTTTATGTATGCTACTATCATTGCTTGTATGGTGTCGGTGATGTTGGTGTATTTTTATACTCAACTACTTGAAGACAAAGGCTATAAGCCTTGTCCTGGAGTTCCTTCTGGTTATATGCCGATGATGGGTACCAAATACGTCACATCACTCAGTCTTTGTAAAACTTAAGCATAGGGCACTAGATATTATAATCATCATGGTGCTCTGCTAAAGGATCGTAGCTGGATGATTTTGTAGAAGAAAATAGCCGCGCGAAGGGCGGCTGGAAGCAAAGATGTCAATTTACAATTTATTGCATAACTAAATGCTAGGGATAATACTCGCGAGGCAGCAAAATTTTCACTTCGATTTGTCGCGTAAGAAGAGTTATGTATTGGTTTCAATTTCGGGCAAAAGGAGGTAGTTTGTTTCATCCAGCAATTATAATTTTAATAATCATTTTAACGTCCTGTATTCTTTTTATAGCGATGTATATTGGATATGTGGATTACTTTGAGTCCTCTACCAATGTTCTAACACAAGCTTCATGGTTATGTGCAATTATTACTGTGCTGTCTCTATTTTGGAACGCTAGGAAGCAACCAAAGCGATTGAAACGTTTTTTTATCTTGCTTACTTCCACAATACTCTTCTTCGCAATGTTTAGGATCGGCCCGGTTGGTAACATCGCAGTTATATATCACATGATTTTTGGTAAGAAGGTGACATTAATAACAGAGGTTACTCCTAGTAATGACTATTATTTTATGCGTAGAGGTTGCCAGGGGGAATTGGATGCATTCAAAAATTCAATCTTACAATATGAAACCTTATGTGGAATAAGTTATGAGGATTGGAAAACTCTTAAACCAAATACCCCAATGTTGTTAGTTGGTACTAAATCATATTTCGGCATCAACTTTGAAAGGTACGCAATGGTTAATGAACATATGCCGATACTAGAATTAAGTCGCTATGTCCATTTTTCAGGTTTTGTTTATACGAAGGATTATTTACAGATTCGTACGAAGAGGCTCATCTATAGAAACTTTGATTAGTGGGGGGGAATATATAGTAAACTGTACTAGTAGCGTAAATGGGTGCTTATAGATACTGAGGTTAGATATGAGTAAGTGGGAATGGTTAATTATATGTGTTAGCACTTTTCTGATATCAAGTGTGATTGGATACGGGGTGTGCCAAAACGCTCTTCTACTATGCGACCCCCAGTACACTGAGGTTATAGGAGAGGATTGCCATTTTACCTCTTCGATTATCACATTGTTCATTATGTTCATAGCCCTAACATCTCCTTTTTTCTTTGTTCTGTTAGGTGTTTCTGTATTTGTGGTCAGCTTGATACGAAGGGCAATTTTTTTTAAAAAAAGAAAGATGATGAAAAATAACGCGTCTAAAAAACTTATATCACGTTAGCCGTTTTTATATTGGTGGTAACGGGAAGTGTTTTAGTTTCCCATCATACAGAAGAATTAAAGCTTTTGCCTACTACATCGTGTTGTGTGAATAGCCACCGAGTCAGTAACTATTCCGTGCGGTGAATATTGATTCTACGGCTTATCCTTTCAGATTGTTGTGTCCGTTGCTTTTGATGAACATAAATTAAATGTGAGATCCGTTGCGTAAAAAATGCACTGAAATATAAGTGATTTTTCGAAATATGTTCAAATTAAACGAAATCTCAGTGTTGTCTTTTATGGAATCTATACAGTATGAAGCACAAAAAAACATTTAGTTTATTTTTTACAATATTTCAGACGTTAATATATATCCCTTTTTTCGAGTATCTGAACACAGGGATTAGCGTTAACTTGTTGGTTATAAGTTATTTTCTTATTTTTTCCGCTGCTATGAGTCAAGTGTTTGTATGGATCTTTTCGCGTTTTGGTGGTTTCAGTAGTTGGAAAGTATATTCAAGTATAATACACAGTAAAAAGCTATCTTCTTATATGTTGTTTCTGTTTTTAGCTCCGACCTTAATCAAGGTTCTAAATATCACTGATATGGAGCAATATATTACTCCTTCCATCTATGTATATTGGCTTTGTGGGTTGCTACTTCTTGTCTTCTTCACTCTATTTTATTCCTTGTCCCCTAAGTTATACCGATACGGCAGTTTTGATTCATTCGCCAAGAATGGTGGGAATCAGTTGATGCTAAGGGATGATGTTGAGTTGGCTATTTCTACATGCGAGCAAAGAAAAAATAACTTATTTATTGAGGAAGGTAAGTACTTCGAGGAAGATTTTGCGATATTAAAAAGTATCAGAGGTGGTAAAGATGTTCCGACAAACAAATTATATAGTGTTTTGAGCGAACGGCTAACGTTTTCTAAAGAAGTCTACCGAGAACTGACAGGTTTTTTCTTACTTTTTCCGTTGATGATGATGACGTTGATGTTTGTTTGTAATGTGTATTTTGTTGCGTCATCTGGAATCGAATGCACCTCATGGAATAGCTTCCTCCAAGGGGTAACCGAATTTAAAATTGCCGCACAATCATGTAAGCAATAACGTACTTTAAGTGGATACTTTCCCCTTACTGTAGACGTGTCATAGTGAGGGGAAGTGTCCGCCCAAGTTCTTAACATGACTTTATAAGAACCCATTTTTTAAAGAGAACGAAACTGTTATTTGATCTTTTATGCAAAATTTTAGCAAACTAGCTATGTTATTTATAAATAAACAGCATGGCGGGTCGCAGTTACTTTATGGTTTATTACATAAGGTATACTATGAAAAAGATAGCTTTGGCTTTATTGCTGGTTGCCCCAAGCGTTTGGGCAGAAACGGAATCCACAGAAAGTTTCCGAAATATGTCAGTCACTTATCAATCTCTCTCTTCTACAAACACCTTTACGATTGAAAGTGATTCCGGCAGTGCAGATGTGGATGATGACAGTACGGCTTATGCATTGCGCTTGTCTTGGTACAGTAAAGATGACACCTTCTGTGAAACATGTGAGCGGGTGTATTTTATTGAGTACATGAGTGAAGAGTTTGAGTTGGGAGTTTATGACACAGACAATAATAATCTCGGTACTTTTTCGGTGGGTTTCCAAGAGGAATTTCCAATTCCGCCTGAAATGGTGGCTGGCCTAACCGGTATTACGCCTTATTTTCAGCTAGCGTTGGGCATCGGTTCTATGGATATTTCGGGTTATAGCGAAAGCAGTTCCTCGACACTGAGCGTTAAGGGGGGAGTCGGTCTAGCCTATTATATTGTTCCTGCATTAAGGTTGAATTTGGGCATTGATTACCAAGCGAGAAGTTGGACCTCTGTGACTGTGAGCAGTGTTGAATACAGTATTGACGATCGCTCTGTAGTCGGTTCGTTTGGAGTGTCATATCGCTTTTAACATATGCTATGTGATTGCTTGAATAAAAACGCTTCTTACGAAGCGTTTTTTTATATCTGGATAGAATGAAAATAGACATGCTTTATTCTAGCGAGGTTGAAATATTATTTATTATATTAAACAGATATTGTCTTGAAATTCAGATATATACTATGTCAAGTTGTATCTATGGGAAATAAGAGCAGTCATCGGTAACGAAACCTGGTCATTTACTAATATTTACTTAGCGTTTACACCACTTGAAGTTGAGTCAGTTACACTTACTGACAACGCTTAAGAGTAGGAGAGTGTATGTTGAAAACTCCAATTATTCGCTATGGTGTGTTAGCTGCACTATTAGTAACCAGTCTGCCATCAATGGCAAGACCGCCACAACCTATGCCGCAGCCACAACCGGCGCACCAAAAGCCAGGACACCCTCATCAAAACCCCGCCCCGCGAGCGTATCATCGTAGTAGTATGCCGAGTGCGGCAAGCTTTCTGATTGTTTCAGGAATCACTTATGCAATTATCAACGGTTTGTACTATCAACAGCATGGCGATCAATACGTGTATGTAGAAAATCCTCCAGCGAAGACAACGACTACCACGACGGTAACAACAACAAGCGCAAGTTCAGTGGGTAGAGTTGTCAATGTTCTGCCAAACGGCGCAAAAAGTGTGTCTGTGAATGGGGCGAATTACTATGTTCAAGGCGGGGTGTGGTATGCACCTATCGCAAGTTCAAATCAATTTGTGATTGTTGAGCCCCAGTTATAAAACGCTACCTAGATAAGATAAATCAAGCCGCTTCGATAAGCGGCTTTTTGATGAGTTCAGTGTGTTATGGACAGATATATATCCTAACCAAGAAAGTGATAAAAATGTAAGTGTTATATAATTTCTGGTAATATTTGGTTATTTTGTATTTATGATAATTAAATTTAAAGAATGACCTGTCGGTAATATCCTACTTACTGTTTAATATAAACCTTTCTTCATTCTTTTGGGTGATTTGAACTTGAAGATCTTAATTGCATAATTAATTTTTAAGTTCCACCTAAATAAGTAGCTATTGATTTTTTGTATAGACTTTAGTAATTGTTTTTTTCTTGATTCATAAATGTCTTTGATAAGTTGATAGCGAATATTTTTAAGTTTTTGATAAATAAAGAGCAAGTTTGAACTTCAATGAAGATTAAACCGTTGTTCCCTACAAGGGCTTTTACATCTAGGGTGGATTCACAAAGCGAAAAAGGTAATAACTGTGAAACTAAAAGCCAATCAGCTGATTTCCATGCTATTTGCATGTTTGATGCTAATCTTGGGTGCCGGTCATTCGTACGCTCAAGACACCGATGAAGATGATAGCAGCGTTTATAAAGACGCATTTTACTGGAACAACCTCTTAGGAAGAGGGGTCAATCTGGATAACGCTCTTGTTGTTAAAGACGGTGAAATTAGAGCATTAGCGGAAAATCAACTTGAGTTGATCGCGTCTGCTGGATTCCAATCGGTTCGTTTGCCTGCGCGTTGGAGTAACTATACGTCTAATGAAGAGCCTTACACGATTCAAGAAAGCTATTTCAAACGTGTTGACCAACTCATTGAAGAAGCGCTTGCACATAAACTGATTCCAATTATTGATATTCATCAGTATTCAGAATTAATGAAGTCGCCAACCACAGAAGAAGCACGCTTCCTTGCGATGTGGAAACAGATTTCAGAGCGATATGCGGATTATTCGTCAAAATTGTATTTTGAACTTCTTAATGAACCAAGCAATAGCATGGTGGGAGCGCAGTGGAATAAAACACTGACTAAAGCGATTAAGATCATTCGTAAAACCAACCCGAAACGTGCGCTGTTAGTTGGCCCTGGTGGCTATAACGCGATTTCGCACTTAGATGCGCTTGAGTTACCGCGTACTGACCGCAACATTATCGTGACATTGCATTACTACAGCCCGTTCTATTTTACTCACCAAGGTGCGTATTGGGTGGGAGAGCAAGCCGAAGAATGGTTAGGTTCTTCATGGATGGGTACTGAGAAGCAACAAGCTCAGATCTCCGGTGATTTTGATAAAGCACAAGCTTGGTCGCTTCGTTATAATCGACCAATACATATCGGTGAATTTGGTTCTTATGAAAAGGCTAATATGAAGTCTCGAGTACGTTGGACAGCATATGTCCGCCAAGAAGCCGAAAAACGCAATTTCTCATGGGCTTATTGGGAGTTCTGTTACGGCTATGGTATCTACGACCGTGCCAACAAAGAATGGCATAGTGAACTGGTTGGGGCATTGATGCTATAATTTGACCGCTTAAATAAAAAAACCGCCTTTAGGGCGGTTTTTTTATTGGTATTGATGTATCGATGCTAGTTTTGCATCAACTTGAATTGCTTAGGTGTAATACCAAATTCTTTTTTAAATAAGCGAATAAAATGCGAGATATTTTCGTAGCCGAGTTCTAGTGCGGTATCGGTTACCGATAATTCATTTAAATACAATTTCGATTGTTGTAAGCGCAGCTTAGTGAGGTATTCTTTTGGCGTCTGATTGGTCACCATCTTAAATTTTTGACTGAAATTCGACAGCGACATACTGGTTTCTTCGGCCAGTTCAGAAACGGAAATCGCGCGCCCTTGGCTGGCCTTCATGATTCGAATCGCTTGGTTGATTGGGTGATTTCGATGGTGTGACAAAATCTCATGGCAGCCCTGACGTTTCAGTAGCTCATAAACCATCTCTTGGCACGTTAAATCAAGTAAAAAATCGACGTTCTGATCGCCACTGTGCAAAATATCTTGGACACGAGCGTGCAATGAATGAATACGGTCTTGCAGCCGTTCGACCCGAAAATGGCGATAGTCTAAATCGCTCGGAGCATCGAACTCCAAGTTATCACAAACCCTTGCACTGACTTCTTCCACAATGCTGTCGCTAAACTCATAGACCAAGGCCTGCGTGTACTCAGACATTGACATAAAAACCGTGGAGTGCGGCGGCAGCAATACACACTGTTCTTTGCGGTACAAGAACTGTTCCGAGTGGTTGATGTGAACCTGCTTGGTACCTTGCAAAATTGTACACAGCCGCGGGGTTTCATAAGAGTGATATTCACCTTGAAAATGCTTAGGAAGATCGTAATACAGCATGTTGACTTTGTTGGTCGACAAGGCGTATTGGGTTTCATCAACACGGCAAAAGCTGCTTAATTTTTTCATGCAAAAGGTAAATTGTGTTCAAAATCTTGTTCAATAGTAATCGATAATGGTCAAAACGATCCATTATTGAACCTAATTTTAGTGGGATTTTTATGTGGCACAGCATCAAGAGGTGAAAATAAAAAGGCCCAAAGCCTTGAGACTAGGCGATGGGCGAAGGAGATACACTATTTTTTGCAGAGAGTTTTTATCGTCACAACCTGTGTGATTTACATCGCCGCTTTTAAAATCGCGACGATTTCTTCGTGAGTTGCTTGTTTTGGATTGGTAAACCCACAAGCATCTCGCAATGCGTTTTCTGCTAACACATCGAAGTCTTCTTCTTTAACACCCAGTTCGGCTAAACCAGACGGAATGGCAACATCGGCTGATAGTTGGCAAATCGCGTCGATGGCGGCAGCGGTTGCGTCGCGGTTTGTCATCGCTGTGGTATCCACACCCAAAGAGCGTGCTACGTCAGCAAGGCGTGCCTCTGCAACTTCACTGTTGTAGCGTTGAACATGAGGAAGCAGTACTGCGTTACATACGCCGTGAGGCAAATCGTAGAAACCGCCCAGTTGGTGCGCAATAGCGTGAACATAACCCAGTGACGCGTTATTAAATGCCATGCCCGCCATAAATTGCGCGTAAGCCATATTGTCACGTGCTGTGATGTCATCGCCTTGTTTGACCGCAGTACGCAGGTTGGCTTGGATCATCTCAATCGCTTTTAGCGCAACGGCATCGGTAATTGGTGTCGCGGCAATAGAAACATATGCTTCAATTGCATGAGTGAGCGCATCCATACCTGTAGCTGCTGTTAATGAAGCCGGTTTTGCCAGCATCAGTTCAGGGTCGTTCACTGACATCATTGGTGTCACGTGTTTATCAACGATGGCCATTTTAATGTGACGTTTTTCATCAGTGATGATGCAAAAACGGGTCATTTCAGATGCGGTACCTGCTGTGGTGTTTACTGAAATCAGCGGTAATTGTGGTTTTGCTGATTGGTCGACACCTTCGTAGTCTTTGATTTCACCGCCGTTAGTTGCCAGGATTGCGATGCCTTTTGCACAATCGTGTGGTGAGCCGCCACCCAGAGAAATCACACAGTCACATTCACTTTGTTTAAGTTTGGCAAGACCTGCATTCACGTTGTCGACCGTTGGGTTAGGTTTGGTTTCATCAAATACCACAGACGCAACGCCAGATTGTTCAAGTAGCTTCGCCACTTTTTCAACCACACCAATTTGGTTTAGGAATTTGTCGGTTACGATCAATGCGCGTTTGAAACCGTGTGATGCAATTACGGTTGCAGCGTCTGATAAACAACCTGGGCCCATAAGGTTTGAAGAAGGGATATAAAACATATTAGACATATTTTTTCTCCTTTGGCTCAGCCAATGCAGATTCTTAGAAATCTTTCGCAGCCCTTGTCTGTAAAGGGCTTAACGAATCAATGACTGTAGGCTATCAGGGAAAAAATTTTAGAACTAACGCGTTTTTAAACAAAATAGCTCAAATTTCCAAATCACCGATTTTGAATTAGATCTAAATCAATAAAGTGTTAATCAGTGGTGAGAGCGGTGTTTCAAATACACTGAACTTGGCTGCGCGAATATCACATTTGGCGCGAAAATTGGCCGTTATTAAAGTCGTTAATTAAAAAGTCAATCAGTTGATGTACTGCGTGAGTGAGATACTTTTTAGCCGGGTAAAGCAAATAAACGCCTTGCTGCTCTAAGCTGTAATCGCTGATTAAGTGCCGCAACTGTCCGTTCTTGATATGAGGTTTCACCACAAAGTCGGGCAAACAGGACACACCTTCACCATCGAGCGTCGCTTGCAGCAGCATCATTGAGTCGTTAGAGGTGAAATTGCCCGCCGTAGAAACTTCAATACGTTCGTCGGTCTCTTTACTTGTTTGTGGCAATAAGCGCCAAATGTTACCGAGTCCAGTATGAGTGAGGCAGTTGTGAGTCATCAAATCAACCGGAGCTTGTGGCTCTGGGTGTTTTGAGAGGTAAATGGGGGAGGCGGAGATGAGCGACGAACAGCGACCGATCAGCCGCGCGACCAAGTTGTTATCAAACGCGTTGCCAATTTGGATGGTGGCGTCAAAACGCTCTTTAACCGGGTCAATTTGTCGATCGGTGAGAATCAATTCTATCGCCACTTTGGGATGGAATTTTAAAAAACGCCTCACCGCGGTGGCGACATACGAATGGCCAAAAGACACACTGCACGCTAGGCGTACAGTGCCGTGAGGTTCGGTATTTTCTAGGCTGGTTAAATAAGTGATGTCGTCGTTAACCGCCAGAATCTGTTTGCAGTAGGGCAAAATACTTTCGCCAGAGTTAGTCATTGAAAGGCTGCGCGACGAGCGGTGCAGCAGTTTGACGCCAAACGAATGTTCCAGCGCGGAAATATGGCGAGTCGCCATTGATTTTGAAATGCCAAGTTTGTTTGCAGCGGCGGTTAAACTGCCTAAATTGACCACTTCGACAAAGACTTTCATCCCAACAATCCGATCCATGGTTTCCTCTATTGTTTCAATTTGTGCAACTGAAAGGTGCGAAAAGCGCGGTTTATTTGTTTAATTTTTGCAATCATAATGTGAGTTATAGCACATTGTTCAATGCATTGGCGATGGAAATAGTTGCCGAGCTAGAGCGTATCGTGAAGCCATCTGTGAATGGTTATTCAAATGCCTCTCCTCGATCGCATTCTTGATCGTTTAAACTCATCAATGTCTAATTTAATCGCCTCGATCTTGGTCTATCCCGCTATCAGTTCGAGCGTCTTTTAGTGGGGGGGAATTTATCCCCACTGAGCTTTTTTATTTGTGATTTGTAAGGAGTAAAATCTATGCTGGTTGGCCCGATTATCAACAGCGGTGCGATCATTTTCGGTGGCATCATAGGTGCAACGTTTGCACGTTATATCCCCAAACGTTTGGTTGATGGCTTACCTGCGACGTTTGCTCTGGCGTCCATGTCGATTGGTATTGGTATGATCGTTAAAGTCAGTAATGTTCCGGTGATGGTGATGGCACTGATCCTTGGCACCGCGCTGGGTGAGTTGATTTTTCTTGAAGCTGGTGTAAAGAAAGGCGCTAATTTCATTCAGCGCAAATGCCAGCGATTTTTGCCGCTACCGCGCGGTTTGAGCCAGCAAGAATTTTCTCTTCAATTTACTTCGATGATCGTATTGTTCGGAGCCAGCGGCTTAGGCGTGATTGGTTCGATGACCGAAGGTTTAAATGGCAATTACCAATTGCTATTGGTTAAGTCGATGATGGACTTTGTGACCGCAATCATTTTCGCTATCAGTTTAGGTCCAAGTATCGTTTTAATCGCCGTTGTTCAGTTTACCGTGCAAGCCATTTTGTTTACGCTGGCGCAAACCATCATGCCGTATATGGATGCTGAAACCTACGCGAACTTCACGGCTATCGGTGGCATTATCATGGTTGCGGTGGGCCTGCGTATCTCAAATATCATGCATTTCGCGGTGGTGAACTTTCTGCCTGCGCTGTTCTTGGTGGTGCCATTCACTTATCTATGGCGCTACTTTATGGGCTAAGTGATGAATGAAAAAAGGTCAGCGCGAGCTGACCTTTTTCTTGCCGATATTTGACTAGATCTGGTAGTTAAACTCGATGCGGTGATCGCCATCGATGAAATCGACATTATTGTTCCAGTTAGCAAAGTAACGGATATTGAAGCGCGGCGTGAACTGATAGCTGGCGGCAAACTCATGAGTGAGCACGTGGCTATTGCCTGCACCGTAGTAGTTATCTTTATAGTTATCTGAACCAGAGATAGTGGTAAGCCAGAATGGGTTGTAGTTCAGCCAAAGTTTATCGGTCACTTGATATTTCGCATACATACCAAGTAAGCCGTAAGTACCCATGATGGAATAACCGCTGTCGATGGTGCCGTCATCTTCAATCGCGTTGTTACCGATTGAGACACCCACACCCGCCAGAGGATAAAGGCTAAATGCGCCCATTGGTTTTAGCGCTTTGATCAAGCTGTAAGACAGATCGGCACTTTCTTCTGCCACTAAGTTTTTCTGTAAGTTGTAGTTGAAATCGACTTGTGCGCCGACCAACTTGGTCAAATCGACACTGAAGTTACGATAGCGAAAGTAATCGATGGAGTTATCAGTGGTGTTTTTGCCTCGCCAACCAAACGCATCGCCCATGCCACCTTTGACTTCCAACACATTCATTCCCGCGGTAGTTACATCGCCAGTGTCGTAAGCTTGGCCGAGTTTCAGATTCAAGCCTTTATCGGTAAATCCTGCGCCGACTTGGGTAAATACCGCGAGTGGGTCGGACATATCCACCACATCTTCATCCGCCGTCTTTGCTTGTGCAAAATAAGATGTTCCCAGAGCTGCAGCCAACAAGCTGGCTTTTCCCACGCTGCGCAAATAGTTATTCATATAAAACACTCTTTCATGTTGTTATGTCTGATTTAATCGTCGATGGGTTTTACGTGAATTTCGAGTTCAAAAGCTGAGAAACGCGGGGATTCACTAAATGTGAGACAAGCACTCGGTTTGAGCGAAAGCGTCGGCTGGCCGAAAAGTCAATGTGCTGTCTTATAACTGATAATGGCGTGAACGATAATTCGAAAACATAGATTTCACCTTGCTTATTGTATGGATAAATTGAGTAATATTCGCCGCAAATATGTCATCTGGTGACCCCAAAATAAGGAATAACAACAATGAAAAAAATTCTACTGGCTTTATCGATTTCTGCTGTTATGGCTGGCGCTGCTCAAGCAAATGAGTGGAATTATTCGGCTGAACACGGACCTGCTCACTGGGGTGAATTTTCACAAACTTGCGCAGCAGGGAAAAACCAAAGCCCTATTAACATCAGCGGTGAAGTGAAAGCGGACTTGCAAGAGCTCAACGTGAACTACGCAGGTAAAGTGACTGCGCTGGTGAATAACGGCCATACTTTGCAAGCCGTGGTTGAAGGTGACAATACGGTCACGATTGATGGTGATACTTTTACTCTGCAGCAGTTCCACTTCCATACGCCATCTGAAAACTTGATTGAAGATAAGCAATTTCCACTGGAAGCGCACTTCGTTAACGCCGATGCCGATGGTAACTTAACTGTGGTTGCAGTGATGTTTGATAATGGTGTTGAAAACGAATTTTTGACCTCACTAACGCAAACAATGCCAAAAGTGGGCGAAACAGTGACGCTACCTAAGCCTCTAGAAATCAAAGATTTCCTACCACAAACTGATGAGTATTACCGCTTTAATGGCTCATTAACCACTCCGCCATGTAGCGAAGGTGTACGTTGGTTTGTGCTTAAAGATGTCAGCAAATTGGCAGCGTCTCAAGCGGAAGCGATGATGAAAGTGATGGGCCACAATAACCGCCCAGTGCAAAATCTTAATGCGCGCAGCGTGATGACCAATAACTAAGATCGCCTTTTAGCGATTGAATCAAAAAGCCCACCGTGAGCGGTGGGCTTTTTTGTGTTTATCGACTTACGGATTCATCATACGCAAGCTATTTGGCGCTATCGGCGTACTCTTGCAGTAAACGAGTTAAGGCGTTAACCCATTGATACGCTTCTTGAGGACGATTGCTAAGCAGCGTTTCTACCTTCTCACAATGCAGTTTAAGTGAAATGGCGCGTTCAAGATGAAACGACTCAGCGTAAAAATGCCACAGTACCAGTCGCGTCATGCGTTCGATGTTTTGCTCTGGGTTTGTTGAGTCGCCAAACATGGTTGGGATTTCACTGAGTGCGATGGCGTTCATTCGTAGTAGCGCATCAAAATGCAGTTCCTGGCGCTTGTCGTCGTCGGTGATATTTTCATCTTCAAAATTGAACAGCTCTTTGACGGATGATTCCGGCACTAAGCGGTGTAACATTCGATTGCTTAGATTCTCTAGTTCTTCACGTGCCATCGCTGACAGGCAAGGGTAGGTGTAGTCTTGCACAGTAAATTCTCCTCAAAAACGCCCGCGTATTGTATCGAGTGTCGCTTGGCTGTCTAGTCGAATCACATGCAAAAAAAAGCCCCACCGAAGTGAGGCTCATAACTTAGCGTTCATCATGGAGTAATAGGCACTGGCGAATGCCTTAAATATTACGAGTTAGAACGTTAGTTTGCACACTGAAGACCATAGTCGGCACGCCAAAACCCTTCAACCAGCGTTATGTAAAATTGCTGTCAGACGTGATATCGCTCCATAAATAATCGTTCGTTAAGTAGGCTTTTATCACTTGTAACCGTATGTCTAACCGTTATTTTTTTAGGCATCATTCTTTTCGATGACGATCTAAGTTATCCATGTGCACGTTAGGATGTTATTCGGTTTGTGCCAAAAAATGATAGCGCGTAAGGTGAAGGTCGACTAGCGAGGGAGCGCTAAATTAGCAGGTGTACAGCAGGTTCAACGTAAAGTAGGTGTGTAGAGCATTAGTAGCACGTCAAAGGTGAATTACCAAAAGATGATTTACAGCAAAGAGGATTTTATTTGTCTGAGTAGTATGAAGTTTTCCCTGCACGCTAGGTGCTTATTTTCTCAAGGTGTCATGATCATGAATTCAGTCGCAGAGCGTTTTTTACGCTACGTTTGCTTTGATACACAATCGAATCCCGATAACTCTGCTTGCCCAAGTTCGCCCGGGCAAATGGTATTTGCTCAGGCGCTTAAAGCGGAGTTAGTTTCGCTTGGCTTAAGTGATGTGACGCTGGATGATAACGGTTACTTGATGGCGCGTTTGCCAGCCAATATTGATACGGCTGTGCCCGCGATTGGTTTCATTGCTCATATGGATACTGCGCCAGATGCGTCAGGTTACAATGTTAAAGCGCAAATTGTTGAAAATTATCAGGGCGGTGATATTGCGCTGGGCAAAGGGGACGAAGTGCTGTCACCGATTCAATACCCAGAGTTAAACCAGCTGCGTGGCTGTAACCTTATTACCACTGATGGTACGACTTTGCTTGGTGCAGACAACAAAGCCGGTGTGGCCGAGATCATCACCGCGATGGAATGGTTATTGGCGCATCCAGAGATCAAACACGGTGAAGTGTGTATCGGGTTCACGCCGGATGAAGAAATTGGTCGCGGCGCAGACAAATTTGATGTGGAAAAATTTGGCGCCGAATGGGCCTACACCATCGATGGCGGTCCTGTAGGAGAATTGGAGTTTGAGAACTTCAACGCGGCTAATGCCAAAGTTGTGTTTCATGGCGTCAACGTTCATCCAGGCACTGCCAAAGATAAGATGGTGAACTCGATGACATTAGCGTGTCAATTCCATGCGCAAATGCCAAGCGAAGAGACTCCTGAATGCACTGACGGTTATCAAGGATTTTACCATCTCACCTCATCAACCATGAGTGTAGCAAGCAGCCAACTCAACTACATTTTACGTGATTTCGACTTGGACGGATTGCAAGCGCGTAAAGCGCGGCTAAAAGCGATGGTTGACGATATAAATCAGGGATTTAAATCGGATGTGGTGACGCTGATTATCGAAGACAGCTACTTCAATATGAAAGAAAAAGTCGAGCCGTTTCCGAACATCATAGACAACGCCAAACAAGCAATGATCGACTGCGGCATTACGCCAATGATTAAGCCTATCCGCGGCGGTACCGACGGAGCACGTTTGTCGTTTATGGGCCTGCCGTGTCCAAATATTTTTACTGGCGGCTACAACTTTCATGGTATTCACGAGTTTGCCACTATTGAGGGAATGCAAAAGGCGGTTGAGGTAATCGTTCGTTTGACAGAAAAAACTGCGCTCAATATCAGATGATAGTGGGTGGTCGCAGAGGCGGATTTTCTTTATCGTATGCCCCCTCTGCGACACACACATAAGCAATAGGTTTCGGCATGAAGTGGTTCTTACTTTCGCTATCACATCTGATCATTTTCGGTTTGGGGTTTGTGGTGGGCATAATTGCTTATCCGACCATCATTCAAGCTGAAAGCACTATGATCCGAAGTGAACAGATTTCGACCCACATTCCCACGCAGAAAAACTCACCGGCGGTCATCAACTCCGCCATCGCCGATGACAGTGCGCCTTCTTCTTAACTGTTTTATTGAGTTTCTTTTAATTCGACAACCAAGTGCAACTCAATGCCCGTGGATCGAAGCGTAATCTGCGTGGCATTAATTGCACGTAGGGCTAGACCCTAATCCTTATGTATGGGACATTAAACGCCGTAAGTTAAAGCGTCGGTGCCATGCGCCGCGCCAATAAGAATAAATAAAAGGGGCAGCTGAGCCCCTTTGATCTATCCGGAGCGTTTAATGGATAAAGTGCAGTTGGCCATTGATTACCTTCTTACCCATAAGTTTTTATTTTCATTACTGATTTTTTTACTGATTGTACTGGTGCGGCGTTTCACCTTGTCAAGGATTCGCGGTGACGATGCATTTGTGTCTGAAGATCAGCGTAAATGGATGTCGCGAACCAAAAACGGTTCATTTATTCTTTTGATGTTACTGTTGTTTACCCTGTGGCAATCAGAAATCAACCAGTTTGCATTGTCGGTCACGGCAATCGCAGTTGCCATCGTAGTGGCTTCAAAAGAGATCATTTTGTGTTTTACCGGTTCGATTCAGCGTGCCAGTTCTCGCTCTTTTCGTATTGGCGATTGGATTGAAGTGGGATCGATCTGCGGTGAAGTTATCGAGCACAATATGATGGCGACTGTGATTCAAGAGATCGACCTTCACCATGGCCAATACCATTTCACCGGTAAAACCGCCACTTTGCCCAACAGTATGTTTTTTACCTTTCCGGTCAAAAACCTCAATTTCATGAAACGCTATGTTTATCATAACTTCACCATTGTGGTGAAAGAGTTTGTCAATTTGTACCCGTTAATTGACCAGCTTGAAGTAAAGATCGAAGAGCATTGCCATTACTTTAGTGAAGTAGCAAGGCGTTATAACTTTATGATTGAGAAACACGCCGGGGTCGACTTACCAGGTGCGGAGCCGCACATTCACATCAGTAATTCGCCAACGGCTGAGCAGAGCGTACACTTTATGATTTTCTGCCCAACCGATAAAGCGGTGCATCTTGAACATCTGATTCGCAAAGACTTTATGGCCTTGTATGAAGCGCAATTTGGTCGCCAGCGAATTGAACCTCTGACGGCTGACGCATGAAATGATTAAGGGCGCTACGGCGCTCTTTTTTGTCGCTTTAAAATATGCAATAAAGTGCGCGGCTTTTGGGCAAAAGCACCAGTTTTTATTAATTAGGATTAATACTTTAGTGCGATTCGACGTATAGTTATTGTCTATTCATAGTGTGAGTATTATCCATATGCGTTATTTGCTGCTTGCGTTCGCAGCGTTGCTGTTTGGCTGCAGTCAACTCAGCGACCAAACTTCCATTCAGGCTGACAGCCATTGGCAGAGCAAAACTTTGGCGAATGGGCTGCGTTATCATGTGTATCCGACTGACGACGAAGCAGTGTCAGTGCGTCTTATCGTGCATGCCGGGTCGCTGCAAGAGTCCGATGAGCAGCGCGGCTATGCCCACTTTCTCGAGCATATGGCGTTTGAGGGCAGTGAACGCGTGACCAAAGCGCAGCTTTATACTTTGCTGGGTGAACAAAACGCCAAGTTAGATGCAGATAGTCATGCGTATACTAGCTATCGAGAAACCGTGTACAAAGTTGATTTGCCCACCACCGCCAAGCTCAATGATGCCCTCTGGTGGCTAAGTGATGTGGCGTTTCGCCAACAATTTTTGCCTGCCAGCATCAAAGCGTCTAAGCAACAGGTGTTAAGTGAAATTAAGCAAGGCCACCCGGATGTTGGCAGTTTTATCGACAATGTTTACCAGTTTATGCTCGGTGATACCGCGCTGATGACCCGTGATCCGTATGGCAGTAAAGCTTCGATTAGCACAGTGTCGAAGACGCAACTGCAAGGTTTTTATCACCGCTGGTATCAACCGCAAAATGCCGAGTTAGTGATAACCGGGCAGGTACAAATTGCGCATATTGATACCTTGGTTAAACAGATGTTTGGCAACTGGCAAGCAGAGGCGGCACATGACAGTGCGCCGAAAACTGACTACCCCGTGAAACTCGATGATTATGTCACCCAAGTCCATACTCACGAGTTACCAAGCATGCTGCTGGTGGCCAAACGTGGCAAGACAACAATTGATACGTTGGGCGCGCAAACCGAACTTCGATTGGAGCGCTTGGCGTATTCTGCCATCAATCAGCGTTTAAACGCGGTGTTTAACCAAACCGATCTGTCGGCTCAGTCGATTTATGCCTTTGACTCTGAGCTGGAATCGCATCGTTATAGCTTTATTGGTATTGAGTTTAAACCGCAAGACCGGATCAGCTCACAAGCGCTGTTCCTCAATACACTGGCGAAACTTCGCGATGTCGGCATGAGCGACAACGAATTTCAAACGGCGCTGGCGTATTACCAAGAATTGCTCGATGACAGCGATCACGATTGGGCGCAGCAATTGCCAATGGACTATGCTGAGCAAAAAGTGACCTCGTTAGTTGAAAACACTACGCTGCAATCTCAGCAGCAATTTAGCCAAAGCTTGCAACGCTTCCTAGATAACGTCAGCATCGACCAAGCCAACGCTAAGCTGCGTCAAGTGCTCAGTCAGCCATATGTGATGATGCTTGGCGCTGGCGCAAAAGAAAACCGCTCGGCGCTACAAGCGAAGATTGCAAGTTGGAAAGCTCAGTATGATGGTAAAACTCCATAGCCATTTAAGGCGCTGAGTCTCGCTTAGCAACGTTCAACTTATATCAGGACGGGATAAGGCAAATAAAAAAGCGGCGATAATCGCCGCTTTTTTGTCTTCAAATGTGCCCAGCAACACTTAAATGTTTAAGTGCTCAGGAAGATTTAGGTGCTCACGCAGAGTTGTACCTTGGTACTCAGAGCGGAACAGACCGCGCTGTTGAAGCATCGGCATCACTTGGTCAAAAAACAGTGCTGCAGATTGGCGTGAGCCGCCAGGGACAGCGATAAAGCCATCCGCTGCGCCCGCTTCAACTCGCTCCACGATTGAATCCACCGCATCATGCGGCGTTCCAATCACCAACCAATGAGACGAACCCATCACCTCTGGGCGGGTTAGCAGTTGTTCCAGAGTGGGGGTTTCACGTTCAATAAATTGGCGCAGCAATTGAGTATGGGTATGACTGTGCACATTTTGCTGAGTGCTTGGCAGCATATCGGCGTGAATATGATCGCCAAGTGCCAACTCAGAGAAATCGACATCAAGATGCTTGGCTAAATACGCGAGTTTGCGCTCGTGGGTGAGGGTAGTATGAGTTGACTGATATAGCGCCAGCGCTTGCTCGTAATCGTCAGCCAGATACAAACTTAATCCCGGTAGCACTTTAATGTCATCAGGGTTACGGCCATGCTGTTGCGCGCGGCGTCGCATGTCTTGGCGCAGTTCAATGCCCGCTTGCAAATCCGGCGTAGCAGCAAAAATAGCGTTGGCGACTTTGGCGGCAAAGTTACGTCCCCATGGCGAGGCGCCGGCCTGAAACAGCGGAATATCACCACTTGGGTACTGCGGTACATTTAAAGGTCCTTTGACGGCAAAATGCTCGCCTTGGTGATCAATCGCTTGCACTTTCTCAGCTGCGGCAAAATGACCGGATTGGCGGTCGTACAGCAGCGCATCATTAGGGTAACTGCGCCACAATTTTTGTACCACATCGGTAAATTCCGCGGCGACTTGGTAGCGCTGCTCTGATGGTAGCATTGCTTGCTGACCAAAATTGTATTGGCCATCGAGCGCGGTCACGATATTCCAGCCAGCGCGTCCCTGACTGAGCCAGTTGAGGGATTGCAATTGGCGCGCCACCACATAAGGGGGATTAAACGTGGTGGAGGCCGTAGAAACCAAACCGATATGCGTGGTGGAGGTGGCGATCGCAGACAGTAACACCATAGGATCTAAGCTGCTAAATCCAGGCTCTTGAGCAACCATTTCGGTTGGCAAAAACAGGGTGTCGGGGCGAAATACGAAATCAAGTTTTGCCGCTTCGGCTTGCTTGGTTAGGTCGATGTAGTCTGAGACTGAAAATAGCTGTTCGACTTGACTGTCGGCGCGTCGCCAACCGCTTTTGGTCAGCCAACTCATGGCCAGCGCGAGTCCTACGCACAGCTCAGATTGTTGAGACATGGGATTTCCTTGTAGGGGTTAAAAAGGATAAATGTGATGGCGATGCTCGCTAAGCCTTGGCATGATTGAGATCATTGCTTGCAGAGGAGGCTGGCGATATACTGATTCGCCTCAAGAGAGAAAACTGCCACCGATGATAAACAATTTAGGGACTGTACCATTCAATGAGTGAAATAAGAATTAATATCAAAACTATAACTGTTATCATGTTGTGGTGTGTCACACAATTTGCCTATGCTCAGGATTGGCCGCGTGAGTTCACTAACGCTGATGGCAGCAAGACCTTGATAGAGCATCCACCGCAGCGCATTCTATCGACTGCGGTGTCAGTGACAGGAACGTTGCTAGCGATTGATGCTCCAGTGATTGGCAGCGCTACCACTATGGCAGGAGATTTCTTTGCGCAATGGGCGAATTTAGCTAAGCAGCGTAAAGTTGAAGCGCTTTGGCCGGCGGGCAGCGTCGATTTGGAATCTGTCTACGCGATGGCGCCGGACTTAATTGTCGTCTCGACCAGTGGTGCTGATTCGGCAATGGCGCAAATTGAGGAGTTTCGCGAACTGGCGCCTACCATCATCGTCGATTATACCGACCTTTCTTGGCAGCAATTAGCGGGTCAACTCGCCAAGGCGACTGGGCTAGAGCGCGAAGCGCAGCAAAGCATCGACAAATTTAATCAATTGGTTGAAACCACGCGTCAGCACATTCAGGTGCCAAAGGGCAAAACCAATATCATCAGTTTTCAAGGCGCTGGGGTCATCAACGCGATTGCTAAGCAGCAGGGCACCCATGCCCAGTTATTGCAATCGCTGGGATTTGATATCGAAGCGCCGCAACCGAGCTGGCAGGCGGGGCCGATTTCCCATCGCGACTTCATGCGTGTTCATTATGAAAACCTTTCTGCTTTGAATGCGCCAACCACGTTTTTGCTAAGCCGCAAACGCGATGACATTCAAGGCTTTGTTAACGATCCTGTGTTGCACAATTTGCCGTCAGTGAAAGCGCACCAAGTGTATGGCCTTGGGCAGAATTCGTTTCGTGTCGATCTGTTTAGCGCGACCGAAATTGTCAACAACATCGCTGACATTTTCGCTCCTCAGTAACGGCGGAATTTGAGCATGGAAAGCCCTTTGATTCTCAAGGCGACGGCAAACCAAGCCGAGACGAAATATCGCTTAGGTCTTATTGCGGGTGCTGTAGTGATTGTGTTGCTGGCGCTGGTCAGTGTGTGCGTCGGTGCTCGTCAGATCCCGTTGGCGACCACGCTTGATGCGTTGCGCCATTTCGACCCGACCAACAGTGAACACCTGCTGGTCCATTGGGTGCGATTGCCGCGCACGATTTTGGCAGTGGTGGTTGGTATTGGGCTGGGCGGGGCTGGCGCGCTGATGCAAGCGTTGACACGTAATCCGCTCGCTGATCCCGGGATTCTTGGGGTCAATGCGGGTGCCATGGTGGGGATTGTGTCGGCGATTGCGCTACTTGGCTTTACCGATATCGAACAATATTTGTGGTTTGGCATGCTTGGCGCGGCGCTTGCCGGCGCTTTGGTGTACGTGCTCTCTAGCGTGTATCGCGCCATGAGCCCGGTACGCTTGATTCTTGCTGGCGCTGCGGTGTCGGTGGTGCTGCTCGCTATCACTCAGATCATCACTATAAACAGCAGTGAAGAAGTGTTTGACCAGTTTCGTCATTGGGCGGTGGGGTCGCTGCAAGGCCGCGGCTTTGATGTGGTTTGGTTGACCACAGCAATGATCATCATCACTTCTATCGTGGTGCTCAATTTAAGCCGTTTACTTGATGTATTAGCGCTTGGTGACGACCTTGGCCGCGCGCTCGGCGTGAACGCGCGCTGGGTGTGGCTGGTGGTGTGTAGCTGCGTAGTGGTGCTTTCCTCAGCGGCTTCTGCGGCGGCTGGCCCAATCAGTTTTATCGGTTTGACTGCCCCACACATCGCGCGTTTCTTGGTTGGCCCTGGGCATCGCTGGCTACTGCCTTATTCGATGATGATTTCGGCGATTTTGCTACTGGGCGCTGATGTGGCTGGGCGAATTATTGGTGCGCCGGGAGAGGTGAGCGTGGGTATTATGGTTACGCTACTTGGCGGCCCGGTGTTTATTGTTCTGGTTAGACGTTGGAAATTGGTGCAGCTATGAGTCGTTCATCCGAGCTCTGTGTTTATCGTGTTGGCTCTTTTTCTTGGCAATATTCCAAACGCACCGCGCTGATTTCCTGCGCGTTGTTTGGGTTGATGTTGGCGCTGGGCGCATTGGCGCTAACGCTCGGTAAATACCCGATAAGCTACACCACGCTTGGCCAGTTTGCGCTTGGTGAAGATATTGGGCGTATCGGCGAGCGAATTTTACTCCACATTCGTTTGCCGCGTATGCTGACCGCGCTGTGCGTTGGCGCCTCGCTTGGTATTGCCGGCGCGGTGTTTCAGTCGATTTCGCGCAATCCGCTTGGCTCGCCGGATGTGATTGGCTTTACCACTGGCGCGGCAACCGGCGCGCTGGTCAATATTATCGTGCTGAATAACGGCATGTTTGGTGTCGCACTGTGTGCGATTTTAGGCGGCACGTTTACGGCGCTTGCGGTGTATTTTCTCTCTCTCGACCAACGTCAAATCAGCAGTTATCGCATGATTTTGATCGGGATCGGTGTCGGTGCGATCTTATCCGCGCTGAATGGCTTGATGCTGGTATGGGGTGATATTGATAACGCGGTATCGGCGAACTTATGGCTGTCAGGCTCGCTTAGCGCGCGTAAATGGAGCGATGTGATTCCGGTTGCGATAGGTCTGCTTATCTGTATTCCGCTTCTGAAATGGGGCGTGCGCTCGCTGGCTTTGATTGAAATGGGCGAAGATATGGCTGCTCAGCTTGGCGTATCAATTGAGCGAATGCGCTTTATCAGTTTGTTTGCTGCGGTGATTTTAGCCGCGCTTGCCACTGGCGCTGCAGGGCCGATTGCGTTTGTCGCGCTTGCCGCGCCGCAATTGGTGAGACGCATTACGCGCCACCCCAGTGTGCCAATTCTGAGTGCGGCCTTGATGGGCGCAGTGTTGCTGCTGCTTGCCGACTTGCTCACTCAGTGGGCGCCTCTGAATCTCACGCTACCGATTGGCCGAGTGACCGGCATTGTTGGTGGCATTTATTTGATCTGGTTGTTGACCAGAACCCGCTAGCCACAAAGGGTTGCGGATTACAAACCATGATGTAGTTGGAACGATTATGAATGCACCGCTCAACGCTGCGTCGCTTGAAGCGCACAATCTTACACTCGGTTACGACACTAAACAGATTTGCCAGAATTTGAGTCTGGAAATTCCGCAAGGCAAATTTACTGTGATTGTCGGGCCAAATGGCTGCGGAAAATCCACGCTGCTCAAAAGTTTGTGCCGCTTACTAAAGCCAACTCAAGGCTCGATTTTGCTTGACGGCAAAGACATCCATCAGTGGCCGACCAAAGAGGTGGCGAAGAAACTTGGGTTATTGCCTCAAAGCGCCAATACACCAAATGGTATTCGTGTTCATGATTTGGTAGCGCGAGGGCGTTATCCTCATCAAAGTATGTTTCGCCAGTGGAGCGATGACGATCAAAAGGCAGTGAATCATGCCATGCAAGCGGCAAGTGTGGTGGAGCTCGCAGATCAAAGCGTTGACAGTTTATCTGGCGGTCAGCGCCAACGTGTGTGGATTGCGATGGTCTTAGCCCAGCAAACCCCAACCTTGATGCTTGATGAACCGACGACGTATTTGGATATTGCCCATCAGATTGAGCTGTTGGATCTGTTTAAAAGCCTTAACCGGCGCGAAGGTCGCACTGTGGTGGCGGTGCTTCATGACCTAAACCAAGCTTGTCGCTACGCTGACCACATCATCGCGCTGCATGGCGGTGAGTTAGTTGCCAAGGGCGCACCGAGTGACATCATCGATGAACAACTAATTGAGCGCGTGTTTGGCCTTAAAAGTCACATCGTGCCAGACCCAATCACCCACACGCCGATGATCATTCCGCTGAGCCGCTGGTAAGCATGACGCTTTAAACCGCAGTGTGATAAATCGCTGCGGTTTGGTCACAAGTAGCCCCATTTGTATCAGACAAATATCTGCGCTTTTGAATAAAGCACCGCATCACCCGCGATGGTGACTCGTCCAAGGTTAGATTCACCATTCTCTGCTGGTTGCACCTCACAATATAAAGTGCCGCCGCGCTTAGAGGCTTGACGCGCCACCAGCGAATGTTTACCAAGACGCTTGGCCCAAAATGGCGCTAATCCGGCGTGGATCGAACCCGTCACCGGGTCTTCATCACCACCATTGGCAGGCCAGAAGTAGCGCGACACAAAATCATAATCAGCATTGCTAGCTTTAGCGGTCACGACCACATCAAGCGGGTAAAGCTGTTTGAGCTTTTCGCTGTCGGTGACCATATCTAAAACTTGCTGCTCACTGCCTAATACCGCCACATAAGCTTGGTCATTAGCCAAAATTTCGCTTGGGGTTATCGATAAGCCTTCGAGCAGCATCGCGGGAATGGTATTGACCTCACTGGGCATCTTATTAGGAAAGTCCATCACGATACGGCCTGCGTCATTTTGCGTCACCGTCAGCTCGCCGACACTCTCGGTGCTATAGGTAATGGTGCCACTGACGCCAAGTTGGCTAAACAACACATAGCTGGTCGCAAGCGTTGCGTGACCGCAGAAGTCGATTTCGCACAGCGGTGAAAACCAGCGAATAAAGTAGTGATTGTCGGCAAGCTTTTTAACAAATGCGGTTTCTGAGAGGTTATTTTCAATCGCGATATTTTGCATGATGTGCTCGCTAGGCCACTCGGTCACAGGTACGACAGCGGCGGAATTACCGGCAAATTGGTTACGGGTGAACGCATCGCAGATGAACATCTCCAGTTGCATTTTTCTCTCCTTGATAGTGAGCATTAATTTGGCATTCAGTTGAGTATTAAAGTAACAAGAATTGCAGCCAAGCACAGGCATTTTATACGCAGGCTCGGCATGCGGTCGTTTTGGCGAGAAATCGATGGCTTTGGCGCTGGAAACTTTGGCTCAGGGCGAGAATCGTTGTTTTGCGAAGAAACCTTTGTTTTGGGTGAAAAATAGAGCGAAAAAAACCGCGATATTCAGCCTATCGCGGTTTTGGGTGGCTGTGAACAGCCTGACGTTGTCGTGAAACTTTTGTAATTAAGCGACTTGCTCGTCGATATCAAATGACGCGGCAAGCAGTTTTTTCGTGTAAGGATGAGTTGGGTGGTTGAAGATGTCGCTGGCGTTGCCTTGCTCCATCACTTCGCCTTTTTGCATTACGATGACGCGATCCGATAATGCTTTCACCACGCTCAAGTCATGGCTGATAAACACAAAGCCAATATTGTGTTTTTTCTGAATGTCTTTGAGCAAATCAATTACGGTTAATTGCACTGAGCGATCGAGCGCCGATGTTGGTTCATCAAGCAGAATAAACGACGGTTCTAGGATCAGTGCGCGAGCAATCGCGATACGTTGACGTTGACCACCAGAAAACTCGTGGGGGTAACGGTTAATCGAAGTTGGGTCGAGACGCACTTCTTGCAGCGCTTTACGCGCGCGTTGCATGCGTTCACTGCGACTTATGCTTGGCTGGTGTACCGTTAAGCCTTCGGTAATGATTTCACCAACCGTCATACGTGGCGACAGCGAACCGTAAGGGTCTTGAAACACCATTTGAATGTCTTTTTTCAGTGCGAAACGTTGCTTGGCTGATAACTCATCAAGATTTTGACCTTTAAAGGCAATGGAGCCGGTTGAAGGCAATAAGCCAATCAGCGCGCGACCGAGCGTCGATTTACCTGAACCAGACTCACCAACAATGCCTAAGGTTTCACCCTGTTTTAGCGTCAGTGAAATGCCTTTGACCGCTTCAAAGTATTGGCTGCGGCTTTCGATAAAGTGCGGTTTGACCAAGAAACGCACGCGAATGTCATCGGCTTTGAGCAGCATATCGGCGCTGTCTTCAATTGGCGTTTTAAGACCGCGCGGCACAGAGTTTATTAGCATCTTAGTGTATTCGTGGCTTGGCGCTGCGAACAGTTGTTGGCATGGACCTTCTTCTACCACATCGCCTTTACACATGACGATCACGCGGTCGGCCAAGTGCTTAACCACGCCAAGATCATGGGTGATAAATAAAATCGCCATGCCCATTTTGGCTTGAATACGTTTGATAAGATCGAGCACTTCGGCTTGCACGGTGACATCCAGAGCGGTGGTCGGTTCATCGGCGATCAAAATATCGGGCTCGTTGATGAGCGCCACAGCAATCATGATTCGCTGCAATTGACCGCCTGAAAACTCGTGCGGGTACTTTTTAAATGCTTGCTCTGGGTTTGGTAACTGGACTAAGTTAAACAGCTCCAACGCGCGAGCTTTGGCTTTCGCTTGGCTCATCGGTTGATGGCAAGTGAGCGCTTCGGTCACTTGCTTGCCAACGCGCAAATATGGGTTGAGCGAGGTCATCGGCTCTTGGAAGATCATTCCGATACGGTTGCCGCGAATCGATTGCATTTGCTTGTCTGATTTTGGCAGCAATGCTTGGCCTTCAAACTCAATGTTTGAGCGTGCATCGATGATGGCATTGTTGGGCAACAGCTTCATCAACGCATTGGTTGAGACCGATTTACCGCTACCGGATTCGCCAACGATCGCCAGCGTTTCGCCTTTGTGCAGGTCAAAGCTGACGTCTTTTACTGCATCAACGATGCCGTCATTGGTGGTAAAGCTCACGGAGAGATTGCGCACCGTTAGAATCGGTGATTGAGACATGGTACATCCTTTTTAATTCATCATTCTTGGCGGAATCGCGCTGTGGTCCTTAAGGGACGCAAAGTGGTGGTGGGCTTGTTCAATTTGTTCAAACTCGATCATCCACTGAGCATTACGCTGCGCTGCGCAAAACGCGCCGAGGTGACGTAATAAATCTTCACTGTGTGTATGCAAAGTGTCAGCACAGGCTGCCACTAAAGGAGACGGTTCAATCGAGATAAACTGCACCAGCGCGTAGGATTGGTTAAGCACCTGAAACGCTTGTTGTTGTGCCCCCATTTTGTTGAGGATCTCGGATTGATGGACGGCGGCATCGCGTAAACCAGACAACAGGCAAGCCAGTTGACAAGGTTTGAGCTCTTGTTGGTCTAATGCGTTTTGAATATGTCCGGGTAGGTGTGACAACACTTGGTCAAACAAGTAGTGTGCTTCTGGCCAATGACCTTGGTCGAGAAGTTGTTCTGCTTTTAGAAAGTGTGCCCAGCTTTGTTGTAAATCCATAGTCAATGTGTCCAGCCGTTTCCGTACTCGCTATTTAAATGCAAATTAGTCTCTAATGCAAATAATTATCATTTAATTGAATATAAAACATGCAAAAGTGATGAATTTTTAGTCGTTCAGTTACGTTTTGAGTGTAAGTCACTAAATCGTAAATAAAATTCAACTAATATTTGCAAGAGACATAAAAACAAAAACATAGGAGGTTGTGATGGCGATTGAAAGGCTTGAAGCAAAGCAGCTCTATCACGCCGCTGAACTGGAGAAATTGACCAGTAAATCGACGAAAGAGTTGGCGCCGATCGATGAAATCGTTGGTCAAGAACGCGCGCAAAAAGCGGTTGAGTTCGCGATGTCGATTAAAGAAAAGGGATATAACATTTACGCCATTGGCCAAAATGGGCTAGGCAAGCGCACCATGATTTTGCGCTATTTAAGCCGTCATCAACATGATACCGATGCGCTATTTGACTGGTGTTATGTGGCTAACTTTGATGATATTCGCACGCCTAAGGTATTAAAACTGCCCGTTGGGGTGGGGAGCAGGTTGCGTCAAGATATCGAGAAATTAATGACCAAGCTGGTTCAAGCGCTGCCGCTCGCGTTTGATAACGAAATGTATTATAGCCGCGCAGACAAACTGAAAAACCAGCTAGCGCAAAAGCAAGAAGCGGAGCTGGAAAGCATCAGCCATGAAGCCAAAGAGCAGGGCATTAGTTTGACTATCACCACTCAAGGTGACTATCAATTCGTGGCGATGAATGGCGAAGAGTTGCACACTGAAGAGAGCTTTGACGCGCTGTCGAAAAAAGAGCAAGAAGCGTTCAGCGATAAAATTGACGAGCTTGAAATCAAATTGCGCAAAATGGTGCGCCATTTGACTGAGTGGGAAGAGTCGTACAGCGAAAAAATTAAAAAGCTCAATGATGATGTGACACTAGATGTGATCACCCATTTTATTAAGCAACTCAAGATCGACTACAACGAACACAGCGAAATCAAAACCTATTTAACTGAGCTGCAAAAAGACATCGTTGAAAATGCCGATATTTTCCTTGAAGAGAGTAATGAGCAGGCAGAGATTGCGACCGCCTCGCTGGATAAAAAGCTGCCGCGCCGTTACAAAGTAAACGTGTTGGTGTCGCGGCCTGATAGCGAATTTCCTATCGTAGTGGAAGAAAATCCGAACTATCACTCGCTGTTTGGTTACATTGAAACCGCCACCTTTAAAGGTACGGTGTTTACCGATTTCTCACTGATTCGGGCTGGCAGTTTACACAAAGCCAACGGCGGCGTGCTGATGATGGACGCGCAGAAGGTGCTTGAACAGCCGTATGTGTGGGATGGGCTTAAGCGCGCGCTGCGTTCAAGACAAATGAGTTTCACCTCGCTTGAAAAAGAAGTGACCTTAACTGGCGCGGTGTCGCTTGATCCCGAGCCGATTCCTCTTGATGTAAAAATCATTTTGTTTGGTGACTACCGCACTTATCAACTGCTGCAACACTATGATCCGGAGTTTCGCGAACTCTTTCGTGTTACCGCCGATTTTGAAGACGAGATGAAACGAACCTCGGATTCAGAGCTGCAGTATGCTCGCTTTATTGCCAGCGTGGTTCACGACAGCAATATGCTGCACTGTGACCGCAAAGCGATCGCACGTATTATCGAGCACAGTTCACGGATCTCTGGCGATCAGTTCAAGCTGTCGCTGCACTCGGCGCATATTGCCAACTTGCTGCGTGAGTCCAACTATGTGGCCAAGCAAGCAAATTCCAATATGATTCGTGCCAGTCATGTCGAAGAGGCGCTTTCGAATCAAGAACTGCGAGTCAATCGCTTGCGTGACAGCGTGATGGAAGGCTTCATCAATGGCACAACCTTGCTGCGTACCTCGGGGTCGGCGATTGGCCAAGTTAATGCTTTATCGGTGCTTGCCACCAGTGAGTATATGTTTGGCGCGCCAAACCGGATTACAGCGACTACCTGTTATGGCGATGGTGATGTGATTGATATCGAGCGCAGTGTCGATTTAGGCGGCAGCATTCACTCCAAAGGGGTGATGATTTTGACTGCGTATTTGTCGTCGGTGTTTGGCAAAACGGCGCGGGTGCCGCTGACCACTACCATCACCTTTGAGCAGTCTTACGGCGGCGTAGATGGTGACAGCGCGAGTATGGCGGAGTTTTGTGCGGTCGTGTCAGCGTTTGCTAAGCAACCGAATCGTCAAGACATTGCGATTACCGGTTCAATGAACCAATTTGGCGAAGCGCAGCCCATTGGTGGTGTGAATGAAAAAATCGAAGGCTTCTTTGATGTGTGCATGATTAAAGGCCGCAGCAATGAACAAGGGGTGATCATTCCACGTTCCAACCAGCACAATTTGATGCTGCGCCCAGATATCGTCAAAGCGGTTGAGCGCGGCGAATTTAATATTTGGGCGATTGACCACGTTACAGAAGCGATTGAACTGTTTACCGGCAAACAAGCAGGCGTCGCGAGTGAGGAAGGCAGCTACCCGATTGATAGTATTTTCGGTATCGCACAGGCCAAATTGAACGCGTTAAGAAAATAGCAGATAACGACACAAAGCCGACATGATGTCGGCTTTTTTATGTCTATTGTTTGAGCATCAACTGTTTGAGTATCAACGACGTTTATGCCCAAAGGAGCAGCGATTAAAACTGTTTGTTTCCCGCCAAATCTTCAATATCTCCACTCGCCAGGTCGACATAGAAATGATCCGCTGGTTTGGCTTTTCCTAACTGGTGATAGATTCGTGCTAACGCAGCGAATCGTGTTTTTAATAGCGCTAAGTCAAGCTGTTCGAGAGTCACTTCTCCGCCGCTGGCGGGATCTTGGCCTACGTAATCGGTATCCCAGTTAATGTTTTCCAAGTCGCCATCAGCGTCATTATTTTTAAACATTTCGATTGCGATACGAATCGGGACCAATTGCTGGTAATTGAGGTCTTGCAGTGCGAGCTCATCGCCATTGCGCAGGTATAAGGTTGTAAGACACAACTCGTCAAAACCGACCTCTAACATTTGAGCTCGATCAGTGACGAAGGTGCGATTATGACTTTCGACTTGCTCAAGCGCAGCAAGCGCCTGTGTTTCTAGGTCCCAGTTCGTAAATAGACTAATAATGTCATTGTTGCTGGCATCGGCGTTCATTTCTGCAATTAAAGCCAGCATTTGTTGATTGTCGAGTTCGCCTTCAAAACATGACAGCATCATTAACCAGTACAACGGTGTCTGTGCATCGAATAGCGCGAGAATATCTGCGCCCCAATCCGATTTAAGCCGCATATTCATCAACACATTTAAGTGGCGGTACATCAAATCGCGGTAATTCGTGGCATCCAGCATGTCGGCCCATTGAATGTCGGCACCGACACTTTCGCGATGCTGTTGTTCGCTTATGTAATAAGGGAACAGTGAATCAAAATCGGCGACATCCTGCAGAGTTTGGGTTTCAATCTCAAACAGGGAAGGTGAATGGCAGGTAATCACTTTATAAGAGGGAGTGTAAGCGGCGAGAGAAGGTGCTTGTACATTAATCAGTGTCGCGTTGTCATTTTGATAAGATGACGTATCGTTAACGTGAATATGTCCGGCAAAATGCAGTTTTACGCCGGTATTTGCTACTTGCGACGCTGTATCTGTTGAAGGCACGCGAGTGTTATTGTACGACCCATCGTTGAACACATAGTAAAAATCATTGGCGCTCGAATTGAGATACTCGGTTGCGGGATAATGGCTGAATACAATCAGCGTTTTGCCCATTTGCTGAGCTCGTTGGGTGACGCTTTCAAGCCAAGTCATCAGCTGTGGCTTGTATTGTTTACCTTCCTCCCAACCGACTGAGGCATGACTCCAACTGCTACCGTCTTGGTTGGGTAAGTGGATATTCATATCCACGGCAACAATCCAAAGCCCCTCAACAGGCTCTGCAAGATAAGAGGAATCAGGGCACCAAAAAGAGGCCGAGCCGTCCTCTGATGTCATCATTAACCCGCGGTCGGCAAAATCATCGCTTCCCCACGGCGTTTCGTAATACACGTAGCTCGACTTATTTTGAAATCCGTAGTTACCCAGCAGATCAAACATTTCTTCATAGCCAGCAGACCACATACCTTGAGATATGTGTTGGTCGACAACGACATCATCAGCAGAAAAGTCGTTGCTGGCATCGCTAGTAACTGAAATACTGGCGCCGTTTGTATTTAAGAAGTTTTTGCTCTGGTCGCTACCGAACGGTTTATTTGGATCATGGTTACCATTGGTCAAAAAGAATTCAAAGCCATAGCTTTCAATAAATGGTTCAACGACACGTTGAAAGCCTTTCAGCGTATCGAGTTGACCTTCATCTGAGAAGTCTCCGAGTAGGCAGATATATTTAATGCCTTGCTCGCCAATTTCTTGTAACGCCTGAATAAAAGCAAAGTAATTTTCATTGAACATTCGCGTCGATTCACAAGAGTCTTGCAAGCTGCGTATCGTCACTTCACTGTTATATTCACTAAAATCATAATTACCAAAAACATCATGAAAGTGCACATCTGCAAGCATGGCGATTTTAACGCCAGAGATATCTGTGGAATCGTCATTGTCACAAGCGGTCAAAATGGATGTAGAAGCGACAGCGGCGCCAACCTTTGCTGCACCACCAAGAAACGCGCGGCGAGAAATCGTATTTTTTATAAACATTAGAGCATCTCAAAGAAAATGCCTAAAGTATTTTTGGTATATTTCAGAAATATAAAGGATTTATTTCACAAAGGTGAATGGAGAATAATTCTATAGGTTTGTTGATCTAAATTAATTTAAATAATTTTCGAGTGTAATTTTTTGAATGGATATATTTTTCTTTTGAATTTTAAAACAGTTGCTTTGCCTGATTCAATTATATGTTTTGTTTATTTAAGTGGGTATTTGATATTTATTGGTTATGATTTTTATATTGGGAAATATAAAGTCGCATATAGATTGTTTCAAAATAAAAAGACTTGGTATTTAACCACCAAGTCTAGTAAAGCGAATTGCACAAGCGCTGAAGTTATCGCTTTGTCTTAAGCAATCATTAGAGAGCAGCGCCAACCGATTAGTTGGCGATGTTCATGGTTAGGTTCAGATCCAGTGACAGTTTTGATAACTTGTCTTTCAGCACTCGACGAGCACGGTCAAGGTGTTTGACATCTAGCTGCTGGCTGGTGCTATGAATATCCACTTTTACGCGCAGTTCTTGACCAATTTTGGTGACGCCTGCCAGTTTAAAGTTTTGTGGTGATTGTTCGTCCAACGCGGCAATTTCACTGCCGACTAACTGACAAATCTCTTTGCTTGGGCGCATCATCAGCAGTTCGCGCGCTGCGCCTTTGATCATATCAAATGGCACTTTGATAAAGTAAAACGACATCAATAGCATCATAACCGGGTCGGCATACACTTCGTATTGCGCCCACGGGCTGATAGACAGTAACCACGCACACACAAAACCTGCCGTTACTGCGACACTCAGTAGGGTGTCCATTTTCCACTGTTTGGTTTCTGCTTCGATAAGACCGGATGAAAAACGCTTTGAGTTCTTAGCAATAGTCCACCAAGCGTAGCTACAGCCGATTACGTTGATGATGCCAAACAGTGTGGCAATCGACGCATCGACTTCACGTCCGCCAGTAAAAAGTGCACTTACTGCAGAGTAGAGTGAATAACACACCACCGACAAAATCACGCTGCCTTTGATCATGATAACAACCGGCTCAAGCATGGCTTTGCCGTATTGGAATTGGCCTTGTGATGGTTTGCGCATATAACGCGATGCTGCGAGTGACAATAATGTTAACAGCAGGCTAACCATTGAATAGACGCCGTCAAACATAATTACCAGAGAGCCAACGAGTAATCCGAGCACTAATCCACCGCCGGCAAAGCCTGATGCTAAAAGGGCAGAAAGAGTTAGAATTCGTTTTTCGTTTAAGCTTGTCCTGGCACACATAATGTTTACTCAATAAATTAGATGGCCATATTGTTCTGTTTATTTGCATTTTTGACAAATCAAATATCCAGATAAGTGGTGTGTCAATAGCGAAAAATTCTGGTTACTTATTTTGAAACAACCACTTAGGTAAGATTTTTGGTGACAACATATTTGACGCTGAGTGATTTTCGAACGTCATCAGAATGAAACATGGTTAGAAGTCAAAGAGATATTCGTTCAATTGATCGGCAAGCCAGGTCATTCCCGGGTGTTCAGCCATGCCTGCGGCCGTCAACATACAGTAATCTTCTTGGGTTAAGCCATAGGTGTGTTTAATTACTGCCAGCTCTTGCTTACGTAGGTAATGACGAATTAACGGCTCTGGCAAAACTCCCCACGCATCTTCTGTAAGAATGGTATTGAGAATGTAATCAAAACTTGAAAAGCCAATATGGGTCAGTGATAGCGGCTGCAGTTCAGGGTTGTCTTTTTCGTTGAGATACACCATCACCGCTTGCATTGCGTTACGCAATTCTTCATCCGACACTCGGCTTAGTTTGGTAAGGCGGTGGCCGCTCTTACATACCGACATCATGCGAATTTTACCCAGCGGTTGGTAGGTGATGAGCGGGTTATCCAGTCGTTCGTAGTCAACCCCAAACGCAAAGTCGACTTGTTGAGTGCCGACCAGATTGGATAAATCGCCACTTGAGGCGAGAACGATATTAAAGGATGTGGCGGGAAATTTATGATTGAGGGTGTGCGCCAGTTCTTGCCACAACTCGTCAGGCAGCGAGTCATCTCGAGCAATCCACAACTCGGCGTTAAATTCGCCTGATACTTGTAGGCAGGTTTGCTTGATTCTTGACGCGGTTGCGAGCATATTTTGGCAATCTTTATAAATTGCTTTGCCAGCTTCGGATAGTGCAACGTGGTTGCCACTGCGCACGAACAGTTCGATTTCGAGCTCTTTTTCAAGCGCTTTGATCGCCATGCTAAGTTTAGTTCGATTGCAATCGAGTTGGCGCGCGGCTTCGGAAACCGAACCGAGATCGGCGATCAAACAAAAAGATTCAATTTGCGATACGTTCATAACGTAAAAATAGGCTCCAAAATCCGCGATGCTAAAACACGAGCGCAAGTCAATTGGGTTCGACTCGCCTCGCGAGGTTGCTGCGTAATTTTAACCAAATTATCGGCAGATGTCCGTTTTAACTGATTTAAGGCTATGAACTAGCGCCAGTTTTAGTTTACTCTTGTGAAGTACCTGCCAGATGTATGAAGTTATAGGGAGATCATGATGGCAATGAATTGGGATGATTACGCCGCTGAATGGGAACGTAACCCAGCAACGGTTAATTTCGCGACCAAGGCATTTGATTCACTGACTGCAATTGTGGACCTTTCAGGAAAGCATGTTTTAGATTTTGGCTGCGGCACTGGGCAGTTATGCCAAAAAATGTCTCCGCTGGCCAAAGATATTGTGGCGCTTGATGGCTCTGAAGCCATGATTGAGCAGCTCGATCAAAAAGAGCTGAGTAATGTAGAGCCAGTGGTTGACATGTTAACTCGCGGTTTAGTCGCGATTCATCCGGCGTTTCGTGGCCAGTTTGATGTTGTGACGGCCTCATCCGTGTGTGGCTTTTTGACCAATTACGCGGATATCGCTGATATCGTTTATTCGCTGCTTGATGAGGGCGGTTACTTTATTCAGTGGGATTGGCTAAGTGATAGCCCCAACGATATTGAAGGCATTTCCGTGCAACGCGCAAAGCAAGTGCTTAGCAGTGTCGGTTTTGAGCAAGTGACGGTGACGACACCATTTAGCATCGACACCGAGCTTGGTACTCAACAAGTGGTGATGTGCGTAGCGCAAAAATAGCCCGATTTTCATGACTCGTTGCATGCAAAAGACCTCGAAATTTCGAGGTCTTTTCTGTTTGGCGTACCGCTAAGATTGTTTATTGAGACGATTTAATTAGCGCTCGTACTTCATCTAGCACTTGTGGATTGGCTAGAGCGCCAAGATTGGCAATCGGCTGCTGATTTAAAGCCTGTTTGAGGGCGATTTCCATCAGCTTTCCTGAGCGCGTTTTTGGGGTATCGCTGATCGGATAAATTTCTTGCGGAACGTGTCTTGGTGAGCAGTGGGTTTTAAGGCGCAATTTGATGTCGGCTTTGAGGTTTTCATCCAAATGTTCACCGGCTTTGAGTTGGACAAACAAAGTCAGAATTTCATGACCACCACGCAGACGTGATGCGGCGATAGAATCATGAACCTTCCGCATTTTATTTACCTGACGGTAGATTTCCGCGGTGCCAATCCGCACCCCTCCGACATTCAATTGGGCATCACTGCGGCCAAAGAACACCATGCCACCATGTTCGGTCTGCATCACATCATCCCCTTGTAGCCAAGCATTTTCATATCGCTGCCAATAGGTGCTGTGGTAGCGCTCGCCATCATCATGCCAGAAGCCGAGCGGTTGATTGGGAAAGCTGTTACAACAGACTAACTCTCCGCGCTCACCAACCACACGTTCTCCTTGAGAATTAAATACGCAGACATCCATGCCTAGTGCTGGACCTTGGCATTCACCGCGATAGACGGCTGAAATCGGATTACCGATGACAAAGCAGCCGCAAATGTCGGTACCACCGGAAATGGAGGCTAAGTGTATATCGGGTTTGATATTGGCATACACATAGTCGTATTGCTCGGGATAAAGTGGCGATCCTGTTGAACAGATCGTTTTGAGCGTCGTGAGCGAAAAATATTGGCTGGGCGAGAATTGACTGCTTTGTAGCGTCTGCAGATATTTCGCTGAGGTGCCAAACAGCGTGACTTGGGCTTCCTGTGCCAATTCCCACAGCACACTGGGCATGGGTGTCATTGGACTGCCATCATAAATGACTAAGGTCGCGCCGCTGGCAAGTGCACTGACATGCCAATTCCACATCATCCAGCCACAGGTGGTGTAATAAAATACTCGGTCGCCCGGTTGAATATCGCAGTGCAGTTGATGCTCTTTGAGGTGATTTAAAATCGTTCCGCCCACGGTGTGGGTAATGCATTTCGGTTGCCCTGTGGTGCCTGAAGAGTAGAGGATGAACAGCGGGTCGTTAAATCCGATACGCTCAAACTCCACACCGCGCGCTAAATAACCCGAAAGAACCGATTCCCAATCGGAGAAGTGTTCGCTACCAAACAGGGAATCTTGACCTGTTTGCAGATAATCGATTTGGCAGGTGTTGGTGACGCTTGGCAGCGCTGCCGCCAGCTCTGCATTGTGGCTTTCCATCAAGTAGGATTGGCCGTTGAAGGTGTAGCCATTGCAGCAAAATAGAATTTTAGGTTGTACCTGACCAAACCGTTCCACCACGCTTTCAACGCCAAAGTCGGGAGAGGTCGATGTCCATATTGCGCCAAGGCTGGTGGTTGCAAGCATCGCCGCAACTGTTTCAGGAAGGTGAGGGAGATACCCCGCCACGACATCGCCACGCTCGACGCCGTTTTGTTTTAGCCACTGCTGAAGGATGGAAACTTGGTCGCACAGCGCCTGCCAGGTGACTTTTCGTGTTTGTCCGCGTTCATTTTTAAACCAAATGGCGATGCCATCTGGCGTTTGAAATGCATAGGACAGCAGGTTCTCGGCGTAGTTTAGCTGCGATTGGGGAAACCAAATGGTGTCACGACTGGAGCAAAACCGTTGCCATTTGGCAATGCCTTCGCCAAATATGCAATTGCCTTGGAAGCCGATCACATCGCAAAATTGCCACACTTCCAACCAGAATTCTTTGCTGTTGGCGACCGACCACGCGTGCAGTGAAGGGTAATCGGTGATGATTTCACCTTGCATGTTAATGTGTTGAATAAACTGCTTGAGGTTGGAATCCTGCACCCGCTGCTGGCTAGGTTGCCAGGGCTGATGTGGCAGATGATCAGTCCTTGAGTTTGGCATTTTGGTGTCCGTGGTGTGCTGTGACTGAACTAAGTGTTGGTGACAATTTAATCAATGTCAAACGCGACTTATATTTTCATCTTGATGATATTCAAGAAAAAATATCTCGATGTAAAATTTTTGTTACACAGTCGTCGTCGCTGCGGTTTAGAAGGCGGCTAGCGCATGATTGGGGATGACTTAGGCTTTAGCTAATAGGCATGAGATAGGAGCGATGTGATGACTCATTACCGTTCTAAGCCACTTGATAAGCATGGGCGTATTCGCTGGAGCGCAGAAGAAAACCGGATTTGGCATGACTTGATCCATCGTCAACACAAACGGGTCGAAAACCGTGCTTGTGATGCGTATCTAAGTGGTTTGGCGATGCTTGATTTGCCCACATCTAAAGCGCCGCAGCTCAGCGATATTAATCATGTTCTTAAGGCGCAAACGGGTTGGCAGGTGGTGCCCGTGCCGGCATTGATTGATTTCGAACATTTTTTTGCCTTACTTGCCGCCAAACAGTTTCCGGTGGCAACGTTTCTGCGCTCGCGCGACGAGTTTGACTATTTGCAAGAGCCGGATTTTTTCCACGAAGTGTTCGGTCACTGTGCGATGTTAACTCATCATGATTTTGCGCATTTTACTCAGGTCTATGGCCAGCTTGGTGAACATGCCAGCCACACCCAGCGCGTCTATTTGGCGAGGCTTTACTGGTTTACGGTTGAGTTTGGGCTGGTGAAGCAAAAAGGCGAATGCAAAATTTACGGCGGCGGCATTTTGTCTTCGCCGGGGGAAACGGTGTATGCGCTAGAAAGCCCAGAGCCTGAACGCGCAGCGTTTGATTTACAAACCGTGCTGCGCACACCTTATCGAATCGACATCATGCAACCCGTGTACTTTGTACTTGAAGACATCGCACAGCTGTATCGGCTTACTTGCCTTGATGTGATGAACCAAGTCAATCAAGCCATTAGGCTTGGGTTATTACCCGCGCGCTTTAAGTCAAAGGAAGTGAATCATGCTTGAACAACTAACTTGTGAAGCTTGCAGCAAAGGCGCCGAGGCATTGAATACTCAACAGCAGCAACGGCTGTTGGCAGAGCTTAGAGATTGGCAAATTTGTGTACGAGAGGGAATACCACAGCTGGAAAAAGTATTTGTATTTAAGAACTTTAAGCTTGCTTGGGCGTTTGCAGACCAAGTTGCGCACCTTGCCGAGGCGCAGTTTCATCACCCAAGCATTTTGCTGGAATGGGGCAAAGTGACAGTGACTTGGTGGAGCCATTCCCTCAAGGGATTGCATCGTAACGACTTTATCTGCGCTGCCAAATGCGATGCGCTGCAAGGTTTGGACTGTTAACTTAAGCCAGTTCAAGGTTGGCCCAGAATCATTTATTCCCCTCCGAATGGTTTTGGGCCCCTTTATTTTTTACATCAGCCTTGCTGGCGGTTTGCTCTGCCAAAGTAAGTTGCTCACTCTCCGTTATATAAGCGTGTTTTAGAGTGACTAACTTGTCACTAAGTTGGGTAAGCTGCGTTAAAAGTTGCTGATTTTGGGTAACATACTGTTGGCTGGAGTGGGCGTTGACCGCTTGTTTATTTTGCTTACAAGCTAGGCTCATGGTTTGCCATTGCGCCATCAGGCCACTGACAGGGCGCTCCTGTTCGGTTAGTAAGTCGATCTCTTGCTGTAGATGGTAGGCGATTTGCTGAGAACTCTCGATTTGCGCACGCATTTTACGTTGTAAATCTGGCTTGTTCGGCGACCAAAAAGAGACGATTTGCTGTTGAGTAAATTGGCGATGCAAGAACACTTGCTGACGGTAGATGTCGAGGAACTGATTAAATTTTTTAGCGTGTTGGTTGTACCAAGTGTCGAGCTGTTTCTGCTGGACAATCAACTGATTCCAACTCCTTTCCACGCATTGCCCACCCTGAGCGAGCCAAGGTAAAGTTGTCAGCCAAATGGCCGCTATAGTGTTAATAAGTGGGCGCCATTGCATGTTAAGTCATGGTGTGAGGTGGTCTGAATTAAGTATAGGTAAATCGCTGAGAGAGTTATGAAAAAGATCATCATGTTGGTGCTATTTCTACTGGGTGTCGGTGGCGCAGGTGCGGGCTATTACTTATTTGTGATGAAGCCAGAGCAAGAAGCGTTGGCTGCGGCCAATAAAGCTGAATTAGAGCGCCTTAAGCCAAAACCTGTACTCGATCTGGAAAAGGATAAGGTGGTGGTACCAGAGCCTAAGCCGGTCACCGATTATTATGTTAATCCAGAAAAACTCGCGGTTCGAAACGCCCCAAGTGGCGATGCCTTTATTGAAGGGTTTGTGTACCGTGGCGACAAGTTGCACATTCTCGAACAAAAAGACGGTTGGGGGCGTGTCACGCCTTACTATGTCTATGAAGAGGGCGGTGAACAAACTGCAGAATGGGTGCCGATGAAATCCTTGTTGGAAGTGCCGCCCACCATCACCCGTGAAGAGCGTTTGGAAACCGTCAGTCAATACGTTGAAAAATCGGATGACTTTAAGGATTTCTTTGAGATGTTCACCAAAAAGGCCGATGAATTGCTCAAAGAGGGCACGTGTTCGCCAGAGGATTTTGAAGAACTCGGGGGCTGGGTGCGTTCAAACCGATTTGAAGGACGAGATGTGTATTTCGTCTACTGCGGCGGCTTAAAGCAACAAAACAAAATTTACCTTGATGTACAAACTGGCAAGATATTCTACCAATAGCAGTGCGCAGCGAGTTTTAGATCTTTTTAGTTGTCGCACGCTGTTATGCAAATTAGTATGGGTTTTGATTTAGTTTATTTTGTTGTGTGAATGGGTCTGCGTTTTATTCAATATCTGTGGTTTACTCTGCTTGCTATGGTGCTACCATCGCAGGCTCTGTCGTGCCCCACAGAAGGCGAACCTAACCGCCAACTTATCACCAAAAATGCGCCGCTGTTTACCACCCAAGCGGACACGCTTGCGGCCAAGCCGGTCAACACGTCGGGCTCAACATCTTTCTCATCTAATACGTCTCGTCGTGCGAGTGCAATTCTTCATGCCTATCGGTTTGACAGAGCGCCTCGTTTTCAGTTCCAGCCTGATGACGAACCGTTAAGTTATGCTGCACTGGCGACGCCAGTTTCTGGTTTCAACACGTCTATTGGCACGCTGGCTTCGCCGATCATTTGGTATGTTCATGGCAATGGCAACCCATATCGTCTTGCTGGGTGGAAGGAAACCAACGCGCTGTACGTTGCCCTCAATAGTCAATTTCCCTTTTCTTCATAATTCTTGGCGAGCGTGTCTCGCGACCTAATTTGTCTAATTTCACTGATTAACTCGCGCTTTTTGTGTCGAGGGATTTGAACTATGAAGAAAAAAAACACCCGTAAGGCGCCTGCTAAGCGTCTTATGAATCACTACGCCTCATGGAAATATGTGGTGCTCATTGTCACGGTGCTGCTACTTGCACTTAGTGCTATTCCGACTTGGTATGGCGAACAGCCTTCGATTCAGATAAGCCAAGCGAAGCAAGGCAGTGTGTCGCAACTTAACTCGGTTGCCAGCCTCAATCAGTTGCTAACGCAACATCAGATAAAAGCCCAGCGCATCACTCAAAGCGCGGGGAAAACCACCTTGGTATTTGCTGATGAAGACCAGCAAACTCAAGCTCGCCAGTTACTTAATCCGTTGATTAAAGATGGCGATGCTATTAGCTTTTCTTACGTATCGGTTGCGCCTGATTGGCTCGGCAAACTTGGCTTTAACCCGATAAAACTTGGCCTCGACCTTCGCGGCGGGGTGCAGTTTCTACTTAACGTTGACGTCAATAAAGCTTTTGAAGAGCAACGTAATGCACTGATAGATGAAGTGCGCGATATGCTGCGGAGCGAGCGAATTCGTGATGTGGCAATTAAAGCGCAGGGTAATGACCAATTTGCCGTGACCAGCTCTGCCTCAGATGCACTGAATAAAGTCAGTGACTTTGTGGAGAAAAATTATTCAAATTGGCAAATTCAGCACCATGACGGTCAGCTCAGCGTTGCGCCAACCGAGCAATCAAAGCTCGATTTTCAAAGCCAAACACTCAAGCAAAACTTAAAAATCATGCGTGACCGCATTGAGGAACTTGGTATTACCGAAGCCATGGTTCAGCGTCAAGGTGAACACAGTATTCGCATTGAACTTCCGGGCGTACAAGATCCATCTGAAGCGAAAAATGTTATCGGTGCGACGGCAAGTCTGGCTTTCTACCCAGCGAAATCGCCAAGCGAAGGCAAAAGTTATTCCGATGTGGTGCTGAAAGATAACGATGGCAAGGATGTGGTGATTGATAAGCATCCGGTGCTGACCGGTGAGCATATCGTCAATGCGCGTGCTGGCGTCGATAAAATGGGTTTTTCAGAGGTCAATATTTCGCTTGATCACGCCGGTGGCAAGCTGATGAGTGCCTTTTCTGGTAAGAACATCGGTAAGCCGATGGCAACGGTGTATCGTGAATACACCACTAACGCGAAAGGTGAAACCGAGCGTCGTGAGCGAGTAATCAGTGTCGCGACCATTCAGTCACAGCTCGGCAGTCAGTTTCGAATTACCGGAGCTGGGTCGATTGATGAAGCGCAGCAGCTCGCGCTACTACTGCGCGCTGGCTCTCTGACCGCACCTGTCACTATTGTTGAAGAGCGCACGATTGGCGCCTCTCTTGGGGCGGAAAATATTCATAACGGCTTCGCCGCACTTGCACTTGGTCTGGGTTTAACCTTGACCTTTATGGCGTTGTGGTATCGTCGTTTGGGTTGGGTTGCCAATGTGGCGCTGCTGATTAACTTAGTGTGTCTACTGGGTTTAATTGGTTTGTTACCGGGTGCGGTGTTGACCTTGCCAGGGATCGCCGGTTTGGTGCTCACCGTCGGTATGGCGGTTGATACCAACGTTCTGATTTTCGAAAGAATCAAAGACAAGCTTGGCGAAGGGCGTTCATTTGCTCAGGCAATAGACGCCGGTTTTGACAGCGCGTTTAGCACCATTTTGGATGCCAACATCACCACCATGATCACGGCAGTGATTCTGTTTTCAATCGGTAATGGTCCGATTCAAGGTTTTGCATTAACCCTTGGTCTTGGGTTGTTGACCAGTATGTTCAGTGGCGTGTTTGCGTCACGTGCGATTATCAATGTGATCTGGGGACGTGATTCCCGCCACCAAGTGAGGGTTTAAATCATGGTAACGTTTTTAAAACAACATATTCGCCGTATTCGTTACGTGACAGGGTTTATATCGCTTGGCTTGATGGTGCTTTCAGTTGCGATGCTGGCAGGTCGTGGTTTGAATATGGGGCTGGATTTCACCGGCGGCATGGTGACGGAAGTCACCGTTGACCCACAACTTACCAGCGACCAACTACTTGAGGTCCTCAAACCGCAACTGGGTGAATTTACCAGTGTTACGCATTCTGACCAGCAAGGGCGTTGGGTGATTCGTTACTCAAATGCGCAAGCTGGTCAAACGATGCCGAATATTACCGATGTTCTTGCGCCAATCTCTCATCAAGTGAACATTGTGAGCAACAGTATGGTGGGCGCTCAGGTTGGGCAAGATTTAGTCGATGATGGTGGCATGGCGCTGTTGATTTCGGTGCTGTGTATTCTTGGTTATCTGTGTTTTCGCTTTGAATGGCGATTGGCGACCGGGTCTTTGTTAGCGCTAATGCATGACGTTGTTCTGGTACTGGGCTTTTTCGCTATGACGCAAATGGAGTTTAACTTGACGGTATTTGCGGCGATCTTGGCTATATTGGGCTATTCGCTCAATGACTCAATCATTGTTTCAGACCGTATTCGTGAGCTTTTAGTCGCCAAACAAAAATTGCCTACTGCTGAGATTAACGACCAAGCTATCATCGCGACATTTTCGCGCACTATGGTGACATCGGGTACAACGCTTATCACCATTTCCGCGTTATGGATTATGGGCGGTGCGGCACTAGAAGGGTTTGCAACCGCGATGTTTATTGGGGTGCTGACGGGAACTTGGTCATCCATTTCGATCGGAACTGTATTACCGGAATGGCTTAAACTCGAGCCTAAGCATTACTTGCCGGTCGAATTAGATGCCACGCCATAATGGGATTTTCAATGATGGCTTAATAAAGTGCTGGCTTGGGGGGAAGGGGAGTGCAAATATGCCCTTTGACGCCAGATCTGAACAGGCATTTACATTGTAAATTTATTAAGTGTTAAAGACGAAAAAGCCTCGCTTAGCGAGGCTTTTTGTATGTTTGGAAGGCTAAGCTTTGTCATCTTCACCGCGGAATTGGCTGCGGCGTGCTTCAGAATGCTTGCTTTCGGTGACTTGAAAGATATTGGTTAGCGAGCGCAATTTCACGCCCATTTTGGTGATGTCTTCGCCAATTGATTGGCTCAATTCGATGGTATGAGTAGTTTTGGAGAAGTTATCATCCATGGCATTAAAGTTGATGGATAAACCATTAATTTGTTGTTGCTGGCCGACAATGGCATGGCTGATGCGGTCAACATGATTGCTAATATTGGCGATTGACAGCTCAATCTGCTTCCAGCTTTGCTGCGCTTTATCAACTTGCTCAAAACTGCTTGCCGCGGTGGTTAAACTGGTCTCCATGATACCCACAACTGAGTTAGTACTGGTGCTGATGGTGGTAATCAGCTCGTTAACACTGGACGTCGATGCGCGAGTTTTAGTCGCAAGTGCGCGTACTTCATCGGCAACGACAGCAAAGCCACGTCCCATTTCCCCCGCACGCGCCGCTTCAATTGCCGCATTTAGCGCCAGCAGGTTCGTTTGTTCAGCGATATCGTTAATCACGTTAATTACGCTGCTGATTTTGTCGGCATCCCCTTTAAGCGACAATACTGCATCAGAAATACGTTGAATGTCTTGCTCAAGCGCCGCCATCTGCTTGACGGTCAGCTCCACCGACTCTAACCCACTGTTGACCACTTCTATCGTTTGTTTGGACGCTTGCTCAATGCCACTCAGTTCATCCGATACCACCAAGCTTGAGTTCATGGTTTCATCGAGTTTCTCTTTGAGTACTGCGGTTTCATGGCTAATTTTGTCGGCGGAAGATGTCAGTTGATAGTTCACTTCTTCGACATCTTTTGACATCGGTTTCATACGCACAATTGAGGCAATCAAACTGGAAAACGTTGAATCTAAATGGCCGATAAAAACATTGAACTGAGTCGCGAGTACCGCAAGTTCAGAATTGCCTTTTTCATCGAGGCGAAAACGCAAATCCCCTTGTCCAGAAGAGAGTTGTTTAAAGATGTCAATCATGCGATTGAGCGGTGTGATGATTGAGCGTGTCATCAGCCAAGCCACTAACGCACCGATGATCAGCGCGGCAATACCAAGCGAGACAATTGCTTTAATGGTATAGCTTTGCACGCTGTCTAGCAGTTTAAACCCTTCTGCTTCATCGATTTCACTGAGTATTACCCAGTTGAGCCCTTTGATGTTCAGTGGCTGGTAGGCAGACAGCACAGGTACGCCGCGATAATCATCAATTAAATGGTAACCACTTTTACCGCTGAGTGCTTCGGTCACTGAAGGCGAATTGACATGTTGTAGGCCAATTGAGGTCTGTTTGGCTTTGATAATATCAAGCTTGGCTTTATCTTGTTCAAGCTGGCTCACCGCTTGCACATAACCATCAAGGTCTTCAATCACAAAGCGTGAATTGGAGCGCATCAGTTTATCGCCGCCCACAAGGTAAGTTTCCCCCGATTGGCCCAATCCAGCTTTTACCCAGTTCTGATCGTGGGTCATGATGTTATCAATGATATCCAGTGGTAATTGCATGATCAGTACGCCGACCAATTTGCCGTGGTCATGAATTGGCGCGCTGATAAAGGCGGCTTGCGCATCATAAGAAGGAAGGTAGGGCGCAAAGTCGGTAATGAAAAACGGCTGGGATGAGTCGAGTTGCATCGCGCCGCGATAAGCATCGGCTAAACCGCTTTGGGCGTAGGGGCCGTCTTTGAGTGAAGTGGCAAAATCAAGCTCTTTATACACTGAGTAGGTCACGTAGCCTGACTGTGCGTCGACGAGAAAAATGTCATAGAAGCCAAAGCTTTGCAAATAGTGATTAAAAATCGGATGAAACTCGGCGTGAAAGTCACTGTACGGAGTGGAATGCTGGCTTGTATCGAGCGAGTTTTTCTCGCCAAGCGGGTACTGATTTAGCGCAATGAAATCGTTTTGTAGGGCGCGAGTCAGGTCAGGCAATGCGTTATATAACGAGCTAAAATCTTCCGTTTTTCCTGGGTTAAGCTGTTGATATTTTTCAGTGAAAGTTTTTTGGTAGAGATCTTTTAATACATGTATGTCGGCGCTGTTTGGGTAAGAAAAAAATCGCTCGCTAAACCCTTTGACGGCATTGATCACCATGGTGCTTTCTGACAGCGTTTCTACTTGATGTTGCACAGTTTTAAAGTAGCTCTCGACCCGATCCGTGGTTTGATTTCGCGCCGCAATCAGCCGATCTTTGACAATTACGCTGAGCTCTTGCGTTGAGGCGCGGTTAATCAGCCAACTCAACACAATACAACTTACCAGCGTAAAGCTGACGCCAAGTATCATATAGCTGCCAAGCAGCTTGGATTTTATTTTCATCATCTCTCCCCAAAATAACGTCCACAAAGTCCTTAAAAATATAGTTATTATTTTTAAGGCTGGTACTTTTGGGTGAGTTTGACTTCACAGATTTGTTAACGGAAAAAGACAAATTCACAATCGGGATGGAAGAGCGCCCATAACGTATTGAATACGTGAGTTTTTGGGCGCAAGACGAGTGGGTACCTCTTTCGAGGTAAATTTACAGTGTCAGCAGTTTTTCAACCAGTGGTTCAATACCGCTAGCAGCCTCGGAAATGGAATTTGCCAACATATAAGCAGGGGTCGAAAGGACGCAGTTTTGCTGATCAAACACATAGTCATTCACTGCGCAGTCAATATGTTCTCCGCCAAGGGCATTAAATGCAGCCGCGGTGTCTGCATCATTGCCTATTGTGCCTTTGACACCCTGTGGGTAAACCATCGGCATTAGCACCGGCGCGATACACAGATAAGCGGCAGGTTTTTGCGCTTGAGCAAAGGCTTTACACGCTGAAGCGACGTGCGCATTGATGCTACATTCAGCGCCATTAATTGCGAAATCGGTAAGGTTCTTCGCCGCGCCAAATCCCCCAGGCACAATCAGCGCATCAAAGTCATTGGCGTTAAGGAGCGCAACATCTTGCACCTCGCCTCTTGCTATGCGCGCGGATTCAACCAGCACGTTGCGGGTTTCCTCGCTGACTTCGCCGCTGGCGTGATTGATGACGTGGAGTTGCTCAATGTTGGGCGCAAAACAGTGCCAAGTCGCGCCGTTTTTCTCGATTGCGTGTAAAGTGATCACGGCTTCATGAATTTCACTGCCGTCAAAGACGCCGCAACCGCTTAAAATAACTGCTACTTTTTTCATTTCGTGCTCCTAATTCTTCATGATGAAAGGCGTACTCTCAATAGGGTAAAGATAGCGATGTTTGCGTCTTATGGGGCAGACGCCACGCGCATAAATGCAAATCTAATGCTTTACCGAGTTAACGATGACGATTATTGATAAAGCCGGTCCCAACTTGGTGTTTCTGAGCCAAGTTTATGCTCTATAAAATCGATGAAACTGCGCACTTTTAACGGCATGTGTTTGCGCTCTGGAAATACCGCATAAATGGCGTGTAGCGGCAGCGAATAAAGGGGCAGTAGAGGTTTGAGCCGACCACTAGCAATATCGCGTGCGACGATGAAGGTAGGCATTTGCGCGATGCCCAAGCCATCAAGCAGAGCGCGGCGAATCGCTTCACTGTTATTGACTGAAAAGTTACCTTTGGGTACCACTCTGACTTGCTGATTGCCTTCAAAAAATCGCCACTCTTGCCCGCCGCGAAAGTAGGTGTAGCGCAGGCAGTTATGATTGACTAAGTCGCTGGGCTTTTGCGGTTCGCCATGGGTGGCGAGGTAATCAGGAGATGCACACACTACGCTTTTGCAGGGTGAAAGACGTTTGGCAATCAGGTTGGAGCTTTCAAGCTCGCCGATGCGAATCGCGAGGTCATACCCGTCTTGAACCAAATCAACCACTTTATCTTCGAGTACCAACTCAACTTCAACGTTTGGATGATGTTCGATAAACTCGCTGATTAGTGGCGCAACGTAAGCCACGCCAAACGACATCGGCGCGGTGATACGCAATAAGCCTTGTGGCGAGCCTTGTAACTCGGTGACGGAATCGATGCCTTGCTGGGCTAAATGCACCGCTTGACAGGCGTAGTCGAAATAGCGTTTTCCCGCTTCGGTTAAACTCAGTGTGCGCGTGGTGCGATTAATTAAGCGGGTTCCAAGCTCATCTTCCAACTGATTAATGCGTTTACTGACAGCCGATTTGGTGATTTTTAGTTGCTTCGCGGCAGCAGAAAAACTGCCACATTCGACCACACTGACGAAAATCGGTAACGATGAAAAACTATGCACTGGCATTTCCTTGTAAACCAATTGGACACAATGTATTTCCATTTTGCACGATTATCATCGTTACGGAGACAATATACAATGCCGCCAGTTGATTTAAGGAGTGGATGATGAAATACGACTGGATACTGTTTGATGCCGACGAAACACTTTTCCATTTTGATGCTTTCAAAGGCATGCAGTTGATGTTTGCGCGCAAAGGTGTTGATTTTTCCGAGCAAGATTTTGAACACTATCAATCGGTTAACAAGCCACTGTGGGTTGATTATCAAAATGGTACCATCAACGCGGAACAGCTAAAGCAAATTCGCTTTCAAGCTTGGGCTGAAAAGCTAGGCACCACAACCCAAGAGCTCAACCAAGTGTTTCTGGCCGCGATGGCGGAAATTTGTGCGCCGCTTGCTGGGGCGAAAGAGTTAGTCAGCGCTTTAACGGGGAAAGTACGCCTAGGAATCATCACCAACGGTTTTACTGAACTGCAACAAGTCCGTTTGGAGCGCACGGGGTTCGCCGAGCATTTTGAGCTGGTGACGATCTCCGAGCAAGTTGGAGTCGCCAAGCCAGATAGCCAGATTTTCGCTCATGCCTATGAGAAGATGGGCAAGCCACCGAAACATCGAGTTTTAATGGTTGGTGATAATCCTCATTCGGATATTTTGGGCGGACTTAACTTTGGCGTTGAGACCTGTTGGCTGAATGTGACTGAGCAGCCAAAGGTTGAGGGAATTGAGCCGCACTATACGGTGAATTCACTGCATCAATTGCAGCAAATATTGTTTGCGTAGCGCTTACAATATGTGTCTAACGTTTAGGCAACAGTTTGATTACGTTAATATTTGTTAAAGTTGTATAACAGGCTTTTATTATCTGACAGTTTTATAATTTGCGTCGATGTGGTAAAAATGGACGCGTCTTTATTAGCTGTGTGTCGATATGAATTTAAGTAAGTGGTGGGTCGCTGGGGTTTTGCTGGTAGCAGGTGTCAGCGCCTATATAGGCAATGCGGTGTGGCAGCAGCACAAAAGCCAGCAAGGTTTGGTGCTCACTGAGTGTCAAATCGAAGAAGTCGTGCCTACTTATATCCATTTCTTTGTCACCAATGATGTGCTGCAAGTCATGACCAAAGAGCAGGTCAAACAGCGAATCGAAAAAATCATTCAATCTGCCAACACGGTGCTGAAAAATTCCTGCATCCCTCTGCAAAGACAAATCAAGAGCATTCAGTATGTCGATTTCAGCGAGCAATATCTGTTTGATTTTGGCTCGGTGCATTTTGCGCTGCAAAAAGCGGTTGGGACACAAGTGATTGGGCGAATTCGTCAAACGATGAATGAGTTTTACGCCATATTGCTTGGCCCTGATAACACGATTTTTGACGATCAGTGGCGAGGCACGTCCGAGATGTCACCCGAAGGTCGATTCATTGCGATGTCTTACGATGCTATGCCGTTGACGTTTGAACATGAAATGGGCCATTTAGCTGGCGCTGATCATGATCAACAGACCATCGACGAACAAGCCGCGTTTGGCTTTGAGCAAATCGTGCCATTGTGGGACCAAAAGCAGAGTAAACCCTACGCGCGAGCGGCGTTATGCGGCGATGCCGGAACGGTAATGAGCTACAACCACAATATCCTTCCTGTGTATTCCCATCCTGGTTTGTACTACCAAGGTGAGCAGTGTGGTGACCCTGAGCATGCCGATAATGCTCGAGTTTTACGCCGCTATGCCAAACATCTCAAACAAGAGTTAATTGCTGGTCACTGGATCGCTGACCGATAACGACTACACTCTATTTTATAAACTATCGTGCTATAACTGTGATCGGTGTAGCACGCTGTTGCGTTTTGTCTGCCTACGCTTACACCGATTAGCGTAGGCGTGTACACAGGGATGTACTCGCGTTGTGTGGCAAATGTAGGTGGTCAATCTAAGGTTCGGTCATGGATATGATAGGAACAATCAGCGAATGGGATGCTGAAAAAGGCCAAGGTTTTATTACTGTTAGCGGCCAGCCCAAACGAATTTTTTTTCAACTTGCCGATGTGTCGCGTAAAGGGCATTCACCGAAAGTTGATGAATACGTACGTTTTCACGTTACCAAGGATGTGTATGGCTCAATTCGAGCCACCGATGTCGAAACGCCAACGCCATTTAATTTTTCCTCCGCGATCGCGGTCTGGTTTGCTAGCGTCCTGTGTGCCAGCGTGTATCTGTTCGAATATTCGCTCATTGCCACAGTATTTTATTTTCTTGTCAGCGCAATCACTTATGCGATCTACGCTTTTGATAAAAGTGCCGAGCAGCATGGTGGTTGGCGTATTCCTCTGTTCTCCCTCTATTTTCTATCTTTAATTGGCGGTTGGCCGGGCGCGCTATTGGCGCAAGGGTTTCTTTATTACCGCTACCATGATGATCTGTTCAAGGTACTACTTTGGTTTACAGCGCTCGCCAACTTCACCCTCTATTGCTGGACGCTTTCCCCACATGGTAATGAGCAAATGTATCGCTTTATTGGTTATGTCATCACGTTGCTTAAGTGAATTTTATTAAATCTGACACACTGCTTTCTTAACACCAAGTGGCTTAGTCGTTATGATAATTCAATGTGTTAGCAACTGAGTTGGGAAAATGACGGATATTAAATGCTTAGATAGCAAAGTGGTGTATCAAAATAAATGGATGACGGTCCGTGAAGATGACATCGAACGAGCGAGCGGCGCGAAAGGCATTTATGGTGTGGTAGAAAAGCCCGATTGCGTTGGGATTATTGCTGTCGATAACGGCATGATCCACCTTGTCGAACAATATCGTTACCCGGTAAAACAGCGTTGCTGGGAAATTCCTCAAGGTGCGTGGGAATCTGCGCCAAACGCTGATCCGATTGAATTGGCCAAAGGGGAGTTACGTGAAGAGACTGGCCTTGCGGCTGCATGTATGACCTATCTTGGGCCACAGTTCTTAGCTTACGGCTTTCTCAATCAAACCTGTCATATGTTTTTTGCAAGCGATCTGACGCATGTGGGTAACGATCTCGATAGCGAAGAGGAAGACTTAATCACGCGTGCGTTTCCGCTCGCAGAGTTCGAACGAATGTTGCTTGAAGGGGAAATCAAAGACTCTTTGACCATTGCCGCTTTTGGTATGGCGAAATTAAAAGGCGTGCTGTAAAGCGGCTTTCATCGCTGGATTTTCCTGCGATAGTCATGAATCAGGCCGCGTTTAGCGGCCTGATAGCGATAGGGCTTATTCACATGGCGGCGCCAAATGAATCATTGCCAAACCACCGAGTGAGGTTTCGCGATATTTCTTGTTCATGTCCTTACCGGTTTGGTACATGGTCTCAATGACTTTATCGAGCGAGATTAAGCACTTACTATTGCGTTTGAGGGCCATACGTGAGGCGTTGATCGCTTTCATTGCCCCCATAGCGTTACGTTCAATACAAGGCACTTGAACTAAGCCGCCAATCGGGTCACAGGTCATGCCCAAAGAGTGTTCCATGGCGATTTCCGCCGCAATGCAGATTTGTTCATTACTACCACCACGAAGTGCGGTAAGCCCTGCCGCTGCCATCGACGATGAAACACCGACTTCGCCCTGACAACCCACTTCGGCACCAGAGATCGAGGCGTTAGTTTTGTAGAGAATACCAATCGCGCCAGACACACTTAAAAAGTCTTTGAGCTGTTTGGTGTCGAGCGGACGAATGAACTTATGGTAATACATCAATACCGCAGGAATAACGCCTGCAGCGCCGTTAGTTGGTGAGGTAACCACTTGACCGCCGGCGGCATTTTCTTCACTAACCGCAAAGGCAAACAGGTTAATCCAATCCATAATTTCCATTGGATCATTTTCAATCGCTGCGTTCGCTTCAAGCTTTTTGAGTAAGTTTGGCGCACGGCGAGTCACTTGTAAGCCGCCTTCAAGAATGCCTTCGGTATCGAAACCGCGCTGCATGCACAATGACATCACTTTCCAAATCTGCTCGGCGCGTTCGTCTATATCGTCAAGTTCGCGAAACGCTTGCTCGTTTTGCAAGATCATGCCGCCAAGGCTTAAGCCGTTTTTCTCGGCCAGCGCAAGCATTTCATCCGCGGATTTAAACGGATACGGCACAGGTGTGGTCTCTTCACTGACGCCATTTTCCAGTTCATCTGCAGTTGCGATAAAGCCGCCACCGATTGAGTAATAGGTTTCAAAGTCGAATTGATGGCCGTGTTGGTCAAACGCACTGATGGTCATGCCATTTTCGTGCAGCGGCAAATTATCATTATGGAAACAGATGTCGGTTTGGTAGTTAAAAGCGATTTGGTGCTCGCCTGCAAGGCTTAGCTCACCTTGTTCCATGGTATGAGCCAGAGCACTTTTGGCACTGCTCATTTTAATCGTGTCTGGGCGATTACCGAGTAAGCCCAAAATGACCGCGCGGTCAGTGTGGTGGCCACGGCCAGTCAGCGACAGAGAACCGTAAAGATCCACTTGTACACGAGCCACTTGTGGAAGGGTATTCCCAAGTTTTTGGGTAAATTGATAGCCGGCAATCATCGGACCGTTTGTATGAGAGCTAGAAGGGCCGACCCCAATTTTAAAAATGTCAAAAATTGACAACATAACAACTTCCTCACATGGCCAATGATCAGGCTCTTTTTGTGGTGTTCTTTTCGGTTAACTATAGTGTAATGTTGACTTGTCTAAAATTGAATGACAAGTCAGTAGCTTCTGCTGGCGCAGAGTATACATTTAGAATAGTGTTGTACAGTCCTACCACTCGTTGGTGTGAATAAATAGTGAGATGTGCTTAGGTGGCAATAAACAGCTTAATCATGGTTTTAGGCAAGCGTCTGATTGATAATCAATTGACGCCAGAAGGGCGGCTGCGGGTCGATAAGCTTATCGAAACGTTATCCCACGGCGTCGGAACGGCGCCTTTGGTGATGTTTTGTGGTGGACTTACCGACGGTCAGCACCGCTCTGAAGCGCAAGCGATGGCCGATTATTTTGCGGAATGCGTGGCGCACAACGCCTTGCCAGCTGACGCTCTACCCAGTTGGTTATTGGAAGACAACTCGACCACCAGCGTGGAAAACTTTTATTTTGCCGCTAAGTTACTGAAACAAGATCCGCGGGTGAATTCGGACAGCCGTGCGCCGCTGCATGTTCAATTACTCTCCAGTGACTATCACCTAAAACGTATTTTTGCCGTTCAAGATGCGATTCCTAGCCAAGGGATGTTGACCTATTTTAAAGACACCTTGGCAAGCCAAGGATTGGAAATCAAGTTGTCGAATAACATTGGTGATCACCTGAGTGTCGCCAGTCCTTATCAAGGCGCGCAAGCGACGCTGTTCTTACTCACCGAACAACTTACGCTGTATCGCGTGTATCTGGAAGGCGTGCTACACGGCACGGTCGAACGCTTAGACCAACCATTGGCGAGCCGACTGCTTGACGACGCCAAACAGACGCTGGCAGCAATGCAAGTGCTGACTGCGCAGCACGGTGCTTTACGCTTTGCAAAGCGCCACGTGGCCAAACTCGATAAAGCGCTTAACGCCTTTTCTACCCCTTTAAGTAAAACCCAGCTTGGCGCGCAACTCACCGCTTTTCATCAGCCGCTCAAGGCGCTGAATTTGGCCAGTGATCCCGATGCAGTGAGCCGTTAGAGTGCTGGCTACCAGTTCCAACCACATTCATCCGTTAACAACCGTATCATCCTCAATTTATATCACCCTCAATTCATATCGTGCGAAACCGGTGTTCTTTATACTAAAAAGTTTGTGCCAATAAACGCCGCCTTTTGGTCCTAGTTGTATCGAGTTGATTTCTCTATAGTGGGGAATAAATCCCAATTGATTGAATGAGGCATTGAGATGACAGGAAGTGTATTGATTACAGGCGCAACATCGGGTTTTGGCTTAGCAACGGCGCGTAAATACGCTCAGAACGGCTATCCACTGATTTTAACTGGTCGCCGTCAAGAGCGTCTTGATGATATTGCGGCTGAGTTAAAAGATCAGTGCGAGGTGTTTGTTTATCCGCTTGATGTACGCGATGCCGATGCGGTTCAAGCCTTTGTGAAAGCGATTCCCGAAGCGTTTCGCGATGTCCAAGTGTTGGTCAACAATGCTGGTCTTGCGCTAGGCGCGTCGCCAGCGCTGGAGGCTAAGCTGCAAGATTGGCACACCATGATTGATACTAACGTCACTGGGCTGGTTAATGTAACCCATGCGCTGCTACCGATTTTAGTCGCTCAGCCAAGTGCGACCATCATTAATTTGGCCAGTGTGGCATCAAATTGGGCGTATCCGGGAGCGCATGTGTATGGCGCAAGCAAAGCATTTGTGGCGCAGTTTTCACGAAACTTACGTTGCGATTTTGCCGGTACTGGCGTGCGAATCACCAGCCTTGAACCGGGGATGGCCGAAAGCGAGTTTAGTTTGGTGCGCTTTGACGGTGATAAAGATAAATATCAGCAAATTTATCAAGGCGCAGAAGCGCTGCAATCGGAAGATATCGCAGAGATCATTTACTGGATCTCTCATCTGCCGTCGCACGTCAACATTAATAGCCTTGAAGTGATGCCCACTCGCCAAGCTTGGGATAACTTTAAAGTGGTGCGTAAGCAAGACTAACTGCCGAAGAGCTTTGCTCAGAGGACGATGGGAAACGGCAAACTCAGTGCTGACTAAGCGCTCAACGTATTGAGCAGCATGGCCAATTTTTCGATGCCGGGAGCAATTTTTTCGCGGCTAATGGCGGAATAAGCTAAGCGCACATAATGTTGGCTGTCTGGGCTTTGGTGGTAAAAGTGCACATCACCGGGCTCAACCAAAACGCCAATTTTTTCTGCTTCCTCAGCAAACGTTTGGGCGCTAATTGAGCTTGGTAATTTGAGCCAGAATGAACTGCCTCCAACGGTTTGATGGGTTACGGTTTGCGGCATAAACCGGTCGATCGCTTGGCGCATTTCGGTCCATTTTTCAATGTAACTGGCGCGCAGTTTACGTAAGTAGCTATCGTAATAGCCCAGTGAGATAAACAGTGCGCTGGTACGTTGATTATTGGTCGGTGGGTGGCGATACATCAAGCGTCTAAGTTTGCGCGCCGCGGCGATCAAATGTTTGTCCGCCACCATATAACCAAGCCTTAGCCCAGGAGATAAGGATTTCGATAAACTGCCCACGTAGATCACTCGCCCTTGTGTATCTAAGCTTTTGAGCGAGGGTGAGGGCAGAGACACTACATTCACCTCGCTTTCATAATCGTCTTCAATGATCACAAAATCGTGCTGTTCTGCTGCCTTTAGCAGAGCTTCGCGGCGAGGCAGCGACATGGTGATGTTGGTCGGGACTTGATGGCTGGGAGTGGTGTAGACATAGTCGCACTGCGCCAGTTGCTTGCTAAGCGCAATGCCCTGTACATCAAGAGGAAGCGGGCTAATACGGGCTTGATGATGTGCAAAGATATTGCGCACATCCGGATAGCCAGGCTCTTCAATCCCTATCGTGGTCTCTGCCGACACCAACAGATTCGCCAGTAAATACAGAGAATTTTGAGTGCCGATGGTGATAAGAATTTCATCGGTCTGGGCACTGATGCCTCGCTTGGGCAATACATTGGCCTGCAACTGTTTTATCAGCTGTGGATCGTCTGCGTCAATTGAGTCTGAAATCCAGTCATGAATCACAGTGCTGCGCTGTGCCAATCTGCCACATTCGCGCCATTGAGTAAGCGGAAACAGCGAGTGATCGGGCTGACCATAAATAAACGGGTAAGGGTAGTGATTCCAGTTGGCGGGCTTTTGAATATTACGGTGTTGATTGAGCTGATTATCCAATCGTTGCGCCCAAAATTGCGCTTGTGCGCCTGCGGCGTTGGTGGGGTCAAGCGTGGATGTCTTGGCGCTCTGCAGTAGGTCATCACTTTGTTCTGCATGGTTAGCAAAATAGCCACTGCGCTGATGAGAATAGAGAAATCCTTCGTCGACTAATTTTTCATACACCAGCACCACAGTATTGCGTGATACTCGCAGCATACTTGCCATTTTTCGGCACGATGGCAACGCTTTATCGCCATACACACCCTGCTTTATGTTCTCCAGCACATGTTCTTTAATTTGTTCTTGCAGGCTGCGTTCTGGTGAAAATTGAATGTGGATCAGTCGCTCATTTCTCATTCATCTCTACCTGTCACGATGGGTTCAATTGTTAATGATTTGTTGATTAACTATAAGCATTTCCCATGCCAATCAATGTGTTCTCGCCATTGGTATTCACTCGCTGTTTGTCTGTCGCGGCTGTCACCATAAATAATTCACTCTGGTTCTAATCGCAGACGAGTGGCTTGATTATGGTAAACACATGCAACCAAGGAGGCCGGTTATGGAGCAAGAGTCGAAACAACAAGTCGTGGCACGAGACAAACAGCATGTGTGGCATCATCTTAGCCAACACTCGGTATTTGACAGCCAAGATCCGATGATCATGGTAAAGGGTGACAAAGAGTACGTCTGGGATGTCAATGGCAAGCGCTATCTAGACGCTTCGTCAGGTGGCGTTTGGTGTGTCAATGTCGGCTATGGCCGCGAAACTATTGCTAAGGCTGTTTATCAGCAATTAAGTCAACTTAATTATTTTGCCGGTTCTGCAGGGACGCCCGTGATGGGGGAGTTTGCAGAAAAACTGCTGGCAAAAATGCCCGGAATGAGCCGTGTCTACTTTTCTAATTCTGGTTCAGAAGCCAACGAAAAAGCCTATAAGATCGTACGTCAGATCGCGGCGCAGAAATATGGCGGTCACAAAAATAAAATCTTGTATCGCGAGCGGGATTATCACGGCACGACCATCACTTGTTTAAGTTCAACAGGGCAAGAGCAGCGTCGTTATCAATACGGGCCATTTACCCCCGGATTTGTTGAATTTCCTCACTGCTGTGAATATCGCAGTCAGTTTGGCGAGGTCGACGATTACGGCATACGTGCCGCGAAATTGTTCGAAGAAGTCATTCTCAAAGAAGGCCCTGAGACCATCGGCGCCGTAGTGATTGAACCGATTACCGCCGGCGGTGGCGTTATCACACCGCCAGCAGGATACCTTCAGGAAATTCAGCGCCTATGCCGCCAATACGATATTTTGCTGCACATTGATGAAGTGGTGTGTGGACTTGGGCGCACCGGGCGTTGGTTTGGTTATCAACATTACGGCATTGAACCTGATATTGTCACCCTCGCCAAAGGTGTGGCGTCAGCGTACGCGGCGATTTCGTGTACCGTCACCACCGAACGTGTGTTTGAGATGTTTAAATCCGACCCGCAAGACAAATTTAGCTACTTTCGCGACATCAGTACGTTTGGTGGCTGCGCAGCAGGGCCTGCTGCCGCGCTGGAAAATATGCGGATTATCGAACAAGAAGGTTTGGTTGAGAACGCTGCTGCCGTTGGCGAATACCTCAAAGCGGGCTTTTATAGTCTCTACGATAAGCACTCAGTGATTGGCGACGTACGTGGTGAAGGGCTATTTCTGGGGCTCGAACTGGTATGTGACAGAGCCACCAAGCAGCCGGTGGACGAAAGCGTCGCGATGGCGATTGCGAGCCAGTGTATGGCCAAAGGGCTGTTGATTGGCCGTACCAACCGCTCGTTTGGCGAGCTTAACAACACCCTATGTTTTAGTCCGCCATTGACCCTGAGCTATGCCCAAGCAGATGAGATCATTGCTATTTTAGATGAGGTGTTAAGTACGCTCGATTAAGGGCTGCTTGGTGCCAATTTCTGAAGTTTTTTGTTTAACTTGCGCGCCCAAGTCGGTTTTGACTTGGGCGTTTTTCGTTCTACTCAATAAAGCGGTTCAAGTCGAGCTGAGCGCGAGTTATTCGCTAATAGCGCCTAAATAGTGCACAAATGTGCACAACCAGAGTGCAAAACTGGACCAATAAATGTTGTTTTTGGCTCTACCTGCGAAAACACAGCGCCATTAAGGTAACAGTGGAAATCAACACAAAGAGGATGTGACGATGAAATTTTCAAATTTAAAATCCATTGCAGGGAAAGTCGTGGGGAGCCTGAAATTGTTAGCGCTGCCGCCATCGAATCTTTGGCTAAAGTCGCTGAGTTTGATAGCGCTACTTGGCGTGTCTTCGCTCAGTTGGGCTGCGAAAGAGGTGACGATCGGTTATCAAGGCATGTACAACCCGATGAAGTATGTGATTGATAAACAGCTGGTGGAAAAAAATACCGGCTATACAGTGAAATGGCGTAAGTTCGATTCAGGTGCGAAAGCCATCACCGCGATGGCGGCTGGGGCCGTAGACTTAACCGTGGCGGGGTCGAGTCCTATTGCCAGCGCCGCCAGCAATGGCGTCGATATGCAGTTGATTTGGGTGATGGAAAATATCGCCGATGCCGAAGCTCTAGTGGTACGTAACGACAGTGGCATCTCATCACCGGCTGACCTAAAAGGAAAGAAAATCGGCGTACCGTTTGTTTCAACAACCCACTTTCACATGCTATTCGCGTTGGAGCAATTTGGCCTTACCGAGAAAGACGTCAAACTCATCAATATGCAGCCGAATGCGATCATGGCAGCTTGGCAGCGCGGTGATATTGATGGTGCCTACATTTGGGATCCTGCCCTTGGCAAAATCAAACAGACGGGCAAAGTGTTGCTCTCGTCGAAACTGCTCAGCAGTTGGGGCAAACCCACCTTTGATGGTCTGATTGCCAACACTGAGTTTGCCCGTCAAAACAGCGAATTTGTCGCCCAGTTACTTAGCCAAATCGCGAAAGCGGATCGTGAATATCAGCAAGCGAAAGAATCCTTTAATGCCAACAATCCCATTGCCGTTTCGGTGGCGAAATTGTCGGGTAGTCAGCCTGATGATGTTGTAGAGGCCATGAGTTTGTATGAGTTTTTGGATGTCGATACTCAGCTTTCCTGCCAGTGGCTAGGATGTGGTGAGAAAGGCGGCGCAGTGAAAGCGCTCAAAGCCACCTCAGAATTTTTGCTCAAAGAGAAGAAAATCTCCGCGCTCAAACCTGACTACAGCGTATTCGTCAATCCGACGTATGCCGAGAAAGCCAAAGCCGAGCTTTAATCAACCACGATGAGGGATTGATGATGTCTCAACAAAAAGTTCTCAACATCCATGATGTTTCAGTCGTCTATCCGGGTCGGCAGGGCGGTGCTCCAGTCACGGCTCTGTCGGGAGTAAACTTAGAAATTCAACAAGGCGAATTAGTGGTAGCGCTTGGCGCTTCCGGTTGTGGCAAAACCACTTTACTTAACTTGATGGCTGGATTTATCCAGCCCACTTCCGGCTACCTAACGCTCGGCAAACCCGGTGTTGAAGGCATGCCTCGTGTGGTCATGGGGCGCGACATTGGTGACCAAATCATGGGGCCAGGAGCCGAACGCGGCGTGGTCTTTCAAAAAAACGCACTGTTTCCTTGGCTAAACGTGATTGATAACACAGCGTTTGGGCTCAAGCTGCAGGGGATAAAAAAAGCCGAACGAATCGAACGTGCGGCCAAATATCTTAAATTGGTCGGGCTTGAAGAGTTTCATCAACACAAGGTGTACCAGCTTTCCGGTGGCATGCAGCAGCGAGTGGGCATCGCCCGCGCGCTGACCAACGATCCGAGTATTTTGTTGTTGGATGAGCCGCTAGGCGCTTTGGATGCGTTAACGCGAGAAACGCTACAAGAGCTGCTTTTGGATGCTTGGCGTGCCACCAATAAGATGATGTTTTTCATCACTCATAGTGTTGAAGAAGCACTGTTTATGGCCTCGCGGTTAATTGTCATGTCGCCGCGTCCGGGGCGCATTACTCATAGCTTCAACCTCGATTTCAACCGCCGATTCCTGCAGTGCCGAGATGCGCGTGAGGTGAAGTCCGAGCCAGATTTCATTGCCATGCGCGAGAAAATTCTGTCGATCATTCATCAAGATGAAGTGGAAGAGGTGGTCGCATGAGTGTGAAAGCCAAATCTTCGCTAGATGAGCGGGAGCAAGACACGCCGATTTCGGAAGTGACCCTCAAAGCCAGTAAATCGTACCAAGAACCGCCAAGCCAGCACGTTGACCCGCCCGGTAAACGCGTATGGCGCCGAATCCTCAATCACATCAATACCCCGCCGAATTATTACGGTGAACCGGGACAGGGTAATTCACGTTGGATAGCCGTGGTTTCGACGCTGTTTTTTATTGCGCTATGGACCTTGGTGACTGAAGCGGGTTGGGTGGCACCGCTATTTTTGCCATCGCCGCTTGCGGTTGTCCACAAATTCGTTGAACTGTGGGTGGATGGTTTTGCGGGTGTATCGCTGGGGGATCACCTTATCGCCAGCTTAAGCCGCGTATTTGGCGCGTTTATTTTGGCGGTGATCACCGCAGTGCCGATCGGTATTTTGGTCGGAACCAATGTTTGGATGCGCGGTATTTTCGACCCATTGATTGAGTTTTATCGCCCTTTGCCACCATTGGCGTATTTGCCGCTGGTGATCATTTGGCTTGGTATCGACGAAACCAGTAAAGTGACTTTGATTTATCTGGCGATGTTTGCCCCCATTGCTCTTAGTGCTCGTGCGGGAGTGACATCGGCGCGCAGCGAACAGATACAGGCTGCCTACTCAATGGGGGCGAGCAAACTGCAAGTGCTGTATCACGTGATCATAAAAAGCGCTATGCCAGAAATCCTTACCGGTCTTCGAATCGGGATTGGTTTTGGCTGGACGACGCTGGTGGCCAGCGAAATGGTTGCGGCTCAAGCAGGGATCGGATATATGGTGCTCAATGCTGCGGAGTTTTTGGTGACCGATGTCGTGATCGCAGGCATCATTATTATTGGCGTGATTGCCTACACGTTTGATCTATTTATGCGTTATCTAGAGAAATGGTTGGTGCCGTGGAAAGGCTATTAAGTGTTAAAAAACAAGATAATGGGCACAAAAAAGCTGGCTAAAAGCCAGCTTTTTTATTCGATTAGCACTCAATCATGGTGTTTACTGATCATTTCAAAGCGCGTTTTGGCTGCGCCTAGCGCGATCAAGCAGTAACAAAGCAGTTCCATGGTCTCTTCGGAGATGTTTTTTACATCACGAATGTAGTTGTGACCCATCACGCTTTCCCAGAATGAACCCATGCCGTAAAGGCGTGAGAACACCAATAGCAACATTACGCCACCGACCAACATGTTCATGTGACGAGTTTTTAGAATCTGTGCCATCTCATTAATCGTGTGTTTACCACCTTTATAGGCGTTGAAACAGGCGATAAATGTTACGAGTAGGGCAGGATAAACCCATGAGCCGTGAGAGATTAAGTCAAACCAAGCGTCCATTTCACGGATGATCAATACCGTGAAAAATCCGCAGATGAGGTTTGCCGCATGTTTTACGTCTGGGCGGCGGCGACTCAAATTGAAGAAGCACAGAGCGGTACCTGCCAGCATAACCAACTGCAGTGTTTCCGTTAGCGATGCTTCGCCAATACCCTCTTTGAAGATCGAGTAATCGATACGAATACTTAAGTTCACTAAAATGCCGATAGCAACAATAATGAGAGCATTAAGAATATGTTTATAAATGGTTTTTTTGTTCTCGGCAGAGATATCAGTAGCGGCGCGGTGTTGTTGCACTGCGTCAGTCTTTACCTCTGACACGGTATGACTGTTCGATTTCATGTGATTAGCCTCAATGTTGGCAATGTTGAGCAGACGTTCTTTGTCGTCTTTTTCTTACTTTGTGTGATAACCCTCGCATTTTATGCCTGCTTGGGTAATAAATGTCAGAGGAATGTCAGGAATAAAACATTGTTCATTTAAAAGTAAATTTGAATTTTTGCAACTTGCGACAAGCGTGGTGGTGTGAACAGCTTAGTGAAAATGGTGATGTTTTGATAAAAAAAGTTAAAGAAGCGTTGGGCTTCTTTAACTGTTTGGCTCGTTTAACTATCGAGGGGCACGAAGCGACGTGGCAACGAAAGAGTGGTGACTTGCTGAATAAAACATTAACTGCGTGATTTAGCTTTTCGCAGCTGGGGTTTTCTCATCGTCTTTATGATGGTCACGATAGTATTGCCATTGTTCGACTTTGTCGTCGTCTGAAAATACGCAGTAGGTCACGCGAGAGTTATTTTCTGTGATGGTCTCTAATTTGGCGCCTTTTTGAACACAATATAAAGAGGCTGGGTTGGCGACGCTGGACCATCCATCTACGTCATATTCGTCTGGCTGGTTTGAACAGCCCGCTAACAACAAACCTGATGCGAGAGTGGCAAGCAGAATTGCTTTGTTCATGTTTGATTCTCCGACTTAACTCAATGCGTAGTAAGGATATTATAGGAGAGTGGTGCAAACAGATTGTCTTATGTTTGTTAAAAGGCTTCGGCTGTCTAAAATTAAGTCAGATGCGGCTTCCAAAATGGTGCTTTGGTTGTATAGCAAGGCGTCGATATTCAATTGCAAGCCGAGATGTGCCCGTCAAACATAGGATTTGCCCATGAAAAATAATAAACACCGTTTGGTGACCCGCAGTGACTTTGATGGTTTGGTGTGTGCTGTTTTGCTAAAGCAGCTTGATTTGATTGATGACATTACGTTTGTGCACCCGAAAGACATGCAAGATGGCAAAGTCGAGATCACGGCAAATGACATTGTCACGAATCTGCCGTATGTTCCTAACGCCTTTATGGTGTTTGACCACCATCTCTCCGAAACGCTGCGCAACGATTCCGAACTCGATAACCATGTGATTGATCCAAATGCTCCTTCAGCGGCGCGGGTGGTTTGGGAGTATTATGGCGGCCTAGACACGTTTCCCGACCAATGGGTTGAGATGATGGCGGCTGTGGATAAGGGCGACTCTGCGCAGTTCAGCCGAGATGAAATTTTAGACTCAACCGGCTGGAATTTACTGAATTTTTTAATGGATGCGCGCACCGGGCTTGGGCGTTTTCGTCAATTTCGCATTTCCAACTATCAATTGATGATGGATCTCATCGATTATTGTAAAAACCACACCATTGAAGACATTCTTGCTCATCCTGATGTACAAGAGCGTATCGAGCTGTACCGTGAGCATGAAAACCAGTTTAAACAGCAAATCCTGAGATGTTCCACTGTGTATCGAAATCTGGTGCTCCTTGATTTAACTTCTGAAGAGACCATCTACGCAGGTAACCGATTTATGATTTATGCGCTGTTTCCTCAGTGCAATATTTCGATTCACAAAATGTGGGGTTTTCAACGCCAAAACATTGTGTTCGCGACGGGAAAATCGATTTTCGATCGCAGCGCGCGAACCAACATTGGTGAGTTGATGCTGCGTTTTGGCGGCGGCGGACACAAAGCCGCCGGGACTTGCCAAATTGCCGTGGAAGAGGCCGCAAAAGTACAGAAACAGTTGATTGCGGCGATAACCGAAGCGGGTTAATCACATTGTATTGATTCGATAAAAACCAAGGCGCCTCATTAATAGGCGCCTTGGTTTTTTAGTTTGGTTATTTAAGCCGATAACGACGCTACAGCGGCATGACTCGGTTACGGCCAAGCTGCTTAGCTTCATACAAAAGGCGGTCGGCGCGATTGATCAAAGATTCTGGTGTTTCTTCGTCTTGCCACTCAGCAACGCCAAATGAGGCGGTGATATTACCAACGGAAGTGTCGGTGCGCTTATCTTTAATGCACATTTTTTCAATATTGCGTCGTGTGGTTTCGGCAAATTGACGGGCAATGCGCAGGCTCTTGTTGGGCACGATAAACACGAACTCTTCGCCGCCGAAACGATAGGCGGTAATGCCTTCACGACAACTCATATGCAGACGTTTGGCAATGCCTTTGATAATGGTGTCACCAAACAGATGTCCATATTCATCGTTGTAAGTTTTGAAATGATCGATATCGAGCAGAATCAAAGATAACGGCTGTTTCGCCGAGCACAAGGTTTTCAAATCTTCATCAAAAGAGCGACGGTTGTACAGGCTCGACAAACTGTCAAACAGAACATCTTTTTGCACTTCGGCGAGCTGTTCTTTGAGACGAATGATCTCGCGACTGGCAATAGTGAGTTGATCATTTAGGTGTTGGGTTGAACAGCGAATATCTTTCGATTCATCTACCAATTGGCGAACAATTTTCATCACATCTTCAATAGCAACATTGGGGGTGTCGACGCGCTGCAAAGACAATAAGCTGCGGTCAATCATGGATGAGAACTGTGAGGTGTTGGTGATGGTGTCACACATGGTGCTGGAGATTTCGTTAGCCAACACTTCAATGCTTTCACGAACATTGGTGATATCCATGTTTGCGCGATCGGCGACATAATTCCGATACAGTAGTTTGCTTTGCGCAGGAGGACAGAGACCAAAATCGGCAATGATGCGGTCGATTTCTTGATTGAGTTCGGGAATGGCTTGGTCAACATAGGTATACCAAAGTGCGTAGTTCGCCGGCGTGGTTGGCACTTGGTTTTTCAACATTAATGGAATCGCTTTTTTAAGGTTCTCTGCTGCGATTTTAAAATTGTCGTCCATCATTTATAAGCACTAAGTTGCACTGAGTAATTATCGTAAAGCTTAGCGGATTTATAGCAAATAAGCTTGTGGTTTCACTTAAAAGTATGAGAATGAACTTAATTTCCAGTTCAATTGAACAGGCTTTAAGCATTTTCACTCCATCAGTTGGATTGGTTTGTTCGTGGTGTTTATCGATTATTTGGTTTTAATTAACACAGTTTATTTATTTTACATCTTGTTCATTAAATTGATAAATCACCCAGATGAATGAGTAGCTAAATTCCATGCATTGGGCAATTAAATGGCATTTTTATTTAAAATTATTTTCCATTTAAAATAATTACTTTCACGGTTTTTCACGTCTTTCATCACCCTTGCTGACTAGTTTTTGACATTTCTCTGTCATTTCAGGGTTTAGAAAATAGCGAGTTTGATAAAAGGACCAAATAGTCTGTCTACCAGAGCATTTCATATTTTTATCGATATAATCCTTGTTAATAACAATATGAGCCAATTAATAAAACAAGAACAGATACGTTCGATCTTTGTCTATTCATGATTTATCTAATATTCAATCTCTTATATGGATTTAGTATTTTCATGCTTACGGTTAAATAAGGAGTTTAATTGCGTAATTTTATGCTCTAACGCCACTGTGGAGGTATTTGAGGCGTTTAAAAACGGGTATGAATACATTTATAGCCTATTTATTGACGTCAACGACTTTGAAAATGGCGCTTATGCCTAGCCAAATCTCCACCGTGATATCTCGCTCACCACTATCCCAATACAATCTAAGTTGGGATAGTGGAATTTGACCAAACTATGAACTGGAGATACGTCATCAATTGGCTTGTTTTGGCGGCTTATACCCCATCCTTAAGCCGCCCCAATGCTTACCGTGAATGTAAATCGGCACTGAGATATCGTGCATCACTTCGCCAGTGTCGCGTTTGTAGGTTTGCAGCAACATGGTTTGGGTATGCTGCCCGCAGCGCTGCCCAACGCGGTCAGAGAAAATGCGTTTGGTGCGGTTGGCAATAATGTCTACTTCTGGGTTACCCGTTAGCGGTTGACAAAATTGCTGATTATGCGTTGGAACATAGCCTTTATCGTCGGTCGCAATCGCATAAACGATTTCGGTGCGTTGCTTGAGTACCGGTTCTTGAAGTGCTGGCAATACCGAATCGCAGTATTGATCAAAGGTAGTGTGGTATTTCGGTGGTTGGCTGTTAGCGGATTTTTGATATTGACGACTAAAAAGCGCGGAATCGCTGATTTTGCCACTATCGATATCTTGCTCAAATTGCGTACCGATGGCATTCGCCAACTCATTGGCTAGACTAAAAAACGGACGATGGACGCTGTCTTGATCGTGTTCAACTAATACGGCGTTGGCGTGCTCGGCCATTTCCATCAAACTCTCGGCTTCTTTCTGCAGTCTGAACAATTCTCCGTCACTGTTACCCAGTTCAGTCTGCACCGTTTCGATGGCGCTGGCGATTTGGCGCAAACCGTGTTCGTTATTTTCAACCCCAGCGGTGATGTTTGAGACTTGCTGTTCAACACTCTGTGCTTGCTGCGCGATGTGCTCAAGGCGCTCACCAACGCTGGCGACTTGAGCCGAGCCTTGCTCCACTTTGCTGGATAGGTTTTGAATGGTTTGGGTGACTTCGCGAGTTTCACTAAATATCAGTTGGACGATTTTCGCCACTTCATCGGTACTTTTTGAGGTGCGCTCGGCAAGGCCGCGAACTTCATCGGCGACTACCGCAAAGCCACGCCCAGATTCGCCAGCGCGCGCGGCTTCAATGGCGGCATTGAGCGCCAGCAAGTTGGTTTGTGAGGCAATGTCTTCAATTACCTGCGCGACGCTTTTTATTTTATCGACTTGAGTATCGAGGGTGTTGATTTGCTCAACCGATGCTGATGTTTGTGACGTGATGGCCTGCATCCCGGTCACCGCAGATTGCAACTCAGCTAAGCCCTGCGAGCTGGAGGTGTGCATTTCCTTTGCAGCTTGCAGCGCATGTTCGGCAGATTGGGTGGTGGATTCTAATGTTTGAGTAATCGATTGGGAGGTGTCGGTAATGTGCTCAATCGAGCCCACTTGAGTTGTGACTTGAGATTTTAGCTGGTCGATAGCAAATGACACTTCTGCCGCGCTCACGGCATTTAAACTCATTCCCGGGGAAATTAATTTAAACACATTATGTCCTGAGTCTTGTTCAGACTCGATGGTGGGTTTTGAGCCTGTGGTGACACGTGTCATAAGTAGACCAATGAACGCGGTAACGATGACAATCGCTCCGGCGCCCAAACCGTAAAAATAGCCGCTGATAAGCGTTGCCAGACACCACAGCAGTAGGTTAGGCACTTGCGCTTTAAGGGGTGGTTGCATGGGTGAAATTCCTAGCCGTTGTTAATTATTTGTTAACTTATACAGGCTAACTATAGCTGGGAGTGCGAGCTTCGACTCACGAGTGGGTATACGTTTGACTAAAGTATGAGATGAAGGTGCGCGAGTTGTGAAACTCTGCCATGTAACAGATTGAATCGCATTAAATTTGCGTGATGCAGATTACATTTTCAACGCCGCTAAAAAAGCCAGCGTAGGCTGGCTTTGAAAATTGAAGAGAGGTTTATGCGGCGGTTGGGGTTTGATAATTTCCCAGCAGCGCGTTATAGAATTCCCCGTCGTTCAGTACGCCGACCAACTGATTGTTTTCCATCAGTAAGACCGGATGTTCTGAGCGATGCTTGAGTTCAATTGCCTCGCGCATATCAATGTCAGGGCTTGCGACAATCAGCATGCTGGCGTTGATGTTTTCAAGCGCCAAGTTGGTGTTATTCCAGTGCACCAACTCCAAGGGTGCTTGGCTAAACACCTCAAGATTATCACTTGATGGCGCAACCCAAATGTCGTGATTTTCACAGATACATAACCGCGCATCTTGCTCTTTGAGTTGATGAATCGGCTGCATTAAAGAGCGGCCTTTTAGCACATTCAGCGGATTAGTATGGGCGACGAAGTCTTTGACGTATTCGGTTTTTGGCGTCAGCACAATCTCTTCTGGTTTGCCATGCTGAATCAATTTTCCGGACTCCATGATAGCAATGTTATTGCCGATTTTGAGCGCTTCATCGAGATCGTGGCTGACAAACAAAATGGTTTTATTCAGTTTGGCTTGCAAGTCTAACAGCTCGTCTTGTAGCTGAGCGCGAATCAAAGGGTCGAGCGCAGAAAACGGCTCGTCCATCAGCAAAATGTCGGTATCCATGGCAAATGCGCGCGCAAGGCCGACCCGTTGCTGCATACCGCCGGATAGCTCGTGGGGGAATTTACTTTCCCATTCCGCGAGGCCAACCATTTCAAGTTGTTTACGAGCGCGTTCGCGGCGCTCAGCTTTAGCAATGCCGAGCATATCAAGACCAAAAGCGACGTTATCCAGTACGGTTAACCAAGGCATTAGCGCAAATTTTTGAAACACCATCGAGACGCGATTGGTGCGCAGCGAGCGCAGAGTATTCTCATCACAGTTAGCGAGATCAACGTTGTGGTCGCCATCTTTTATTTCCAGTGCGCCGCGAGAAATCGTGTTCAAGCCATTCACGGCGCGAAGTAGGCTAGATTTGCCTGAGCCTGATAGGCCCATCAACACGCAAATTTCGCCTTCTTGGATTTCCATGCTGACGTTATCAACGCCAACCACTTGGCTGGTTTGGTCGATGATTTGTTGGCGTGTTAAGCCTTGATCAAGCAGAGCGAGTGCTTTTTTCGGTGAGTTACCAAATACAACGTCTAAGTTTTTAATCGAAATGGCGTTCATGATTAACCCTCGCTACTTTGGTTTGGGGTTTTGCATAGGCGGTCGAGAATGATAGCGACCAACACAATCGCAAGACCCGCTTCAAAACCTTGAGAAATGTTTACTGTGTTCAGTGCGCGAACCACAGGTTTACCGAGACCGTCGGCACCCACAAGGGCTGCGATCACCACCATCGACAGTGACAACATAATGCATTGTGTGATACCGGCCATAATGCTTGGCATTGCGGCTGGAAGCTCGACTTTAAACAGCAGCTTCATACGACTTGCACCAAAGGCTTTACCCGCTTCAACCAACTCTTCAGGTACGCGGGTGACACCGAGGTAAGTTAGGCGAATTGGCGCTGCAATTGAGAAAATAATCGTCGAAATCAGCCCTGGGACAATCCCTAAGCCAAATAGAACTAAGGTTGGGATCAGATACACGAAGGTCGGCACGGTTTGCATTAAATCGAGTATCGGTCTTAACACGGTGTACAACCACGGACGGTGGGCTGCCATAATGCCAATTGGCACGCCAACAATCACCGAAATGACGGTTGCCGAAAAGACTAATACAAAGGTTTCCAGCATTTCTTGCCAGTAGCCCAGATTTAAAATGAGTAACAAAGCCGCCACGATAAATACAACCAGCGACACCTTGCGATGGAGATACCATGCTAATGCAGCGGTGATCGCGATAGGGAGCGCTGGTGGCATCCATTTAAAGACGTCAACCAGAGACATAATCACGGTTTCTAGAACGATTGAGATGGTGTCAAACAGCACAGCAGCGTGGATCGTTAGCCAATCCACAAGCAGCTCCATCCAATGACCCAGTGGGAGTTTGTAGTCAGTTATAAAGTTCACAATTTGGCCTTAACCTGGCGAGCCGTAGCCCGCCAGTCCTCGTATTCGTATTCTTAAGCTTTTTTGTCTTTCAGGTATGCCATGACAGCGGCTGCGCCTGGTTGACCATCTGCAGTTTTCACGTTCTTAAGCCAAGCTTGAACTTGCTCTGGGTGCGCTTTTAACCAAGTTTGCGCAGCCTTCGCTGGTTGAACGTTGTCGTTGAGGATTTTGCCCATCAACTCGTTTTCCATCGACATGCTGAACTTAAGATCTTTTAGTAAGCTACCCACGTTTGGACACTGAGTCAGGTAGTCTTTACGCACGTTGGTGTAGACATTCGCGCCGCCATAGTTAGGGCCAAAGTAGTCATCGCCGCCTGACAAGTATTCCATGTCAAAGTTGCTGTTCATTGGGTGCGGAGCCCAGCCAAGGAAGACGATCCACTGCTTACGTTTTACCGCGCGCGCAACTTGCGACACCATGCCCGCTTCACTGGATTCCACTAAACGGAAACCTTTGAGGCCAAAGGCATCTTTATCAATGATGTCTTGAATTAGGCGGTTACCATCGTTGCCTGGTTCGATACCGTAGATACGATCGCCAAATTTATCCGCGTTTTTCGCAATATCGGCAAAGCTTTTCACGCCCGCGTCGTAAACGTATTTTGGTACGGCAAGGGTGTATTTCGCGCCTTCCAAGTTTGCACGTACGGTTTCAACAGAGCCGTTATCGCGATATTTTTTGATGTCGCCTTCCATGGTTGGCATCCAGTTACCGAGGAACACATCGATGTCGCCATTGGCCATCGAAGAGTAGGTCACCGGAACGGAAAGAAGGTCGGTCTTGGTGTGGTAACCCAAGCCTTTAAGTAACTCACTGGTAACGGCTGTGGTTGCGGTGATATCTGTCCAACCTACGTCGGAGAATTTCACCACGTTACACTGGCCTGCAAATGCGTTGAAGGTCGCAAGTGAGCTAAGACCAAGCGTGAGTAAAGTTTTATTAATAGACATATTAAAATTCCTTGTACTGAGTTTACTTTTTAAAATTAAGAGGCGTCTTCCGAGCCTCTGACTGGCGGTTTTAGTCGTTGTTGTGTTTGCCAGTTTGGTGCTATCCACACAGGTACATCTTTGCTCTCTAGAAGTGGATTGCCCAAAATCATATCCGCGGCACGCTCGGCGACCATGATGGTAGGCGCGTTCAAGTTACCGTTGGGAATGGTTGGGAAAATGGATGAATCGACCACGCGTAAATTGGCGATGCCACGCACTTGGCATTGCGCATTGAGCACCGCCATTGGGTCGTTGTCCGCACCCATTTTGCAGCTGCACGATGGGTGATAGGCACTTTCGACGTTTTGTTTTACCCAAGCGTCGATGGCGTCGTCACTGGTCACGTCAAAGCCTGGCTGAATTTCGTCACCGCGATATTCATCCAGTGCAGGTTGAGACAAAATTTCTCGGGTCAAGCGAATGCAATCGCGCCAGTCTTGGCGGTCTTGCTCAGTTGAGATGTAGTTAAATACGATCTCTGGCTTGGCGTGTGGATCTGGGCTGGTAATTGCCACATGTCCACGACTGTGCGGTTTGTTTGGCCCAACGTGCACTTGAAAGCCGTGGCCGTCAAACGCGGCTTGACCGTCATAGCGCATCGCTGCAGGAAGGAAATGATATTGAATATTTGGCCACTTTAAGCCTTCGCGAGAGCGAATAAATGCGCAGGATTCAAAATGGTTAGTCGCGCCAAGGCCTGTACGAGTCAAAATCCATTGGGTGCCGATAAGCCCTTTACTGATAAGGCCTAGTTTGCTGTTGAGCGTAATTGGCTGCTTACAGAAATACTGGAAATAGACTTCTAAGTGATCTTGCAGGTTTTCACCCACACCCGGCAGTTCATGCACCAAATCAACCCCTGCACTTGCCAGCACATCAGCAGGGCCGACGCCAGAAAGCTGGAGCAGTTGTGGTGAACCAATCGAACCGGCCGCAGAAATCACTTCTTTATTGGCAAACGCTTCAAACACTTGGCCGCTTTTCTCAAACTCCACGCCAGTGGCCACTTTGTTTTCAATCAGGAATTTACGCGCCACAATCCCAGACATCAGCGTTAGGTTAGGGCGTTTAAGGGCACGGCGCAGATAAGCATTTGAGGTCGATGCGCGTACGCCTTTATCGACTGTCATATGCATTGGGCCAAAGCCTTCTTGCTGATAGCCATTGTAATCGTCGGTTTGTGGGTAACCGGCTTCTTTGCCCGCTTCAATAAATGCTTCGTAGAGTGGGTTGAGTTTCATGTCGTTACCGTTACAGGTGCCGACAGGGCCTTCACTGCCTCGGTAGTCATCGCTGCCGCCTATCCAGTTTTCTGCTTTGCGAAAATAAGGTAGGCAGTTTTGATAATTCCAACCGTTGGCGCCGAACTGTTCCCATTCATCAAAGTCACAAGCGTGACCGCGTACATACACCATGCCGTTGATCGATGAACCGCCGCCGAGCACTTTACCGCGCGGGCAGTGCAAGCGACGACCGTCAAGGCCAGTTTCGGTTTGGGTCTCAAATTGCCAAGCGTATTTTTCGGTGTTCATTGGATAAGACAGCGCTGTAGGCATCTGAATAAAAATACTTTTATCGCTGCCACCCGCTTCAAGCAGAAGCACTTGGTGCTCGCCAGATTCACTTAGGCGATCCGCCAGCACACAGCCAGCGGAGCCTGCACCGACGATGATGTAATCGTAGTGTTGTTGCATCAATGTTCTCTCCCTGAAAGTTAAGCGTATGGGCTTTCGAAATCGCCAAGCTCGACATACACACTCTTGGTTTGTGTGTAGTGAAGCAGGGTTTCTGGGCCGTTTTCACGTCCAACACCTGAGTGCTTGTAGCCACCGACGGGCATTTCAGCGGGCGAACCGCCCCAAGTGTTAACCCAACAAATTCCGGCCTGGATTTGATGAATCACTCGGTGAGCTCGTGACAGGTTTTGGGTGAATACGCCGCCGGCCAAACCATAATCCGTTAGGTTCGCTCGACGAATCACTTCCTCTTCATCTGTAAATTTCAAAACCGACATCACTGGGCCAAAAATTTCTTCTTGAACCTGAGGCATGTCGTCGGTGCAATCGGTAAATACCGTCGGCACCACAAAGTTACCGTTTGCCAAACCTTGCTCTGTCAATTGGTAACCACCAGTGAGTAGAGTTGCACCGCTTTGTTTGCCAGCATCGATAGCATCAAGTACTTTGCCAAGATGCTGTTTAGAGATCAGCGCGCCCACTTGGGTGTTGATGTCCATTGGGTCGCCAACCACCAATTTCTCGGTGCGGGTTTTCAGCTGCTCAAGAAACGCGTCGTAAATCGCCTCATGAACAAAGACGCGCGTGCCATTGGTACAGACTTCTCCTTGGGTGTAAAAGTTTGCCACCATGGCTGCCGAGACCGCTTGGTCTAGCTTGGCGTCATCGAACACGATAAGTGGCGATTTTCCGCCTAATTCCATGGTGACCGATTTAAGTGTTTTAGCACTATCTGCCATCACTTTCTTGCCTGTTCCCGACTCGCCAGTAAAAGAGACTTTGGCAATATCTGGGTGAGCAGTAAGCATTTGGCCGACGCGATAATCGCCTTGCACGACGTTAAAAACGCCATCCGGTAGGCCCGCTTCGGTAAAGATTTCAGCCAGTTTGAGCGCAGTCAGTGGGGTTTCTTCAGAGGGTTTGAAGATCATTGCGTTACCCGCAGCCAGTGCTGGCGCGGATTTCCACATCGCGATCTGAATTGGGTAGTTCCACGCACCGATACCCGCACAAATGCCAAGCGGTTCACGTCGAGTGTAGAAAAATTGGCTTTCGCCTAGTGGTTGTTGCTCACCTTGCATCGCTGGCGCGAGACCTGCGTAGTATTCAATTACGTCAGCGCCGGTCACGATGTCCACTTCAAGGGCTTCTTGCAGTGGTTTCCCGGTATCAAGGACTTCAAGTTCTGCAAGTTCGTCATTGCGCTCGCGTAAAATCGCGACCGCTTTGTGCAAAATGCGGCTACGTTCAATCGCGGTCATGGCCGACCAAACTTTGAAACCTGCTTTTGCGGATTCTATCGCGCGATCAACATCGGCGCTGGATGCTTGGTCGATTTGTGCAATCACTTCACCGGTTGCTGGGTTAAGGGTGTTAAAGGTCTCACCGGATGTGGCGGGTGAATATTGACCATTAATGTATAAAGCGTGTTTTTCCATTTCTAAGGCCCGACTTAAGTTATTAATTTTGAGAATTTTTTAATTGTAATTTTAGGTAATCGTTGATGATGATTCGTGCTGCATTAGCATCAATACCTGTGGGGTTGAGCGCCCCACGCAGCCAAATTCCATCAATCAGCGCGGCAATACCTGCCGCGACAATGTTTGCCCGTTCAAGGGGCAGTAGCGCTTTGAGTTCCAAACGCAAGTGAGAAATCAGACGTTTTTCGTTAACTCGTTGCAGACGTTTGAGTTGAGAGTCATGCATTGAGTAGGACCAGAAAGCCAACCAGGTTTTGGTGACTTTGCTTTTGGTTTGAAAGCCAATGAAGTTGGCATCGATGATGGCGTTGATACGCTGCTGGTGAGCATCAGCAGGTAACACTTTAAGTGCGGATTTCACGGTATCTGAATGTTGGCGCAAAATGACCCGCATGGTTTCTTCCAGCAATCCTTGCTTGCCGCCAAAGTAGTGATTGATGATGCCGGTTGAGACGCCTGCCTCTCGACTGATCAATGCAATACTGGCTCCATGTAAGCCCACTTTACCGATCACCGCCATGGTGGCGTTAACAAGTTGTGGTTTACGAATTTTCGGCATCCCTACCTTAGGCATCGTTTAATCCATCTTTTTTTATTGAACGATTAATTAAAAATAAGGTTACAGGGAAAACAATTAGATCTCAAACTACTATTTTCATTTTTTTGCAGTATTTTTGTGCTAGACTCTCGTTTTCTTTTGCAAAACAAGCGATTAAAACATAAGGATATATTTTATTATTCAATATGTTTTACTGTAATTTTGCGCAATAAATCGACAAATTTAATCGCAAATTTAATAATTAGACGTAGAAAGGAATTTGTGTGTCGTATTCAGAACAGAACCTAAATGAGGCTTGTGTTAGGCACAGGATGTGATGAAAAGGTGGCGGAAAAGTTATAAAAATGGCGAGCTTAACGGCTCGCCATTTTTTTATCTCAACGTGATGTTTGTTATCTCAATGTCGAAAGATTTATCTGATTAGCAGTGGCTCGGTTTAAATAAGCGCACGGTGATCAGCTGATAAATTTGCGGTAGCAGTGACATCAAAATCATGCCTGCCATAAGTAGATACTGATGCACAGAGTAGGTTTCATTAAGCAGCACTAGGCCCGCAACAATGCCTGCCACCGGATTGGCGATACCGCCAAAAGTAAAGTCTACCACTGACATACGTTTTAGCAGCCACACATAAAGGCCATAACCGAGCGCGGTATTAAGCAGGATTATCCATGCTAAACCGGCGACGTTTAACCAACTGATATGCTCAATCGCATACAAATATGGCGCAGGTGAAATCACGGCATGAACCAGCGAAATCATCGCTAAGATTGCGCCGCCAAACAGTAATTGCCAAGTCAGTACTGTCCACCAATGGATGCGCCCACCAAGGGACTTGGTCAAGCCACTACCAAATACGATACACATAATGGCAATCAACATGGCCGCCAAACCAAACGGGCTGAGCGTTATTTTACCCGGGTCAAACAGCTGCCATGCAAGCAGCACCAATACTACGCCTGAGAACGCTTGAATCAGCGACGGCGCTTTACCGCGCATTAACCAATGAAACAGCATGGCAAACACCGGGACTGAAATCATGCCTACGCCCGAAATTGCAGAAGGGAGCGTCATCGCCATGACAAAGATCAAGCTAAAGAAAGCGGCGATATTGACCAATCCTAAGGTAAATAAGGTGTGCACGTCACCTTTGGTTGGGCGAGTGGGTTTTAGCCACAGCAAAATTAGCCCCGCAGGCAGAGCACGTAATGCGCCAAGCAGGAAAGGCGGCCAATCTGGCAGAGTGTACTGCGCAACGGCATACGTCGTTCCCCAGAAGAACGCGGGGATCATTGCCAATAATATATTCATGTTAAATATCTTTACGTTGAGATAACTGGGCGTGACTTTACTCGTTTCGATGAAGCTTGTAAAGTATCTTTATATTAAGATATTTTGACCTATCAGTCGTAGCTAGAAGAAGGACGAATAGAAAACATGGACGCCATCGATCGCGTTATACGCCAATGGGATGAGGAAATCCCTGAGTTAGAGACTCAGAGCATGGCATTACTGGGGCGGTTGGCTCGTTTGTATAAGCACATGGAGACCGATATTACCGCGTTACATCGTTCATATGGGTTAACCACTGGGGAATTTGACGTACTGGCGACGCTTAAACGTAGCGGTGCACCGTATCAATTGACCCCTTCAGCGCTGATTGAATCGATGATGCTCACTTCAGGCGCGATGACTAACCGCATTGATAAACTGGAATCCAAAGCGTTGATTTCTCGCACGCACAGCGAGCAAGACAGGCGCAGCGTTACCGTTGAATTGACCAGCAAAGGGCTTGAGCTCATCAACGAGCTGATATTTGAACATGTAAATACGCAAAAGCGCCTTACGCAAAGTTTGGATAAAAGCCAGGTGACTGGGCTTAATCAGTTGATGAAGCAGTGGCTTAGCCAGTTTGAATAGCGGCTAAATCGCGATATCCCCTTGACGAAGGAAAAGGCTATGACCACGAGTGAACTTGAACGATATCTGGACCAAATGATGGGCGCGAGTGCCAGTCAACCGTTTGGGCCTGAGGCAACGGTATACAAAATTAAAGATAAGATGTTTGCCCTGCTCGCAGCGCGTGAAGGGCGTGACTATGTCACGTTGAAAGCCAAACCCGAAGATGGTGAAATTCTTAGCGAGCAATTTCGCGATATTACACCGGGTTACCACATGAATAAACGCCATTGGATCACAGTGTATTTTGCGGGTGATGTTGAAGACAGTTTGATCATCGACTTATGTGAGCAGTCATATGCACTGGTGGCGAGCAAATTAACCAAGGTCCAGCGTCAATCTTTAGGGCTGTGATTGCCAAGATGCTTACAAATAAAAAGAAGCCATTTAGGCTTCTTTTTTTGTCTCGCAGATTCAGTTGAGCGTTAGTGGGTTTGCAGTTGCTTCTCGATTTTCCCCGCACCACGCAGCATGGCTTCGATTAACTCACCAGCATTAAACTTCGACAGCGCTTCATGGGCGCCAACTTGATGAGCTTGCGCTAAACACATTTCACTGGAAAGAGAAGTGTGCAAAATGATGTAAGAGTTTTTCAATTCTCCATCATTTTGTACTTCAAACGCCAATTCGTAGCCATCGAGCCCTGGCATCTCAATATCGCTAACTAATAAGTCAACGCCATGACCTTGCGAGGCTTGAGCGCGCATCAACTCGAGCGCATCCATTCCGTTATTGCAGATTTGGTGCGGTACGTTAATGCTGTCCAGAGCTTCTGAGAGTTGGCGGCGCGCAATTGAGGAATCATCCACTAAGAGGATATTCAGCGCTTTCAGACGTTCACGTTCAACATCGGTGAGCATCGGGATCTTGGCCGATTCGTATTGCGGATAAATTTTCGACAGCAGCAATTCAACGTCCAGCATCTGAATGATTTCGTCTTCATAGCGGGTGACACCCGTCACGAACACATTGCTACCAGCACTTTTAGGCGCAGATTCGATTTCACGCCAATTACATTCGATGATTTTTTCAATCGATCGCACCATAAACGCCACCACAGTACGTAGACAGTCAGTGACGATCAAATAGCAATCTTTGTATTCTTCAGGCTGAATCGGGCGAAAACCGATCGCGGCTGCCATATCTATTACTGGCACCGTAATACCACGAAATGTCGATGCGCCGATAACATGATGATGAGAATAAGGAATTTGAGTGGTCGGCATGTACGGGACAATTTCTCGTACTTTCAAGGTGCCGATAGCAAACTTCTGCTTTTGCATGTTGAGAGTAAACATCAACATGCCTTGAGATTGGTTTGCTTTACTGATTGTTTTTGCCATAGCGAGACTTCATTGACCTAAACTAATGAGTTAAATAGTACCGAGTTGGTATTTATCTGCAAGAAAAAGCAGATAATGTTTAAAGAAAATGCGGCATCCTTGCAGTAAAGAATAAATCTTATGCGGTAATTTTTACGTACAGGTCTGTCCAGATTGGATTTGAAGCATTGTCACGGATGAACTCTGCGCTCTGTTAAGATACAATTCGCGCACTTTGAACAGTGAGAGAAATATTATGGCTAATACAGCGGCAGCTTTGCATATCTTGGTGAAACACAAATCCCAAGCCGAAGACATCATTCAACAGCTTAAACGCGGCGCCAAGTTCCAAACTCTAGCTAAGAAGTACTCGACATGCCCATCAGGGAAAAACGGTGGTGATCTGGGTGAATTTCGCCGCGGCCAAATGGTTCCACAGTTCGATAAAGTATGTTTTTCTGGCGAAGTATTAACCCCGCATTTGGTCAAAACTAAGTTTGGTTGGCATGTGGTTAAGGTGCTGTATCGTACGTGAGGGATAGAGTCTGCACAGGCATTGTATGCTGACTTATCTAAGTCTTAAACATTATCTGTACAGATTCCAATAGGAGCTAACATCATGACTGATACGATTTGAACAGCCATGCTTAACTCATTTTTTATGTTTGAACGAAACATCGCATCATCCATTCAACCAGGCAATTATAATCATCCATTCAACCAGGCAATTATAATCTTCCAAAAAGCCCAAACCCCAAGCCACAGCTTGGGATTCTTAATTAGTTTAAGCGAAGATAAAGCTGTATAGGAAACCGGCTCCCATAGCCATAGTTAGGATGACAAACAGGAAGGCTGCAATCATTTGGTTTTTGAAGATGGATTTCAGCAAAATCACTTCTGTAAGACTTGCGCCTGCACTGCCGATGATAAGCGCCATTACAGAACCTAACGCCATGCCTTTTTTTACCAGAGCGGCACTTAGTGGAATCACGGCCTCTGCACGGATGTACAATGGGATACCGATGATTGCAGCAACCGGAATCGCATACCATTTCGCTTCCCCGGCGTATACCGCAATCAGATCTGTCGGGATAAAGCCGTAGATGAAAGAACCGATTGCAATACCTATCATTAGATATGGGAACACTTGTTTAAAATCTTTCCAAGTTGAGTGCCAAATACGTGTCCAACGGTTTGGTTTTTTCTCTTGAATAATTGTTGCAGTGACAGTGCCTTCTGCTGAGCAGCAAGAGAGTTCAACTTTGGGTTCTACTTTGTGTGCGCTATCACCGCAGCAAGATGTCTTGGCCGCTATTGACGCTGGTTCGCTACCTGAGTTTGTGGCACAGTTTGAAGCAGGCTTTAATTCTCCTTTCTTCGTGCTTGAATCACCACAAGATGTTCCGCATGAAGACGCGTGTGTCGCTTGGTACGCTTCTGGTTTTACGTACCGCTCAAAGCCAAGTTTTTCAAGTATGTAGCCGGCCATTACTGATACTGTCATCGCGATAGCAAAGTAGAATACCGCTACTCTCCACCCGAAGGTCATTACGAACAACCCAATGATTACCGGGTTAAGCAGTGGGCTTGCAAACAGGAACACCATCATTGGGCCGAAACCCGCTTTCGCGCGCAACAAGCCTTTTAGAAAAGGAATAGTTGAGCATGAACAGAAAGGTGTAATCGAGCCCAGCAGCGCCGCGATGAAGTACCCTTTACCCTTCTTGGAGCTCAGGATAGATTGAATTTTCTCTGGTGTAAGAAAGTCCTGTAAGACACCTACAATGTAGCTGATTGCTAGAAACAGGATGATTAGCTCTGTTGCAAGAAACGCAAAAATATCAAGCGCTTCTTTTGCCATAGTTATGATTTCCGGGCTCATATTGACTCTCCGATTAATGCGTTATGAGTAACTGTACATACCGAAATGAAGCTGAACTCTTTATTTCGATTATTTTCGAATTATAGAAATAAAAGACTCCCCGTCAATATGTTATTTCGATACTCTTCGAAATAAAAAGTTAATTCTTTATTTATTATATGGTTATGATGGATTGGCTCGATTTGCTACTGTCGATGATTTCCATTATTATCGAAATGAAACAGTCAAATGTTATGTTAAGTGGTCTCTATGGAACTCGACGCTGTAGCAAAAGCGCTAAAAGAACTTGGGCATCCTACCCGTTTGTGCATTTATAAAGAGGTGGTGAAAGCAGGCTCCCAAGGAATTGCTGTTGGTAGCGTTCAAGATAAACTCGGTATACCAGCATCCACTCTTTCTCATCATATATCGAGCCTTGCTTCTGCTGGACTGATCAGTCAACGACGTGAGGGTCGTACTTTGTATTGTGTGGCTGAATATGAATGCTTGGACAGTGTGATTGGCTTCTTACGAGATGAGTGTTGCCTAAATGAGGATCAAAAGGATAGTTATTGTTGATAGTGCATTGCAATGAACATGTTACTAAAGTGCTGTATCGCACTTAAACATTCGGCTTGATGCAAATATCTGTTATTTGCTAGTAGAGGAGGACGATGTCTATTCGAGTATCTAATCCTCTGCTCTATGTAGTTAAGTAGTCGTTGTGTTGGTTGGCTCAGAAGGAACTAAAAGCGTCTTGTCCGCTTTGATATTACACGACAGGAGCTATGCGAACCCAACGCGGAAACTTAAAAAATTTATTCATGGGATTCTGCAGAATATATTGATTATTTTATAGAGTACATTTTATTCCTTTTTATGTAAGAGCTCATACTCATCTAAGAAATTACACTCCTCCCAGGTTTGCATTCCGGTAACGTGTTCGATTCCTGAACACTCATTTCCCAAGTATTTAATTTAAGTGCTATTTAGGTAAATTTTAGTGATTATCACTAGTAGATTAGGCACACTGTCACAAAACTTTTAGATATAATCCAATTTGTTGTGAGTGGTACAAAAGTAATGCCTGTGTTTGGCAAGGTAATAGCGTGACTTAATGGTAACTAGTAGTAGAATTTGTATCTGTGTATCTGTGTATCTGTGTATCTGTGTATCTAGTGAGTGAATTAAAGTTTGCCTAAATTGAAGCTATTTAATTCATTTCCACCAAACTTTTGTTCTTTTCTGTAAAGAATCAAGATCTTTTCTTACGTGGAAGTCGTTTTAAATTTTGTTGCTTTGAACAGAATCAAGTTAGCGTAGAAAATTAAAAGGGATTGAGGTTTGTTGCGATTGGCGTCATGAACTTTAGAAAACAAAAGCACCTATGAATGATTTATTCTTAATAAACCCTCAAGTTTATCCGCAGTTAAGCACAGATGATGAAAGTTCTGTGGCTGTAAAACAACGTTTTTTCATTAGGTTAGACCTAAAAATAGTTTTGTCTAGTCCGTGATCAAATAATGGCAACGAACCATAAATATTAATTGATAGGAAATCCACGACGTTATGAAATTTGTTATAACTTTTTGGGATAAATACGCTGCCAAATATTTAGAACAGATAGCGCGGCTTAATGTCATTGTTTTAATCCTGATTTATCTAACGATAACATTTATTGGCTACAAAATCTGTGGTGAAACAAGTTTAATTTCTGACGTGCACCACTTTATTTATTACATGGTTGTCACGGCCTCAACGACCGGTTATGGCGATGCTGCGCCAACAACTCCGCAAGGGGAAATATTCACCGCGGTGTGGGTTATTCCATTTGCTTTAGGTCTGTTTGGCCTATCCATTGGTAAAGGTGCTTTTTTTCTTTCACAAATTCTTTATAGACGCTACAGAGGAAAACATATGTTAACCCTCAAAAATCATATCGTTATTTTAGGTTATAGCAAAACCAGAACAGCGCATTTAGTCAGAATGCTTCAGCGGGAAGAGAAAGGGCGGCGCGAGATAGTTTTAGTCAGTGTTGAGTTAGAGGAAAATCCGTTCGATGATTCAATTCATTTTATCAGTGCCGATAGTTTTACCGAAGAAGCGGATTTGGCACGAGCCAATATTCGTGAAGCATCATGCATTGTTGTTGACCTCGATTTAGACGATGCGACGCTAACCGTTGCTCTATTTGCTTCAACGTTAAATAAAAAAGCGGATCTTGTCGCCAATTTCGTAGATGAGGTTAAGTGCCGAATTCTAACGCAGCATATCCCTAACGCCGAATGTATTTCGGGTTTAGGAACCGAGCTATTGGCTAAATCTGTGATTGATTCTGGATCTAGTTTTGTCCACTCAGAATTGGTTAGTGCCCATAAAGGTCAAACCCAGTACAGCATTAAAGTGCCAAACGATGCCTCAAGTTTTGCACTGGCTGATGTATTTATGTCTTTCAAAGTAAATCATGAAGCCACGGTTATAGCGATTCGAAAAGCAAGGGAAGTTAACGTCACGATCAATGCCAAGCTAGATGCGCTGGTTAACCCGGGCGATCAACTATTTTATATTGCTGATGAAAGAGTCAATTTTAACGACTGGCCATCGAAATAAGTTGGGGAACAATGAGAAGAAGAGGAACGGTCAATTTAGCCAGACATATGATCGGCGACAAAATGCCAATTGTTGCTTTTATAGGTATTGGAGTTACCACTTTATCAGGGTGTAATGAACACTATGATTATACTGCATACACAAAGCTTTCTACATGTGCAGATGATTATGACGAAGAATACTGTCAATACCAATTTGAGCGTGCAAAGGAAACCAGTATAAGTACCGCAATGAAATATAAAATGGAACGTGACTGTCAGCAAGATTACGGAGATCTCTGTTATCAACAATATGGTCTTTGGATTCCTAAGTTTACTGGTATTTTGACAAAATCAGCACATTGGGAAGAAAATGCAATCGCTCATTATAAGGGCAAGAGTCTTATCAACCAGTTTGCGAAGGATAGACCAGCTACTCCTCTGTTTACCTCATCAAATTCTAAATCAAGCCATTATGGCTATTTATTTACTGCAAAGGGTAAGATTATTGACCGATATAAAGGCTCGGATGGTAAGGGATATTATGCCTATGGGAGTTTAGCTTCATTTAAAAAGGAAGATCTTAACATCTATCAGAGCTACTTACCGGTCAGTGATTTTTACACAACGAACCCAATGGGTATTCGTTATCAATATTTTTACTATATCCCAACAACAGAACCTTTAACCAGAGAAGAACAACATAAAGCATTTAATCAAGGCTATTACGTTTCTGTTGAACATGCTGACCGTAAGTTGATGGAACAGATCAATAAACCCTATAACAAAAAATGGGGTTTGGAGTTTGGTCATCTAACGCCAACGTCAGCCACCGCACGTACTACTTCTGCTAATCCTTCTCGTTTTGAGGGAGGTAGTTCAAATTCACAGCCCCAAGGTTCATTTTTAGGTAATGCTGATTCTAGCTTGAGCCCAAGTTCATTTCCCAAATCTCGGTTAAATGATTCTCAGGTGAAAATATTTAAAACATATAAAGAACCGCTAAAAACTAAAAATCATCCAAGCAACTAACAAACCACTAGTGTGTCAAATAAATCTGTCAAAGCCACAACGGTGAGTAAAGGTGGTTTTGGCCGTTAGGTGTCATTCCCTGGCTAAATCTTAATAACTGTTATTCTACCAATAGGTGCCTAATGGGCTCTTAACAACTATTCATAACAAGAGAGACAATATGAACGTCAACATTAACGACTTTATTAATTTATCAGGACTAGCCAACTTCGCGCTGTATTTTGTTGGTGCTTTGGTCTTCTTACTCGTTTTTAAATATGTGAATTTATGGGTAACGCCATACGATGAGTGGAAACTGATTAAAGAAGCAAAAAATTCAGCAGCAGCGATAACACTCGGCGGTTCATTGGTTGGTTATTCGATTGCTATTTCGGGAGTGGCTGCAAGTTCAGTCAACTTTTTGGATTTCTGTGTGTGGGGCGTTGTTGGCGCGATTACACAATTTGTTGCGATGTTAATTGTTCGCAAACTATTTATGCCAGCGTTCGTAGAACGGATTGAGAAAAACGAAATTCCAGCAGCAATAGTGGCTGCGGCATTTTACATTGCTATTGGTGTTCTGAACTCAGCTTGCATGTCTTACTAAGTTTGGAGGGAGACATGAAAAAGCAAGGAAAACTGAATTTAGCTAAACATATGATTGGCGACAAAATGCCGATTGTGGCGTTTTTAGGCCTTAGTGTTACAACGCTTTCAGGCTGTAATAATGAGAATTCAGCTATTTATACCGCTTACACTCACTTATCTACTTGTGCAAAAGATAACGGTAGCGATATTTGTAACGCTCGATTTGCAGCAGCGAAAGCAGAGGGTGAACGTACCGCAATGAAATATCAAGTGGAGCGAGATTGCCAACAGGATTACGGAGATCTCTGTTATCCGCACCACGGTATTTGGTCACCTAAAATTGTTGGTTTTGTGGTTGAAAAAAAATCTGATTTTGTGTTGCCGTTCTATACATCTGCGAATTCGGCATCAAGTAATTTTGGTTATGTCTTTACGGCGCGTGGGGGAATTTTAACACGCTTTGAGGCTGCAGATGGTAAGCGGCTTTTCCTAAACAAGAATCTAACAACAGCTTTGCCAACCAGTAAGTTAAGTACCTATAAATCAATGGGTGGCAGTTACCAACAAAGTCGTTCTCATTCGATTGTCAGTGATATTACTGATGCCTATATCATCTCTCGGGCGATTGATGGTTCCTCGCAATACGTGACAGAACGAGAAAAGCGCAAGGCAGCGCAGGAATCGGGTGGTTACACTGTTACGTCAGGTACGGCTCGAACGACTTCTGGATCATACAAAAGTGAATCGAGGCAATCATCTTCCTCAACTGAAACGTATCAATATAAGCCAAAGGTAACAACGGTAAGTAGAGGTGGTTTTGGCCGAACCGGATCATTCCTTGGGGGCTTTGGCGGCTAATGTTTCTCAGAGATATTGAACCTCGGGATAAATGGCAAGACCGTGTATGCCGGCTAGGGTTTGACTTTTTTGAAGTCTCGCAAAAATACCCGTATTGGGTCGATGATCGTTACTTTCAGTTTGATATGGGGCAAGTCGACCAGGTAGATAAAGCGTCTGAAGCTCTGCACGATATGTCAATCAAAGCCGTCCAGCATGTTATTGAGAATGACATGCTGGATAAGTTCGGGGTGCCTGTGCAGTACCACCAACTCATTAAACATTCGTGGCGAACGGATAAATCGTACTTGTATGGCCGTTTTGATCTGGCATGGGATGGCAAGCATCCGCCCAAATTGCTCGAGTACAATGCCCAGACTCCGACCAGCTTATTTGAAGCCAGTGTGGTGGCCTGGGATTGGTTGGAATGCAACGTTAGCAGAGGGCTGCTGCCAAGCTATACCGATCAGTTCAATATATTAGATGAGCAGTTAATACTCCAATTTAAAACATTGCTTGTTGAGAAACAGCCGGAAACTCCAATTCTTCACTTTATTGTGAGTGAGGAATCGGAGGAGGATTTGCGTACGGTAAAATACTTGGCTGCATGCGCTGATGAAGCGGGATGGGAATCAATTTGGCTCGATACAGGTGATATCCAATTAACAGAAGATCAACGCTTCGCAGACCATGAATCTAAGCTGATTACTACTGCATTTTGGTTATATCCGTATGAATTTGCGCTGCTTGATGAATACGCCCAATACATTGAGCATGCTGGTATGAAATTTATTGAGCCATTATGGAAAGTGCTGCTTTCTTCAAAAGCGCTATTACCAGTTTTGTGGCAACTATATCCGGGTCATGAAAACTTATTACCTTGTTACTTTAGCGATGATCCTAAAGTCTGTTTAATCAAGGATAAGGTGACTAAGCCCATCTATTCTCGAGAGGGAGCTAATATCTCGATTGTATTTGCTGGTGAAGACATCGAGATTTCGGATGGTTGCTATGGCGCTGAAGGCTTTGTCACTCAGCAATATTGGCCGCTGGCAAAATTTCAATATGGTCGATGTGTGATTGGTTCATGGATGGTTGGGCGTGTTGGGAGCGGTATTTCTGTCCGTGAAAGCTATTCTCGAATCACAGATGATGTGGCGCGGTTCATTCCTCATGTCATCATTTAATAATAACAATGGAAATTCAAAATGAATGTAATTGAAATTAAAGAGTTCCTAGAAAAGTCAGAGCATAACTGGCGTATCGATGTGGTCGATGACGCCTTGGTTATTGCCACTGAGGATGATATTAAAGCGGTATTGACAAAATCAAACTCTCAAATTCTGATTGAGTCGCTGCTTTTCCCGGTATCGGCACTATCAAATCCAGCTGAATTTGATAGCGCTATCTTACATGTACACAAAACGCTGCCGCTGACTACCGTTGGCAAGTCGTTGGTCAATGATGAAGAATATTATTGCGCATTTGGGGCATTGTCTTCTGAATCAAAGGTTGAAAATATAGAGTTAGAAGTTTCTATGTTGTTTGTGAATATCATTGAGTTACTCCAATTTACAACTCGATTTTTTAAGAGTAACAGTGAGGAAAAATAATATGGGACTATTTAATACGCTTTCTACTATTTTCAAATCCAAGACCAACGAGGCCGATGAGGCTATTTGGGATGCGAATGCGGTAAGTATTTTGACACAGCATATTCGTGAAGCGAAAGCCGATATGATAAAGGCTGATGGCGAGTTGGTGAATATTATTGCCGATAGAAAAATGGCGGACACCAAAGTCTCGGAGATTGAAAAGAATGTATCCAAGTATGAGCAGCATGCTATTACTGCCAATCAGCAAGGAAATGCGGAACTTGCGCTGGAGTGCGCGCAAAAAGTAACGCAATTACGAAATGACCTAACTGGTGCTAAAGACCGTCAGACTTTCTACATCAACGCGGAAAGTAAGATGCGTCAAAACCTTAAATCAGCTAAAGACCGTTTGGAACAATTAGAATCTCAAGTTGATATTGTAAAAGCTAATGAGGCTGTGCAAAAAGCCCAGGAAGCGACGCTTAAATCAGTCAATGGCAGCACATCGAAAGTGACCACGGCGATGGAATCGTTAGAGCGTATTCAGAAGAAGCAGGACCGCCATCAAGCCCGAATGGATGCTGCTGGTGAAATGGCAAGCTCTGCGTCATCACTCGATGAGCGTTTGTCTCAAGCTGGTTTGGTTGGCGGCAACTCAAGCGCAGAAGATGAACTAGCACGTATTCTAGGTCAAACCAAGTAATTCAACGTCCATACAAGGCAAGCCCATAGACTTGCCTTTTTCCCCCAGGTATTCAGCTATGCTCAACACATTGAAAATGCTCTTTTCGCAGCACAGTAATAAAAAAAATAAACAACCGGATATACCACAAACGCCAACAGCTTTAGGTTTGCATTTAGGGGGGAGTTTCACCATCGACTCTATGTTCCTAAAGGTCACCGAACCAAACCTGATCATTGATGGCGCCAGCCCAAGCCAGATCATTCAAGCGGTGGGGGAAGTGAAGATTGATAACCAAAACCGCATACTGCGTTTCTACACCGATGACGACGGTTTTCTGCAGATTTTGCAGTATGGTACCGATGATTCCGGAATCATCGAGATCGGCTTATGGTACATCTACGACACCAAGGGCATTTCTGATTCAAAGTGGGATAACTGCCTTAAGTCGGATGTAGTAACTAGCGACGGCCGCTATGAACTGGAAGGTTTCTGCTTCGAAAAAGTATGGCAAGATACGGCTCCAGTACCGGCGATCGAAAAAACCTATCACCTTAATGGCGACATTACCGAAACAACTCAATTTATGATGTCGTACGCTCGGCAACTGCCCAACGACGATGGTGCTGAATTGCTGTTAATTTCCGCAGAGGAAAAAGTAAACAGCCAATTTAATACCGTTGAGCATGAGTTAGTTCGTTCTACCGGTATCAATATAGACCGAATCGTTTTTACTACTAACTAAGCCAGTAACTCAATAGAAATAAAATATAGTCAACCCCTCTAATGAAAATGGTTTATAATATGTTTATCAAAACATTCAAAGATACATTTTATCAAATAAATATAAATAAAAAGTCTTTGTTTTTATCGAATTTTCTCCCTTTCTTGGTCATGGTAATTTCATCAATCAGCATTGAAGCTCCGCAAATACCTTCGTATATCATGGGAGTGATTTACCTTGTAGGAATGATAGTTGAATGCGTAATGGTCTTATTCATTATTGTTAATGTGCATAAAATAATTCTTGAAGGAAATGGGTCGGTATCAAAATGGGGAAACTTAAATCATGGTTTAGATGAGTGTAATATTTATTTTAAGTTCATTGCAAATTACTTTATGATAGTTTTTGTTGGCGTTATTGTTGGTGTTATTATTTATTTGATTGGATATTCCCCTTTAAGTGAAATAACAATCGTTGACGAGTTTTTTTCATATGTATTGTTGTTTTTTGTCGGCATATTAATTTGTCGTTTTTTCCTTGTTTTTCCTGCAATTGCACTCAAGAAAGATATTTCCTTGACGGATGCTTTGGAGTTAACTAAAGGTAGGGTTTTGTATATGTTTGGCATTGTATTTGCCTTGCCTTTATTGTTAAAAGGTATTTTGATGCTGTTAATGATGAACACGAAAGTAATAATGTTTTTTTACTATGTGTTTGGTTTTTCTGCACTCGGAATTCTAGATAGTTTGAGCTTATTTATTGTAATCATTTACTCAACTACATTATTATCAGTGGCGTATAAACACATAATGGGACAAAGCCAAGGCGGCAAAGAATTAAACGATTTAAGCATATTATCACAGTAACGTCGTTGAACGAATCACTACTAAACTACGTACTGATCAACCACATAAATTTAGAACAGTTATTATGACTACGAAAAATCGAGAATTTTCCAAAATTTGGATGTTTATAAGCTTTGCTATTTTTATCGCTACTGAGATTGTTTTGGGTGGACTCATTGGCCAAGTTGTTGTAGGAAGATATATGTCCATCTCGCTGCATTTCATGATGCAAGGTCTTCTAAACTTGGCCAGCTATTTTATCGGTGGTTTTATAATTGGATTCATATCTCCGGGTATAAGAATTTACGAACCTGCTGCAGGCGCTTTTTTATCCGTCGCTACTATGTTACTTTTAACTCTATTCACACCTTTCCACTTTTTTCATTTTAGTCTTACGAAAATGATTTATGGTGGTGCTATCGCTTTTTTTCTAGCTTTAACTGGCGCGAAAATAGGGGAAAAAGTTACTGGGAATATGAAGTAGGCAGGAATGAATAGTTAAGCTCGTATAAAAGTCGAAAACAATATTAACAGAATTTCGTTGCGTTTAATTGGTTAATTAAAATGCTTATTTTTATAATGTAGCCCTTCATATAAAATGAAGGGCTTTATAAGTTTAATAACCAATTAAATACCGAGTGTTTCTACTTCCACGGAAAACATATTTAGTTGTTAAAGCAATAGCTACTGATATTGCCATCACGGCAATCAAAGTAAATAAATACATTGGGATATTGTTTTCAGCACCACTTGGTTGAAGGTGATGAATCTTGTTATCAATCCGGTATATTATCATCATTACCCAAGGATGGATGAAATAAATAGCGAAACTTGTTTCAGAAATAACATTTAACATAGGAAGGTCAAATGTATACTTCTCGAATAAACCGTACAAAAACCATATAGTAAATAAGCATTTTATGAATTGTAAGTCTACACCGCCATATTCAAAAAATGGCTTTTCGTAGTTACCTTCATGTGCATAAGTGACCTGATACACTGAGATTAATACAATAAATAAGAAAAGAATAGGAAGCTTGTTATTCAAGAAGCGATTAATCGGTTCTCTGTGCATTGAGAAAGCAATACCCATCAGATAAACGGGTGTGTAATAAACAAGGGAGTGCAGTGCGTTAGTACCTGCAACTGGTCGCTGAACAAAGATAGCGACAATGGATAGCCCTACAATAATAGCGATTTGGATTTTAGTGCTTAAATTCGCAAATCTAAAATGAAGCGGTGCTGAAGCAAATAGCAATAGACCAAAAGGAATGTACCAGTACGCAGTCAAAAAACGACCTGTAAGATAGTATTTAACAGTGGTCATAAGATGAGAGTCATCCGGAGAAAAGAGTATTCCGTGTCTAAAGGCTTCGGCAGCATTTCTCATGCTTTCGATAGGTGTATAGTACTCAAGCTTGAAAACAAATAGATGTGCTATTGCAATTGTAGCCAATATTAAATAAGGGACGCCTAAATTTTTAATTTTTCCAGTAATAAATTTATTATAGTTATATCTTTTATAAAATACGTGATAAAACATGAATCCGGAAATAAATACAAATAGCGATGAACCACCAATAATCATATTTCTTATTGTAGAACTTATTAAATCATTGCTTGTAAATCCAGAACTATTAATATGTCCTGCTACAATCGCAATGATCGCTATTCCTCTAAAATTACTAATTGATTTTAAAAACATAAGATTTTCCGTGACGATTTAATTATATTAATCGTCATGATATAAATTTTATTTTAACGATTATAGATTGAGTAGTATAACGCTCAGTTATTCTTATATTTGATATTTAGATGAGTGGTTTTGATATTTATTCTTATGTTTTGGCGTTTTTAATTGATGGTCGCTATGTAATTACTGGGTGATTCATGGGGGCAGAAAATGGATATGAAGGCTTCATTGTTGGTGTGAATGAAAATGGTATTGTTAATTGAGTATGGCTGAGCGTTTTTGATGTATGTAGTGCTAAAAGCTCAAATTATTTATCCCTCGTATATTCTAGAGAATAAAACAGCTCAGAGTGTATCAGTAAAAGATATTGTTGTATTTTAAGTCCTATTTTTTCAATTATTACTCCCACATCACTTCGCACTCATCTTTGATTGCCGCCTTTAAAAGCTCGAGCAGTGGATAGGCGCGGCGGCTTAGGCCAACGTTTGGTTCGGTTTGCTCTTCATCATTGCTATCGTCTGTTTGTGAAGCGGTTTCAGCAGCAGTGTGTTGAGCAAGCGTTAGTTGAAGTTTGGCTAGTGCCTGTGGAACATCTTGCGAGCCAATTGAGCCGGGGATCGTACCGCTGTGACCCATCATTTTAATCAAGTGTAGGGCGATATCGCCAAACATGGTGACACTCGAATAGCTGCGGCAGCGAAAGGTAATGAGCATTGGGCGTTCCTCGACAAGGTAAAGTGACGTTATTGTTTTATCTTAACCAAATTAGATGGCTTTATCTAAGAGAAAGGTCGTTGGAATATTTGGCGTGGTCAAAAAAGCGTTAAAGGTGCACGACGATAAAAATCGTGCACCTTGAGTGTTTTTTGTTCGGAAAGTTATAGGTCGCGACCAGCGTCTATACAGCTTTCGATATCTTTTAGGTCACATGCTTTATTGAAGAACTCGAGCTTTTGTTGTTCGTTGGTTGCCATTTTTGCGGCTGTGCGACAGCTAGAGATATCACCGAGTTCACAACCTTTTGCGTAGTATAGCTGAGCTCCTTCTGTGTCTTTAATATGCTCAAGTCCACGCCATGCGAATGTGTAGCAAGCTGTGCCGTCGCCACCATCACAACACTGTGAGTGTGCTTGTTGAATTTGCTTGGGAAATAGCTCGATTTGTGCGTGGCAGACTTGAGTGATTTTGGCTGGCATTTTAGGTGGAACTTGGACAAAGAAGTTTTTTTCAGCGATCGTTTCACCGTTGAGTTTTACTGCTATCGTCCATTTACCCGTAACCAGTTCGGCATCTGACTCAAATTGCCACATCGCATAGTTATCGCGCCCAAAATAGAGGGTGTCGTTCCAGTGACTCGAAATGGAACCGTTGATTTCTGGGTGGTTTACTTCGATGACGATAGGAAGTGTCTTGTAGACTTCGGACGTAGTCACTCCGTTAGTCATTGCAAGGTGTTGAGTCGCGCTGAAGCTAAACCCAAAGAAGTTACCAATTTTAGCGGGTACCGCAAAGCCTTTTTGAAAGTTATAGCCTACCAACAGCTTGTTTTTGTATGTTGGAGTTGCTGCTCCAGATTGTTTGATTTTAGTTGTTGCACTGACATTTGCAGTTGGCGCGCTATGTTCGTTATCCGCTGTAATGGTAGATGAAGAAGCCGCACAGCCACCGAGCATCATGGCTAAAGTCAGCATAGTTATTGCTGAGATCTTAATATTTTTCATTATCGTGATGATCCGTTTAATGTTTTTATAGAGATAAAAAATTATGTGTTTTTCTCTGTTTGTAGAGGGGCCATAAATAATTTAATAGTACCGAAAATACTAATTCCTATTGCGAAAATAAATAATATGTAAAAAATGGAGTACAATAATTCACTATCAAAAAAATTGTTAAAATTAAATATGAAATATATATAGCTGGTCGCTGTTGGTAAAATAATGAATTTCGTTAAAAACGTTATGGGGTTATAATCGAGATTTTTTAATCTCTTAATCGCTAGTCTGATAAATATAGCTGCGAGAACCAGAGAAAATAATGAGTAGCATAACTTCTTTGATAATGGGTCTAAGTTTGCTGAATCTATCCCTATGTAATATCCAAACGCTATGAAAGGAGATATTAATACCAGTTTTATTGTTTTTCTTATGTAATCAGCGGCACTAATTTGTAAACGTTTTTTTATTTTTGGGTTAAGGGCGTTCAGTGGATGATTGGGGCACACATCCTGTAGTTTAGGTAGGCATATACTTTTAATAATGAACAAAAACCCCACAAATGACATGATTAATATAACTATATTTTGCCAATGTCGAATGTTAAAAGCATCTGAGCTATAGTGACTCTGGTAGCTTGTGAAGTTGAATAATGTATTAGTACAGAATCCTATGGGTATTGCCCACCACTTCATTCCTCGCCGCCAAGCTAATAAAATCCATAGGGTAAGATTTAGTGAAGCGAAGAAAATGCCTGGGTAGGGTATTAGCTGTAATAGATGTGCGTTTATACGTGGAGGTTCTAATACAACATCCCAAAATAAATAATTGAATTGTAAGTAAGAAATTATATATATACCTAAGATCGCCAGTTCTTTGCTTAAAGGCTGAGGTCTCGATTCTTTCTTTAAGTAGTTGCCTAAAAAAATGTCTTCTAGGACTAAAAAGTAATGTTTGATGTTCATGATAAAATCTCGAAGATTAAATGCTAGGTTTTTCATTCTTATGAAGAAACGCACTTAGTTGTTTGATTTTTATGATTTTGTACTATTTATTTTAATATATTTCAATGATTTATTATTTATGGTTTTTAGTTTTATTATGGTTGAAATTACTAAACGTTTGGTTAAGGTGAAAATGGTGATAGTTATTTCGGTTTTTGTTGTAGGTAAAAGCTCTAAAAGAGTTGGATTAAATAATCAGGGATTTATTGATTAACTCTCATGAGATTCAAATAAATACTCAAATGCTGAGTGTAATTAGCGAAAATTAAGTCAAAATACAGCTGTTATCAATCTGAGATGATTTGGCAAAGCTCACACTTCATAGACTCCGTCTTAATATAGCGCGGGAAGTAGGCAATCAAATCGCACCCAAATTTGCCGTGATTATGATTGAGTTCACAGGCTGTTTTTCTTTTATCATTCGACAACTTTTACTGATTAAAAACAAGCGCTTCGTTTGGGTGATCGGCTTGGCAATTCGCATTTTTAGTGACGATATAGAATAGTAATCTGTTGTTTTGCTCCGAGTTTTTATTCACGTTTGGCAGCACCATATTGGCAGTTAAAATACATTTAGAGGCACTGCCATGGCGTTTTACCACACCTTAGGTTGGAAGCATGTTTTAGTCGGCGCATTGGTTTTTTGCGGGGCTCCCTCGGCTTGGGCTGACATTGATTTACGCCAATGGGCCATTACCTTGCCAGTGGATGATGATAATTCCGGCAACGCCGATATGATCAAAGAAGACAAACTGGCGAACGGATTTGAGTATCCGCCGTATTTCTCGCATAGCAAAAATGGCGATTTAGTGTTTGTTGCGCCGGTAAAAGGTTCGAAAACGCCAAATACCACCTATACGCGCTCAGAACTGCGTAGCATGCTGCGTTGTGGCAATAAAAGCATCAAAACCCAAGGCATCAGTTTAAATAACTGGGTGTTTTCCAGTGCGCCGATCGCTGAGCAGCAAGCCTCGGGGGCGGTGGATGGCATACTCAATGCACGGCTTACGGTCAATCATGTCACGACCACTGGTGATAAAAGCCAAGTTGGGCGGGTAATCATTGGTCAAATTCATGCCACCAAACATGAGCCGATTCGGGTTTACTATCGTAAATTGCCCAAACATCAGCGCGGTTCTATTTATCTGGCCCACGAAACCGCCTCTGGAGCAACCAGTTGGTTTAACGTTGTCGGCGGGCGCGCTAACAGCACGCCAGAGCCCATTGATGGTATTGCGTTAAACCAAGAATTTGGTTATCAAATCGCGGCGCGTGGCAATCAAATTGTCTTTACTCTTAAACGCGATGGTCATCCAGACATAATGCAGGTGATTGATATGTCGAAGAGTGGTTACGATCAAGGGGAGCAATACTTGTACTTCAAAGCCGGCGTTTACAATCAAAACAAAACTGGCGCTGCGGATGATTACGTAAAGGCGACATTTAGCCAGCTTGAGACTTTGTATCCGACGCGTCGCTACGCCAACTCGTGCGATTAGTTCGCGCTAGATGGCGAGGCAAAAAACGTCGCTACGTCGCGCAAGTCTTGGTCTGTTAATTTACTGAGTTGGACTTGCATCATTTTCGCGTTGGGGCCTTGGCGAAGCCCTTGTTGGTAGTCTTTCATCGCCGAATAAAGATATTGTGGGCTTTGGCCAGCCAAATTTGGGTAAGCGCTGTTGGTTGCTACGCCGTTTTTACCGTGGCAAAACACGCAGCTTGGCGCTTTGATTTTTCCAAGCTTAGGGTCGCCATTTAGCGCTTGTGCATTGGGCATCGCCATCATGCAAGCGCCAAGTAGCGAGAAAAGAGGTAAGGACGTTTTCATATTGATCTCTCTTAGCATGCACCAGCTGTCACCATAAAGCCTCCCCTTAGGGGAAGCTCAATGGGGCGAGATCAAAGTTATATTTAATTGTTTTACGCGCGTTTATGCGCGCTATTTAACGCGTGTTAGTGCTGAGTTTATAGCAAGCTTTTAAGCGTGGTAATAAAGGTTTCAATATCATCGGCAGAAATGTCTTTGTGGGTCACCAAACGCATCGGATTACTCGGTGAGATAGTGATTCCGCGCTGCTTTAATTGCTCGGCAATGGTGTGAATGTCGATATTTTCTGCCAGTTTGACAAACACGATGTTGGTTTGCACAAAATCTGGGTTGAGATTAAAGCCGGGTAGGGGGGCTAACTCTTGTGCCAAACGTTTGGCATTTTGATGGTCGGTCTGTAATTGCGCCACTTGCTCAGTGAGTGCCAACTTTCCAGCCGCGGCCAAGATACCGGCTTGACGCATGCCTCCACCGACCATCTTGCGTAGCCGACGCGCTTTCGCGATATACGTTTTTGAGCCGAGCAGCAATGAACCGATGGGGGCGCCAAGCCCTTTTGACATACACACGGTCATCGAATCAAAATATTGCGCAATTTCACGAATATCGACATTCAACGCGGTGGCGGCATTATAAACGCGCGCGCCATCAAGGTGCAGCGCTAAATTATGTGCATCAACAAACGCTCGAGCTTCTGCCAAGTATGAAAGCGGTAACACTTTCCCGTTGATGGTGTTTTCAAGGCTAAGCAATTTTGTGCGCGCAAAATGAAAATCATCTGGCTTAATCGCCGCTTTGAGTTTGGCAAAATCTAGCGTGCCATCGGGGTTATTTTCAATCGGCTGTGGCTGAATCGAGCCCAAAACCGCTGCGCCGCCCGCTTCAAACAGATAATTATGCGCTTGCTGACCACATAAGTATTCGTCTCCGCGCTCACAGTGCGCCATCAAACCGAGCAAGTTGGCTTGCGTACCTGAACTAGTAAACAGCGCAGCTTCAAAGCCGTGGCGCTCAGCCGCCCACTGTTCGAGTTCGTTGACCGTCGGGTCATCCCCATATACATCGTCACCAACTGGGGCGTTTGCCATCGCATCACGCATTGCCGCCGTAGGTTGAGTGACCGTATCGGAACGAAAATCCATATTCTTCTCCTTGAAGCTAAAAATAATTCAGTGGAATTGCTGACTTTAATTAAAAGACGCCGCCTTAGTTTTACAGCGGCTTGGTTATTAGAATAATCTTGTTTTGGTTATCAGAATAATGTTGTTAAAGAGGCTTTGATTTTTGAGCGTTTGTCGCCAACAAATTGCGGCTTAAATTAAATCAAACCGCACAGCTTCGCTTTGCTAAGACACGCGATGGTCTTGGTGTCGGTGATTTCGCCTTCAACGATTTTTTGCTCAAGCTCGGCAAGCGAAAAGGTGACCACTTCAATCACTTCATCTTCATCGCATTCGCGGCCGTTGCTCAGAGTTAAATCATGGCCAACGAACAGATGTTGGATTTCATCGCAAAACCCAGCCAGCGGTGTTACTTGGCCTAGCGAGGTAAAACGTGCGGCGCGATAACCCGTTTCTTCTTCGAGTTCGCGCATTGCGCACTGCTCTGGCGTTTCTGGTTGCTCTATGGTGCCAGCGGGCAGTTCCAGGAGCCATTTTTTCAGTGACGGGCGAAATTGGTTAATCAGCACGATTCTACCGTCATCGGTGATCGGCAAAATCACCGATGCGCCAGGATGCAAAATCGTGGTGTGGGCAATGCGTTTACCATTAGGCAAATCAAGCTGTTCTTCGACCAGTGAAATGGCTTTCCAGCGGTGTAGGTTTTTCGAATCGATTATTTTCATTGGTGTGATAACTGACGTTGTTTTCTACTGACTACCTTATCGATTTAACAACGCAATGGAAAGCGTGTTTGGTGAGAATCTGGTTAACTTGGCTTGGCAAACTAAGTGGTAGGCTCTCATTTTCGAAAACATAGGTTACACTCTGATTGATTGAAATCGGTTCTGTTATAAAGGCGAAGCCTAATTTGGTCAAACCTCTTGTAACAAAATAATAACAATTGTATAAAGTGATTATACGCACTCAACGCTGTTTTAGGAGCGCCATGACAATGACCCCAACTCCCGCCTCCCACTCCCAAAAAGCGCTGTTATCAGAACGGATTAACAAGTTAGCCACGGCGCTCGCCGACGGAGTTTATGAGCGTGAAGATACCATCAAATTGTGTTTGTTGGCGGCATTGGCCGGAGAAAGCGTGTTTTTGCTCGGACCGCCGGGGATTGCCAAAAGTTTGATTGCCAAACGTCTGATTCAAGCCTTTGACAGTGCGTCCTATTTCGAATATTTGATGACCCGTTTCTCCACCCCGGAAGAGGTGTTTGGCCCGCTGAGTATTCAAGAGCTCAAAGACAACGGTCGCTACGTACGTTTAACCCAAGGTTATTTGCCGACGGCGCAAGTGGTGTTTTTGGACGAAATTTGGAAAGCCGGCCCAGCGATTTTGAACACGCTTTTGACTGTGGTAAACGAAAAAACCTTCAAAAACGGCAGCGAGATAGAGCCTGTTCCGATGCGTTTATTAGTCTCGGCATCCAATGAATTGCCTGATGAAGACAGCGGTCTTGAAGCGCTCTATGACCGCATGCTGGTGCGTGTATTCGTTAACCGAATTCAAAATAAACAGAATTTTAAATCGATGCTCACGGTGGGCACCGGTCAAGAAGCTCAAATTCCCGAAGGCCTTGCGATTACCGACCAGGAGTATCGCAGCTGGCAGGCGCAATTAGACCAACTCAAACTCAGTGATGATGTGTTTGAAAAGCTTTATGAGTTGAAATCGATGCTCGAAGAGGCTGAGCGCGAGAGTAATAATCCCGAAATGTATGTCTCGGACCGACGCTGGAAAAAGGCGGTCAAATTGCTCAAGGCGAGCGCGTTTTTTAATGGTCGCGACAGCATCAACCCGCTTGATCTCTTGCTGCTGCAAGACTGTTTGTGGAACAGCCCAGAGTCGCGCGATGTTGTGCGCAGCGTGATTGAACGTTTTGCGCTTGAACGCGCTTTTGGCCAGCACGAGGTTGAGCGCCAAATTACTCTGTGCCGCGAGGAATTATTTGAGGTACAGCAGGCGCTTGAAGGGCAGTATGGCATGGCGCTGTCACAAGAAACCTCAAGCGGCATTTTGAAAAAACAGGTCAACCATTTCGATTTATCACAGGCCAAGGCGTGCCAAGTGGGCAGTGCTCGCGGTTTGGTGAAACTGGTGTTGCTGCAAAGCAATATGTCGGTGTCTGAATCGGAAAAAGGCGATAGCCGCTGGGTGTATGTGCCGAAAAATGATCTTGAACGCATTGTGCGCGACGGTCACGGCGATGCCTACGGCTATGTCAATCAAAACAGCAATATGTGCCGAATTCGTTTTGACTTGGATGCGCAAAATCGTTTGGTGATCAAAGACATCGCCAATCGTGCGGTGCTGGTGGCGCTGGTCACTGAACAAGGTTTGGACAGTGAGCTACACCAAGCATGGCTGGAAAAAGCCAATCAAGCGGTAGCGATGTTGACGCAAGCGGATCATCAGATGCGCCAAGTGCGTCATCAATTTCACACCGCACTGCCGCATAACTTTATTGATGTTGAACTGCCACGTGCAATGGAAGCCAGTTTGCAAACGCTGCAAAGTTCGCTCGATGCGGTGAAGAAAGAGTCGGAAAAGATCATTTTCCGATTCAATAACCTCAACCAATATTTTGCTTAAGGAGCCGTTATGCTTGGCGCCGATGGGTTAAACCTGGCTTTGATGATTGCAGACTCCGGCATTATTGATTCGGCGGTGAACGACTTAATGGCGCGCTCACAGGTGATGATGATGGCGGAAAACCGCGGCGTCACGGCGTCAGTCAGAAACCATCTTGCTAAGTGGCACGGCCAAGTTAAGAGGCGCATTACTCGTGTTTGTGAAACCGAGCGGTTTCAGCATGAGTTAGGGCTCTATCAGCAAGTGATCTATTGGGATGAAGCGACTTTCTTTAAGCAAATACCTGAGATCATCAAACAGCTTGAATGGCACTCGGCATTCTATCTGCAAGCACGGCGCTTACTTGAGCGCAATAAAGGGGTCGATAACCCCATGTTTCCGCACTATTTTTGTGACCAGTGGTATAAGAGCTTGTCAGAGGCGATTCGCCAAGCACAAGTGAGTGAGCTGGAATCAAACAAAGAGAAAGTGCTTAGCGACCTGTATCAGCGTATGGAAACCATGAAAACTATGGATAAAGTGACCGAAAGCGGTGATGCGTCGAGCGTTGGACGCTTGTGGGACATGGCATCGGCCAAGTTAAGCAAAACCGACGTGCGAGTGATGAAAAAGCATGCCGAGTTTTTGAAAAAACACCAAGCTGTACAAGAGATCGCCGAGCAACTTGGGCGCATGGCTAGCCACATCGATGATCCAGATTTAAACCGCGCGCCACAAGAAGAGTTGCAGATGGTAGAGGAGAAATCTGATCACGCCACCGATGACATTGTTGGTGTACACGAAAGCGATGACCTCAATAAATTGCTGCCCAACGAAACGTTATTTCTCGCTTATCCGGAGCTCGAAGTGGTGTTCTACAAGCATTTAGTGGATAAACGCTTGATGAACTATCGTATGCAAGGTAAGTCACGCACACTGCGTAAAGTTAAAGCTTATCAGCCGGATAATAAACACGCCGACATCGAAAAAGGGCCGTTTATTCTGTGTATAGATGCTTCGGGGTCGATGAGTGGTTTTCCGGAGCAGTGCGCGAAAGCAATGGCTTATGCGTTGATGCAAATCGCTCTTGCTGATGATCGTGATTGCTATGTGATGCTGTTTTCCACCGAAGCGATCACTTACGAGTTAACCAAGCAAGATGGGTTGCGCGAAGCGAGCGATTTTCTCAGTTACAGTTTTCATGGCGGCACCGACCTTGAACCCGTGTTGCTGCGTTCGCTGGAACTGATGCAAGGCGAGCGCTATCGAAACGCCGATTTGGTGGTGCTGTCAGATTTCATAGCACCGAAACAATCTGATGAGATGGAAAATAAAGTGGCAGAGCTTAAACTGCGCCACAACCGTTTTCATGCCATCAGCCTGTCTAAATATGGTAACCCGCAGTTGATGAGCTTGTTTGACCACTGCTGGGCTTATCATCCTAATTTGGTCGGACGCTTAATGAAAAAATGGTAACGGCGCTGATAGCACCATTACCATTTCTTTGCGCTTTTGAAGCCGAATCTTTAGCAAAACTTGTGCTAGCTAAAAATGGCGCTCTGAACGCTCTATGAAGATTGCCGCTCCTTGGCAACACACCGTCCTTAACGCACAGCAGAGACGAATTTGTTAAGTTATGAGCTGCTATGCGGGTGATCGGGTTACACTTTCTCGTGGTTGAGGTTATCCCACACACCCAGTATGTACATAATGCCAAGCGCACGGTCGTATAAGCCGTAGCCTGGTCGCGCCCACTTCTCTTCACCCCAAATATGACGGCCGTGGTCTGGACGGACATAACCTTGGTAGCCGTGCTTGTGAAGGGTATTGATCACTTTAACGGTATCCACCGAGCCATCACATGCACGGTGTGAGGTTTCGATAAAATCGCCGTTTTCATAACGTTTGACGTTGCGAATGTGCATAAAGTGAATGCGGTCGTGGTAGGTGTCGATAATGTCAGGAATATCGTTATTTGCTGAGCCAAGCGAGCCAGTACATAGGCTTAAACCGTTGTATGGACTGTCGACGAGGCCAAGAAAACGGCCGATATTTTCCTTGTTGATAATGATGCGCGGCAGGCCGAAAATCGGAAATGCAGGGTCGTCTGGGTGAATGCCCATTTTGATGCCGCACTCTTCACACACCGGAATCACTTGCTCAAGAAAATATTGCAGGTTTTTCCACAAATCTTCAGCGCCAAATCCTTCGTATTGCTTAAAGGTTTGTTTCAGTTTACCAAGACGCTCAGGCTCCCAGCCCGGCATGGTCACATCGACGTCTTTGGCGAGCTTTTCAATCAGCTCGGTTGGGTCGATGTTGTGAATCTGGCTCTTTTCAAAAAACAAGGCATTGGAGCCATCTTCAGTCTCTTTGTAAAGACTGGTGCGGGTCCAGTCAAATACGGGCATGAAGTTGTAACAAACCACCTTCACGCCAGCTTTGGCAAGGCGTCGAAGCGTTTCTTTATAGTTTTCAATGTATTGATCACGACTTGGTAGGCCAAGTTTGATGTCTTCATGAACGTTAACACTTTCAACCACGTCGATATTAAAGCCTGCGGCCTCGATGATGGCTTTCTCTTTAGCGATGCGTTCTTCACTCCACAGCTCACCTGCTGGCATGTCGTGCAGTGACCAAACGATGCCTTCTACGCCGGGAATTTGTTTAATGTGGCCAAGAGTGACTTGGTCGTTACCTTCACCGTACCAGCGAAATGTCATTTTCATTGATGATGTCCTACTTTGATGTGACCGCCGCGTTGTTAGCGGCGATTCGATATTTTTGATTGCTGTTACTTGCTACAAACCGACGCGTTATAAATCGGTTTAGTTTAAATAAGCGCTTAATCCAACTGTTATTGAAGCAGTTTGCTCACACTGGCTTTAGCACCATGTTGAACAATTTGCTCAAGTGCGTGAGTCAGCTCTTTTATTACCTCTGGGTTACGGGCCAGTTGTGGCGAGAAAATTTTGTCAATGGCCAAGAACTTGCTGACCACCGTGGGTAGATTTTGGCCATATTGCTGCCAAATCGCCGCGAATTGCTCACTGAGCGGATCTTGTACATCAATGGTCTGGCCTTGCTCGTCCACGCCGCTGACGTAAGTCATCCAGGCGGCTACGGTCAAGTAAATACAAGGGGTTGATATCTGATGGGCGAGGGCGTAATCGAGTGTTCTCAGCAGGCGTTGCGGCAATTTTTGCGAACCGTCCATCGCGATTTGCCAAGTTCGGTGTTGCAAAGCGGTATTTTGATATCGCGCGATGAGTTGATCTTTGTAGTGCTCAAGGTCGACATCTTGAATGGCAATCGATGGGGTGATTTCAACGTCCATCATGTTGCGAATAAAGCGCGCAAAGTCGCTATCGTGAATGGTTTGTGCCACGGTTTGGTAACCCGCCAGATAGCCAAGATACGCCATGGCCGAATGTGTGCCATTAAGCAGGCGTAATTTCATCTCTTCAAAGGCTGCAACGTTTTCGGTGATCTGCACGTTGTCGATACTGGTGGCTTCCCATTGTGGGCGGCCATCAACAAACTTATCTTCAATCACCCATTGCAAAAAGGGTTCGGTCATGACACAGCCTTGATCTTCAAGTCCGAGTGCATGTTCAATCTTAGCGACATCTTGCTCCGTCGTACGCGGCACGATGCGATCCACCATAGTGCACGGAAAGCTCACCTGCTGCTTAATCCACTGATACAAGTTTTCATCTAACTGTTTGGCAAACTGCAGCACCACTTTTTCGAGAACATGGCCATTTTCCGGCAAGTTATCACAGCTCATCGGTGTAAAGGCTTTGATGCCATTTTGCTGACGAGTTTTAAGCGCAGCGACGATAAAACCAACCGCCGATTGCGGCGCGTCGATATTGGCAAGATCATGAACGATCAGTGGATGTGAAAGGTCCAAATCGCCAGTGGCTGGCAAGTGGCAATAGCCTTTTTCGGTCACGGTTAAGCTGACGATTTTAACCGCGGGTGAGCTCATGTATTTCAGCACTTGATCGCTTTGTTTGGCGGTGAGAATTTCATGCACAGAACCGACAATTTGAATCGCGAGATCATCGTTGTAACCAACGCCCACCGAATAGAGATTATCCTGCGGCGCTAATTGCTGTTCAACGCCACTTCGGCCCCAACTGACACCAACGATTTTCCAATCACCGCCATGTTCACGCATCGCAGTATCGGTGATAAGTGCCTGATGGGCGCGGTGAAAAGCGCCAAAGCCTAAATGCACAATCCCGACGCCAGCACCGAGGCTGCGTTGGCTTGGTTTGATTTGCGCATGGGCTTGCTCCAGAGAGGATAGCTTGAGTCTCATATCGGGTTCCAAATGGTTTCGGCTGGGTGACAGATGTATCGCGGCTTGAAAGCGGCGTATTGTTTTCGATTTTTTACGACCAATCTTTTTGCTGTACACAGCGCGGCTATGCATAGCAAAAAGGAGAAGCGCCAAGCATTGGCACAAAGCGCTTCTCTTCGATTTTAATTACATCTTTTTGATATCAATTACATCGCTTGAATTTTATCTAGCATTGGTACCAAGTCGGGGTTCTCTTTACGGAATTTGTCGTAAACAGGTTTCACGGCTTCTTGGAACTTGCTGATGTCACTATCAACAAAGGTGACGTTTTGTTTTTTCAGCTCAGTGATCGATTTCTCAACGTAGTTGTTCCAGTTGGTCTCTTGCTGTTTAACGGTTTCATGAGCGACTTCACGAATGATTTTACGTTGTTCGTCGGTCAATGAATCCCACACGCTAGCCGATACCACGAGTACATCCGGTACCATAGTATGTTTGTCGTAAGAGAACACTTTCTTCACTTCGTAGTGACGAGAAGAGTAGTACGATGGAATGTTGTTTTCCGCACCGTCAACCACACCTTGTTGAAGTGCTGAGTACAATTCACCGTAAGGTAGTGGCACTGGCGTGCCGCCTAGCGCTTTGATGGTGTCGATAGACAGCGCTGAGTTTTGTACGCGAATCTTCATACCTTTAAGATCTTCAGGGGTACGAATTGGCTTGTCAGTGTAGAAACTGCGAGCACCGGCATCCAAGAAGGCAAGGCCGACGAAACCTGCGTCGTGTGACGATTCAAGGATCTCTTGACCAATCGGGCCTTCAAGAACTGCGTCATAAGTTGCGCGGTCTTTGTATAGGTATGGCAATGACAACAGTTTGTAGTCTGGTGCAAACGCGGTAAGCGGCGCCGCACTGACTTTGGTAAAGGCGATCGTGCCGCCTTGAACCATTTGTAGCAAGTTGGTTTCGTTGCCCAAAGTGCCGTTAGGGTAGACTTTGACACGCAATTTGGCTTTGGCTTTTACTTGGTCAGCAAACCAAGCCAGTGAAGTGTGAACTGGGTGCTCGGTTGGCAGCGCGTGAGCCAATTTCAAGGTTGCAGCGTAAACATTGCCGCCCGCCATGGTTGAAATTGCGCATGCTAGAAGCAGTTTGTTCATTTTTTTCATTATCATGTCCTTTTGTAGGGTTAATATTTATAGCCAGCCAAACCTGGAAGCCATAAAGAAAGGGATGGGAATAGCGTGATGATGAGCAGGGTTATCACCATAATCACAAATAGTGGCAGTAGTTTTGGCACTACTTGGCCAAGTTTGACGTCAGACACACTACAACCGACGAACAGCGCTGTACCCACAGGTGGTGTACAGATGCCGATACATAGGTTGAACACTAAGATGATGCCAAAGTGAATTGGGTCGATGCCTAGACTTGTCGCGATCGGCAGAAAGATCGGCGTAAAAATCAGTACCGCAGGTGTCATATCCATAAAGGTGCCGACCACCAACAAAATCACGTTCATTAGCAGAATAACCATGATTGGGTTGGTTGAAGTTTGCATCACGAAATCGGCAATAAAGGTTGGAATGTCGGCATTCGCCATCGCCCAAGACATGGCAGAAGATGTCGCTACCATCAGCAGTACAATCGATGTGGTGACCACACTTTCAATCATCACTGGGAACATGTCTTTGATTTTCAGTTCGCGATACACAAAACCGAGAAGGAGCGCGTAAACCACCGCAATCGCAGACGCTTCTGTTGCGGTAAAGATACCCGCTAGAATACCGCCCATGATAATGATGACTAGGCTCAGACTTGGCAGTGCATCGAGAATTACTTTACTGGCTTTTTCTTTGAAAACAATTTTCTCACGAGGAATGTTGTAGCGTTTACCTAGTAGGAAAATCCCCACCATGATGCCAAGACCCATCAAAATGCCTGGAATGTAACCCGCGATAAATAGATATTGCACTGATGAGCTACTGACCAAAGCAAACAGAATCAAAATGTTTGACGGTGGAATCAAAAGACCTGATGGACACGAGGCGACGTTAACCGCAGTCGAGAAATCCATTGGGTATTTGTGTTTTTGTTGCAGCGGTTTCATGATACCGCCAACTGCCGCCGCAGACGCTGTTGCCGAGCCAGATAGTGAACCAAACAGCATGTTGGCCATGACGTTAACGTGTGATAACGAACCTGGCAGACGACCACCGAACAGCATCGCAAAGTTGATCAAACGGGTAGCAAGACCACCGCGGTTCATCAGGTTCCCGGCCACGATAAAGAACGGCAAGGCGAGCAAGCCGAAGTTATCCAAGCCATTAGCGAGCTTTTGTGAAATCAAGATGGTGGCTTTATCGATTGGGAAATCGATAAATACAGTGAGCAGCGCAGCGATACCAATTGAGAACGCAATCGGCACACCAACGAGCAGCAAAACACCTAACACACTAAATAGGACAATCACAGGGAACATGTCGATAAAGGTGTCAGACGCGTTAAGCAAAAAGTCTTGTGAGAATAAGAGATCAGTGAGTGTCATGACAGACTACCTTCTGCTGGGAGTTTAACTTCTTTTTTTTTCAGGTCGAGTGCGGCAGTGACCACATCAACGAACCCAAAATAGCTGATCAAACAACCAGCGAGAGGGACCACCATGTAGACGTATCCGATCAATAGGTGATGACCAAAAAGAATGATGCCTGGCGAGATTTGGCCATGGCTGAGTGTGTTGCTTACCAGCACTGAGCCGCCATAAATGAAGGCGATTGATGAGAAAGCAATGATGATGCAGTTGATAATCATGCTTAAGACGAGTTGACCTCGTCGGCCGAAGCGAGGAGAAAGTAACTCCAAAGCTAAGTGGCGCTTAATGGCAAAAGTATAAGCACCGCCCAAAATACCTATCCACATAAGTAAGTAGCGTGAAAGCTCGTCAGTGAAGTTTGAAGGGTCTTGTAGTACGAATCGGGTAAAGACCTGCCAAACCACAGCAGCAATCATGACTACCATGAACAGGGTGAGTGTGACGCGCAATGCTTTGTTCACACCTTCGTTAATTAAGTTAATGGTCGACATTGTATCCATCTCTTTGTTAATACCGTTTCCAGCAGTTCAAGCCTGTTATGAGACTCATCAATGGATAAAGGCCTTAATAACGGGCGGTTATCCATTTATTCATCCCATCTTGTTATCCAATAGCGCCGCGTTGTTTAATCTTTGTTATGCGTTGCTAACCGGCTTTATTGCTTGATGGAGAATTAATATTCTCGCTTATCGTAAAATTGGTATGACATAAAAACCAAGTGGTAGATCAAATTTGTGCGCATTAATTTTGTGGATATAAAAAACTTTGAGCCACCTGACATTTTTAGCTTTAAATGACCTTGAAACGACGTTTTAGATCATGAAATGAACAAAATTTCGGCTTTTAAACATAGATTCATATTTACTTCCCCAGCCATTGGTGTAATGATTTTTTGAAATTGGTATAACAACTAGAGAAGTGATATGAGTGCTTTCCTTTCCCCAGATTTCCTCTTGCATAATGAGCTTGCCAAACGTCTGTATCATGAAGTTGCTGCAGATCTGCCGATCATTGACTACCACTGCCATTTACCACCACAGCAGGTATCGACGGACTATCAGTTCACCAACTTGACCGACATTTGGCTACGCGGTGATCACTATAAATGGCGTGCGATGCGCAGTAATGGTATCGACGAGCGTTTCTGTACTGGTGAGGCGAGCGACAAAGACAAGTTCCTCGCTTTTGCTCGTACCGTTCCTTTTACTATTGGCAATCCGATCTACCACTGGACGCACCTAGAGCTGCGTCGCCCATTTGGCATCACAGGTTTAAACCTTAACGAAACCAACGCGGAGCGTGTTTGGGATCAGTGCAATGAAATGTTGGCGTCACCTGAGTTCAGTGCGCGCGCGATCATGAAAAAGATGAACGTTGAAATGGTCGGCACCACCGACGATCCGGTCGACTCTCTGAGCGAGCACCGCGTAGTGGCAGACGATGCCAATTTTGATGTCAAAATGCTGCCAAGCTGGCGTCCAGATAAAGCGTTTAATATTCATCTTGATACGTTTAATGCCTACATCCAAACCTTGGGTGAAGTGGCGGACGTGGCGATTACACGCTTTAGCGATTTGACCGCCGCCCTTGATAGTCGTTTGCAGCACTTTGCGGATCATGGCTGCTGCATCGCTGACCATGCGCTGGATACGGTGGAATATGCCGAAGCCAGCGAGTCCGAATTGGATCGCATTTTGGCTAAACGCCTTGCGGGCGAGTCTGTTAACAAGATTGAAGCGGCGCAATTTAAAACCGCCGTGCTCGTTTACCTTGGCCGTCAATACGCCAAACGCGGTTGGGTGCAGCAGTACCACATTGGTGCGCTGCGTAACAACAACTTGCGAATGTTTAACTTACTGGGCCCAGATACCGGTTTTGACTCGATCAACGACGGTCTTGTGGCAGAGCCATTGGCGAAACTGATGAGCGCGCTGGATACCACCGACGAGCTACCAAAAACCATTCTTTACTGCTTAAACCCACGTGATAACGAAGTGCTTGCGACCATGTGCGGCAACTTCCAAGGCGGTGGTGTGGCTGGAAAAATTCAATTCGGTTCAGGCTGGTGGTTTAACGATCAGAAAGACGGCATGGAGCGTCAAATGACGCAACTGGCGCAGCTTGGTCTACTTAGCCGCTTTGTCGGCATGCTTACCGATAGCCGCAGCTTCTTGTCGTACACCCGCCATGAATACTTCCGTCGTATTCTGTGCCAAATGATTGGTAACTGGGTGGAACAAGGTGAGGCGCCAGCCGATTTTGAATTGCTCAGCCGTATGGTTTCAGACATCTGTTACCACAACGCTAAGCGCTACTTTGAGTTGTAAGTTTAATTTTCGTTTGAAGCCCAATATTTGGCTAAGCGCCGCGGTGAAAGCCACCGTATAGACAAGGTTCGCGCTTAGCCCTTAAATGATTGCGAATCACCATCAAAGCGTGGTTCGCTGTTTGCAGGTAACCCCATGAAACAACTATCTCGTGACGCCTTTGCTGGCCCTCAATACCCAACCAAAATTATTCAGTTTGGTGAAGGTAACTTTTTGCGCGCATTCGTTGATTGGCAAATCGACCAACTTAACGAGCACACCGATTTCAATGCAGGCGTAGCCGTTATTCGCCCGATTGACAGCGACTTTCCGCCAAGCTTAAACACTCAGCAAGGTTTGTATACCACCTTTATTCGCGGCTTGAATGAGCAAGGTGAAGAGGTCAACCAATCGCGTGTTGTTTACTCCATTAACCAAGAACTCGCTGCGTATAAAGATTTTGAGCAAATCATCGCTTTGGCTAAAAATCCTGACGTGCGCTTTATGTTCTCAAATACCACTGAAGCGGGTATTGCGTTTGTCGACAGTGACAAACTCGATGATGCGCCGCCAAGCAGCTTCCCTGCCAAATTAACGCGTTTGCTTTGGGAGCGTTATGCCGCTTTTGATGGCGCAAGCGATAAAGGTTGGGTATTGATTCCGTGTGAGCTGATTGATTACAACGGTGAAGCACTCAAAGAGATGGTGCTGCGTTATGTCGAAACTTGGCAATTGCCAAGCGAGTTCAAACAGTGGATTGAAACCGCGAACACTTTCTGTTCGACGCTGGTCGATCGCATCGTGACCGGTTATCCAAAAGATGAAAGCGCTGAGTTGGAAGCGCAAATTGGTTATAAAGATACCTTTATGGTCAGCGCCGAAAACTTCTACTTGTTTGTGATTCAAGGTCCAGAGTGGCTCAACCAGGCACTGTGTTTGGATCAGCTTCCAGCCGATAAAGTACTCAACATCAAAATCGTTGAAGACATCAAACCGTACAAAGAGCGCAAAGTGGCAATCCTTAATGGCGCGCATACTGCGATGGTTCCGGTCGCGTTCCAAGCGGGCATCGATACCGTCGGTGAAAGCATGCAAGATGCGCAAATTGCAGATTACCTACAAAACGTCATTTATGAAGAGATCATTCCAACGCTATCTTTGCCGCAGGATGAACTGGCGAGCTTTGCGCGTGATGTGGAGTACCGCTTCAAAAACCCGTACATCAAACACGCTTTGCTGTCGATTTCACTCAACAGCATGACCAAATTCAAAACCCGTATTTTGCCGCAGCTTTTGGGTTTCCAAAAACAAACCGGCGAATTACCTCGTTATCTGACGTTCTCATTCGCTGCCCTGATTGCTTTTTATCGCGGTGAGCGTAGCGATGGCAACTACCCGCTTAACGATGATAAACCTTGGCTGGATTTCTTTGCTGCGAAATGGCCGCAAGTGACCAGTGGTGAGCTAAGTGTTGAAGGCTTGGTGCGCGGCGTTCTTGAGCAAAGTGCTCACTGGGACACTGACTTGTGTGCCGTGCCAGATTTGGTCGCCAAAGTGACTCAGCACGTTAGCAACATTTGTGAGTTGGGCGTTCGCGAAGCGTTAACACGCTGCTAAGGAGGGGAGTGTGAATCCGATTTTCCAAATCAATCCAACGGACAACGTCGCGGTTGCACTGCAAGATCTCAGCGCAGGGCAGCATATTCAAGTCGGTGAGTTAGACGTGGTACTGCTTGAAGACATTCCTCAAGCGCACAAAGTGGCACTGTGTGATTTTGCCAGCGGCGATATTGTGACGAAATACGGCGCGCCGATTGGTCATGTGATTGCTGATGTTGCAAAAGGGGCGCGTGTATTTGATGGCAACATCAAAACCAACCTCAACGATGTTAACGACTACCGTTATGTGCCTGAGTTTGAAACACTGCAAGCCAGTCTTGCCGACAAGCCGGTGCAAATTTATCGCCGCGCTAATGGACAAATCGGTATTCGCAACGAGCTGTGGATCATTCCAACCGTTGGCTGCGTCAACGCGATGGCGAAAATGATGAAACGTCAGCTTGAGCAGGAAGTGGACTTGTCCGATATCGATGGCGTCAACATCTTTACGCATCAATACGGCTGTTCTCAGCTTGGCGAAGATCACCACAACACCAAGGTGCTGTTGCAAAATTTGGTGCGTCATCCAAATGCGGGCGCAGTATTGGTGGTAGGGCTTGGCTGTGAAAACAATCAGATCAACGCCTTTAAACAAACCCTTGGTGAGTATGATTCTGAGCGGGTTGAGTTTATGGTCTGCCAGCATCACAACGATGAAGTGGAATACGGCGTTGAGCTTTTGAAAGCGCTGCATCAAAAAATGCAGGCTGACAAACGCGAAGCAGGCACTCTTAGTGAAGTACGTTTTGGCCTTGAGTGTGGTGGTTCAGATGGTTTCTCGGGCATTACCGCAAACCCAATGTTAGGCGCATTCTCTGATTATGTGATTGCGCATGGCGGTACATCGGTACTGACTGAAGTGCCAGAAATGTTTGGCGCGGAGCAACTGCTGATGAACCGCTGCGTCGACAGTACTAAGTTTGAGCAAACTGTGGCGATGATTAACGACTTCAAACGTTACTACATTGAGCACAACCAGCCGATCTATGAAAACCCTTCGCCGGGCAACAAAGCTGGCGGGATCTCGACATTGGAAGAGAAATCCCTTGGCTGCACTCAAAAAGCGGGTCGCAGTAAAGTGATGGATGTGCTGCGCTACGGTGAGCGTTTGAGCCAAAGCGGCCTCAACCTGCTTAGTGCGCCAGGCAATGATGCCATTGCGACATCGGCACTGGCGTCGTGTGGTTGCCATATGGTGCTGTTTACCACGGGTCGCGGCACACCTTATGGTGGCCCGGTGCCTACCATGAAAATCGCTACAAATTCCCAGTTGGCTGAGCGTAAAAAGAATTGGATTGACTTTAACGCCGGAAAATTGGTCGAAGGGGTGGATATGAACACCCTGCTTGAAGAATTTGTCGAGGTGGTAGCTGCCCATGTGAATGGTGAACCGACCTGCAATGAGCGCAATGATTTTCGTGAGATTGCGGTGTTCAAAAGTGGTGTTACCCTCTAGTGGGGTAACACTGTTCACCAAAAAAGATAAAACGCAAAAAAGCGCCGCTAAGGCGCTTTTTTATTGCGAGTGATTGGTTTTACGAGTGACTGGTTTATTGCAACTATCTGGTTTATTGCAAGTAATTGGCGATTTCAGTGCGTGTGAACGCGCCCAATTATGAACCCATATGCCGCATAAAAGGGGGAGCCGCGTGATGCGGCCGAAAATTAGTTTTGGTCGGCAAATGGGCTGTCGGCGAACAGAAAACGGTCGTAGTCGTCACTGGATGCGTCAAACAACATCTGCTTGGTGTTTTCGATATGTGTCCACGCGGCGAGTTTAGCTGCTTTACTGTCACCTTTGACCAGCGCTTGAACAATCAAATCGTGTTCGCTGCACCAACTGCGAATTTGGTTGTCTTCGATGTGTTCGTGAAGTTTTTTCCAATATGGGTTCAGCTCGCGATTTTTACAAAGCATTTCAGCAACATGGACAATGGCTGAGTTTTGCGTGCAGCGCGCCAGTTGAATGTGAAATTCGCGGTCCCAGTGAGAATCGCGTGAATAATCGTCTTCTTTGGCGTTTTCCTGAATTTTCATCAGTTCAACCAAATCTTTTTTGGTTGCTTGAATGGCGGCAAATTCGGCAATGCTGCTTTCAAATAGCTGGCGGGCTTGCAGCAGCTCAAATGGGCCGCAAGTTTTGATGAACTCGTCATAAGCATCAAAGACTTCGATGCTTTTATCACTGCTGCCTGAATTACCGGTTTGGCTGATCACGCGAATACCAGAGCCTTTACGAACTTCAACAAAGCCTTCAACTTCCAACATGATCATGGCTTCACGAATGACGGTGCGGCTGACATCCATCTGCTCGGCGATCACGCGTTCGGCGGGCAGCATGTCATCGACAGAGTAGGTGCCAGCAATGATTTGCTGCTTATATTGGGCGGCTATCTTTTGATAGAGTTTTTCGTTCGCTTCCATTATTCAATATCGTTCATAATGTGTTATACCAATCTTGAGTATATCACCATTGTTTCGAAAAAAATAACCACAGATCATGGTTCAAAAAAGAATTCTTTGAGTTTATAAAAATGCGCTCGATGCTTGATTTTATTGAGTTTGAAGTCGGTTTTTTCTGAATATTGAGCCTGTCTTATCAGCATTAAAATCAGTATGCCAGCTTTATGACCAAAATATGTTTTTTCGTCATACGGCGTTATGCTCGTGACCGCCAAGTAAGCTGAGCCTTAAAGGTGTGAAGTGCAAAGCAAATCGACGGGTAAATCCAACCGTTAAGTGTGTAGGAATCGAATCACATCTCGAGTGAGAATCGTCTTGTTTGTTTGATGTATGCGCCTAGTTCTTTGGAATGATTTATAAAAAATAACTCTTTTATTTTCAATTAATTAAAATATCCCTTTGGTTTGTAGTCCTTAAATTTATGCTCTTTTTGGCCGTTGCGAGCAGCTTTGCGGTGGCTTAGGATTGCGGCCAATTTGAAACAATGAGTAAGGTCGTAAATACATGGAAATGGCGAAGATGAAATTCGCGGTGGATGATGGGTCTACCAACGTCAAAGTCAGCTGGCTCGAAGCGGGCGAAATCAAAACGCTCGTATCGCCCAACTCATTTAGAAAAGACTGGAAAAGCGCGGCGCTACGCAAAGACAAAAAAGTCTCTAACTACGCCATCGATGGCATGAAATACACCTATGACGCCACCTCAGATAAAGCGCTTGAAACCACCCATGTCGATTACCAATACGATGATTTAAACCTGTTGGCGGTGCATCATGCATTGCTGCAAACGGGCAAAACGCCAGGTCCAGTGACTTTGGTTGTGACTCTGCCGATCACCGAATATTACCAATTTGAAGATTGCCAGAAGAACGAAGCCAATATTGAGCGCAAACGTCGTAATCTGATGCGCGATATCGTGCTTAACAAAGGCGAAACTTTCCGTGTTGTCGATGTTGAAGTTATGCCAGAAAGTTTGCCAGCAGTGCTGTCGACCTTAATGGATTCGAATTGCAATGAGTTTACTCGCTCGCTGGTGATTGACCTTGGCGGCACGACGTTAGATATGGGGGTTATTGTTGGCGAGTTTGACGATGTATCGGCAATCTACGGCAATAACGAAATTGGTGTGTCGATGGTGACCAACACAGTGCGCAAAGCGCTGGCGTTTGCGGACAGCGATTCGAGTTATTTAGTCGCCAATGAATTGATTCGCCGCCGTGGCGATAGCCAGTTTGCTGGTGAAGTGATTAACGATGAGTCGCAAATCGCGATGATTTATGAGCGTATGGACGCCAAAATCGCTGAACTGGGCAAACAAGTGGTGACTGAAGCGAAGAAGTTTGCCAAGAATCCCAATCGCATTTATTTGGTCGGTGGCGGCGCGTCATTGATTTACGATGCCGTCAAAGAGGCATACGCCACTTTGGGTGAGCGAGTGATTTTGGTTGAGAATGCGCAGCTAGCACTGGCGCAGGAGATGTGTCTGTATCATGCCGACGACGCGCACAGCGAAGCGGATATCAGCGCTGAATTAGCGACTCAAGACGCAATAGTGGAACACGAGGCTAATGAGTAGTCGCTTTAAGAAAGTGTCGCTGGCGCTGTATCTTGACCCCACTCAATCGGCGGCGGATCATCACGCCTATCAAACCATGCTGGGTTGGTCGAATCGACGTAAAGCGTTGGCGGTTGACTCAGCGGCGGCGATGGAATTGCATCAGCTCGTGCATATTCATAAAGACATTTACTTAAGTGGCCTGTACCTGCACGATTTAAAGCCGGAGCTGGCGAAAAGTATCGCAGCGGCTTTGGCGCAAGACTCCGTCAGCAGCGCGACCTTGCTCGACATTCTTAAAGCCCATCAGATCCAAGTTCAGCCATCTGACGATAGCGATCTCGCTGAGAAGCTTGAAGATGCTGTTACACGAGCGCTTAAGCAAGGTTTAACTCACCAACCTGAGTCGGCGCAAAGTGATGCGCCAGCAGCTGCGCAGTTTGAAGCGATAGCGCAGCAACTTGCGACTCTGGTTAAACAGCAACAGCAGATTGCAGAGCTGAAACAGTTGGTGGAGCAGCAAAATAGACTTATCGCCGAGCTAAGCCGTAAGCTCGATGATGCGCCAAGCACAGCACCTCTCGTTTCGCGAGAAAATAAGCCAGCAACCGTTGAGCAGCGCCTTGAAAGCGTTAAACGTGCCAAGAGCAAAGGGTTGTTTTAAATACAGCGAGACGGCTTAGTGATGCGTTAAACTTGTTTCTTGCTATGGATTTGCGAAAAGTCATAAAGCCAGCGTCGTGCTGGCTTTTTGCTATTTGGGATATCTGGTTGCTAACTCAGCGCTTACTGGCGGGCAGTATGTGCAAGACGAAGCGTTTGAATTTTACGGCAATTAAACCCTGCACTTTTGCCTACCTAGTAGCGCAGCTCTTTAGGAATGGTAAAGCTTGGTAGGGAAGTTGGGCGAATTTGTTGTCCGCTCTTCCAAGCTTGAAGTTGTTGGACATATTTGAGAATGTGCGCGACCGCGACAAACAGTTGATTCGGCACCATTTGGTTGACTTGCGTAGTGTGATAAATCGAGCGGGTTAAATCCGGAACTTCGAGTACTTCAATTTGATGTTTATCCGCCAGTGAGCGAATGTAAAACGCCACTTCGTTTTTGCCCTTAGCGACCACAAATGGCGCGTCAGCTTTGGCGATATCGTATTTTAATGCCACTGCGTAGTGGGTTGGGTTCATCAATACCACATCGGCACTTGGCACGGTTGCAGAGGCAGACCGCCGCGCGTTTTGCATCTGAATTTGACGAATGCGCGATTTGATTTCCGGACGACCTTCCTGATCTTTGTGCTCTTGTTTTACTTCATCTTTGGTCATCATCATCTGTTTACCAAAGGTCATCTTCTGATAAGGAATATCGAGAATACCAAACACAACCGCGACGCTTATCAACATCACCAGCATGTTAAATAAGAAGCCAAGAGAGACGTCAGCCACGGTATCAAAAGAGGCACGTACCAGCCCGCCAAGTGTGCCCATATTGCTGCATAAAAACCAATAGAGAATGGCGAAGATGATCGCGATTTTAAGCAGGTTTTTAATAAACTCGACCACGGTTTGTTTGGAGTAAATGCGCTTAAGCCCTGCCAGTGGGTTGATCTTAGAAAACTTGGGTGCAATCAAACTGAGATTAAAGTTTAACCCGCCCAAAACGCTGCTGGAAATGGTCGCCGCTAACACTTGAAACAGCATTAATGGGGCGAACGTTTTTACCAGAATAAACAGCGCATGGCCAATCAGATTCAGAGTATGTTTTTGGTCGCTTAGGCTTTTTGCATCAAAGTGATAGGCCACTTCAAACAGGTTGACGATGGCGGTTTTTAGCTCGCCACCGTAAACGTAGAAATAACAGGTGCAGACAATCAGCACGATAGTCGTGGAAAACTCTTTGGCGCGCGCAATCTGGCCCTGCTTTTTGGCCTTATCAAGTTTCTGGCTACTGGCCTGTTCGGTTTTATCTCCGCTACTCATGCCAACCTCAATAACTGGTTTAGATGATCGCTAAGCTCGGTCATCAAATCAAAAAAGATATCGCCGACGCCAAATGTGGAAATCAGCAATGCTACCAAACCAAGCATCATGGTCATTGGGAAACCCAGCGCAAATACGTTAAGCGCAGGGGCGACACGGTTCATAAAACCAAATGTCAGGTTACTGAGCAGCATGGTGATGATTGCGGGTATCGCAACCACTAAAGCAGAAGAGAACATCCAGCCCGCCATAGTGATCAAATATTGAATGCTTTCAAACGGGTAGGGGGTGCTCATCGGCCAAAAACGAAAGCTGTCGGCAAAAATGTCCAACACCACTAAATGGGCGTCGAGTGATAAAAACACCAACATCGAGGTGATGGAAAATAGCCGGCCAATGATGGCGATGCTGACACCGTTACTTGGGTCGTTCATCACGGCCATCGATAGGCCCATCTGAATCGAAATGGCTTGTCCAGCGAGGGTGAAAATGGTCATAAACAGTACGACAGCTAAACCTAGAATCAGCCCAAAGCTCAGTTGATAAAAGGAAAACAATACCGCTTCAACTGAGAACGGATTGAATGAGGGGACATCGCCGACCATGCCACTGCACAAAATAGCGAACCACCAAGCCAGCAACAACCTGACCATCACCGGAATTTTGTTGTCACCGAAAAATGGCGCCAGCATAAAAAATCCGGCAAAGCGCATGAATGGCCACCAAACGATGCCCATCCACTCGGTCAGTTGTGTAAAGCTGATATCCATGTTATGAGCCTTGAAGGTTACTGCGACAAGGTCGGCACGGTATAAAAAATGTATTCAAAAAATTCAGAGACTTGAGTCAGTAGCCAGTGGCCTGCAAAAATCAGCGTGCACATGGTAATGATCAGGCGCGGGAAAAAGCTCAGCGTCTGCTCATTGACCTGGGTAACCGCTTGGAAAATCGCCACCACCAGACCGACAACTAGGCTTGGCACAATCAGGACGGACACCATAGATAAAATTACCCACAGCGCTTTACCAACCAGCGTAACCGACATTTCTGGGCTCATGTTAGCCTCCTATCCAGAAACTTTGCGATAGGCTACCCATCAGCATGCCCCAGCCATCGACCACCACAAATAGCAGTAGCTTAAACGGCAGAGATACAATCAGCGGCGAGAGCATCATCATACCCATCGACATCAATACTGAGGCGACAACCAGGTCAATGACCAAAAATGGCAAAAACACCATAAAGCCGATTTGAAACGCAATTTTCAGCTCACTCAGCACATAGGCAGGCAGCAAAATCAAAAATGGAATGTCTTCGTCTTTTTCAGCCATTGGCTCTTTGGCGATTTTGGTGACTTGCTCTAGGGTTTGTACTTGAGTCTGGTCGAGCATGTATTGGCGCAGCGGTACGCTTGCGGTTTCCAGCGCTTCAACCAGCGTGAGTTTTTCCTCGCTGTACGGCTTGTACGCGTTGTCGTAAATATCGGTCCAAATTGGGCGCATGATAAGCAGGCTAAACACCAGTGCAATGCCAACCAAAACTTGGTTGGGCGGTGATTGCTGTAAACCAAGCGCTTGGCGCAGTACGCCAAGTACGATGATAATCCGAGTAAAACAGGTGCACATGATGAGGAATGCTGGAATAAAGCTCAGCATGGTCATCAGGATTAGGATCTGCAGTTTGACCGAATATTCGCTCTCACCACTTGGGTCCGTAACCGTAAACACGCTTAAGTCTTGCGCCGCAACGCACACGCTCGGTAGCAGTATCAGCAGGATGGCACTGAGCCAGCCCAATCGCGCTTTAGTCATGGTTGTGGTTACTCATGATGGTCATTATCGACCAGCGACAGAACTTGCACGCCGTATTTGCCGTTTTGGGCGATGATATTGCCAGTGCCAAATAGAACGCCATTGATTTTGATGTCTACAGGTTCGCCTTCTTGCTTGTCGAGCATAATCACGCTCGATGGTTCAATCGCCATCAATTCCTTAAGGGCAAGGCTGCGTCTTGATACTTCAACCGTCACTTCAACAGGAATATCACGGATCATGCCGACGCTTGGTTTACCTTGAGGCTGACTTTGCGGTGTGCTTTGCGCCGCAACAGGCGTAATCGGGTCATCATCAAACGCCAAGTCGTCATCCAATAGGTCTAGGTCGTCTAGTTGGTCTAAATCACTCATATTTCACTCCAAGTTGGTTATCCTCAGCGACGATAAGTTGGCCCTTAAACACACTTTTTGGCCCGACTTTTACATCGATAAGGTCATGTTTTTTCAGCTCAATAACATCGCCAATACGCACGTTATCCAAAGCACTGATCGCCAATTCACCACTCATTAATACCGCATTAAGATCAAAGGGGACGGCGTCAAGACACTGCATGACTTGCGGCGCGGAAAATGTTGAGTGTGGTTGAAATATTTCGGCGTAATGATGGCAAACGTTTTCGCTGATAATAATAAACAGTTGATATTCGTTATTAGGAAAAGAAAAACAAAGTTCTAATACTATTTTATTAGTTGAAAGCTCGTTGCTTTTCTTAATGGTAATTTTTTTATCATCGATAAATAGTTCGATTAATTTATTTCCTAGCTTGTTCAGAAAATTCCTATGCGACTCGGTAATATTTCTTTCATTATTTGAATTATTTGTAGGAATATTGAGGTGTTCGCAGAATACATTATCGAGACAGATATTGTTCATCGCAAATGAAATGTCACCTATCTCGTCAATGTTGAGTGTGGAAATAAACACACCATCCACTAAGCTCTCACACTCATTTACGAGGATTTTTGCTTGTGTTTTATTGAGATGACTTTCAATTATCTCTTTGATTTTTATGTTTTTTGATTGAATGGAATCGATAATTTCATTAGCGACTTTAACGCGCGGGTTACCAATGTCGGTGATGGCGATTGAACGCATTATTATCTCCACAGAATAAAATTAAATATCGGCTTGGGTAAGAAGTTGGAGGATTATACATAGGCTTGTGTTTGGTTCAAATATAACAATGGATATATTTGGATTTAATTTCATTTTTAAATATTTGAAGAAATGGAAGTCAAGTGTTTCGGTTTATTCCTACATGGATAAATAGTTAGGTTATTTATAATGGCTTCACTTGGAAAGAGTCATGTTTTCTTTTTTCATAAAAACCTAAATAGAAATAATTCTTTTCCTCTTTAACAGAATAGGAAAGTTGAACCGGACAATGAATTCATAACCCTATGATTAATTTAGATGATGCCTTGGGCGTTCACCCGATGATGTTGCAATACCGCACTGAGCGTACTGCCGTGCTGGCTTCCAACATCGCCAATGTGGATACCCCAAACTACAAGGCTAAGGACCTGACGTTTAACGCTGTGATGTCCAGCGTTTCCAGCGACCGCTCGCTTACGTTGGAGACGGATTCTCTGTATCGAATTCCGGTTCAACGCACGCGTGATGGCAACACGGTTGAACTGCATTCTGAGCAAGCCCGTTTTGCCCAAAACAGCATGGAGTATCAGCAAAGCCTGCAGTTTTTGAAAGCCAAAGTCTCTGGGCTTAAGCGAGCGATTGAAGGTCAATAGCCGTTCAAGGTCAATAACAGCTAAAGATCGATAACAACAATTAAAGGTCAATAAGAAAGGTAGTTATGTCATTTTCAGGCATTTTTGAAACATCGGGCTCGGCGATGACCGCGCAAACCATTCGGCTCAATACGATTTCAAGTAACTTAGCCAACGCGGATTCGGTGGCAAGTAACCCAAACGATGTCTATAAGCCGCTTAAACCCGTGTTCTCATCGGTATTTAACTCACTGTCTACTGATGCGGCTCAGCAAGGTTTGGTGCCCGTCAAGATCGCCGATGTGGTGGAGATTGATGGTATGACGCAAAGCCGCTATGAACCGGGGAACCCGCTAGCGAATGAGCAAGGATACGTATACCACACCGGCATTAATGTGGTGAATGAAATGGCGGACATGATGTCATCGACACGCAGTTTTGAAGCCAACGTGGAAGTGATGACTAACGTGAAATCGATGCAGCAGTCGCTGATGAGAATTTGGGAGATCTAGATGAGCAGCGTTTCTACTGTATCCGGCGCTGATAGCAGCGTTTCTGTGGTGTCGGCATCAACCACTGATACCGCAACCACTAACGCCAACAGTGCCGACTCTTTGTATAACGAATTCATCACCTTGATGGTGGCGCAGGTGCAAAACCAAGACCCGCTCAATCCATCGGATGGCACGGAATATGTGTCGCAGCTTGCTCAGTTTGCCCAAGTACAAAGTACCGAGAATATGGTCACCTTGCTTAATAACAACGCGATCATGATGGATAACTTGCAAGTGTTGACCACCGCCGATTTGGTTGGTCAACAAGTGGCGGTGCGCACCGATGCTATCACCGCTGATGGTGAATCGGTGTACAGCGGTTCAATAGAGCTGACCGCATCTTCAAACACGGTGACCCTAGAGCTGGTGGATGAAGCTGGCAATGTCACGAGTATTCCGCTAGGCAGCCAACCAGCGGGCAATGTGGACTTTTCACTCGACTCAGCCGCGCTGGGTCTTAATGGCACTTACACCCTTAATGTGGTGCTTGATGAAGGTCAGGACTATGACCCAAGCATCACTGTCAACGGTTATGTGCAGACGGTCTCGATTCCTTCAACCGGTGGCGCCAGTGTGGTGACCATTGATGGAGTGGGCGAAGTACCGTTTTATGAAATTGCGTCTTTTGGCCAAAAAGCCAGTAGCTAAGGAATAATAACAATGAGTTTTAATATTGCGCTAAGCGGTTTGAACGCATCAAACCAAGAATTGAATACCATTTCCAATAACATTGCCAACACCGGCACCACAGGCTTTAAAGAGTCGCGCACGGAATTTGGTTCTGTGTATAACGGCAATCAGGCGGGTGGTGTGCAAGTGGTCGGCATCAGCCAAAACTTTGATTCAACCGGGTCGATTTCAGGTACCGGACGCTCGTTGGACTTAGCCTTAACTGGCGGCGGTTTCTTTGTGGTTGAAGAGTCGAACGGCCAGCGCAGCTACACGCGCTCAGGCGCGTTTTCTCTTGATTCTAACGGTTATTTGGTCGCGAACTCTGGCGGTACAATTCAAGGTTACACCGTTGATAACAACAATAACCTGCTAGAAGGTTCGCTCGGTGCGCTGCAAGTGGATACCGCATCGCTCCCTGCGCAAGCGACCACAAATATTGAATTTGCATCGAACCTTGATGCGCGCGCTGATGTGATTGACACCCAATATACGGTAAGTGGCAGTGGTGACTGGGTACAAAATGCCGATGGTGAGTACGTGCAAGTTTCAGGCAGCTACTTAGCGGATGGTACGTCCGATACAACAGGCACTTACGCGATGGACAGCGAGGGTAACCTTTATGATTTAGCCTCAGTGACTCGCTATGAACAAAGCCCAGTGACGTTTGATCCTGCCAACGTGAATACCTATACCAACTCCTACACCACGCCTGTGTATGACTCGCTGGGTAATGAGCACACTCTAAGCCAATACTTTGTTAAAACCGGCGCGAACAGCTGGGAAATCCACTCGATTGTCGACGGTAATGCCGACAACATCACCACAACGCCAGTGACGTTTGATGAAAACGGCAACCTGACATCTGCCAGCAGTTATACCGTGAATGCCAATGCGGCTGGTGCCAGCGATTTGAGCATCGCGGTGAATCTTTCTGGTCTGAGTCAATACGGCAGCAATTTCGTGGTATCGAAAAACAGCTCAAACGGCTACACCTCAGGTGAGTTTGCTGACATTCGCGTTGAACAAAACGGCATGGTTTACGCCACTTACAGCAATGGTCAGTCGTTACTGCAAGGTCAACTGGTGCTGGCGAATTTCAATGCACCACAAGAGTTGATGCAAAGCAGCAATACCTCTTGGACTCAAACTTACGGTTCAGGCCAGCCAACCTATGGCGTGCCGGGCTCAGGTCAGTTTGGTGAGTTGGCTTCAGGTGCGCTGGAAGGCTCTAACGTTGACCTGACCTCTGAACTGGTGAACTTGATGACCGCGCAGCGTAACTACCAAGCCAATACCAAAACCATCTCGACTTCTGATCAACTCACTCAGGCGCTGTTTAACGCGATTTAAGTATGAATCCAATTTTATTTACCGCAGCGAAAGGCGCCGAGCGCGTGATGTTGGCGCAAGAAGTACGCGCCAACAACTTAGCCCAAGCCAATACCGTTGGTTTTAAAGCATTGATGGAACATTCAAGCCCAATGGCGGTTGAAGGCTCAGGTTTTCAATCGTCGGTGACCACGCGCACCAACTCGGCATCAAATAACTTTGCCAGCGGCGCAGAAATTCGCACCGACCGAGCTCTGGATGTGCAGATAAGCGGTAATGGCTTTTTTGCGGTGCAAGGTAATCAAGGTGAGGCCGAGGAGCTTTACACGCGGGCCGGTAACTTTCGCCTCGACGCCGATGGCAATTTAATGCTGGGCGAACGCCAAGTGATGGGTGAAGGCGGCGTCATCAATGTGCCGGAATTTGAAAGCATCAATATCGCGAAGGATGGTGTGCTCAGCATTACACCTCCGGGCGGCGGCGCTGAAATGCAAATCGAAACGCTCAAATTGGTCAACCCAGGGAATCAGCAGATGACGCTTGATAGCACGGGTTTGTTTGTCTCAAAACAAGGCGATGTGTTGGCTTTTGACCCGAATGTTGAAGTGCGATCTGGCTATTTGGAGTCGAGCAACGTTTCTAGCCTCGAAGAGCTGATTAGCGTGATGTCGCTGACCCGCCAATACGAGATGCAGGTCAAGGTGATGGCATCGGCCAGCGAAATTGACCAGATGAGTAACCGCTTACTGAAAAGCTAACTAAATAATAACCAAAACAATAACTCATAACGAAAAACAAAGGTTCCCTATGCATAACGCATTAATGATTTCTAAAACCGGCATGGCGGCGCAAGATGCCAAAATGACGGCCATTTCCAACAACTTGGCGAACGTAAATACTGTCGGCTTTAAACGTGACCGCGTGGTGTTCGAAGACTTGTTTTACTCGATTGAAAAGCAAGCTGGCACTGGCACGGACGATCTTAATACCCACCCAACTGGCGTGCAGCTTGGTAACGGTGTGCGCGTGGCGGGTACCGAGAAAGTGTTTACTCAAGGCAATATTGATAACACCACTCAGCAGCTTGATTTTGCCATTGTTGGTGACGGTTTTTTCCAAATCGAGGGCCCGGATGGCGAGGCGATGTACACTCGCAACGGCCAGTTTCAAGTCAATTCGGAAGGGGTGATTGTCAACAGCCAAGGTTATGCGCTGCAACCGGAAATTACCGTTCCTGATGATGCGACGTTGATAAGCGTCACCCAAGATGGTCAAGTGTCGGCGACCATCGCCGGTCAAACAGACCCGGAAGATCTTGGCGAAATTACGCTTGTGAAATTCATGAACTCGGCAGGTCTTGTTGCGAAAGGTGGCAACCTGTTTGTGGAAACCGAAGCGTCAGGCGAGGCGATGGAGCTGGCTGCTGGCTCTGAAGGTGTTGGCGTTATCAAACAAGGCGCGCTTGAAAGCTCCAATGTGCAAGTGGTGGAAGAGATGGTGGATATGATCTCAACCCAACGCGCCTATGAGATGAGCGCCAAGATGGTAAGCGCCGCCGATGAAATGTTGCAATACATCGCCAATCATACCTAAGCGTGGATGACTGATATGGGGGCAATGTTTCTTTCTAAATGCGCGCGCAGATGGCGCGCGTCGAATCCAGTTGGCAAATACGCAGTAACGCTATTGATGGCCGGGCTACTCAGTGGCTGCGCCGGACGCAGCGAAGAATTTATTCCACCATCGCCAGATGATGAAGACTACGCGCCGCCAGAGCTGAACTATGAAGTTGAAAAAGTCAGCAAAGGCAGCTTGTACACCGGTAACTCGTCAATGACGCTGTTCCAAGACCGCCGCGCGTATCGTGTTGGCGATATTTTGACTGTGGTACTGGATGAGAAAACCGAGTCCGATAAAAGCGCCACCACCAAATACGGTAAGAATTCTAGCGTGAATATCGGTGCGCCGACCGTCGGTGGCAGTGTGTTTGACAAGATTTCTGCCAGCGGCAGTGGTTCACGGGATTTTGATGGTAGCGCCGCGTCAAAGCAAGGTAATAGCCTAAGCGGCTCGATTACCGTAACCGTATATCAAGTGATGCCCAATGGCGTACTACGAGTGCGCGGTGAAAAGTGGCTCAAGCTTAACCAAGGTGATGAATTTATTCGCTTAACTGGCAATGTGCGCGTCAATGATATCGAAGCAGACAACACCTTATCGTCACAACGCATTGCCGATGCGCGCATTACTTATTCTGGGCGCGGCACCTTTGCAGATACTAATACCGCAGGCTGGTTAACCCAGTTCTTTAATTCACCATGGGTACCGTTCTAATGAGTAAATTTTCAATCGCTAAAGCACTCGGCGCGCTCGTTAGTGTGGTGTTAAGTTGCGCGGTAAACGCGGTGCCGATTCACCATATCACCGATGTTTACGGCGATCGCACCAACCAACTGATCGGTTACGGTGTCGTGGTAGGGCTTGATGGCACAGGTGACAAATCGCAGGTGAAATTCACCCAACAATCGATCGTCAATATGGTGCAGCAATTTGGTGTTCAGCTTGATAGCGGCAGCAAGCCCAAACTTAAGAACGTTGCTGCGGTAAGTGTGACGGCTGTGGTCGACTCGCACAAAGGCCCGGGGCAGAAATTACACGTTACTGTGGCCTCGATTGGCGATGCTAAAAGCTTGAAAGGTGGCACTTTGCTGATGACCGAACTGAAAGGCCTAGATGGCAACGTGTATGCCATTGCCCAAGGTCATTTGGTTGTGGGCGGCTATAACGTCACCGGCAACGATGGTTCGAGTGTGACGCAAAACACGCCAACCGCCGCGCGCATTCCTAATGGCGCGACGTTAGAGCGGCCAATGGTGATTGGCGCAGATGAAGATCCAACGGTACTACTGCAACTGAAAAAGCCGAATTATCAAACCGCGCTGAATATTTCTAAAGCGGTCAATCGCACCTTTGGCGCAGGCGTTGCCAAAGCCGTCAATAAAGGTGTGGTGGAAATTCAAGCGCCGCTTGATAGCGAAGATCGCATCATGTTTTTGTCGATGGTGGAAAAGCTTGATGTCGATGCTGGCGCCGATGTGCCAAAAATCGTGTTCAATTCACGTACCGGCACTGTGGTGATGAGCCAAGGTGTGACCGTTGGTCAGGCAGTGGTTTCGCAAGGTGGACTGACAGTATCGATCGAAGAAGACCAATTTGTGTCGCAGCCAAACTCGATTGGCGGTGTGAATGCTCCGGGTGAGACGCGGGTAATTAACAACTCCAACATTCGTATCGATGAGCAGCAAAGCGGCGCCATGGTGTGGCCGCAAGGCACGAACTTACAAGAAATCGTTGATGCAATTAATAAAGTGGGCGCATCACCGAGTGTGTTGATGCAAATTCTGCAAGCGCTGGATGAAGTCGGCGCCATCAACGGCGAGTTAATGGTGATCTAATGACGCAAGCAATCGAAGCGATTCAAACCAACAAGGTGCTAAGTGTCGGTGCTGACGAGGTGATTAAGCCTGCCAATACGAGTGCCAATCTGGTTCGTGATATGGATTACGCCAGCGCACTTAAGCAGGTCGATAAATTGGATCTGGCTGGGCTTGATGTGGCAACGCCAGCGGGTAGCTCGCAAGCGTTTTACCTCGATACTCAGTCAATCAATGCCATTAAATATCAAAGCGATAGTGACGCTGCACTGCGCCAAGTAGCCGAGCAATTTGAAGCCTTGTTTGTCCAGCAGATGCTCAAGCAGATGCGCACTGCCACCGAGCAGCTTGGCAGCGACGACAACCCACTTTCCAATAATTCCAACAGCATGTTTCAAAGCATGCTTGATAACCAGTTAGCGAGTTCGGTGAGCCAGCAAAGTTCGTTTGGTCTTGCCGACATGCTGTACCAGCAATTGTCTGGTCATAGTGCGAGGAGCATTTCGTCATGAGTATGTACAACATCGCCTTATCCGGCGCCATGGCTAACCAAGCCGCGATGAACATCACCGCGCAAAACACTGCCAATATGAACACCGACGGCTATACCCGCAAAGTGGTCAATCAAGCGACCGTAGTATACGGCAGCCAAGCTGGCGGGGTGACGGTAGAGAGTATTCGCCGCGTGTCTGACCAAGCGGCAGTGGAGCGCCTTCGCACCGCAAGCCAAGAGATGCAATACGCACAGGCGTATATGTCAGGCATGCAAAATATTGAAAACTTGCTGGGCATGGAAGGGCTGAATCTTAATAGCGGCTTTAGTGAGCTGTTTGCTGCGATCGACGAAGCCACCATCAGCCCTGAGTCTTTAGTCTATCGCACTCAGATTATTGCCAGCGCCGATAACTTGGCATCGCGCTTTAACGGCATCATGTCACAGCTTGAAACGCAGCTTAACTCTTTGGTTCAGCAGCAAGAAACCACAGTGTCGACCATCAATAGCCAACTCGAAAATATCGCCGATTTGAACGCGCAAATTCGCGATGCCAGCGGTCAAGGTAAAGACATCTCTGGCTATCAGGACGCGCTCGATCTGCAATTGGCCGAGCTGTCTAAATCGATAGGCGTCAATGTATTGCAAAACCAAGATGGCACGGTTGAACTGTCGACCAAATCAGGGCAGCCACTGGTGGTCGGTAATAACGTTGCGACGATTGAAAAGAACCTATCCGCTGGCGGTCAATTTAATACCGATCTACAGCTGACTTTTAACGGTCAAACCTCAACGCTGCAAAGCCCGAAAGGCGGTGAACTTGGCGCGTTCGATAAGCTAAAAGATGAGCAGTATTTGCCGCTGATGGATGACATCAACGCCATTGCAGTGGGCTTTGCGGACGCGATGAATGAAATTCTCGCCACCGGCACTGACTTAAACGGCGACTCACCGGGCAAGGCGCTATTTAGTTACGACCCAAGTAACCCAGCCGGTTCACTTTCAGTCACGGGCATCAGTGCTGAAGAGCTGGCCCTGTCTATCGACGGCAATGCCGGTGACGGCAGTATTGCGACGGCGATGTCTGAACTGGCGAGTCAGCCAATTCGCATCGATGGCCGGGATATCAATGTGTTTGATGCCTATTCGGAAATTCTCGGCACCATTGGCATCGCGACATCGCAAGCCCAAGCCAACTATGAAACCGCCACTATCAGCATTAACGAAGCGCAAACTGCGCGCGATAGCGTTAGCGCGGTCAGTTCTAACGAAGAGGCGGCCAATTTGATGATGTACATGAATGCCTATGAAGCGAACATGAAGGTCATCGCGACCGCCAATCAGATGTTCGACACTGTGCTCAACTCATTTTAATTAAGGAAACCACCATGCGAGTATCCGATTCCCAATTTAGCGCCATGATGAGTTTAGCCATGATGGGCACTAACGCTGAAATCAACAAAGTGACTCAGAAAATTGCAACTGGTAACAAGATCAACAATTTATCTGACGATCCCGCGGCGACAGTTAAGCTGCAAGGCCTCGACCGCACCATCTCCAGTGCCGAGCAGTACCAAGACAACATCACCAATGTACAGGCCAAATACAGCCAGTACGAAACCTATATGATGACCTTAAACGACATCACTTTAGAAATGAATGATTTGCTGCTGCAAGCCAAAAACTCCACCGTCGATTCGGAATCGGCAACCGGTATCGTCAATGAATTGCAGTCGCTTAAGCAAGAAGCGTTGGATATTTTAAATAAGCAGAGTGATGGCGTATATCTGTTCTCAGGCACCGACGTGTACTCGCCAGCGATCAGTGAAAGTCCGCCTTATGAACTGCTAGCGAATGACAATCATCGCGAAACCAAAGTCAGCGATGACAAGAGCGTGGTGAATAACTTTACGGCATCGCAAGTGCTTGGAGGCACCAGCGAGTTCTTCCTTGCAATCGATGCAGCAATCGAGGAAATCCAAAACCCAAGCGATGACTTTCAGACCACGCTTGGCAATGCCTTGGATGTCACCAGCGATACCCGAACCAGTGTGATGAACTCAGTATCTGTGCTTGGCGCGAACTACAGCACGTTAGATCGCATGATGCAAAACAGCATCGATACCGCGCTGTATGCCAGTACCGTGCAATCGGATATTAACGCGCTCGATTACGCGGAAGCGTCAGTGCGTTTAACCCAAAGTTTGACGTCACTGGAAGCAACGCAAAAGACGTTTGTCAGTGTGATGAGCAGCGCAACGCTGTTTGATTTGATGTGAGTTGTGGCCGCGTGATGAGAAGAAACCGATTACTCAGCGTGGCGCTCATGTGCGCGGCGTGTTCCAGTTTGGCGGCTGATTACGTGGTGCCGTTTGATGAAGTCAAATGGCACGCTGAGAAGGCCGATGGCGGCTGCCGTCTGTACAGCAGTGATGATCATTCTGGCATCAAAGTGACGTTTAGTACCGCCAGTGCGAAGCCCGTAGCGCTGACCATCACAGGCCGCAGCATTCATTCGTTTGGCGAGGACTTACTGGTTGAAACTGAGCCACCAATCTGGGGAGCCAATCATTACGAAACCACCACGGTAAGCCAGGTTACGCGCAATAAAAAATCGCTGACCCTTGATCAAGGCGATGACCTTATTTACCGCGATATTAAGTCTGGTGCTTGGCTAACAGTGCGCGATTTGTTCCACAGCGTCACTTTCCCAACCGCCAATATTCGCGAGGCGCTGAATGTGTTTCAAAGTTGCACCACCCATTTGCCGCCGGTGAGCTTTAACCAAGCGCAAAAAACCGTATTTAACTTCAAGTCTGGTGCATTGGCACTGACGCCTGCACAGCGCGAAGAAATCGAAGCGATCGCGCAACTGATTCACTTTGATAAGCGGATTGTCAAAGTGCTGCTCACGGGCCACTCCGATAACCAAGGCGATACCGTGGTTAACCTTAGCGTGTCTAAACGCCGCGCCCAAGATGTGGCGTATTGGTTGATGTTGGCCGGTATTCCAGAAGAGATGATGGAAACCCGCGGCCAAGGCGATCGCTATCCAGTGGCGAGCAATATGGATGAAAAAGGACGCTATCAAAATCGCCGCGTCGAAGTGGAATTAGTTAGGCAGTAATAATTCAGCATTTAACAACAATAACAAGCAATGATCACCCGAGGAAACGTGAGTGGATATTCAAGCAATTAGCGCGGTTGAGCAATCTATGCTCGATCGCTTAAACCAAAACCAAGCCATCACCAGTAATCCTGTCAGTCAGTTCAGTGGGATTTCTGAAACCCCTGTAGGAAACTCCGTAAGACTGGACTTTGGCAGCACATTGAAAGGAATTTTTGATACTGTTGACGCCCACCAAAAGACCGCGGAAGCAAAAATTACCGCCGTTGAGTTAGGTCAGAGTGATGACCTGATTGGTGCGACAGTGGCGGCGCAAAAAGCGCAGCTTTCGTTTTCTGCACTGATGCAAGTTCGCAACAAGATGGTCACGAACTTTAACGACATTATAAAAATGCCAGTGTAGTAGTGATATAGGCGTTCGTTTATGGCTAATGACAAAGGAGTCGCAGTGGCGACTTCTCCGGCTTCTGAAAAATTACAATCTGTGCTGCAGAACGTGAAATCGTTCTGGAGCAGCTCACAGCGTAATGTGGTGATCATCACCATTTTCTCTATGATCTCTGCAGCGATCATCGTCATCATGCTGTGGGCCTCTTCAGAAGGTTTCCGTCCTCTCTACAGTACTTCTTCCAATTATGACTCCAGCCAAGTGCTGCAACTGTTGGACCAATCTGGGCTTAAGTACGAATTGAATAAAGACAATGGTCAGATCATGGTGCCGGAAAACGAAGTGGCACGTACGCGAATGATTCTGGCCGCCAAGGGTTTAAAGCAGCAACTGCCAAGTGGTTTTGATGCGCTAGACAGCAAAGACACACTCGGTGAAAGCCAATTTATGGAAACCGCGCGTTACCGTCACGCTCTGGAAGGAGAGCTGGCACGCAGTATCGTAACCATGGAAGCGGTCAGCGTTGCGCGCGTGCATCTGGCGGTGCCAAAGGCGTCACTGTTTAAACGCAAAGACCAAGAACAAGCCCGCGCATCTGTCATGGTGCAGTTAATTGAAGGCATGGACATGAAATCGGCACAGGTCGATTCGGTGGTGAATTTGGTGTCTGGTGCGGTGATTGGCTTGAAAGCGGAAAACGTGCGCGTGGTTGATCAATATGGCCGTTTGTTGTCGAAAAACTCCGCCGAAGATGACCTGACGGCGTCGAGCAATCGTCAAAGTGACTTTCGCCGTAATATGGAGCGCCATTTGGTGAGCCAGGCATCGGATATGCTTACACCAATTTTGGGTGCGTCGAATTTTCGCGTTCAGGTTTCGGCCAAGGTCGATTTCTCAAAACGCCAAGAGACGGAAGAGAGCTACAGTCAACCTGTGGTGCGCTCAGAAACTCTTGTGAACGATGAAAGTAACAACAATCTGGCACTTGGCATTCCGGGTGCGTTGAGCAATACCCCGCCAGTGACTGATAAACAAGAGCCAGAAACCAAACACAACAAGAACTCGCGCAGCGAAGCCAAACGCGATTACGCCGTAGGCGGTAAAGTGCTGCACGTCCAGCATCAGCAGGGCATTGTCGAAAAGCTCACCGTATCTGTCATCGTCAATGAAAGCTTGGCGGGCGAGGGCGGCTGGCCGCAGCAAAAACTGGATCAAATGGAAAATGTGGTGCGCAATGCCATTGGCTATGAGCCACAGCGCGGCGACATGATTTATATCACCAGTTTCCCGTTTGTGACTTCTGCGCTGCCTGAAGCAGCGGCGGTTGAGTGGTATAAAGATCCATTGGTTCTACGCTCCATTAAATATGGCTTTGGCGTATTGGTGTCGATTTTGCTGATTGTGTTGGTGCTGCGTCCATTGGCTCAGTACCTGACTAAGAGCGATGACGAAGATGCTGAATTGGCCGATGTCGCGCTGGAAAGTTTGCCAAATGCGCCAACCGATACGGCGGCATTAACCGCGCAAAATGGCGAGGCGAGCAGTGATAATATGGACAGCTTAGCGCTTGACGCGGCAGGCATCAAAGCACTGGATAACAACTTGCCAGAAGCCGATAGTCCGCTGGAAATTCAGATTCAGCATCTGAAGATGATCGCCAGCCAAGACCCACAACGCGTGACTGAAATTCTAAGAACTTGGATGCATGTATGAGTGACAACACCTCCCTCACTACGGTGAATTCGTATCAAAACGTCGAAGGGGTGGCGCTTATCGTGCTCACTCTTGGCGAAGACATCAGCGCCGAAGTGCTAAAAGGCTTCTCGCACGATGAAATTAAGCGTTTGGCGCACTCGATGAGCAAGATGAAAGACATCAAAGCCAAAGACGCGTTGACGTCGATCATCGGCTTTTTTGACGACTTTCGTAAACACTCAGGCATCATGGGCGGTACACGCCAGTACTTAACCAATGTACTGGAAAAGACGCTCAATGGTCATTTGGCCAAAGATTTGGTTTCCGACATTTATGGCGACGAAATTCGTGCTCATGCCGAACAATTGGCGTGGATTCCCGTTGACATTTTGGTGGATGACCTGCGTAAAGAGCATGTCACGATTCAAGCGCTGTTGATTGCCCATCTGCCACTTGATTACACCGCGAAGCTGCTTGAGCAATACAGCATTGAAGAGTGTAACGAACTGATTTACCAAATATCCCAGACGCAAGTGCTGACATCCAGTATCACCGAAACGCTTAAAGATCTGGTCACGCGCTGCAAAGACAACTACGACAACGGTGCGCCGCAGTCGCTGAAAGGCACTAAGGTGGTGGCGGATATCATCAACCGCTTTAATGGCGACAAGTCGAGCATTTTTGAATATCTCAACGATCGCGATGAAAAAACCGCGCTGGAAGTGCAAGAAGCGATGTTCGACTTCTACTCTATTTTCTCGCAAAGCCAAGAGACCATTGATGTGATTAACAACGAAGTGTCGATTGAGCAGTGGGCGTTCGCCATGAAAGGCCTGCCGGATGAGAGCCGAGCGTTCATCTTTAACTCGATGCCAAACCGTTTGGCGACCCAACTTAAAGAGAACATTCAACGCATTGGCGCAGTGCCGATTAGCCAAGTGGAAAGCGCACGCAAAGAGATTCTCGACATTGTGCGCCGCCTACAAAGCCAAGGCGATATTCAGCTTAGCATTTCAAATGAAGCGCGCTTGAGCTAAGCGGTTGGGAAATAGGTAAGGTTTGTGAAATCCAATTCGATTCATAGCGCGGGAAGCCGCGTTGGCGGCGCTGCAACGCGCGGAGTTAACTCAGCGCGAGTTGCACGCAGCGAAGCATCAAAAGCTGTGCAAAAACTTGGCGATGTCAGTCATCTATCGCGTCACGCTCTGAGCCAGCTCAAAGAGCGGCCGAAACTGATTGCAGAACTGTCAGACTCGCATCGCACCGTGAACTCACTGATGCTGGCGATCGAACAGCTAAAATTGGTGGCGCGCGCGGCGGTGGAGATCAAACATATTGTTGCCAGTGCACGCTTTAACCCCAGCGATCTCAATCAAATTGATGTGCATAAGCGCACCATCATGAACGCGATTAACGTGACCTTGTTTGGCTATTCAGTGCTGGATTCGTCATTTTGTCCGCTAGGCAATAGCGCCGCGGAAATCGAATTTCAGGTTCCTGGGCTGGATTTACAACGCGAGCGGTTAACCAATGAACTGGTGACGCTGTATGTCAATAACCGCATGATTCCTTTGGCATTTGACCGTGTTGAATCCAATCAAGGATTGTTTGAACAGTTTGCGGTGACCTTCTCTTACGCACAAATGCGTTTGCGCATTGATGACAAACAAGTGCTGGTGATTGCGATGCGTGATGATGCATGGCGTAAATGGGACCTTAAGGTGCATATTTCCGGCCAAGGCGGGCGTTATCCGCAAGGTGCGCCAATGACAGTTAACGCCCAGAGTCTGCATCCAACGGTTGAGATGATCACCATGCTTGATGTGCGCGCTGCCGATGCCATCGCGGCGATTGATCGAGTGATCGCACGCGTCAATGATATGCACCATGCCGCGGTCGCAGCGCTTGAAACCCAAGGCCGCCGATCTCAACAATTGATCGATTTTTGTCACCGCGCACCAAGTGAAATCGGCGATACGATTAAGTCGCTGTTTGCTCGCGATGGACGAGTGGCGCTCGGCGCGATTCAACGTCACTACGTGGGGCCAAACCGCGACAATGTGATTTCTTTAATAAAAAAGTGAAATAAATTTTTGGCGTCTGTCGTTATGTATGATTGAACAGCGTTACTCAAGAGTAGGTAAACCAGATGAAAATTGATGCCAATAACAGCGTATATTCTGTCCAAGAGTTGCAAAATTCGACTCCGGCTTTTGAGTCCAAACCCGCGACATCGAGTGCGGTTTCAGCCAAAAGGGAAGTGGAGGTCAATATGCATGACCAGAATGTTATCGCAGAAAACAGCGCCAAGCTTAACTCTATGCCTGAGGTGGATTTAGCACGCGTTGCCGAGCTTAAGCAACGTATCGCGTCAGGCGACATCCAATTCGATATGGGAGAATTAGCTAAGGTATTAGTTAATGTAAATTGATGGACAATAAACAACGATTAAAGCTTTACTACGCCAAGACCACACAAAGTGTTGAGGTCGCCAAACAGATATCCACTACGCTAGATGCGATTCGCCAACACAGCCTGAGTTTGGATTACGAGCAAGTCAATCAGCACAATGCCAAAGCGACGGAGCTTAGTGAAACGCTGCGTGAACTGCATAACCAGCGCCGCGTTTTGGCTGAGCAACTTGGTTGCAACCAACCCAGATTCGCCACCGAGATGATTGCGCGCGTTAGTGGCAATACTGCCAAGGCGCTTGAGCAAGTGACCGACGCGTTGCATCAAGTGGTACTGGATTGCCAAAATAAGTCCGAGCTGCACACCAACTTGGTGATTGCCCAGCAGCAAGTGATTCATCAAGCGGTGGATTCGCTGAGGGTGAAAGTCAGTGCCTAAAAGGGCTGCGTTGGCGCTACTGCTCGGTTTGGTTAGTGGTAGCAGTGTTGCAGGCGATAACGCCGAGCAGCAAGTACACGCTTTTCTCCATCACCATATTGAAACTGCTCTCAATGAGCAGTTTTCTGCGTTTGAAAACCTCAATATTCGCTATCGTATTTCCGCCGCAATCCAGTCGCTGCCAAGTTGTCAAAAGCCCCTCGTATCTGAAAAAGTGCGCCAAAGTGTGCTTGGCTCGCAATCTTGGTGGGTGGAATGTGGCGACAGGTGGCGAGTCAAAGCTTTAACCCAAACCAGCATCGATACCAAGCTGGTGGTTACCCGTCATGGTTTAAAAAAAGGTCAGCGTATTAGCAGTGATGATGTTGAACTGGCTCGTCAAACGCTCGCCTTAGATAGCCCGGTATACCAATCGCTAGAGCGCGTTGTGGGCGCAAAACTGCGCCGCTCAATGCGTGAAAAACAAGCGGTGACAGCGCGCCATATTGCTTTAGAACATATGGTTAATAAGGGGCATCAAGTCAGTATTGTTTACCAAGGCAGCAGTTTTAGCCTTGAAACCACCGGTATTGCCATGAGTGATGGTATGCAGGGGGATAGGATTATGGTGCGCAATTTGGAATCGGGTAAAGTGCTGAGCGTGGAAGTCATCGGTGACCACCGAGTGCGCCAACCATAATCAGATTCACCGTAAAACACCAAATCAGGTTCACCGTAAAACGCCAAGAAAAAAGCCTTATGATGTCATAAGGCTTTTTTGTCTTTGCTTGATGCAGCTTACACGGCATCGAAGGTTAATCGATTTGTCCAAGCGGGTTGATTTGATATTCGTTAGGGATCTCGTTAAACGACAACACGATAAGCCCTTTAGCAAACGCGCGTGCCAGCTTACTGATAATCGGTCTGCCAACTGGCGTGACTAACAGCACTGGGTTCATCCCCTGAGTCTGCATAGTTTGCAGAATTGACGGCATGCGGTTTTGGAATTTTTGCAAAATGCTTGGGTCGAGCGGAATACCGTCAAGCGGTGCATTTGGGTCGTTTTGCTGAGCCAGCGTGATCGCCGCTTTTAAATCTTGCTCGAGTTCGGCGCTTAGCGTAAACACATTCACCAGTTTGGAATTGGGTGAGACTAAATTGATGATGGTGCGTTTGAGCGCCACACGAATGTTGGCGGTCAGCAGCAGCGGGTCTTTGATTTTATCGCCGCTTTCAATCAAGGTATTCGCAATCGCGCGCACATTGATGATCGGCACTTGCTCTTGCAGCAGGTGGCGCATCACCATCATTTGTAAGTTAGGTGTGATGGTGGCGCTCAAACTTTCCGCCAGCTCTGGATGCTCGGTACTCAGACGTTGATTGAGCGCTTTGACATCATCATAGTTAAAGATGCCGTCGAGGTGCTCGGTGCACACTTTGCTGACGTGTGTCGCAATCACATCATGAATATCAATGACTTGGTAACCAAGGTTAATGGCTTTGGTTTTATCGTTTGGCGAGATCCAAAGCGCAGGCAGGCGATAAGCGGGATCGACGCCAAGTGTGCCATCAATATTGGTGGAAGTGACACCAGGCCCCACGGCCATCAGCATATCTGGGTAGACTTCTCCGCGTTCGATTTCGTCGCCATCAACCAAAATCATATATTCGGCCGGTTTGAGCGCGAGGTCATCGCGAATGACCACTTCGGGAATCACAAAGCCAATTTGTTCACTGAGAGTTTTACGACAGCCACGAATGCTTTTAAGCAGTGAATTTTGCTGCTGATTGGTCACCAAAGGTACCAGTTTAAACCCAAGTCTTAACGAGATCGCATCGACGGGCGGAATGATTGACCAGTCAAGCGGCTGCTCTTTGAGAATTTTATTGTCGAGCGGCGCTTCAATATCATCGACCAATTCGGCTTTCGGTTCTGGACGTTTGCTTTGACGCCACGCCACAAAACCTATGGTGCAGCTAAAGCTGTAAAACGCCAGATGTGGCATGTTCGGCACACTACCTATGATAAACATCACCCCAGCGGTCATAAATAGCACCGAAGGCGAGGCCAGGATCTGTTTATGCACGGTTTGAGCAATATCGTTGTCATTGTCGCTGATGCGGGTCACGATAATGGCTGCCGAGGTGGCGAGTAGCAGAGAAGGAATCTGTGCCACCAGACCATCACCAATGGTCAGTAGGGCGTATGTTTGAAAGGCTTCGGCGACGGTTAATTGGTGCTCAAACATGCCGATCAGCACACCACCAATCAAGTTGATAAACAGAATCATCAAACCCGCAACCGCATCGCCGCGAACAAATTTACTCGCACCGTCCATTGCGCCGTAAAACTCGGCTTCATCTCCAACTTCTTTGCGGCGCAAACGCGCTTGTTCTTGGTCGATATTGCCAGAGTTTAAGTCGGCATCGATCGCCATCTGCTTGCCGGGTAGGGCATCAAGGGTAAAACGTGCCGAGACTTCAGAGATACGTTCGCCACCTTTGGTGATAACCACGAAGTTGATGATCATCAGGATCACAAACACCACGATACCGACCACATAGCTGCCGCCGATCACGACTTCACCAAACGACTGAATCACTTTACCCGCCGCATCGCCACCATTGTGACCTTGCAGCAGCACGATTCGCGTCGAGGCAACGTTGAGCGTTAAACGCAGTAGCGTCGCGATAAGCAGCAACGAAGGGAATACGGAGAAATCGAGCACGCGTTTGACCGTACTACTGACCAGCAAAACCACAATCGCCAGCATGATGTTAAAGGTAAAGAAGCCATCAAGCAGAATCGCTGGCAGTGGCAGAATCACCATGGCCAGTATCATCAGCAATACGATAGGAATCGCGAGTTTGGAATTAAAAATCTGCAAGCCTTTTAACATGATTTATTTTTCATCGTTATTAATTGCCAACTGCCATTTTGATTTTTAATAAAAACGGCAAGTAATAAATAAGAGGCATATTTTATTTTTCTGAATAAATAAAACTATCGGAAAAAGATGATAACCCTAAGGTCGAATCCTACACCAAAAATTAAAGCTACTGGATTTGGTAATGGTTAAATAATTAAATAAATCCAATTAATTAAGTGACTTGCGATTTTTTTAATTTTTTTTGAAATAAACTTTTGGTCAGCGCCGTTTTAAATGGGTGAACGCGATAAGTTATCGAATCAACGCCTCGAATTTTGTTATCGCTCAACTGAATATAGGCTCACGGCGAGCCACTAAAAAAGGATATCAATTATGGCTATCTCCCTACACACTAACTACGCAAACCTAGTGACTCAAAATACGCTTAATAGCACCAACAATGCGCTGTCTACATCCATGGAGCGTCTATCAACCGGTTACCGTATTAACTCTGCATCGGACGACGCTGCTGGTCTGCAAATCGCCAACCGTCTAGAAGCGCAATCACGCGGTATGTCGGTTGCGATGCGTAACTCACAAGATGCGATTTCAATGATGCAAACCGCAGAAGCATCGATGGATGAAATGACCAACATCGCATACCGCATGAACGACTTAGCAACCCAAGCAGCTAACGGTACCAACAGTGCAGATGACCTAGCCGCGCTACAATCAGAATTCGGTGCATTGGCCACTCAATTAAATGATATGCAAACCAGCACTAATTTTGGTGGTCAAGAATTGATTGGTACAGGTGGCGCATTTGGCGCTGGATCGGTAACTTTCCAAATCGGCGCTTCTTCTTCCGATACTCTTGAAGTAGATGTTAGCGGGGAAGTTGCAGGGTTAGCGGGTACTGTTACGGCGTTAAGTTCAGAAGATTTAGAAACTGATGCTGCTTCAGCGATGGATTCTCTATCCGGTTTTATTGATGATTTAGGTGCAGCACGCTCAGCTTTCGGTGCGCAAATCAATAACCTAGAGCACAACATCAATAACCTAGCGAATATGTCTGAAAACGTTGATGCCTCTAAAGGCCGTATTATGGATACCGACTTTGCCAAAGAGTCCGGCGTGATGTCGAAAAACCAAATGTTGATGCAATCAGGCGCGCAAATGCTTAGCGCAACCAAAACCATCCCTCAACTAGCGATGTCGATGTTAGGCTAATCTAAGCTTAAAAATGATTAAATAACCGCGGTTATTTAGTCGAAAATATAAATGTAAAAGGCCGATATGAATATCGGCTTTTTTATTTTCTCTATTTAGATAATTTAAATTATTCAGCTTGTCAGTTATTTAATCATGCCTTGTCAGATTTTTCTGCAAAGCAAAATAATTGAAGTTTTCCAGAAATAAAAATTCTTATCTTGCCGTAATAAAAAAGTGAACCGGGTACACATCAGTATCCAACCAATGAATTAGAGGACACAGATTATGGCTATCTCCCTACACACTAACTACGCAAACCTAGTGACTCAAAATACGCTTAACAGCACTAACAATGCGCTGTCTACATCTATGGAGCGTCTATCAACCGGTTACCGTATTAATTCTGCATCGGATGATGCTGCTGGTCTGCAAATCGCCAACCGTCTAGAAGCGCAATCTCGCGGTATGTCGGTTGCGATGCGTAACTCACAAGATGCGATTTCAATGATGCAAACCGCAGAGGCATCGATGGACGAGATGACCAACATCGCATACCGCATGAACGACTTAGCAACACAAGCAGCCAACGGTACCAACAGTGCAGAAGACTTAACCGCGCTTCAATCTGAGTTTGATGCATTGGCAACTCAATTGGGTGATATGCAAACCAGCACTAATTTTGGTGGTCAGCAGTTAATCGGCTCTGCGGGTGCATTTGGATCAGGTTCAGTAACTTTCCAAATTGGTGCGTCTTCTAGTGATACGTTAGATGTTGATGTGAGCAGTGAAATTGGCGATTTGGAGACAGCTGTAAGTGGTTTAGCGAGCCAAAACTTGTCTACAGGTGCAGGTACTGCAATGGACAACTTGGAAAGCTTTATTTCAGACTTAGGCGCAGCACGTTCAGCTTTCGGTGCGCAAATCAATAACCTAGAGCACAACATCAATAACCTAGCGAATATGTCTGAAAACGTTGATGCCTCTAAAGGCCGCATTATGGATACCGACTTTGCCAAAGAGTCTGGTGTGATGTCGAAAAACCAAATGTTGATGCAATCGGGCGCGCAAATGCTTAGCGCAACCAAAACCATCCCTCAACTTGCGATGTCAATGTTGGGCTAATCACCAGCGGTTATTGAAAGCAGTCGGCGTTTTTACGCCGACTTTTTTATAGCCAACTTATCACTAGGATTTCTACTCATTTTTTTACCCCCCTTTTTTGATGATCCTCAACGGCTTATTAGGAGAGTGCTATGGCCATTTCATCCCATTTTCCACCTGTCACACCGCCAGTCAGCGAGCCAAGTTTAGCGCCAAACTCGCTGGCAACACCGATTGCGGTTTCTGAGGTGGCGTCCACGCCAGCCAGCAGCGCTACGCACAACCAACATCAGCTTGACCTCGCAGAGCGGTTTAATCAGCGCGAGCAGGCGAGTCATATTTTGCAAGTGGCGCTCAATTCGGCGCGCGAAAAACAGCAAGCCAGAGCCGAGCTTGATGAGCTGCTCGATCTGGTGCACGCCATGAACGGCCTTGCCAATACCGCCCAAAAGTCCACAAGTGGCGAGCAAGTCAGCAAACTCCAAGCGGCATTTTATGAACTCAGTCATCGTTTTGCTGAGCAGATGCTGGGCGTGAATGCCAGCGTCACAAAGCCAGCGGTTAAGACAGACACCGTGGAAGAGGGTCATGAAGAGCCAGTGACGGTGATGTACAACGCTGACTCGATAGCCTCGATTGCCAGCACGCTGGCTAAAGTGGAATTGACTGAGCTGAGTTCGGCCAATGAGGTCAATGTGTTGCTTGGCGGTGAAGGCGGTTTGATTACCCAGCTTAACCAAGCGCGTGCGGCGCTGAGTGATGAGTACGCAGCGATTGAACCGCGTCTTGATCCGCAAGTTGCGATTGAAGCTGGCGCTCAGTCGAAAGCTCAAATGCAACAGCCCGATGGGGTGAAAAATTTAAGTGGCTCAAAAGCCTTGGCGCCTTTGATTATCTCGGTTCTAAGGTAATTCTTACACCAATATCAGTAGCGGCAGGAATCCATTTTTGCTTCGTGCCGCCTATTATACGGTTTCACCGCGCGATGTTGATGTCGCGCCGTTTTTAGAGAAGGAAGAGTATGAATATCGACGCCGCATCCATGGCTGAGCAACTGGCTTATTACGAGGTGTATGCTGCTCAGACGCGTAATCAGGAGCGTCTGACTCTACTGCAAAGCCAAAGTAGCATGATTACTAAAATCGACAGCGCTTTGGACTCTCTCGATAACATTATTTACAAGTTCACCAAACCGAGTGGCTCTTTTGAGCAAAGTTCGGTGTCGCTCTCCTCGGAAGACTATTTCTCGGTTAATGCCGCAGGCTACGCGAAAAATATCAACATGGATATTTTTGTTGAGCAAAAGGCCACTTCCCACCAAGTTGCGGTGAATACTTCGGGCGCTGAACCGACCGATGCGTTTGTGTCTACCGGCACCATGGACATTGAATTTCAAGGTGAGACTTACACCATCAATGTTGCCGATGCAGACAGCAGCGGCGATGGAACGGTGACTTATCAAGAGTTCGTTAACTATTTCAACCAAGAAATGGATGGCATGGTGAACGCCACGTTAGTGCGTTCTGGCGGCGAAATGAAGCTGCTGTTTAGCTCAGAAGAAACTGGCGCAGAGAACCTGTTTTCCATTACTGCGAACACCGGCGATGCCGAGATTGATCAAAACATTAGTGATGGTAACTCGAGCCCAATTAAATCCGGTCAAGATGCGATCATCTGGCTTGGCGATCAAGGCAGCGGCGTGCAGTTAACCAACGCCAGCAATACCTTTGAAAACATCGTCCCTGGCGTTGATATCACGCTCACTCAGGCTAATGAAGTCGGCTCAGCATCGACTAACTTCACCATCGGCCCAGATTCTGATGAAACCATTAGTGTGCTTAACGAATTTATCACCGCTTACAACGAAGTGATTTCGGTGCTGGATACCGCAACGCGTTCGGGGAGCGATTCAGAAGAGCGCGGCGTTTTGGCCTCAGATGGTTCGATTCGCGGCATTGAGTCTAAGCTCAACGGTTTGATTCGCGGCTCTTATTATGGCGTCAGTATGTTTGAACTTGGCTTATCGCTGGATAAAGAAGGCAAGCTCGAACTCGACAGTGACAAGTTTAAAGAAGCCCAAGAACTTTACGATTTAGAAACTATTTTCTGTGGCGATGAGGGGTTATTTAAAACCATGGAAACCACCATCGAGCAATATGCCGATTACACCAGTGGTTCGCTCAATCGCCAGAAAGAGCGCATCAGTGCTCAGCAAGATCGCGTCAATGACAATCTTGACCGCCTCGATGCCAAATATGACATGTACTACAAACGCTATCTGGCGCAGTACACCCAATTAAACACCATCATGAATTCGATGGATTCAATCAGCAGCTTATTTTAGGAAGGTTCGAATGCTACTCGGTAATCAACAGCAATCGGCGTATGCCAACGTTCAGGTGCAGGCAAACGCCTCAGTTTCTAACAGTTTTGAACTTATCTGCATGCTTCATCAGCGCTTAGATCAAGAGCTTGATACGATGATTTTCGCCATTGAAGAAAAGCAATTTGAGAAAAAATCCAATGCGGCGCAGAAGATCATCGACATCTTGACCGCGCTGGATGCCTCACTGGATCTCGACAACAGCAATGAGCTTATCGATAACATTCATAACCTCTATGAGCACAGCATCGCGGTGGTGTTCCAAGCGTCAAAAGATTTGGATGCCAGCGTGCTGGTTGAACTGAAACAACCGCTTACCGACCTTCGCGAAGGTTGGGAAGGCGCGATGCAGCTGATATAGCCTATGCAGTTACAAGATTGGTTAAAACTCACCACCTATTACCGTCAATGTGCCGAGCGCGAGGATATCGAAGGCATCGAGCGCTGCGTGAATATTTTAAAACGTAAGTTGCCGATTGCGGATCGCAGTGACAGCGAGATGGTTGCTATGTTGGCAAAGCTTAAGTCGGTGCACGTTGCGGCCTCGCAAGTGATCCAAAACAAAATGGATAGCCTCGAGTCGGAAATGAATGGTATGCACACTAACAAAGCGCGCGACATGGCGTACAAGAAAATTCAATTGAGTCAGTCATCATGATCCAAGGTTTCAAACAAGCGGCGCTTGATGTCAATGTCGTTGATTCTGGTGTGCGAGCAAATGGTCAAAATGGCGCTGCGCCGTCAGGTTTTGGCCAACTGCTGAGTGATAAATCCTCTTCAGGTGCGCTATGTCGCTCGTTTGCCGCGCAAGCTAAGTGTGCAGTATTGGCTGAGCCAAGTGGTGATTTTGATGCGCAAAGCCAAGTGTCATCGACGCTTGAAAGTGCCAGTTCACTTGCTCAACCGATGAGTTTTAACGCAGCCTTAAGCAGTGAAAATTTGACTGAGTCTTTTGAAGCTTCGACTTTACCAACGAGCGAACCCGTATCGACGCTGAACTTGGCGCAATTGGTTGGCGGTCAGTCGACTTTGCCTAGTGACGACGGTGCTGAGCTTAGTGCGGCGCAAACCAATAAAGCGTTATCTGCAGTGATTTCGAGCCCTCAGGCTAAGCTACCACTGACGGAGTTCACAATCCAAGACACAGTGAGTAAAGCCAACGCCAATAGCCATGAGTTAGGTCAGCACAGCACGGTTTCGCGCGACACGACCAATCTCAATTTCAAAGCGGTATTAGATAAACACATCAGCGCTAAAGATATGGGCCAGCAGCTCAGTGCGATGATGGCGGATAAAATTTCATTGCAAGTGAATACCAAAACCCCAACTGCGACGATTCGCTTAGATCCGCCTGAACTGGGCAAAATCGATTTGGTGGTCAAATTCGATAACGACAAGTTACATGTCCAAATTAATGCGTCTTCTCAAGCGACCCGAGAGTCGATTCAAATGACTTCTGAGCGACTGCGCGCCGAATTGGTTGAGCAAAACTTTCTTCATGTGGATGTGTCGATTTCAGACCATACGCAAAACACGGCTCACAACAGCGAGCATTATGCGGCAGCCAGTGACGGCGAACAGACCATTTTGGCGTCCGCCCCAAATACCAATCAAACTCATGAAAGCTTAATAGAACAAGAACTTGCGAGAGCATAACATGAACAAATTACTGATAACGATTGTCGGCACGGTGATCGTCACTTTAGGTGGCGTAATTGGCTTAAATATGGCGGGAATTCAACTGCCGCTGCTTACTGCGCAAAGTGCACCTGCTTTGCCAAGCGCTGAGGTGGTCAGCCCAAATCCTATCGATTTACGTGCGCCAACCGTGGAAGTGGCGGTGAACAATATTTTGGTGCCAATTAACTACAGTAAGCGTCAAAGCCTGCTGCTGCTAGATATTTCCTTGTTTACACCTGAGCTAAATCAACAAGCGCTTGAACGCGATATTCCACGCATCAAAAACCAGATTTTGCGTACGTTAAGTGTGATGCCGCAAGAGTACTACCGTGATCGCAACTTAGTGATGAATGTTCAACAAGATCTCAGCCATGTATTACAGCAAGAAGTGAGCTGGAATGTACGTGAAGTATTAGTGACTAAGGCGGTATATCAGTAAATGTTATTTGCAAGAAACGCCTATCACAAAACTGAAACACGCTCCGAGGCGCAGCGTGCAGCGGTGGAGTCACAAGCCTTGCAATCTCATCTGGCTCTGATTCATCGCGCTTTATCTCGTTACCGTGGCGTGGTCGACGAGGCAACGTTGGAAGACTTAAAACAGACGGCATTAATTACCTTTGTGACTGAGCTGCGAAAGTTCGATCACATCGTCAATGACGACTTTTTGCGCTCAGCCACAGTACGCATTCGCGGAGCGATCATTGATGAACTTCGCCAGCGCGATTATCTCAGTCGCGACAAGCGCACGCTGAGCAATCAGATCAAAAAAGCTGAGTCAATTTTGATGGGTAAGCTTGGTCGAACGCCAACCATTTCTGAGGTGTGCCGCGGGCTCAAAATTAGCCATCAAGATTATCAAGATGCCATGGCAGATATGGTGCTCAGTGATGATGTTGAATTGTTTAACATTGCATCGAGTTGCGATGAAGACAACGAGCGCGAAGCGCTACAACTGCTAGTGGAAAATGAGCTGAATAAACTGCCCGAAGAGGTACGTAAAGTGATGTATTTAATGTATGTCGAGGGGCTCAGCACGCAAGAGACCGCATTGGTTCTTGAACTTAACGACATCAAAGTTCACCGCTTAAAACACAAAGGAATCGAGACGTTAAAAACTCGATTGAAGGATTACTGACAATGAAGCAAATACTCTCTTTTATCGGCATCTTAGTGGTGGTGGGCGGCGCATTTATCCTTCACGGTGGCCGCATCGGTTCGCTGGTGAAGTTGTCGGAAATTGCCATCATCTTTGGCTCGGCGATTTTCGGTTTGATCATCAGTTGTAAAACCGCGACGCTGAAACTAATGCTTAAGCAAATTAAGCTCAGCCTAGGTAAAAGCATTTACGACAAACAGTACTATAACGATTTGTTATCACTGATGTTTGAGCTAATCAACGTGGTGAAAATGCAAAACCTCAAGGCCCTTGATACTCATGTTGAAAATCCTCAATCGAGCGCCATTTTCAGTAAATACCCAACCATCATGGCCGATGAACAGACACTCAATTTTATTATCGATTCGTTCCGCCAAGTGATCAGTTCTAAGTTGTCTGCCCACGAGATTGAAGCGGCGCTAGAAGAAGAGATTGAAGTGCTGTTCGAAGAGTGCAAAAAGCCTTCGGAAAAAATGCATACTATGGCTGAGGCGATGCCAGGCATCGGTATTTTGGCGGCGGTCATGGGTATTATTCTTACCATGCAGCACCTTGACGCCGATGTTGGCGTGATTGGTGAGAGCATTTCTGGCGCGCTAGTGGGGACATTCACCGGTATTTTTGGTTGTTATTGTATGTTTGGACCCCTGTCGAGCGCTATTCATGAAGTGGCCGAAGATCAAGTTGCGCCGCTGCAGTGTATCCGTTCTGTCATCTCTGGTTACTGTCAGAATCTGTCGCCGCACATGTGTGTTAACGCTGGCCGTAAACACATTGAAGCGCACCTGAAACCAAGCTTTACTGAGCTTGAAAAAGCCGTTGAAAGTTTGAGGTAGCCTATGAGCAGCAGTGGCATCACTATCGTTCAGAAGAAAAAGCGAAAGGCGAAAAATTTGGCTCATGGCGGCTGGAAAGTGGCGATGGCTGATATGATGATCTCTTTGATGTGTTTGTTTCTTATTTTGTGGCTATTGCAAGTTATGGATACCCAAGATAGCAAACGCTTAGTCACTTATTTTCAAACCGGCGAAATCGAACCCAATAACAGCGGTGAAGGGCTGGGCAACTCGGTGAGCCCGATTATGCTGCCGAAAGTTGCAACCAGTCGCTATGACGCCGATCTGCACCGCATTGAAGATACTTCGTTAATTGAAGGTGAAATCGACAGTCAGCAAGACATGGAACTGTTTTCGCAGCAGATGCAGCAGCAAATAGATGAGCTCGACATGACCGACAGCGTTACGGTCGCAATCACAGCCCAAGGGCTGCGAGTCGTGGTCTCTGATTCCAGCAAGGGCAGTATGTTCTATCGCGGTAGTGCACGCATGACGCCGTATTACCAAGATCTGTTGCTTAATTTGGCGCCGATATTTGGCCGCGTATCGAATGCGATGGTCATAACTGGCCATACCGATGCCAGCCGTTTTAAAGGATCGCAAATTACCAACTGGGAATTGTCGGCCGAACGTGCCAACCGCGCGCGCTATTTCCTCAATCAAGGAGGGGTGAGTGAGCAACGCATCTTCCAAGTTTCAGGAATGGCGGATACCGCGCCGCTTAATGCAAGCGATCCGAAAAGCAGTGAGAACCGCCGTATTGAATTGTTTGTACTTACCCGCGAAGCGCAGCAGTCGTTGCAAAAAGTGTATAAAAAGCTGCTGACGCCAGCGCAGACCGTTGGTGGTGATCAGGCGATGATGAACTCAATCCATCGCGAGCACAGCGTCGCAAAACAAGCTGCGGCAAACAATCAACCAACCAGTGCTGTCGATGCGTTAAAACGCAGCACCGCTCGCCAGTAATGGACTGAAAAGGAACAAGGATGATCAAACGCAAACGCCGCTGGCTCGCATGGTTAACGCTCGCCAATTATATGCTGTTAATTGCAACGCTGTGTATTGAGCTACATATCGGTGCTTATACCGGTTTTATGTTGTATCTAGCACTGTTGGCCTACAACTATTTTTTGGTCAGGCTTGTGATTGCTCTGCCTAAGGGAACATTAAAGCTGCGTCAGCATAGCTACTTGATCATTCCACTGGCCTTAAGTGTTGGTTTTTCGAGCCTATTTTCAATAGCGTATTTTTGGCGTTAATTCACTTGTTAAACACAAACTAAAAAGCCACCTTTAGGTGGCTTTTTGTATTTAAAGCTTTTTAAAACATGAGCTTAAGCTACTTTGTAAAGGTGTAGTTCGGTGCGTAGACCTTTGATTAGGCTGACACACATCAGCAGTAATACAAAGTTAAACGGCAGGGCAGTGGCAACCACACCAGATTGCAGTGCTTGCAGGGCTTCGGTGCCGCCAATCCATAGCATCATCGCTGCGATAGCGCCCTCGACCGATGCCCAGAAAATGCGTTGTGGAATCGGTGCGTCAACTTTACCACCAGCAGTGATGCTATCGATAACCAGTGAGCCAGAATCCGATGAGGTAATGAAGAACACCAGGATCAGCGCAATAGAGATAATCGAAATCACATGGCCGTAAGGCAGTTGATCGTAGACTTGGAACAACGTCAGCGAAATATCAGTCAGGCCTTTAGTACCCAGTTCACCCACTTGATTGGCGACTTGGTCAAGTGCGATGCCGCCAAAAATGCCCATCCAGATAATAGTCATGATGGTTGGAATAAATACCACAGCAAATAGAAATTCACGTACGGTGCGGCCTTTAGACACACGAGCAATAAACATACCGACAAATGGTGACCATGAAATCCACCACGCCCAGTAGAAGACAGTCCAACCGTGCATCCAAGTTTCATCTTCGCGGCCGTGAGGATTACTCAGAGCGATGATGTTTTCCACATAACCAGTCAGCGTGGCAGGAATTGAATCAACCGCAATATCGAAACACACCACAGTGATAAACACTAGTAGCAAGAAAGCAAACACCATATTGATGTTACTCAGCAGTTTGACTCCGCCATCAATGCCGCGTACCACCGACATAATGGCAATTAGGGTAACAAATACAATCACGCCCAATTGCATGCCAAAACCGCCATCAGTACCAAATACATAGTTGATGCCGCTGGTGGCTTGCTGTGCGCCAAGCCCAAGAGAGGTGGCTAAGCCAAATAGCGTCGCAAGTACCGCCATGATATCAATGATGTGTCCAAGCCAGCCCCAAGCGCGGTCGCCAAAGATAGGGTAGAACACTGAACGCATAGAAAGTGGCAGACCTTTGTTAAAGGCAAAGAAAGCCAGCGCAAGCGCGACGATTGCGTAAATCGCCCAGCCGTGAATGCCCCAGTGAAAAATGGTTGCACCCATCGCAAGTGACTTGGCTTCTGGCGTTAGTGGCTCTACGTTTAGTGGCGTACCCCACCAGTCGGTGAAGTAAGCTGTGGGTTCTGCAACCCCCCAAAACAACAGGCCGATACCCATACCCGCAGCAAATAGCATGGCTAACCATGAACCACGAGAGTGGTCTGGCGCAGCATCTTTACCCCCGATGCGAATTTTGCCGAGCGGCGAAAGCATCACGATAAAGGTAAAAATGACAAACAAGTTGGCTGACCACATAAATAGTGAATCGAAATCCTCAATGATGCCGTTTTTTATCGTGTTTAGGGTTTGTTTGGCAACGCTCGGATCCACAAACATGAGTGTGACGAGGAAAAGAAGGATGAGTCCTGCGCTGATACCAAAAACGGGATTGTGAACGTCAAATCCCCACTTTTGAACGTTATCTTGGCCGACTTGATAGTCGGTGGTTTCAATACTGTATTTCTTTAATACATCTTCCATAACAAGGTCTTAATAGTTAGTTCTCTATGCTTTTTAGAAGTAGGAAAGCAACTAAATCCTTTGTTTAAAATTTAATTTGTTTAGTGTTCGAATATTAATTTTTAACGAATGCTATCAGATTTTAGGCGATTATTGCAACTTTATTATGAATAAACTGCGGTTTTATTGGTTGGGTTAGATGTTTTTAAAATATATTTGATCAGTGTTCTAATTGTTTTTGTTGTCGGGTTAATGTTTAGTGTTTGGTTGGTTTTATTGGCGTGCTAATCAAGATATAGCAACAGCGGGTAAACATCGGGCGTAAAAAAACCAGGTATTAAACCTGGCTTTTCTGCTTGCAGATAGGCTCAACTCATAAACAGCCATATCGCCACGCCGACCATTAAAGTACCCGCGACTCGGTTCATCAAGCGTACATTTTTTGCTTTACCTAAGGCGCGTTTGAGTCCTTTTCCGCCTGTGGCGTAGAGCGTCATACACACAAACTCGGAAATCATGATAATGCCGACCAAAAACGTCAGTTGCGGCATCAATGCTTGGCTTTGGTCGACAAATGGTGGCAACAACGAAATCATAAATGCCCAACCTTTTGGATTGGCAATCGCGGTAACGAATCCTTGAACGATCAAATCCCAGTCGTTGTTGGTTTGTACGTGTTCAAGGTTGTCGCTGATCGCGAGTTTGCCTTTTGAACGCCACAATTGAATACCCAAATAGAGCAGGTAGCTAGCGCCAATCAGTTTAAATACCACGAACACCCATGGGTATTTGAGCATAACTGCTGCGATGCCGATAACAGAAGCGACCGCGACCGCCGCCACGCCAATCAGCTCACCAATCATCATCCATAACGTGCGTCTGTAGCCAATGCTCATGCCTAAACTAAGCGCTAAGGTCATGCACATACCCGGGGTGATAGAAACAAAGAAAAAAGTTGGAATGAAAACACCCAGTAAAGCGGTATTCATGCAGTGAACTCTCCAAATGGTCTACAGCAAAAGAGTGAAACATGCGCCAGCGGCGACATGACATCATGCCATAAAATATCCTGAACACAATCGCTATTTGTATGTGTAATGCCAATCAATGTGTATGACTTATTAATAAGAATGAGTGCATTTTTATTCGTCGCTGTTTGGTGGTTTATCAATAGCAGTAACTGCCTGATTAGCGTTATAAAATCAAAAAGTTACCTATTTCATTAGGCGTATATTTTGAGTCTTTGCCTAGGTCAATGTAGGTTTGTAAATTATTTGCTATGTCAATGTGACGGGGTAAACTGGCATCTGTAATTTATAAAAGATTGGCTGAGCTAGGAGTAGGCGGTGAGCGAAACGAAATTTAGACAAATAGCACATAAGATTGAGCAGCGAATCGACCAAGGTGAATATCCAATCCATTCCAAATTACCCCCTCATCGCATTTTAGCTGATGACCTTGATACCACCCCCACAACCATTGCGAAAGCATACAATTTATTGGCGGAAAAAGGTCGCGTTGAGTCTTTTGTTGGCCGCGGTACTTTTGTCAAACCACTCGCCGGACAAGCCGATAGCCACGATGAGGAAAATGCCGAGTATAACTTTTCGATCATTCAGCCTTATTTGGCGAGCAATTTACCCTATCTACAAAAGGCGATGGAAAAGGCCAGCCGTTATTTGGACTTGCAACTGCTTAGCTATGCCGACCAGTCAGGACACGAAGCGCATCGCAAAGTCGGTGTGACTTGGGCGAAGCATTATGGATTGGAAGGAGGCAGTGTCCATAACACCGTTCTCACCAATGGCGCTCAGCACGGGCTGTCGCTGCTGATACTGATGCTGACTGATGTTGGCGATACGATTGCAGTCGAATCTCATACGTATCCTGGGCTTATCGCAGTGGCAAAACTGCTGGGTAGAAAACTGGTGGGCGTCGAGCTTGATGAGCGTGGTATGTCACCGGAAAGTTTACGCTATGTGATTGCTCACTATCAGCCTAAGGTCGTAGTTGTCACGCCATCGCATCAAAACCCGATTGGTGTGAGCATGGATGAAGTGCGGCGCAAAGAGATCGCTGAAGTGATCGAATATACCGGTCGCTGGCTTATCGAAGATGATGTATTTGGCTTTTTAAATCCGCAGCCGATAAGTGCTATCACCAACTATATCCCTCATCGCGCCTTTCATTTAAGTAGTTTGTCGAAAGCGATTAGCCCATCTTTGCGCTGCGGATTTCTGAAGCTGCCAGATAGTATGGTCAGTGAAGTTAACGCACATCTGCGTGCCAATGTTTGGTTGGCATCGCCAGTGGGTTATGCCACTGCGGATCAGCTGATCGAAACTCGAGATGCGTTTCGTTTGGCACGCAATCAGCGTCAATTAGCCGAGCGTCGTCAAGCGTTGGCGCAAGAGATATTAGGCCCACAAGTTCGCAGCACCCGCGGTTATCACGTATGGCTGCCTCTACCGAACCATTGGTCTCCAGAAGCGTTTGTGATGGAAGCAAAAAATCTCGGTATTTTGCTGCAAAGTGGTAACCACTTTTCGGTATCGGGCATTGCGACCAATTATGTGCGTCTGTCGCTGATGTCGATAAGCTCCGAAGCCAGATTCAAACAAGGCCTGCAAATGCTAAAAACTCTGTTGGCCAGTGAAATGCACGCAGCGTTTCCGTTTTAATTACAGTGTCAAACAGCGCGAGTTGGCGAATTAACTCGCGCTGCTGTTGGCTTTCAGATGAGAAGTGCAGCTTTATCAACTACTGCTTGGCAGGGTAAAAATAGGCGTCGATTTTTTTTACTTCATCGGCGGGTATTTCCATATTCGGCCAGCGCGCGGCTTTTTTCTCGAGCAGTTTTAAATAACTTTGGTCAGGCTTAAGATCGCTATGGAGACGCAAATTTAGACTTTGATAACGGTCGCGAACCTTCTCTAACGTCAATTCTCTCGGCGCTGTATTCAAGCCGTAACCATCAAACAACCAACTTAAACCGTTATACACCGCCAAGTGATACACGGTGTGGTGGTTCTCGTTTTCAAAATAATGACTATTCAGATAAAGGTTCTTTTCATCCGTATCTGGGGCGATTTTTTTGGCGAAATTGAGCAGGTGGTCGCGATGGAAATTGGAACGGCCAATACCAGGCGTAAACGGATTATTTGCCATCGCTAAGTAAAGAGACACTGGCGTTTTAAATGGTTGCTCAAACGACTTCTCTAAATAGCTGTAGTAATTCGGATAATCAAACCACAGGCTTGGGTCGATAGAAATGTAAGCCTGAAAATCGTCGGTGTGCAAACTCATCGCATCCAGCGCGGTTAAACCGCCAAGGGAGTGACCAATCATAATATTTGGCTTAGCGGTGCGATATTGAGCGTTAATGATCGGAATTAATTCGTCAGTCAGATACTTAAGAAACTGACGTCCGCCGCCTGTCTCGGCGTAACCAGGGCCAGCGTCGCCGCTTGGCAGTGTCAGTGAGTGCGTCGGGGTGTAATCGCGCATGCGGTTGGTGTTGTGGACGCCAACGATGATCATGTCTGGCACATTGGGGCTTAAGCCACCTTGAAAGGACTGAATGATGCCGGACACTTGCAGCATGCGATTTTCACCATCGAGCAAATACACCACAGGGTAGTGCTGATGTTTATTGCGCTGGTAATCGCTGGGCAGATGCACGCTGTATTGACGTGTTTCATTGAGAATGGTTGACGGATGGTTAAACAGCTCAGCATAAGTTAATGGTTGCTCGGCAACCACTTGAGTGCTGAGAAGCGTAGCAAAGGTACTGGCAAGAAGCTTTTTCACAAGGTGTCCTCAACGCCAAAAGCAGGGAACTGTCTCCCTGCTTTTGACTTTACGCTGGTGTTAATTAGTTAAATTTGTAGGTGAAGCCAGCCATAAAGTTGGCAGGTGCACCGTACATGTTAAAGGTGGCAACAGAGCCGACGCGGTAGTAGTACTCACGATCGAAAATGTTATAAGCATTGACCGATGCGGTGAGATTTGGCGTCACGTCGTAGCGAATCGCCGCATCAAAGATGGCGTAACCCGCTTGTTTGGTTTCCACCGAACCTTTGGTAAAGCTGAAATCGCTCAGTGCAGTCATACCACCGCCGATGTGCAAACCAGGAACCCAGTCAGCGAGATGGTAATCGGTCCATAGCGATAGTGAGTGCTTTGGAATGGTGTCAAATTTGCCGTTGTGATCGCCACTCAGTTCGACGATATCGGTGTAGGTATAGCCAGTCATCGTCATCCAGTTTTCGGTGATATAACCGGTGGCTTCAAGCTCGATACCTTTGGTTTCCACTTTACCTGTTGCAACGTAAGTGTTGCTGATCGCGGTACCGTCTTCGTCATAAGCTTGCGCCGCAATGTTGCGGTCTTCCATGATAAACGCGGTGGCGCGGGTATTCAGGTCGCCATCAAACAGCGATGATTTCACGCCCATTTCCCATTGATGACCTTCACGAGCATCCAGCATTTTGCCATCTTCATCTTGGCTGGTTTGCGGCTTAAACACGTTTGAGTAACTTGCATACAGAGTATGAGTTTCGTTTAAATCGTAAACCAAACCCGCATACGGTGTGATTTTGGCGTTGATCGAATCGGTGTCAGTCGATTGCGCACCCGTTGATAATGTGGTGTTGGTTAGCTCAAGATCGTACCAAGATAGACGAGCACCCGTAATCAGTGCCAGTGGTTCCATTAAGCGCCAAGTGGCTTTGGCGTACAGACCAAACTCGGAGCTCTCTTGATAGGCATTTTTGGTGTAGCTGTAAGTGGGTGTGGTCACGCTGCTTGGATCGAAATCAAACACGTTGATCGACGAAACAAAGTTTTTGTTGGTGTAACTTTGAGTATCGGATTCATAACGTTTGTAATCGGCACCGACCACGTACTCGCTGACATTACCGAGCATATCGAAGGTTTGGCTGTAGTTGGCATCGGCGGCGAAGTTTTTCTGTTGGTTTGCGGAGGCGGCAAACATCAAACCTGTGTTACCGTCTTCGTCGACAGCACCGTTGGTGTAGGTTTGTTCAAACGATACATCGTGATCTTGATAACGCATCGACACTTGACCAACGCCGCCATTGCGGAAGGTGTGCTGCAATGACGCGCCGACATCAGTAGTATCGGCATTAAAGTTGTCATCGGCAGAGCCTAGGTAGGTGCTGCGGCCAATGTTAAGCAGCGAACCATCGCTGTACGCAGGCAGACCGTTGGTTGGTACGATGTCTTTGGTTTGGTGCAGCACATAGACAGAAGCTAGGGTGCTGTCATTAATATCGTATTCAAGGGTACCGTAGTATGTGCCGTTGTCGTTATCGTTGTAGTCGGTTTGGTTTTTGATGTCGGCATTCGCAACCACAAAGCGCCCGCGCAACGTTTTCGCTTCATTAAGCGCGCCGCCCACATCAGCTTCTAAATAATGACGATCCCAAGAACCGTAACGACCAGTGACTGACGCGTTAAATTCTTCGGTTGGGCGTTTAAGCACCATGTTAATGACGCCGCCTAATTCGCTGGTGCTGTTAAATAGCCCTGATGGACCACGCATGATTTCAACGCGGTCAACTGCGGCGAGTGCTGGTAGGTTACCGTAACGGCTTTGCATTGGTGATGGTAGACCATTTAAGCTCACTTCATCGTATTCGTAACCGCGTGAGAAAATCGATGAGCGGCCGCTGTCGTTCATCAGAGTACGAAGACCCGGGGTGGCTTTTGCCAGATCATCGACAGCAACAAAGTTGCGCTCTTCGATGTAATCATTGGTCAGAACCGACACCGACTGCGGAATGTCTTTTAATGCCGCAGGGGTTTTAGTGCCGATAGTCGCGGAATCAACACTGTAGCCGCCAGTTTCTTCTGATGGGGCCATGCCATAAAGTGGGTTACCATAAACCACGACGGTTTCGTCTTCAGTGACGTTTTCGCTGTCGGCCTTGGTATCTGCCATTGCATAGGTGTTGACGCTCAGCGCCAGAGCAACTGCAAGGGAGATTCGACTGCGTACCACCGCATCCTTATTGACCATCATGATATTAACTCCTTAAATCTATATGATAATTATTTTCATTTGCTTTTATTTGGCGTTAATATATCACTCAATGTGGCGAGATAATATTGCGGCATGTTCATTTAATTATTCAAAACGGTCAAAATCATCATGAGTCAACCTATTTTGCCGGATACGCGAGTTCGTAAGCGTGGCTTGTTTACCGGAAGAGTGGAAAATCTGTTCGTTGAAGAGGGTGTGTTGTTTCATAACAAGGACATCGTTCATAAGGCAGATTTCAGTAGCCAGCGCCAATTAACGCCGCAACTGATTATCGCTCTGCCACTCGAGAGTAAAGCGTTGATGCGATATGGTCAAAGGCATGAGCTCAAAGGTTGCCGTTATGAAAAATCTGCGCCGGTCACCGCTACCGCCATTTATTATGCGCAATCTGATTTGGTGGAGGGAGCGGCAAAAGCCTACGTTCGTAGTCGCAGTATTGTCATTTCGATGTCGCTAACTTGGGTAGATTCAAAGCTAAAAACGAAAGATAAAATCGCGTTTGAACGAGCGTTTAGTACTCATTTAACGCGTTTTGATTGGTCGTTACCTTTGCATTTAGGTCAACTTGCCGAAGCGCTCAATTTAACCAGCAGCCACAGTCAATCTGAAGCGATGCTGCGCGAAGCGTTTGTGCTGTCGGTGTGGGACAACTTATTAACCCAACTAAAACAGCAGCCACTGGCGACCAGTGACAAAGAGCAAACTCAATCGACGCGGCTTAAAGTGTACTTGCGTGATGAAACCACCGAAGGCAAAACCCTGACTGATATTGCCCAAGATCTTGGTATGAGCCTGTCAACCTTGCAACGTACTGCGCGTAAAGAGTTAGGTATGAGCCTTAATCGCTATTTACGCGAACGGAAACTGCATCAAGCGAAAGAGTTGCTTGAGCAGAAGCATATCTCGATTCGTGAAGCGGCAAGCTTGGCCGGTTATAATCACAGTGCCAACTTTATTACTGCCTATCGAAAGCTGTTTGGCGATTCTCCTAAGCACGCGATGCGCGAGTTACCGAATACCGACGTTGAATTATTGCGCTAGTGAACGCGATTCGCTTTTTATCTTTACTTTAAGTTGTGCACAATTTAATTGCTTGCAATTTAAAGTAAAGGCGACTAGTATTAACTCCATCGATGACTTAACGCCTTTTTAAAGTGGTATCGCGTTGAGTAGGGAAGTGGTTTGATAACCACTGAGATAACGATACTAGGGTGCTGAGTTGGCTCAGCACCGATGACGAATCAAACCGGAAAACGGAGTAATGTTATGTCTTTAGAAAAAACCGTATTTACTGCTCAAGCATCAATCACTGGCGGTCGTGACGGACGCGCAACAGCGGACGACCAACAAATCGATTTGAAATTGACGACCCCAAAAGCACTTGGTGGCATGGGTGGTGAAGGTACTAACCCTGAGCAGCTTTTCGCAGCTGGCTACTCAGCGTGTTTTATGGGCGCACTTAAACTGGTTGCTTCACAACAAAAAGTGAAAATTCCAGAAGCAGCGACCATCGAAGGCTTGGTGGGTATCGGTCCAATTCCTCAAGGTTTTGGTATCGAAGTGGAATTGCGCATTACCGTTCCTGAACTGGATAAAGCACTGGTACAAGAACTCGTTGAGAAAGCGCACCAAGTTTGCCCATATTCAAACGCAACTCGTGGCAACATCGACGTGACACTGACTGTTCTTTAATCGTGATTGTGTAAACATTATCGATTACAGTAGTAAGCCCACCTTTTGGTGGGCTTTTGCTTTTTAAACAGTAAGAAACGAGTAAGCTCCCAGCTGAGAGCGCGCGCAAAAGTAGCGCTAGAAATAGCCGCAGCTAATTAACAACACGTCAGGTGAGTAGCGATGATGATCAGCGCCTGGCCATTTAAAAGGGGATTGTGATGACAACATACGTGGTTTTTGTCCGCCAAGACACTAAAGACCAAGCCGAGATGGACATGTACGCTTCGCTAGCGAGTAAAGCGCGCGATGGTCACCAGATTACACCACTGGCGTTTTATGGTGAGCTGGAAGTTTTAGAAGGCCCAAGTGCTGAAGGGGCGGTCATTTTATCGTTTACCGATAAAGAGGCCGCGAAGCGTTGGTATTACAGCCCAGAATATCAAGCTGCCAAAGCGCATCGTAATTTGGGTGCCAACTACAGCGTGTTGATGATTGATGGCATTGACTAAATTTGTACGCCGATCGCCTATCTGGTATCAGGCGGTTGGTGCGAAATATGATTGCGCGCTCGGCAGCGCTGTTCGCTGACTCGATTTGTCACGTTTTGCGTGCGCTGCTACGAGTCATAAACCAGTTGTTATACCCAATCGGCGCAAATTGCTGACGGTTTTGTTAGTCCAATTCGCCATACCTGTGGCACAGATCTGAAATGGTGTAATCGATAACATGATTTGGTTTTCTTGTTTTTTTTAGGGTGGTAAAAACAAGCGCCTTTTATTTTATAAAATGAGATTTTGTGTTTATTTTCTCAATAAAAATAAGGCGTTAAATACTCCCCCGTAACTTAATATAGAAAAACAGGAGTCACTAACAATGTCTCAAAAGCACTTATCATTATCTTTACTTAGCCTAGCCGTGGCTGGTTCTATGGCGCTTCACACTGCCCATGCGGCATCACTTTCTACTAATCAAGCGCTTACTGCAGCTGATATTGGCTATGCGACTGAAAATGGCGGCACGACTGGCGGTGCGGATGCCGTTAGCGACAATATCTACCTTGTTTCAAATGTGACTGATTTCAAAGCAGCATTGAAAGAAGATAAAGGTGAACCACGTATCATCCAAATCAGCGGTACCATTGATATCAGTGACGGTGAAGAATACACCGACTTTGACGATCAAAAGAGCCGTTCACAAATCAAAATTCCTGCAGATACCACCATCATCGGGGTGACCAGCGACGCCGGTTTTACCAATGGTTCGCTGGTGGTATCGAAAGTTGAAAACGTCATTATTCGTAATATCAGCATCGAAACCCCAGTCGATGTTGAGCCACATTATGAAGATGGAGACGGTTGGAATGCGGAATGGGATAGCATGACCATTACTTATTCCACCAACGTGTGGGTTGACCACGTAACGTTCGATGATGGCTCATTTACTGATGCCGATTATGAAGAAGTCGATGGTGAAGAGTATGTGCAGCACGATGGTCAGCTCGATATTAAGCACGGCAGTGATTATGTGACTGTGTCTAACTCTATCTTTAAAAATCACAACAAAACGATGCTGATCGGCCACAGCAAGAGCAATTCAAGCGAAGACAGCGGTCATCTTCGAGTAACGCTTGCTAACAATATCTTTAGCAGCATTATTCAACGTACGCCGCGAGTTCGCTTTGGTAAGGTTCACGTGTTCAACAACTTGTTCGAAGGCGATTACAAAGACGATACATACGGCTATATGTATTCGTTTGGTCTTGGCTATGAAGGTTCGATCTTCTCTGAGAAAAACATCTTCAACATCGACAACCTAAAAGACAGCAAGAAATGCAAATTGGTTTCGGTGAAAAAGAGCAACAGCTCATTACTTGATGATGATTCTGTATTCAACGGCAACGCGCTTAGCTTAGATGATTGTGATATTCCAACCGACAATCTATCTTGGACTGTGCCTTATAACTACAGTTTGCTGTCTACAGACGAGCTTGAAGCGTCATTAGAAAGCAATGCTGGGGCAGGCAACTTGTCTTTGTAATGTTTATCGGCAGGCGCTAAGCGCCTGTCTTATTGAGTGAACGCGGCGTTTTATTTGCCGTCGCTGTGCTAAAAAAAACAGCGTTAAGATCAAAAAATAGCCAAACAATTTTAATGGCTTAAAATTTCTGTTGACGAAAAAAATCACTCAGGTAAAGTACGCTTCGTTGACAGGGCAAAGCCCGTTACACGATGCGACACTAGCTCAGTTGGTAGAGCGCAACCTTGCCAAGGTTGAGGTCACGAGTTCGAACCTCGTGTGTCGCTCCAAATTTCAAAGCCTCGACGAAAGTCGGGGCTTTTTGGTTTCTAGCGCTTTGTGATTTGTGTTTGTCATCTAGCAATTGGATGAGAGATTTGGAGGTGATATTGCGTCAGCGCAAGAGCGCAACCTTGCCAAGGT
>NZ_FNDD01000018.1 GCF_900100015.1 Vibrio xiamenensis | reverse complement strand
GCTCTGGCTCTGGCTCTGGCTCTGGCTCTGGCTCTGGCTCTGGCTCTGGCTCTGGCTCTGGCTCTGGCTCTGGCTCTGGCTCTGGCTCTGGCTCTTCAGTGTTTGATTGCGCTTCGAACTCGTCAAGTTCTGAAGAAACATTTTGCTCAGGTTGTTCGAATTCAGTCTCAGCGTCATCCACCTGTTGCGATGGCTCCATTAATGGATCTGCACTTGGTGCCATCTTGCTCAGGTCATCGACAAACTCTTGGCTTGAAAATTCTTCGTCGTCTTGCGCTTCGAGATCTTGCTCATCGGGCTGTGACTGCGCTTGTTTTTCGATTTCCAGCAGCTCTTCAAACAGTTCGGTTGCTTCGTCTTCGAACACATCATCACTGTCTGCCGATACTTCATCGAAATCTTGGCTTTGCTCGGATTCAGGGGCAGCATCGGATTCGCTTTCAAGTGGCTGCTCTGAAGACTCGTCAAGTAACTCGTCCAGCATCGCTGCTGAATCAGCATCGAATTCATTCTGTTCGCTATCAATCAGCTCATCAAGAAGGTCGGTACTGGTTTCATCCCACTCAAGCGATTCGCTTTCATCCGACTCCAAGGCTTCATCAAGCATTTGGTCGGCGGCTAAATGAAACTCTTCTTCAGGTTCTTGAGCAGGTTGTGTTTCAGGCTCTGGTTGTGTTTGAGAATCGGCTTGTGGACTAGATTCAAGAACTTCATCAAGCAATTGGTCTTCACCAAGCTCGAACTCTTGTTGTTCGTCGTCGAGTTCGCTCCAATTGGCCAGCTCATCAAGAGACGCATCAAAGGCTTCATCTAGTGATTGCTGACTGTTCGTATCGGCTTGCGGCTCAACCTGTTCAGCGTCACTGGCCAATTCTTCAGGTTGCTCACTTAACTCGTCATCCAGCAACTCGTCTTCTGACAGCTCGTCATCCAAGAGCTCGTCCAGCATCTGGTCATCCGCGAGATCGAAGTCTTGGTCTTCGTCAGAATCAAGTAATTCATCAAGCAACTGAGCTTCCTCAGCGGCCGAAGGTGTGGGCTCATCTTGAGATTCAAGCTCTTCAAGGTCAGGCTCTGCTTCCAACTTAGCAAAGATGTCATCAATATCGCTATCCGAGGCCAGTTTGGGCTCATCAGCCAGTGCTTGCTCTGCTGGCGGGATATCTTCTTCACTGCTTAAATCGAAATCGTCATCATCCATTTCTGACAGCAGATCATCCAGCATTGACTGATCAATTTCGCCACCATCAAGCTCTTCATTGTCAGACAGTAACGAGTCAATATCGTCTTCACTTAATGAGTTTTGATCGGCAAGGTCAAAATCATCTTGCACGTCAGCACCATTGGCGACATCGTCAAGCGCCTTCTCCATTTCCTCAAGGCCAAGCGCTTTGTCGTCTGCATTAACGCTGATGCCATTTGAACTAACGCTATCAGCAAGCTCGGTATCTAGATCGCCATCATCGCCAATACCAGCAAACGGATCTTCGCCATCTTCATCTTCGAGGTTGAAATCAAGGTCGCTATCATCGAGGTCGGCAAAAATGTCATCTTCTGGCTGTTCTTGCGTGTCATCTTTCGGCTCATCACCATCAAGATCCATATCATCGCTAAACAGCAGTTCTTCATCTTCTTTACCAGAATCACCAAACAGATCATCATCAAGAACGAGATCATCATCAACATCCTCGTTCATCTGCTCAGGATTGATTGGCATCACAGGCTCTGTTTGAGCCGTTTGTTCTTGATCTTGCTGATTATTTTTATTGCGTCGGCCAAGCAGCATCATCACAATCAAGCCAATCAACAAACCTGGAATCACGGCTAAAGCGCCAAGTACCCAAGTATTGGAAAGCAGTTTGTCCCACTCTGTCGGTGCCAGTTGTTGCTCTTTCGCAACTCGCTGACGCTCTTGTTCAAGTAATTTTTCTACTTCGCTGCGAATGCGGTTTTCATCACTCAATTCGCCTTTAAGTACATCCACTTCAGATTGAACATCGGCGAGCATGAGACGCAATTTGTGGTTTTTCTCTTCCAGCGCCATCATTTCAGATTCTGACGACTGAAGCTGATTCTCTAACTGCTTAACCTGAGTGGCTTTCTCTTGCGCAGCGATTTGTTGTTCAGCGCTTGGCTCACTCGCATTGGATGCAGGTTGTGGCTCTGGATTCGCGACAGGTGGCGGCGTTACTGTTGGTGGTGCGGTTACAGGCGCAGCCGTCGGAGTCGGTGCAGGGGCCGGCGCAGCAACCGCAGGGGCTGGACGTACGATTCGGTTGTTGGCGCCATTGAGTTTCGCTTGATGAGCAGCAAGCACCGCCAGCGCTTCATCATTCGATGTACCTACGACCTGAGCAAGCGATGGCACGCGCAGACGACTGCCTGGTATCAAAGCATGAATATTTTGGTTTTCAAACGCTTGAGGGTTGAGGTTAAAAATGGCGAGTAGAGTTTGCTGAACAGTAACATCGGTCGATGGACGAAGACGCGTGGCAATGCTCCACAAAGTGTCGTCTGAGCTCGTCGGACCGTAAAAACGGGAAGGTTCGCTATTGTTGTTTCTGACGATAGGATCGGAAAATTGCGGTGACGTTTGAATTTCACCATTCGGTCCTTTTAAACGAATACTCTCTGCACTAACGAATGAAGTCTGTGTCACGGCTACTAGTGCGACTGGCACTAATAAACGCATAAAAAATCGACGCATATAAAGGCTCAAGCTGTGTGCTATATCAAAGTTAAAAACACGGATCTTCTAAATATATCGGATAACCGCTTTAAAACTATAGGTTGTAAGACAAAAAATGTGTGTCAAACGCAATAATCGCAGTAATCTCACACAATATTTGTGCGATACCTTACAGGGTGCATAAAAAAGCCCCAGTTTATGGGCTGGGGCTTCGGTAAACCTTAGTAGTAATCGCGAATCAGAACTTCGGCAATCTGTACAGCGTTGGTCGCGGCACCTTTGCGAACGTTATCAGCAACAACCCACAAGTTGATGCCACTGTGATGGCTAATATCGTTGCGAATTCGTCCAACCAACACGGTATCTTTACCACCGCCGTCTCGCACTTGCGTTGGGAAATCTTCGCCATGGAAAACTTCTACCCCTTCGGTTTGCTCAAGTAGCTGAATCACTTCTTGCGCATCGATAGGCGCGCGAGTCTCTAAATGCACCGCTTCTGCATGGCCATAAAACACCGGCACACGAACGCAGGTCGGGTTAACCGCTATCGAGGGGTCATTGAAGATTTTCTGAGTCTCCCACACCATTTTCATCTCTTCTTTGGTGTAGCCGTTATCCATAAATTGGTCGATCTGCGGAATACAGTTAAACGCGATTTGTTGCGAGAACTGCTCAGGCTCTGCTGGCAACCCATTGAGCAACTTAGCCGTTTGACCAGCAAGCTCGTCAATACCCGATTTACCTGCGCCAGAAACCGACTGATAAGTCGAAACGTTAATGCGTTCAATACCTACCGCATCGTGAATTGGCTTAAGCGCCACCAGCATTTGAATAGTAGAGCAGTTTGGGTTGGCAATGATGTTGCGGTTACGAAATTCTGCAATCGCCTCAGGGTTCACCTCAGGCACCACGAGTGGAACATCGTATTCGTAACGAAATTGCGAGGTGTTGTCGATAACGACAACGCCAGCGTCAGCGGCAATCGGTGCCCAACGCTCTGATAATGCGCCACCCGCAGAAAACAGGCCAATATGCACTTGGCTCCAATCAAAATCTTCAACATTTTGTACTTGGATGGTTTTACCATTGAAGCGGTAGGTTTTGCCCTCGCTACGTTCACTCGCGAGTAGATACAGTTCACCGACAGGAAACTTACGTTCTTTCAGAACTTCTAGAATCGTTTCACCGACGGCACCTGTCGCGCCCAAAATGGCGACGTTAAATTGTTGGCTCATTGACTTACCTCAACCTGAAAACCGAGTTTCGCAAGTGGTGAAAGATTGGATGCTTCATCACCTGCAATTGTAATTGCGCTGTACTCACGTCTGTCCCAATACTGCTTACGCATCTGGTCAAACGCGCCGGGTTTATGGATTTCACGACGAAATAGCGCATCGTCTTTACGTACATCATAAACCAGTTGCGTCAGGTTATGCAGCGTCGCTTCATCCCAAGCTCGGTCCAACTTGGCGTAAGGAACCGGAGCAATAGGTAGTAGTTCGCTCGCGCTCGCCGACAAGTCACTGCCAATAAATTGACAATAGCTGTTAAAAATCATCGTCGTACCGCGCGCTTTTCCTTCTAGCCCATAACCTGCAACGTGAGGGGTTGCGAATGCTAGCAGAGGTAGCAATTCAATATCAACTTCTGGCTCGTATTCAAAAACATCCAATACTGCGATAAAACCGTCATTTTTGGTTAAACGTTGCTTAAGCGCTTGATTATCCACCACAGGGCCGCGCGCTGCGTTAATCAAAATCTGATCGCTACGTAGCGAATTCAACGCATCCTGACCGATAAGATGATGCGTGGGGTGTTCACCTTGCTTGGTAATTGGAGTATGTAACGTGATGATATCGGCCTGCTCAAGCAATTGATTCAGCGGCGTAAAATCGCGCTCATCACCCTGCTGCTGTTTCGGCGGATCGTTAATCAATACGTTGATGCCAATGCCTTTTAAGCTTTGTTCTAGGTAGCTACCAACTTGCCCTGCGCCAATGATACCGACCGTTTTATCAAACACCGAAAAGCCGTGTTGCTGCGCTAATACCATCATCACGCTAAACACATATTCGGCGACGCCAACCTTATTGCAGCCTGGCGCGGCAGTGAAAAAGATGCCTTTTTGTTTGAGGAATGCTTGGTCAACGTGGTCCATACCTGCGGTTGCACTGCCGACAAACTTAAGCTTGTTGGCTTTTTCAAGCAGCGCTTGGTTCACTTTGGTAACCGAGCGAATCATCAGTGCATCAACGTCGACAAGATCATCTGCGCTGATTTGACGACCGGATTTTAGGACCACTTCACCAAGCTGGCTAAAAAGCTGCTCAGCATAAGGCATATTTTCATCAATAAGGATTTTCATAACGGTTCACAATTTACAAAGGTGTGACGATTGTGCAAAAAAGCCCAATGCGTGTCGAGGGAAAACTAAGCAGTTCATAGAGATAAAAATACCCGGCGCAGTGGCCGGGTAATATTCCAGAACAAAAGGATCCTGTCCCGCTCTCCATGGGACAGAGTCTGCGTCTGTTTGGGTCGCTATGCTGACCCGCTCTGGAAACAGGTTGCCCGCTTAGGGCAGGTCCGCATTAAGCTTGGTATTTTTTGATCACCAAGGTTGCGTTTGTACCGCCAAAACCGAAGCTGTTTGACATCACAGTGTTCAACTCAACATCGCGAGTTTCAGTTACGATATCAAGGCCTTGTGCCGCTTCGTCAAGGTTTTCAATGTTGATGCTTGGCGCAATAAAGTTGTTGTGCAGCATCAAAGTTGAGTAGATTGCTTCATGAACACCAGCCGCGCCCAGAGCGTGACCTGTCATGGCTTTAGTCGCTGAAATCGCTGGGCTGTTGCCACCAAAGATTTCTTGAATCGCGCCTAGCTCTTTCACGTCACCAACTGGAGTTGATGTACCGTGAGTATTCACATAATCAACACCGTCAACATCTTGCATTGCCATCTTCATACAACGCACTGCACCTTCACCTGATGGCGCTACCATATCGTAGCCATCTGATGTTGCGCCGTAACCCACGATTTCACCGTAGATAGTTGCACCGCGTGCAAGAGCGTGTTCAAGTTCTTCAACCACGACCATACCGCCGCCGCCAGAGATAACAAAACCGTCGCGGTCTGCATCATAAGTACGTGACGCTTTATCTGGTGTCTCGTTGTATTTAGTCGACAATGCGCCCATCGCATCAAACATCATGGTCAATGACCAATCAAGCTCTTCACCGCCACCTGCAAACACGATGTCTTGTTTGCCAAGTTGAATCAGTTCAGCTGCGTGGCCGATACAGTGTGCTGAAGTTGCACATGCAGAACTCATTGAGTAGTTCACACCACGGATTTTAAACGGTGTCGCAAGACAAGCAGACACAGTTGAAGACATAGTGCGTGGCACCATGTATGGACCCACGCGTTTCACGCCTTTTTCACGCAAAATGTCTACCGCGTTGACTTGGTTCAGTGAAGAAGCACCACCAGAACCTGCAACGATACCAGTACGTTCGTTAGAGACTTGATCTTCGCTTAAGCCCGCATCAGCAATGGCTTGTTGCATTGATAGGTATGCATACGCAGCCGCATCACCCATAAAGCGCATCTGCTTGCGGTCAATGTGTTCTGCTGGATTGATCTTCAGATCACCCCAAACCTGTGAACGCAGACCGACTTCTTTAAACTGCTCTGAAGCAGTAATGCCAGATTTACCCGCTTTAAGAGACGCTAGAACTTCTTCGACGTTGTTACCGATACTTGAAACAATACCCATACCGGTGATTACGACTCGTTTCATGTGACATTCCTATAATTCAAAATTCCGCTAAATAATAACTAAGAAGGGCTGGAAAAGTGGTCAGCTTTCCTAGAAATTCGTACAATCCTTCCAAATAATTTTCTATATTCACAGTTCTCAGACATTATGACAACCATAAACCACGCCCAACTCGACTGGAATGAAGCTGGCACTCCAGTGTCCGATCAGTTCGATGACGTCTATTTTTCTAACGTCAACGGTCTTGAAGAAACACGTTATGTGTTTCTCACGCAAAATCATCTGCCACAAAGATGGCAAAGTTATGAAAAGCGCCGTTTTGTATTGGGTGAAACTGGGTTTGGAACTGGCCTCAACTTTCTTGCCGCTTGGCAGTGGTTTGAACAATTTAGACAGCAAAATCCAGACGCGCCACTCAAAGAACTGCATTTCATTAGTTTTGAGAAGTACCCACTTAATATTGATGACCTAGTTAAAGCCCATCAAGCATGGCCAGAGCTGGCACATTACGCCAAACAGCTTCAAGCCCACTACCCTATCGCAGTGCCAGAATGCCATCGCATCGTATTGGCGGGCGGGATGATTACGCTCGATCTGTGGTTTGGCGATATCAAAGATTGTTTGCCTCAAGTGCCATGCGGGGAAGCGGGTATCATTGATGCGTGGTTCCTTGACGGTTTTGCACCGAGCAAAAACCCAGAGATGTGGAATCAACAGCTATTTGATGGCATGGCGAAACTGGCCAAAACTGGTGGTACCTGCGCCACCTTTACCTCTGCTGGTTTTGTGCGCCGCGGCTTGATTGAAGCTGGCTTTGAGATGAAAAAAGTCAAAGGTTTTGGCACTAAGCGTGAAATGATCGCCGGTCACCTCCCGAAAAGGGTCAGTCGCGGCAATATCAAACCATGGTTTGCACGCAGCCACGCCGAAGAGTGTAATGATATCGCGATCATCGGCGGCGGTATTGCTAGCGCAACGCTCGCCAAACAGCTGGCCCAGCGCGGCAAAAAGGTCACCTTATACTGTCAAGATGCAAGACCCGCTCAAGGCGCATCAGGTAATCGCCAAGGTGCGGTGTATCCGCTGCTCAATCACAACCATAGCGGCGTATCGCGAGTGTTTGCAGCGAGCTTTTTATTTGCGCGTCAGTTTGTTACTCAAATCGCACAGCAGCACAGCTTTGACCACAGCTGGTGCGGCGTCACCCAGCTGATGTGGAATGAAAGTGCAACAGAGAAACTAAAACGCATTGTCGCCGCAGAGTTTAATCCGCAGCTAATCTGCGAACTCGACCAACAGCAAACCGCCGAGCGCGTGGGCCTGCCAACGGGCTGCGCCAGTGTCGATTATCCACTTGGAGGCTGGTTGTCACCTTCGCAGCTCACTCAAGCTATCTTGAATGAGCTTGAGCAAAGTGGCGCTTTGACCTGCCACTATCAGCATCAAGTGACCAACTTAACATGGCTGAACAACACCAAATGTTGGCAACTTTCCAGCTCGCAAGGTGAATTTCGGCACCAAGTGGTCGTCCTAGCGAACGGCCACGAGTTTGACCGTTTTGCGCAAAGCCAATCTTTGCCTCTTGCCAAAGTTAAAGGTCAAGTCAGCCATATTCCAACCACGCCCAAACTGAGCAAACTCAACACAGTGCTGTGTTATGACGGCTATATGACGCCATGTAACCCGAATAATCAGCAGCACTGTATCGGAGCCAGTTACGATCGCACGCATATCGACCAACAATTTGACCCGCAAGCTCAGCAAGATAACGCAGAGAAACTCGCGCAATGTTTGCCAAGCCAAACTTGGCCACACGATGTCGATGTGAGCGCCAATCAGTCGCGTCAAGGCGTGCGCTGCGTCAGTCGCGATCATCTGCCATTTATTGGTAACGTCGGCGACTTTGATGCGATCGTCGAAAACTATCGCAATCTTGCTGAGCTTGAAGAGCAGCATGCCGAGCCAGTCGCCAACTATCAGCAGCTATATTGCCTCGTAGGGCTTGGTTCCCGCGGCTTAAGCTCTGCGCCACTGATGGCAGAACTGTTAGCCTCGCATATTTGCGCCGATCCGCTTCCCCTCGCCGTCGACTTACTGGAAGCACTGCACCCAAGTCGCATGTGGGTTCGTAAACTGCGTAAAGGCAAAGCGCTAAGCCAAGCCTAATTGCTCTTCGCACTTACAAATTTCCCGCTGATACCGCTACTTCCAGGTAGCGGTATCTTATTGCTTCCTCTCGCTATTTCTTACACAGGCGTCGGTAATAAATTCACATCCAAGCCGTTGGAATCCATTCTAAAAAACAAAAATACAATAAAAACAGTTAGTTAAAAACTGGCACAGCGTTCGCTTATTTCACCTTACACTCATTGCAAAATCTGTAGGAGAGTCAAAATGCTTAAATGGATGCTGATATTTTTAGTTGTCGCGCTGATTTCTGGCGCCCTAGGTTTTACCGGTATTGCTGGCGTAGCCGCAAGCATTGCAAAAGTCTTGTTCTATGTGTTTGTTGTGCTGTTTATCGTTGCGCTCGTCATGAATTTTAGTGCTATGGGCAGTAATCGCAGACTGTAATCACGAAGCCTTGAACAAATAGTAACGTCAACCGCAACGATAAGTTACAGCAACAGTAAGTCACAGCAATAAAGAGGTGAAAAATGAATACGATTTTTGATGCACTACGTGAAAGCCATGAAAAACAACGTTTATTGATCGACGCTTTACTAAAAACCAGCGGCGAAAGTAAATCACGCAGCGAGTTCTACCAACAATTGAAACAAGAACTTCAGCTGCACGCCGAAGCCGAAGAGCGCCATTTCTATATTCCGTTGATGAAAAAAGATGCGACCATCGACATGAGCCGCCACGGTATTTCTGAACATCATTCAATCGACAAAATTATCGCCGAATTAGATAACACCGATTTGGACTCTCCCGCTTGGCTTACGCATATGAAATCGTTGCGCCATCAGGTATTACACCATTTAGAAGAGGAAGAGCAACGTATCTTCCAAATGGCGGGGAAAGTCATGGGCGAGCAACAAAAAACCGATCTCGCGGCGAAATATCAGCAAGAGATGGGCGAAGTGGTTCATTAAATACCTAATAACTTCAGAGCCGGCATGGTGAAAACAGAGGCAATAAAAAACGCCTTACCCATATGGGTAAGGCGTTTTCATAATAGATTGAAAAGAAAAACTTAGGCAGTAAGCGCTGCTGCCGCTTCTTTAAGCTGTTTTTCTACATCTGAATTGGTCACTGTGCCATTTTCCATATCAAACACATCGTAGAAGTTTGGTACAGAAACCGCCGCTTTGACGTTACCGCCAAAGAATGACGCAGAACCTTGCGCAGCGGCTAATACAGATTGAGCGCCGCCAGGGCCTGGTGAAGTTGCTAGGTATACCGCTGGTTTGTTTTGGTACACTTCACGGTCGATACGTGTTGCCCAGTCAAACAAGTTTTTGTAGGCCGCAGCGTAGTGACCATTGTGCTCAGCAAAAGAGATGACTAATGCATCCGCATCACCTAGCTCACGTAAGAACGCTTGCGCGCCTTCCGATTTACCAATTTCTTTTTCCAAATCTTCGTTGAACATTGGAACTTGGAAATCGTTGATATCAAGCACCTTAACGTCTGCACCTTCTACTAGGTTAGCAGTGTAAGTGGCAAGGGCTTTGTTGATTGAAGTAGAGCTAGTAGACGCACCGAACGCAATAATTTTCATCATCTTTTCCTTATTCTTAGGGAGTGGATTTAGAATAGGAAATCGCCGTCAATTCAACAACCACAAAAATTCTATGGTCAGGTTCAAATTTTTCGAACAATGCCTCTGAGCCTCATTTTTCGCGTCTTAAACTTCGGCCACCAACTCTTGCCATAGCTCGCTGACAATCGTTCTGTCTGCTGGCGAAAGTTCCGCGCGCGCCTCTTCTAGGCTCGACTCAATGCGCGACTTCAATATCGCGATATCTTCTTCGCCTGCTTCTTCACACGCCGCTGCTGAAAGAGAAATATGTCCACGCAAATAGCCGCCTGCAAACAGTTCGTCGTCGGATGCCGAAGCGATGCGCTGGTCAATAAGCTCAAGGAGTTTTTCTTCAAATTCAATAATCATATTCGTCTCTTAGTCTAAGTCGTTAAGGTTACAAATTGGCTATTACTTAACGATAAAATCATCGCGGCTAAGCGCTGGAGTGGCATAAAACGCTGCGAGTGCATCAGATAACTGCTGCACACGAGGAGGCAATCCGTTGTCAAGAATCGTCAAGACTTCTTGATGCACGCGCGAGAAAAAGCCCAATCGATCAGGCTCAAAATCGCCGTGTAGATTGTCACAACTGACATTAAAAGGAAACCCAGCGCTGACGGATAATATCCATTCATACGCTTGCGGGCGAATTTCGACTTTTTCAAACTCCGCTTGTTTTTGTTCGGTGCGCCCGTCCGGTTCATACCAATAACCAAAATCTTCCAGCAGCCGACGCTCAGGGCCTGCCACACACCAGTGGGCAATTTCATGCAGCGCAGAGGCAAAAAAACCGTGGGCGAAAATGATTCGATGATGAGGAATTTGATCATCGGCCGGCAGGTAAATGGGTTCATCACCACCCAGCTCAAGCTTAGTGTTGTAGTGCTCAAAAAACGTGGCATTAAAAATCGCAATTAGATCTTGATAGCTATGGGTCATCGCTTGCGGTTTGGCTGTCGAGTTTAAAGGTCGGCATTTTCGCTTTTTTCGTTTGTAAGGTAAAGACAATCGCGAAGTTGAGAAATGAGTCAATGTTATTCGAATGGCGTTCTAAACCGATATAATTCATTCGTCATCACCACAAGAAACCACTACACTTGCGGCTCATTTTTTACGCTGCTTTTGACTCAACGGGCAGTGAAACTCAATTGATCGAATTATGTTACTCAGTGTTTTGTATATCATAGGAATTACCGCCGAGGCGATGACCGGTGCACTTAGTGCCGGACGTCGTAAAATGGATTGGTTCGGGGTAATTTTAGTTGCCAGCGCGACAGCGATTGGCGGCGGCACCGTTAGGGATATTCTACTGGGCCACTACCCACTTGGTTGGGTTGCACACCCGCATTTTTTGATGATCACCTGCCTTGCTGGGGTGTTGACCACTTGGCTATATAAATGGGTGATTCGTCTTAGAGGCCTGTTCATACGCCTCGACGCTCTTGGTTTAGTGGTGTTTAGCATCATAGGTACCAAAGTCGCGATGGGGATGGCTCACCATCCGCTGATCTGCGTGGTTTCCGGCGTCGTCACTGGCGTATTTGGTGGGTTACTCCGCGATTTAATCTGTCGCCGCACACCGTTAGTGTTGCATGAGGAGCTTTACGCTTCCGTTTCAGCGGTTGCCTCAGGGGTGTATCTGGTGATGATTCGCTACGCAGTCGATGACATTACCGCCACCATAGTGACGATTTTGATTGGCTATCTGCTGCGAATGGCCGCTGTACGCTTTAAATGGTGCCTACCTAGCTTTCATCTTGAGTCCGAAAACTCGCTGCATTAGGCATAGCTTCAAAGCACTAAAAACAAAAAGCTCGCTAATTCACTTAGCGAGCTTTTTGTTTACTTGTTGCTATCGACTTGGCGCAAGAGGCTCAAATCATCAGATTTTTGGCGTTTCAGTTTCGACCGCAAAGTTCTGACCGCGATGACGCAGTAAATGATCCATCAATACAATCGCCAACATCGCTTCCGCGATCGGCACCGCGCGAATACCCACACATGGGTCGTGGCGGCCTTTGGTGATAAGCTCAGTCGGCTCACCCTGCTTAGTAATGGTTTTACCCGGTACGGTAATGCTGGATGTCGGTTTCAGCGCAATGTTGGCAACGATGTCTTGACCGGTTGAAATCCCGCCCAAAATGCCACCAGCGTGGTTGCTGCCAAAGCCTTCTGGGCTAAGGGTATCGCGATGCTGACTGCCTTTTTGCCCAACCACATCGAAACCATCGCCGATTTCAACGCCTTTCACCGCATTAATGCTCATTAACGCATGAGCAATATCCGCATCAAGACGGTCAAATACTGGCTCACCGAGGCCGACTGGCACTTGCGTCGCAACGACTTGAATTTTAGCGCCAATCGAATCGCCCTCTTTCTTTAAGTCACGAATCAATTGGTCAAATTGGTCGACTTTGTCCACATCTGGGCAGAAGAACGCGTTGTTCTCGATTTCATTCCAATCGACTTTGTCGATAGAAATATCGCCCATTTGCGCTAGATAGGCGCGAATTTCAACGCCAAACACTTGCTTAAGGTATTTCTTCGCAATCGCACCTGCCGCCACACGCATCGCCGTTTCGCGCGCCGATGAACGACCCCCGCCGCGATAATCGCGAATGCCATACTTTTGATGATAGGTATAGTCAGCGTGACCGGGACGGAATTTGTCTTTGATATCAGAGTAATCTTTCGAACGCTGATCGGTGTTTTCAATCAGCAAGCCAATTGATGTACCGGTGGTTTTACCTTCGAACACGCCAGAAAGGATTTTAACTTCATCCGCCTCTCGACGTTGGGTGGTGTAACGCGACGTGCCCGGTTTACGTCGATCGAGATCGGTTTGCAGATCCGTTTCACTGATCTCTAAGCCGGGAGGACAACCGTCAACGACGCAGCCCAATGCGATGCCGTGACTTTCGCCAAACGTGGTTACTCGGAAATGTTGTCCGATGCTATTTCCTGCCATTAGTTCCTCAAATTCGCGGGATAGTGAGCCCTTCACTATCAACCGTGCGTTCCATTGTTCGTATTTTCATACTCGCTTTTCTATTCTTGGATGTAAAGCCCTAAAATCGATCAAATCCGCATTCTGTTTGAATAAAAAAATGCCAGCTTATTGCTGGCATCTTTCAATTCATCACTGATACAAACTCACTTAATCTTTATAAAGTGAGAATTCCGCTGCGCAGTCGACCAATTGAGCGCGAGTCAGCATAAATACGCCATGACCGCCGTTTTCAAACTCAATCCAAGTAAACGGAATCTCAGGGTACTGTTCCATCATATGCACCATGGAATTGCCCACTTCACAGATCAAAATACCGTCATCGGTGAGATAATCAGGCGCATTCGCCAAAATGCGGCGCACGAGTTTCAGGCCGTCACTGCCCGCCGCTAAGCCGAGTTCTGGCTCATGAGTAAATTCTTCTGGCAAGTTGCTCATGTCTTCTTCATCCACATACGGTGGATTAGTGACAATCAAGTTGTACTTCTCTTGCGTCAGGTCACGGAACAAATCCGAGCGAATAGGAAATACCTGCTGCTCCATGCCGTGATCTTGAATATTTTGCTCAGCCACTTCCAAAGCGCCCGGAGAGATATCAATCGCATCCACTTCGGCATCTGGAAAAGCATGCGCACAAGCAATCGCAATACAGCCGCTGCCAGTACACATATCCATAATGCGCATTGGTTCTTCCACCAACCATGGCTGGAACTGATTCTGAATCAGCTCGCCAATCGGTGAACGTGGCACCAACACGCGCTCATCGACGAAAAACTCTAAACCGCAGAACCACGCTTTGTTGGTTAGGTACGCGGTTGGGGTTTTTTCGTTAATACGACGAATCACACGTTCAACAATGCGCAAACGCTCACTACTGGTTAAACGAGAATTCAATACATGCGGAGGGACATCTATCGGCAAATAGAGTGTAGGAAGGATAAGCTGAACCGCTTCGTCCCAAGCATTATCGGTCCCTTGACCGTAGAAAAGATTGGCAGCGTTAAAACGACTTACCGTCCAGCGAATCATATCCTGAAGCGTATGAAGTTCTGAAACTGCTTCTTCAATAAAAATCTTATCCAAAATTGCCTCCGAAAAGCGCTACAATACCGCCAACTTGATTTGAACAAACCGTTGATACAATCCAATGAGCGATAAAGACTCCCATTTAGATGACGATTTCTCCTTATTCAAGGAAGCGATGCAAGGCGTCAAAAAGTTGCAACAGGATACCATAGTCCAGCAGCCAAAAAGAAACACTAAACAAAAAGAGATCCTGCGTAACCAACGTGAATCGAGCGACAACGAGTTTTACTTCTCCGACGAATTCGTCCCCCATCTGAGTGACGATGGTCCGACTCGTTACGCGCGTAGTGATGTTTCTAATTATGAAGTAAAACGGCTGCGTCGTGGTGTGTATGTGCCGGATGTTTTTTTGGATATGCACGGAATGACGCAAGTTGAGGCCAAACGGGAGCTTGGTTCGATGATTGCCTACTGCGTGAAAAACAATGTTCACTGCGCCTGTGTGCAACATGGCATCGGCAAACATATTCTAAAACAGCAAGCACCACTGTGGCTTGCACAGCACCCAGATGTAATGGCGTTTCACCAAGCTCCGCTTGAGTTTGGCGGAAATGGTGCGCTGCTGGTGCTACTCTCCATCCCTGAAAAGTAACCTTTCTAGACGCATTTAGTGGCGAAGATCCGGCGGAATTGGCAACTCCTCCGGTTTCAACTTCGGACGCTGACCACCACGCTTACGGTACTGTTTTAGCTGGAAAACATACGCCAGAATTTGCGCCACCGCGGTAAACAAACCGTCTGGAATTTCTTGTTCCAGCTCAGTGGTATGGTACAGCGCACGCGCCAGTGGCGGCGCTGGAATCACATAGATATCGTGCTCGCGCGCCACTTCACGAATTTTTAGCGCTAAATGATCCACCCCTTTTGCCACCACAACTGGCGCGCGATCGGTGTCATGCTTATAACGCAGTGCCACCGAGAAGTGCTCCGGGTTGGTGACAATAACATCCGCTTGCGGGACATCCGCCATCATTCGGCGCTGAGCTGCTTCACGTTGCAACATACGAATACGCCCTTTGACTTCCGGTTTCCCTTCGGTTTCTTTGTATTCGTCTTTGACCTCTTGCTTAGTCATTTTAAGCTGATTGGTGTGCTGCCACAGCTGGAATGGAATATCGATAGCCACCACCACCAGCAGCGAACAGCTAATCAACAGGATAAAATTAAGCAGAATATCTAGGGCGTGAAAGATGTTTTGCGGAAACACATCCATACTGAGCTGAAACAGGTCAGCTTTGGCGGAATTGATCAGGTAGAAGGCAACACCCGACACCAGCGCCACTTTCAAAATCGATTTGATAAGTTCAACCCAGCTCTGCATTCCGACCATACGTTTGATGCCGCTAAGTGGGTTCATTTTGGAAAGTTTCGGCCGCGCCGCTTCCATCGAAAAATTGATCCCGCCAACGCCTGCTGCGCCGATGGTCGCGGCAACAAATAGCGTAATCAGGATCAGCAGCAGCGGCAAAATCAGACTCGAGAGTGCGCCCAATACGATGTCGAACAGCTTAGGCACATCAAAAATTTCTTCGCGGCTTAAGCTAAATAGCCTACCCATGGTATGGAACAAGCCATTGGCCAGCGAATCGCCAAACCACATTAATGAAATCGCGCCCACCACCAGAACGGAAACCGACGCTAACTCTTTTGACCTTGCAACCTGCCCTTTTTCTCGCGCCTGTTGCAAGCGCTTGGGCGTGGCTTCTTCGGTACGTTCTTGACCGTCTGATTCTGCCATATCAGCCTCCTAGCCCTTAACAATCCAAGCGTATGAAGCGGCAAATCTGCCCCTCCACATCAGGCCAAAACAGATTATAGTGCGCATATAAACCTGACAGAATGTACCAGCACAGCAATAATCCAACCATTAATGCAAACGCAAAGCCCAGCGAGAAGATGTTCAGCTGCGGCGCCGCGCGGGTCATCACACCAAACGAGAGGTTAATGGTCAACAGTGCAATAATCCCCGACAGCGACATACTCAGCGCCACTTTAAACATGATGCCAAGCCACTGCGCCAATTCTCGAAAATCCACAGCGTTTAAGCGCCCCGAGCCAATCGGTAACGATTTAAAACTCAGCGCCACTAAGTGAATCATCTTTAAATGACCATCGGTGGCAAGAAAAAAGAGCGTGGCGAGGAACATAAATAGCTGACCGAGCAGCGGCGTATTCTGCCCGTTGGCAGGGTCAACCATAGACGCAAAACCCAAGCTCGACTGCATACCCAAAATTTGACCCAAAATAACGAAAGTTTGAATCATAAACTGAGTGATGGTACCCATCGCGACACCGATGATGATCTGCTCCAGCAGCACCATAAAGCCCTGAAAAGAGAGCAGTTCAATATTGTCGGGTACCGCAGGAATGGCAGGCATGATGGCCAGCGTAATCGCCAGCCCCAAATAAAGACGGATACGAGTAGAGACAAAGCGCGCCCCAGTCACCGACATCACCATTAGCATCGAGGAAATGCGTGCATAGGGCCAAAAATAGTTGGCGAGCCAATCAAGAACGACGCTAGCAGGATACTCCATAGCGCCTCCTAGTACAGCACCTGAGGCAGACGTTCAATCATGGTGTAGAAGAAGTCCATCAGAGTCTGCGTCATCCAGTGGGCAAACATCATCAACGCCAATAAAGTCACGATCAGACGCGGCAAAAAACTCAATGTTTGTTCGTTGATCGAGGTTGCCGCTTGGAAAATCGCCACCACCAAACCGATAAGCAAACTCGGAATGATGATCGCGCAGACCATCATTAGCACCATCCATAGAGCTTCGCGAAATAATTCGACGAACATTTCAGGAGTCATAGCGTCTCCCTACATCGCAAAGCTGCCTGCCAGCGTCGATAGAATCAAGTTCCAACCGTCGACTAAGACAAACAACATCAGTTTAAATGGCAACGACACGATCATTGGTGACAGCATCATCATACCCATTGCCATCAATACCGATGCAACCACCAAGTCGATGATCAAAAACGGCAAGAACAGCATAAAACCGATCTGGAAGGCGGTTTTGAGTTCGGAGGTAATAAACGCGGGAATCAACACCGCCATCGACACATCTTCAGGGTTTTGCGCATCAGAGCCTGAAATGTTTACAAAGGTTTCCAAATCTTTAACGCGCGTCTGCTTAAGCATGAATTCGCGCATCGGAATTTGCGCCGTATCAAACGCTTGGCGAGCAGAGATCTGTTCGTTGAGGTAAGGCTGAATCGCTTGATCGTTAATTTTGCTCAGCACCGGTGACATAATGAAGAAAGTCAAAAATATCGCGATACCGATAATCACTTGGTTGGATGGCGTTTGTTGCAAGCCCATCGCTTGGCGCAAAATCGACATCACCACCACAATTCGCGTAAACGAGGTCATCAAAATGACCATGGCAGGCAAAAAGCCCAGCATGGTCATCAAAGCGAGAATTTGTAGGTTGATGGAGTAGTCTTCGCTACCATCGGCATTGGTGGTCATGGTAAAGGCAGGAATCCCTGCACCGCCACCGGATAAGCTACTGGTCGAAATGGTTTTCGAGTTTGCGCTCTCTTTTTCCATCGCACGGACAGTGACATCACTGGCGCCTGTAGCGTTGGATGGAATTGGGGTTTCTAGCTCTTGTTGAGCCATCGACCATGGTGAGAAAAGCGCAAGCATGGTCATAATGACCATGCTGAGCAATAAAGATTTATTTGGCATTCTTTTTCAACAGTTGCGTCAGTTGATTAGCAAACGGAGCCGGTTCTAACTCCTGTTCGGATAACGGCGTTTCCAGCTTGGAAATCAGCTGAATCGACTGGCTCGTAACACCAACGAGAAACTGTTCTTCCCCCGCCTGCACAATCACGATTCGCTCTTTGGTTCCAACTGGCAGCTGACGAACAATATTGAGGCCTTTTTGATTGGTCATGGTTGGAAAGCGCATTCGCTTGAGTAGCCATGCCAGCAATAAGATAAATGCCAGAACAAAAATCAGTGAACCAAATGTGGTTGCCCAATCTAGCTGTGCAGCGGAATTAGCCTCACCCACCGCCCAAGACAGTTGTGGAACAAAGAGCAAAAGCCCGAGCCATCGCATATTCATAAACTACCTTAACTTCTTAATTCGCTCAGTTTGGCTAATCACATCCGTCAAACGAATACCGAATTTATCGTTGACCACAACCACTTCACCGTGCGCGATCAAGGTGCCGTTAACCAGAACGTCCAAAGATTCACCCGCTAAACGCTCCAGTTCAACCACTGAACCTTGGTTTAATTGCAGTAAGTTACGAATGCTGATTTGCGAACGGCCGACTTCCATCGAAATGGTGACGGGAATATCCAGAATGGTATCCAGTTTGCGGCGTTCATCTTCTGAAATTGGCGACGAAGTGTCCTTTAATTCATCCAGCTGTGCGGCCATCACCTCATCGGTGTCCATATCTGGCGCACTTGGGTCTTCGCCTAAAGCGGCCGCCCATTCGTCAGCAAGTTTTTGGTCGTCACTTGGTTCCATACTCTGTTACCTATTATCTCTTATTTATATCGTGATTAATCTTCGATTTCGTCTTCGTCTACGTCAAAATCGGACATCACGTCTTTGCCCAGAAAAGCGATGTCGGTTTTCACCACATCGGGCCTACGAATTCGTTCAGAAATTTGAATCGCGGCGTTATCGCCGGAGCGTCCCATCTTCACACGGTAAGTGGGCAACTCTTCAACAAACATGGTTGCGTGCTCTGGCATATGAATTGGAATAATGTCGCCAGGACGAAGTTCCATCAAATCACGCAAGGAAATATCTTGTTCAAGCAGGTTGACGCGAAAATTCACCGGTACGTCCATGATCTCTTCACGCAGTGCACTGCTCCAGCGCACGTCCGTTTCCATTTTGTCCGACTGCACACCCGCATCCAGCAGTTCGCGAATCGGCTCAACCATTGAGTATGGCATGACCACGTGGAAATCACCGCCACCGCCATCCACCTCAACGTGGAACGAACTTACGACGATCACTTCCGTCGGCGATACAATATTCGCCATGCTTGGGTTCACTTCGGAATCGAGATACTCAAACTCGACGCCCATAACTGGCGCCCACGCTTCTTTGTAATCTTCAAATACGATTTTCAGCAGCAGCTGAATAATACGTCGCTCGGTTGGGGTAAATTCCCGCCCTTCAATACGAGCATGGAATCGCCCATCGCCGCCAAAAAAGTTTTCCACCAAAATAAACACCAAGCGTGCTTCCATGGTGATTAATGCGGTGCCTTTGAGTGGGCGAAAACGCACCATGTTCAAGCTGGTTGGGACATACAAGGTATTTTGGTATTCACCAAACTTCATCATTTGTACGCCGTTAATCGAAACTTCGGCGGTTTTACGCAGCATGTTAAACAAGCTGATCCGCAAGTGACGAGCAAAACGTTCGTTGATCAGTTCAAGCGTTGGCATTCGACCACGAACAATGCGGTCTTGAGAAGAGAAGTCGAAACTGACGGCCGAAGTTTCTTCTTCGACACCATGATCATCTACTTCATCGACGTCATCTACGCCGTGAAGCAGTGCATCAATTTCGTCTTGACTTAATAAATCGGTCACGCTTCACCTTATTGCATTACAAAATCAGTGAACAGCACACGTTCAATAACGGGCTGTCCGACAGCGCGAGTCAAACTCGCTTTAATATCTTCGGTAGCCTTGTTGCGCAGTTCAACACGACCAGTCGCAGTTCTTAGTTGATCAACCGTCGCCGAGGCAAAGGTTGCCAACAAAGAGCTTTCAATTAAAGGTGAATGATAGCGGGCAAGGTTTTCATTTTCTGAGCCGCGTACCATAAGTTGAACTTTAATCTGCACCATGCGATCACGTTTCTCACCAGCGACGTTGAAGATAAACGGCTGGGCGATATTAACATAAGAAACGGGCTGATCCGGTGTCGCAACTTGTTGAGCGGCAGCAGCAGAATCACCACTATCGCCATCGTCGGAACCCATGAGGAAAAAGGCAGCGCCGCCGCCACCGAGTAAAAGAACCACCACAGCAATAATAATAATGAGAAGCTTGCCTTTTCCTTTGGGGGCTTCTTGGTCTAACTGTTCGTCTGCCATAACGCTCTCTAATTGTTCTGTTTTTTTATAGTTTAAGCGTAATAACTGATTCCATCACGCTTTGTTGCTACATTGACATCAACTTTTACGTTAGCATCAAGGTTTTCATCTCCAACTGCGGTATTTGTCGCCAATTCACCCGATTCAGAACCGTTACCTTGCTGCGCATAACTGCTCTGCTGTTGACCGGCGCTTTGTTGCTGCACCGAAGTATCGGCAAGTTGTAGCCCCTGCTGAGTCAACATTTCACGAAGCCTTGGCATAGATTGCTCAATCATGTCGCGGGCTTGCGGGTTCGATACCGTGAATTGGACACTCGCCGCATCGCCATTCATATTCATGCGAATATGCAACCGGCCAAGTTCTGGCGGATCGAGGCGAATATCAATATTTTTTAAATTCTTAGACAACATCATCTGCACGCGTTCAGCCAGCTGTTCACCCGCCATATCACGCTGCAAGACTAACGGCTGCTGCGCTGCTGCGGTTTGGTCTGCTCGCATCAAAGGGTTTAGCGCATTACTTTGCCCCTGATGGCCCGCCGCATGAGCTAATTGATTGGCAAAGCTATCATCTTGACCCAGAGCAGCAGTCGCCAATTTTTCCGCCTGAACATTTTTGCCCAGATTCGCCGTCATAGACTTACCCAACGCCGCTTTCAAGGCTTCACCTTCAACCGCCGCGGTGGCTTTCTCGCCCTGCACTGTCGTCAACTGTGCACCATTAAGCTCGGCGTTTATAGCCGCTTGCTGGCCTGGTTTTTCTGGCTGCGCGGCTGCTAAAGCTTGAGCGACTGAGCCGGCAACAGGCGTTGCACTCGGCGCTTTTATGCTTTGACCATCCTTGCTAATGGAAGCGTCTTTGCTTGCTTTAGCATCATCACTTGCGCCCCAGACGATATTTTTACCCAGAACCTCAACGCCAGCCATTGAATCTGGCTTATCTTCGTCCGTCAATTCCTGCTCGCTGATTTTGCCATCAGATTTTGCTGAATCTGTCGAACTCGCGGCTTTTGAGCTTGCGACCTGACCTTGAATAAAGGCTTTGGCCGACTCAGGTAAGCCCTTCAGTTCAGAAATTTCCTGCTCGGCGTCGTCTTCAAGAGGCAAAGTTTTGCCACCTTTTTGCAACGCGCGATTTGCTTCACCTAAACGCTCAAGAATCTCGCCACCTTTGGCTAAAATCTTTTCAGAGTCTTGCTGCTCCTCGCTACTTTCAGCAGCAACTAACCGATCGCCATCGGCCTGCTCAAGGAGCGCTTGCTCAGATTCATCGCCCTCAGAAGCCACTTTGTCTTCAGAAATCACTTTGCCTTCAGGCGCTGATTCGCCTTTAGCAACCTCGGCATCGCCTTCGCCACTATGGAGTTTATCAACCGCATCACCTGCAGCCTTCGACGCTTCACGGCTGTGCTCACCCGTCACCAACGACATTAACTTGGCAAAAAATCCATCATGGGATTCCGACTCTTTAGCAGAAGACTCCACTTCTGAGGATGCTTTCGTCAGCTTACTGCTCTCTGACGACGGCATTAAATTTACATTCATAGACGCCACTCACGCGATTCATCATTACGGAAAATAATTTTAACTAAAGTATTAAAGCAATATACGAGCCAGTTATTTTTATAAAATTAAATTCACGAAAAATCATTGCCTTGAGAAAGACGTCTTGCATATTGCAAGGTGGAAAATTCATCCATGACTTTTTGTTCACGCTTCTCTTGTAAACGTAAGCGTTCGTTATGTTTTTTTTCCATCAGCCATTCATAAGATCGACGCTGCTTACGAGTCTCCATCCAATGTTGTTCGCAGTTTTCAACTTGGTGTTTGAAATGAGTTTCGGCCTGCTTTTGTTTGGCTAAGGTTTCATCCAGTGACGTTAAAAATCGATTGAGATGAGTGTATTGACTGGCGGTTAGCCCAGATTGACCGCGCTCAACCAACTGCTGGCAATAATCGAGGCGATACTGTTCGATTTGCGAAAGCTGACGATAGTAATTATCCAGTTCAGTACGAGCTTGCCCCAGCGCCATCACCGCTTGGTTTTCGCGCTCTTTTGACTGTTCAAGTAAGAAATCTAATGCGTTTTCCATCGCCGATTAGCCTCCAAGTAAGCTCTTGAGCATATTGACGCACATATCGTATGGCACACTTTCTTTCATACTCTGCTGCAGATATTCATCTAACTTCGGCTTGATGGTAAATGCGCTATCAATGGCCGGATCCGTACCCGGTTTATAAGCGCCGATCGATACCAAATCTTGGTTTTTACGGCACACCGACAGCACTTGGCGTACCGCTTTTGACATCAGCATATGCTCATCGGTAGTAATTTGCGGCATGACACGACTGACCGATTTTTCGACGTCGATGGCTGGATAATGCCCGGCGTCGGCCATTTCGCGAGACAGCACCACGTGACCATCGAGGATGGCCCTTGAAGCATCGGCGATCGGGTCTTGAAGATCGTCCCCTTCAGTTAACACCGTAAAAAATGCAGTAATTGAGCCCTGATTTTCATCGCCATTACCAGCACGTTCAACCAACGCGGGCAGCTTAGCAAACACCGATGGCGGATAACCTTTGGTTGCGGGTGGCTCGCCCACCGACAGCGCAATTTCACGCTGCGCCTGAGCAAAACGAGTTAACGAGTCGAGCAGCAACAGCACATCCAAACCTTGGTCGCGAAAATATTCCGCAACCGTAAGCGCCGTTTGACACCCCTTAAGACGCATCAGTGGCGAAGCATCGGCGGGAGCGGCCACGACCACAGAACGCTGACGGCCGTCAACACCGAGGATCTCTTCAATGAATTCTTTAACTTCTCGTCCACGCTCACCAATGAGCCCGACCACGACGACTTGCGCATTGGTACCGCGCGTCATCATACCAAGCGTCACCGACTTACCCACACCAGAACCCGCAAACAGACCAATACGCTGACCTTTGCCGACCGTAAGTAAGCCATTAATCGCTTTAATGCCGACGTCCAAAGGCTCTTTTATCGGTTTTCGGGCAAGAGGGTTGATGGGTTCTGAGTTGAAAGAGGTGCGTTTTTCGGTATAGATAGGCCCGAGTCCGTCAAGGGGATTGCCGACGCCATCAATAACGCGGCCAAGCAGTTCCATACCAACCGCAAGCCCAGCTTCGCCGGTAACCGGCGTTACTTTGGCGCCAGGCAACACGCCCGTGACTTGCTCACTGGGCATTAAAAATAGGCGTTCGCCGGAAAAGCCAACCACTTCAGCTTCCATATCGCCAGTCATGGTTTCAACTTTACACAAGCTGCCAATCGGCGCGCGGCAACCTGTTGCTTCGAGCGTCAAACCGACCACGCGTACCAACTTTCCAGACGCAACTGGCCGGCAGGTTAACCCTTCGGCTTTGTAGTGACTTAAACGTTCAGCAAGCGCTAACATTATTCGTTGCCTTGATGGTGGCGATTAACGCCGCAGAAGCTTTGAATCACAGAGCGAATACGATCTTCGACTTTGTAATTAACACTGGACTCTCCTGCTTCAATTTCGACGTCACCGCGATTTAATGCCGGTTCGCTATGCAGAGTCCAGTTTCTAAAGTTAAGCTCTTCTTCGCCATAAGATGAGCGAATGATCTCAACGTCATCAGGGTGCAGTTTTAGCGTAATGGCGTGGCCAGCAATCGGCAAAATCTCCACCGATTGCTTGATGGTATCGAGAATAAACTGAGGGTTGGTTTGAACTTCAACGTGAACGACTTCTTTTACCAGAGTCAAAACCATGTCGACCAACTGCTTTTCAACCTGAGCGTTCATTAACTCAAGAGGTTGAGCGAATTGATTGGCAAGATTGATAAAGGTTTGAACTTGCTCTTGAATGAACTCTTGCCCAGCAGCAACACCTTCAATTTTTCCGGCATTTAAGCCCTCTTGATGGCCTTGCTCAAAACCTTGTTCTTTACCCTTGTCGTAACCTTGTTTAAAGCCGGCTTCTTGGCCTTGATGCAAACCCTCCTGATAAGCTTGCTGCTTAATAAGCTCGATCTGCTCTTCGGTTAGTTCAATCGGTTCGTCAGCATCTGGCTCGTCAAACACCGGCGTCCAGCTTGGATCGTAATTCAGCGCGGTCTCTTTGGCTTGTTTATGTGTTTCTAAGCCGTAATCAGGCAACCCCCATTTTTTAGGTTGCTCTACCGCTGCGTCATTTTCGATGCGCAAAAAACCGCGTTTTCGTTCGCCCGCCATGTGCTTTCCTGATTCGCTTTGCTTAGCGGTTCAAACCTCACTTGTCGATGCAAACCGCCATATTTAATTAAAACTGATTATAAGAATTCGTCGGCGCCGCCAGACAGCATCAACTCGCCGCTGTCCGCCATACGACGTGCAATCGCCAGAATTTCTTTCTGCGCCGCTTCCACGTCAGAGACTTTGATTGGCGCCATAGCTTCTAAGTCATCACGCATCATCTCAGCAGCACGTTTCGACATGTTCTTGAAGATCTTCTCGCGTAAGGTGTCATCAGCACCTTTAAGTGCACGCTGCAACACATCTTGTGGTACGTCGCGAAGCAGTTTTTGAATACCTTGATCGTCGACTTCGTTGAGGTTTTCAAACACAAACATAAGGTCTTGGATTTGAGTCGCCATATCTTCGTCTTGATCGCGAATCTGCTCCATCAAAATGCCTTCGATGTTGTTGTCCATGTAGTTCATGATTTCGGCAGCAGCTTTCAGGCCACCAATTTTCGCCGCTTGAGCACCTGCTTGACCCGCGAACTGTTTCTCCATGATTTCGTTCAACTCTGCCAATGCCGATGGTTGAACTTCTTCAAGGTTCGCAATACGCATCATCAAATCGAGTCGGTCGCGCTCGGCAAACTGGGACAAAATTTCCGCCGACTGATCCGGTTCGAGATACGACAAAACAATGGTTTGAATCTGCGGGTGTTCGTTAAGAATAATGCTGGCAACTTGGCGTGGATCCATCCATTTGAGTGAATCCAAACCTTTTGAACCGGTTCCAAGCAGAATCTGATCCACCAAGTTGTTGGCTTTGTCCTCACCAAGCGCAGCAACCAAAGCGTTACGCATGAAGTCTTCGCTGCCCATACCAATGTTGGTGTATTTCTGGATATCTTCCAAAAAGGCGCGATGCACTGCGCTGACTTTACCTTGGCTTAAGTCTTTCGCTTTTGCCATCGCGCTACCAACACGCTGAACCTGTTTCGGTTCAAGGTGGCGAATAATGCCTGCTGCGTCTTGTTCATTAAGACTTAACAGCAGAATCGCAGCGCGCTCTTCACCGGGAATAGTCGCAATATCGACGGCATTTTCATCCATCTCGCCATCTTGGTTTTGAGGTACGATTTCGTTAGGCATCGGTCATCCAGTTCTTCACAACTTGTGCTGCTAACTCAGGCTCGTTCGCCACTAAGGCGCGCACTGCTTTCAGCACATCTTCATCTTTATGTAAGTTTGGCAAGTCAATCGTCGAGCCAAACTCAAACAAGTCACCGCCTTCAATGTCGCTACCAATCAGGCTAGTTTCGCCATCAGCACCAATTGGTAAGCCATCTGGGCCGTACAGTTGGTCGTCTTCGTCGGCCGCTGGGTTGAGCAGTTTTTTCATTGCCGGGCGAACCAGTACCAAAATCACCACAATGATGACCAGCGCACTGGCGAACCAACGAACCCAATCGTTGAAGTTCGGGTTTTCCCAAATCGGCAAATCTTGTACTTGTTCTACCTCAGGCTCAACAAACGGCATACTTAATACGTTAAGTAAGTCGCCACGTTGTTCACTATAGCCTACGGCGCCGATTAACAGCTGACGAATGTTGCTAAGCTGCGCATCGGAAAGTGGCTGATACGTGGTTTCACCGGTATCTGGATTCACCACCGCGCGATCTTTAATCGCAACCGCAACCGTTTGACGGTTAACGACACCCGTTTGGCGACGCTCATGGCTGATGGTGGTATCCAGTTCAAAGTTACGAGTCGCTTCTTTGTGCACCGAACCTTGGCCTAATAACGAGCCATCTTTCATTTGCGCCACATCTTGCGGAATGGAAGCATCCGCCGGCGGTTGGTTACTCAATGCGCCCGGTACGCCCGCAACGACATTGCCATTGTTATAATCTTCAAGTGTGTATTCGCTGCGCGTAGACGGTGTGTTCGGATCGAACTTCTTACGTGTCTGCTCCACCGCACTGAAATCCAGTTCAATATCCACTTGGGCGGTGTAATTACCCAACCCAAGAACCGGAATCAGAACCGAATCAATTTTTTCGCGCAGTGCTTGCTCTTGTTTGCGTTCAAGTTCGTGCTCTTTACGACGCGCCGCAGAGGCTGGGTCCTGTGAACCCGAGCTCAGTAAGCGGCCATGTTGATCCGTGACGGTGATGCGAGTTGGTTTCATGCCTGGAACGGCACTAGCGACCATGTCGACAATCGAATCCACTTCTTCTTGTTTAAGCGATGTGCCCATACGCAAAGTCAAAAATACCGACGCTGACGCTTCTTGATTCTGGCGCACAAACACGCTTTGTTTTGGGAGCGCCAACAGCACACGTGCTTTACGCACTTGCTGCATCTCTTCAATCGCTTTGGCTAACTGACGCTCGCGGCTCAGTTTCAAACGCTCAAGCTCAAGACGCTGCGAAACACCAAAACCCATGTCTTGCAGCAAGATTTCGTCACCCGCTTGCTTTTCGGTGTTTAAACCAGCGCGCACCATGTCGAGTTTGATGTTGTTGTATTCGCTCGATGGCACCAAAATGGTATTGCCATCGAGTTTATAATCGATTTTTTGTTGATCGAGGTGGTCAAGAACAGGAATTAATTCTTCCGTCTCGTAGGCACCTAAAGGACGCATTTCTGGCGCTTTGACCCAGAAAAACAGCATCACGATTAACGCGACACAGATAGAAATAGAGATGACCAATACCACTTGGCGCATCAAGTCGAGGTCGCCAACGGCCATATCGAATTTAGACGAGCTTTTTTCACCCAAATCTGGGTTTTGCTCTTCCATTTCGATATCAGAAGACGCTGCTACTGCAGTACTCGCTTCAGGATCCGTTACGGTCAGGTCTGTTGATTGGTTTTGCTCAGCCACAAGTCGTACCTAAAAATTACACTGGCATGTTCATCAATTCTTTGTACGCTTCCACCAGCTTATTGCGTACTTGAATAGTGGCTTCAAACGCCACGCTCGACTTGTTGCGGGCAATCATAACATCCGACAGGGAAACGTCTTCGTCACCGCGGTCAAAGCGCATTTGCATGTCGCTCGATGTCTTTTGCAGCCCATTCACATTGTTGATCGCTTTCGATAGCATGTTGCCAAAATCGGCGCCAACTTGTTGTCCAGTCGGGTTCGCTTTTGACCCCGTCGCTTCCAACATCATGGCTTGCATTTCATTTTGAAAACCGTCAATTCTCATCACTACCTCAGACGTCAACTCTTTGACAAACAGTTACTCTCTAAACTTATAGAGCAATTTGCATGCCATCTCAAAAATAACACTCAATTTAGTGTTTAACCCGGTATATCTATACCTGCATCACGCATTTTGGCTAGTTTATATCGAAGCGTACGTGGGCTGATACCCAACTTCTCAGCCATTTCTTTGCGGCGGCCATTACATTGAACCAAGGTCTCAAGAATGATCGCATACTCTTGATCTCTCAGTTCGCTACCAAGACCTGACGCACTGGCCAAATTGCTTTGCCAATCATCCATTTCAGCCACGGGAGCGATATCAGGCGTCGCGACTGTACCGGTTTCAACCACGTGTTGTAGGCTGCTGGCGTCTTGCCAATCCACACCTTCAAGCAGAATGTGATCATCACTGATATTGCCGTGTTCACTCAAAATCAGCGCGCGTTGAATGACGTTATCAAGTTCACGCACATTCCCCGGCCATGGATAGGATTGCAACTTGTTGATCGCGCCATTTGAAATGGTTGGCACAGGCATGCCCAATTTTTGACAATGACGCTCAACCAAGTGCTTCGCCAGCGGTTCAATGTCGCCTTGACGATCTTTTAGCGCAGGCCAGCTGATTGGGAACACATTGAGACGGTAATACAAGTCTTCGCGAAAGTGGCCTTCTTGCACATACTGCTTTAAGTCACGGTTACTGGTTGCGAGAACACGTACATCGAGTTTTATCGCTTTGCGGCCACCCAAGCGCTCCACTTCACGTTCTTGTAAAACGCGCAGCAGTTTGGCTTGCAGGTTGAGGTCCATTTCACTGATTTCATCAAGTAAAATGGTGCCGCCTTGAGCTTGTTCAAACTTACCCGGACAGGCTTGCACCGCACCGGTAAAGGCGCCTTTTTCATAACCAAACAAGGTCGCTTCAAGCATGTTGTCTGGAATCGCCGCACAGTTGATCGCAACAAAAGGGCCATCTTTACGACTCGATGCGTTGTGGATGTAGCGTGACATCACCTCTTTACCCGAACCGCTTGGCCCTAATACCATGACATTGGCATCGGTTTTCGCCACTTTATCTGCCAGCGCAAGTAACTTAAGGCTTTTCTCATCGGCAACCACAGCATCGCCGTTATCGTCGGATCTAACTGGGGCGTAGCGGCTGACCATATTAAGTAGCACTTCTGGTGCAAATGGCTTCGCCATATAATCGATAGCGCCCTCTTTCATTGCCGTAACCGCATCTTCAATATTGGCGTAAGCGGTCATCAGCAAAACCGGTAAATTCGGCCAATGCTGTTTAATGTTGCGCTGTAGCGCCAATCCGCCCATACCAGCCATCTGCACATCAGAAACCACGATATCGACGTTTTCTGATTTGAGTTTTACCAACGCATCTTCGGCGCTGTCCGCTTCAAGCCATTCATACCCTGCCAATGCAAGCGTATCCACGAGCGCTTCGCGTAGACCTTCATCATCTTCAACGATTAAGACTTTGCTTTGAGCCATCATTATTCTCCCGCTGTCATTTCTGGTGTGGCTTGTGTATTGCGCTCAACTGGAATACACACGGTGAAACAAGCGCCTTCGCCTGGTTCAGAATACAGTTCCAAGCGCCCATCGTGCGCTCGGCAAACCATTTGTACGACCGCAAGTCCAAGACCGGTTCCTTGCGAACGTGTGGTAAAAAAAGGTTCCATAATTTTGCTTTGTAACTCAGGTGGCACGCCCGGACCGCTATCTTGTACAGAGACGCGTAACTCGCCATCGACCACGCGCATGAACACATCGAGTTGCGATTGCTTGCCCGCAATTTGAATTGCGTTCATCACCAGATTACTTAGAGCCGAAGCTATCGCGTTAGCATTGCCCATCAGCATGGTGTCGCCATCTTCTACTTCCAAACCGTAATCGATGTGGTTGTTTTTCACTGCCGCTTCGATCATCGGTGAAAACTCATCGGCCAATTCACTGATGCTAAATGGCTGAATCACCTTGTTGTCTCCGCCTTTGGCAAACAGCAGCATATCGTTAACCTGCTTTTCCAAATCGTAGAGCCTGTCCATCAATTTGGTTTGAAAGCGATCTTTGGTCGCCGCAGGTAAATTCGGCGCAGCGAGATTTGAGGCATATAACATGGCACTGGAAAGCGGCGTTCTTACTTGATGCGCCAATGATGCAACCATGCGACCAATCGACGACAAGCGCTGCAGATCACTCACTCGCGATTGCAGCAAACGCGTTTCGGTTAAGTCGGTAATTAAAATCAGTTGCCCAGTTGCAGAAGCAGAAATCGCTAGCCGAACTTTTCGTCCGTTAATCAGAGAAATTTCATGACCGTCATCTTCACGCGGCGCAAACACTTGCTGAATGATGGCAAACCACTTTTCACCCACTAAAGGCACTTCGAGTAAACGCTGAGCTTCGGGGTTGGCTTCATGAACCACACCTTGAGTGTCGAGCAAAATAACGCCCGCGGGCATTACTTCGATCACTTGTTGATAGCGCTCCACCTGCTCTTCTAAAGAGCCTAATGGACTTGCTGGTTGTGGAGACGGTACTGTTTGCATGTCGTATTTCTGCCTATAAAACTACAATAGGCTGGGATGCAAAAAGCACGCCAGCCTATTTTTGTTAAATATCAATAACTTAACTAAAGGTCAGTTTTTTGACAGATGACATTCGATTAACGGTGCAGGTTATATTTGCGCATTTTTTCAACTAAGGTGGTTCGGCGCATACCCAGCATATCCGCGGCACGAGCCACAACGCCACCCTGCGCATCCAGCGCTTGGTTAATCATGTTAATCTCAAGTTCTGCGAGCATCTCTTTAAGGTTAATCCCTTCTGAAGGCAGTGCTTGAGGAGCATTGCCATCTTGGAAACCATCGAGATTTTCCGAGTTAAATTCACCGGAGAAAAGGTCATGCAGCGCTGCACGCTCTTCTTCTTCTACTGTATTTGAATCACGGTATTCCGGTTGAAACTCTGGAATGTCGCTGTAGCGGTATTTGGTCGGCAGATGGTTGACATCCACTAAGCTATTTGGATAGAGAATGATCATACGCTCAACCAAGTTCGCCAATTCTCGCACGTTGCCAGGCCAGTTATGCTCCATCAACGAGTTGATCGCTCGTGGAGTGAAACAGATTGGCTGAGCCCCTTCCGCTTCCATACGCGTCATCAATTCTTGCAATAACAACGGAATGTCTTCGCGGCGTTCACGCAGCGCCGGTGTTTCGATTGGGAACACATTGAGTCGATAGTAAAGATCTTCACGGAATGAAGCATCGTTAATCATGTCTTCCAAATTACGGTGCGTTGCGGCAATAACACGAACATTGACTTTGATGGTGGTGTTACCGCCGACACGTTCAAAGCAGCGCTCTTGCAAAACGCGTAACAGCTTAACCTGCATTGGCATCGGCATATCGCCGATTTCATCCAAAAACAGCGTGCCGCCTTCTGCGAGTTCAAAGCGTCCTTTACGTGCAGTAATCGCCCCGGTAAATGCCCCTTTCTCATGACCAAACAGTTCACTTTCCAGTAAGTCAGGAGGAATGGCACCACAGTTAATCGGCACAAATGGCCCGCCGCGGCGTGGAGAATGATAATGAATGTTGCGCGCGACCACTTCTTTACCCGTACCTGATTCGCCAAGAATCAGTACGTTAGCTTCAGAAGAAGACACTTGCTCAATCAGATGGCGAACATCTTGAATACCAAGACTTTGCCCGACTAAGCTACGAAACAGAGTATTTTTACGCGCAGAGGCAACAATATTGAGCCCTCTGCGACCAAGAAAATCTTTACAGTGGCGCAGTGCTTCACTTAATTGTGGGTAATTGAGCGGATACTCGAGCTCACCAACATAATTGGTGAATTCATCGACAGGATAAGAATGCTTACCAGCGATCAACAATGGAATATGATTCGCTTTAAATAATTTCTCACTCAATTCGGCAGTGAGCTGATCACCTTGCAAAGAGCCAATGATGCAGCCAGTCCACAATTGTGACCAGTCTATGTCGTGGATTTGATTCGAAGGGATCGCTTCGCACTGCTCTCCAACAAATTCTAATATATTACTGAGATTGGTACGCGCTTGAGCGTTATCTTCAATCACAAGTAGTTTTGCTAAACCTTGCATAGGTGAGATTGATCGCCTTAGTTTGAAACGCGGTGACTGAAATTTGTCAGTTGTCTATTTTCACTCTAACTATAGACATTACTTATAAATATCAGCAACAAAAAAAGCCACTAGGCTATAAGTGGCTTCTTATTCTATGTAATAAAAAAAATATGGCAACCAAGCCGTCGTTTGATGTGACTTTTAATCCAAACCGGACAAAAAATCGCAGCAAATTACGATCTTAAATCAGATTTTTCTTACACACCGACATCTGGAGCGGTCAAATTATGAAATTCGGCTGGAATCGCGTCCCAAGCAGACTTGATTTCGCGGATGATATCGATCACGTCATCGATAAACTGCGGCTCATTTTGGTGGTTAGCTGCGGTGATTTGCGTGATCATGAATTCGTAGAGCTGATCTAAATTCTGCGCAATATCGCCACCGTCATCCATAGAAAGACAGCTACGTAAGCTAATGATGATATCCAAAGCCTTACCAAGACGCTCACCTTTCACCGGAATATTGCCTTGCTGCATCGCAGCTTTACCTTGGATCAGACGCTCAATAGCACCCGCCATTAGCATCTGAACGATCTTATGCGGAGAGGCCGCACTTAGCTGGCTATCAACGGATACCTTCTTATAAGCCTGTAACGAACCACGCATAACTTTCCTCTTTTATAAAAACTTTTTGTACTGCTGTACCGATTTTTTTCCATAACGATACTTGTGTAACGCTTGGCCAAACTGATCGGTTTTTGATTGCATCAGTTCAACAATACGCTGAGTTTCTTGAACTGCCGATCGCCACTCAGGGCTCTCTGCAAACTTCGGGCTACTTTCAATGTAGCTCAACAAAGATTGCAATAACTGTTCCCTTCTATCGACAATCGCTAGGATTTCTTCAGTATTAATGTCGTCTAAAGCAAGAGAATTAGAAATTTCGTGATCTATGTCACTCAAAAGTACCAACTGCTCGGTAAAAGACTTAGCCAAGGGCATTCATCATTCCTGCCAATTGAGAGTGCATTTTACTGGTCGCATCCTGCATCGCCGAAAATTTGGCGTGAGTCCGCTTCTCTATCGTATCCATACGGCGGTCTAAGTTCGCCTGTTCATCTTGCAGACGATAAGTACGTTCCGTCATGCTTTTCTCGCGAGTTCGAATCGAGCCAGTGACACCGGTCATCGACTGAATCGCGTCTTCAACTTTTTTAGCGAAACCTTGGTTGCCGCCAAAAAAATCGCCCAACTTAGTAAAGTTATTATTGAGCTGCTTGTTCAACACATTGTAGTTGATTTCTAAACTGCCTTGCCGAGTGGTAGTAATGCCAAACTCAGTCAAGGTTTTCAGATCTGGCGGCGCGGTATCAATGGCCGATGTAAACACGGTTTTAAGTCGTGATTCAGCGCTGCGTACCACGCTGTCACCGGCAAGCGGACCTGCCGCACCAGTACGCGGGTCAACCCCACCTAGGCTTTGCGCCACTTGGTAAAACTGATTGTAAGCACTCACAAATTGCTCAATGTTTTGTTTGACCCCATCACGGTCATATTCCACATCGATTTCTGAAGCTTGCTTCGTCGGGTCAGTTTTGCCTTTAAGGGTTAAGTTCACCCCTTCAATCGCATCTTCAATCACGTTGTTATGACTGGAAAGCTTAGCGATACCATCAAGCAGCACTTCCGAGTCTTGACCCGCCTGTACTTGCGTCATGCCTTGATACGCTTGAAACGCTTGCTGGGCAGAATCGAGTTCCTGCTTGGCTTGATCGACACGTTCAAGGTAAGCGCGCTGTTCTTCAGGCAATTTGGCGCGCACCATTTGTTTGGCTTGCTCTGGGGTTAAATCCCCAGTTTTCACTGCGTCGTCGATTTCAGCCTGCTCTTTGGCAAGTTGCTCATCAAGCTTTTGCTGAGCTTCTTTTGGCGTCACATAGGAGTCGGTCAATGTACCGGACGCGGTGTTGCTCCAGCCAGGCACATCTTTTGATTTTTCGAGCGCTTTTTCATCAAGCTCAGGTTCGGGCTCGCGATAGGAGTCCAACAATGTGCCGGATGCAGTTTCAGTCCAACCTGGAATGCGATCTTCAGGTTTTAAATAGCGATTGGCATCAACGCCAGCTTTCGCTGCCGCAGCCACTGCTGTATCCGACATTTCATTGCCAGCAACGCCGGCTTTTTCTGCGTTAGGGTCGGCATTTACTGCCGCTTTTTGATTACTTTCTGCAAGCTCTTTATCGACAGACTTTGCCGCATCGATGTTTTTTTGCGCGATTTGATCGGCAACTTCTTGCTCCTCGGGCGTCAAAGGGGCAATCAGGTTTTGCGCTTCGCTGCGCGCTTTTTCTAAATCGCTAACCCGCTGCTCGAGCGTTTTATACTCAAAGCGGTGTAAGTTATTGCTTGCAGGTGCATCGACACGAATGCCGATTTGATGATCTTGACCAGACACGTTGGCCGCAACAATAAGGCGCGGGCCTTGCACATCATTGATGACCGAAGCGCGAACGCCTGGGTTGGATTTGTCGTTATTGATACCACGAACGATATCAATCAACTTAGAATTGTTGCGAACATCAACACTGAAGTCGCGTTCGCCGAGCGAAATTTGCAGCTTACCAGGCCCAAACTTGGCGTCTTCCGGTAACACGTCAGACGCCACTTTATGACTTTGAGCAAGCTGCAACACATCGATAGCATATCTACCAGCGATAGCTTCCGTTGTTGCGGTCGCCGACACAACGCCATCGTCACTTGAATCAACTTTTCGAGCGGCGAAGGCTTTATCTTGACGGAAATTAGCCATCAAGTTTTTCATTGTGTCCAGCGACTCCCTGAGCCGACCATAGGCACTGATGCTGGAATCAACTTTAGCCTGCTCATTGTCAATGCGTTGCTGCTTAGGAAGCCGCTCCGCATCAACAATTTTGCTGACCATGGAGTTGATATCCATGCCAGAATTCATCCCTATAGGGCCTAGACTCATTCAAATCACCTCAAAAACTTACAACGATTACACCTTATCATTCACTAACCCTGATGAATAACGGGCTGTCTGAACTCTGAGGCGTCGCAACACTTCGAGCATTTCCTCATCCGGGATCTGGCGAATAATATCGCCAGTTTGCGCTTCGTAGATGGTAACCACTTCTCGTCCCGATTCTTCATCGACTCGAAACGACAAGCCAGTATTGATTGAAGAGATAAACTCGTTCATCTGATCGACCAATTTTTGCCGCTCTTCACGATTAAGCCTTTCACGCATTTGAGTACGTTCAATGGCTTTATCAACCGACTGAGTAGCCTGTTCTGTTACCTCTGTTACTGCATTCCCTTCATTTTGCGAAGAAATACTTTGAGCATTATCGTTTTTCGAAGCAATTTTAGTGCCACTTTGTGAGCCGTAAGGCTGGACGTTCGATGTGTAGGACGATAATTCCATAACAATCTCCCTTCCACCTTTTAGGTCTGCAACATAAATATCGCTTGTCCCAATAAGCTCATTAAGAACCTATCGATTAACCTAATAAGCTTAGAGCTGCCGATGGTGATTGCTTCGCTTGCGCAAGTACTGACATACTCGCTTGTTGCAAAATTTGCGACTTAGTCATTTGAGTCGTTTCTTTCGCGTAGTCGGTATCTTTGATACGGCTACGTGAGGCGTTAACGTTCTCGTTAATGTTATCTAAGTTGCTGATTGCATGGCCAAAGCGGTTTTGGAACGCACCAAGCTCTGCACGTTGGCTATCTACCGATTTCAACGCGCCATCGATAACGGATACCGCAAGCTGAGAGCCTGCTACTGACGTTACGTCAACATCAGCAACCGTGACATCTTTTGCTGCGCCAAAACCAATTTCAGCACCCAGTGAACCGCCGACAGTGACATCACCTTGCACTTGTTGAGTCGAAGCAAACAGTTGTAATTTGCCTTCTTCACCAACAGACGCTTTGATGTCAGAACTTTGACCGTTAATGTAAGTCGCAAGCTGCTCGATATCATCACCCGCTTTCGCGTTGATGGTCAGCTCTTGCGCTTGGCCTTCATTATCAGTGTAGTTTAATGTGAAGTCAGTACTACCTTCAGACACTTTCCAGTCTGCAGATTTACCTTCCTCAGCGACATAAGCCTTACCGCCCATGTCAGTGGTATCAGAACGCATGTTACCCATTGAAAGCTGAACCGCTTCACCTGAGCTAGCACCGATCTGGAATGATTTGCTACCAAAAGAGCCGTTAAGCAATTTGTTACCACCAAATGACGTGGTTTCTGCGATACGGTTCAATTCATCATTCAGTGCAGTCACCTCTTCTTGAATCGCCACGCGCTCAGACTTAGAGTTCGAGCCGTTCGCCGATTGCAAAGATAGATCGCGCATACGTTGAAGAATGTTTGTCGTTTCGCCCATTGCACCTTCAGCGGTTTGTGCAATAGAGATACCATCGTTGGCATTTTTCACCGCCATGTTTAGGCCGTTACTTTGCGACGTCAAACGGTTAGAAATTTGTAGACCTGCAGCATCGTCTTTCGCGCTGTTGATTTTATAGCCCGAAGACAAACGCTCCATCGACTTTTGCATACCTTCAGCAGCACCATTTAGATAGCGCTGAGCGGTCATCGCCGACACATTGGTGTTAACGTTAATTGCCATATTGATCTCCTTTGGCATTTAAGGGTGATGCGCTTTCGTGTCTCTCACCTCACGTCGGCGCATCTCATTTCTCTCAATCCTGTAACGGCGGTGTGAAAAGAAGCTTTAGAAAAAAATTACATAAATTGCATTTTTTTTATTCAGGGGAGAAATTTTGCGATCAAGATAACGAATTGGTTAAGGGCCAAATTAGACAAAAAATGTATGAAATTCAGGCATAAAAAAATCCAGCCGAAGCTGGATTTTTCTAGGGTTTAAGCTGATTAGCCAAGTAAGCTTAGTGCCGCTTGAGGCGCTTGTTTGGCTTGAGCCAACACTGAGCTTGATGCTTGAGAAAGAATTTGTGACTTGGTTAGTGCAGTCGTTTCTTTCGCGAAGTCGGTATCTTTGATACGGCTCTTCGAAGCATTCACGTTCTCGTTGATGTTATCCAAGTTGCTGATCGCGTGGTTGAAGCGGTTTTGGAAAGCACCCAGTTGAGCACGGTTACTGTCTACATATTTCAGTGCTGAGTCGATAATCGCAACAGACTCTTGTGCACCACCAACTGATGTTACGTCGATATCATCAACCGTCACATCTTTCGCTTCGCCAAAGCTTAGCTCACCAGCCAGACCGCCAGAGAAAGAAACTGGACCTGCAACTTTGTTGTCGGCTGCGAACATTTGTAGCTGACCATCTTCGTTAACTGACGCTTTTACCATGTCAGTTTGACCGTTGATGTAAGTGGCTAACTCTTCGATATCGTCGCCTGCTTTCGCTGAGATGCTGATCGTTTGCTCTTGGCCATCTTTATCGGTTAGGTTGATAGTAAGGTCGTTCGAACCTTGCTGAACCGTCCAGTCTTTATCTTTACCATTTGCTGCATGGTAAGCTTTACCCCCCATGCCAACGTTATCAGAGCGCATATCGCTCAGTGATAGCATGACCGCTTCACCGTTGTCAGCACCGATTTGGAACGATTTAGTACCGAATGTGCCGTTAAGTAGCTTGTTACCACCAAAAGATGTGGTTTCTGCGATACGGTTTAGTTCGTCGTTTAGCGCTGTCACTTCTTCTTGAATCGCAACACGCTCAGATTTTGAGTTAGAGCCGTTCGCAGATTGTAGTGACAAGTCACGCATACGTTGCAGAATGTTAGTTGACTCGTTCATCGCACCTTCAGCGGTTTGAGCGATAGAGATACCATCATTTGCGTTGCGTACCGCGACATCTAGACCGCGACTTTGCACATTCAAGCGGTTCGAAATTTGTAGACCCGCTGCGTCATCTTTTGCGCTGTTAATTTTGAAGCCAGAAGATAGACGTTCCATTGAACTTTGTTGTGCATTGTTAGCGCTGTTTAGGTAACGCTGTGCTGTCATTGCTGATACGTTTGTATTTACATTCACTGCCATGGTGATTTCTCCAATTGATTTTCCGATGTATCCGGTTTCCGACGTCTCGGAAAACCAAGTAGTTCTCTCAAAGTTACTTTTTTTAACGGCGCGGGATTCAAAACCTTTAGAATTTTTTTTCGCTTTTTTTAAAAAAAATGTCTTTCGCCATTAGATCGTGATGAGTTGTCAATAAAGAACAAAAATTCGTTTTTTTTGCTAAAGCTTTATCGAACCCAGTCGATATGCTCGCCTTTGCGATTAGCCCAATAACGTCAGCGCCAAGTTTGGCTGCTGTTTTGCTTGAGCTAATATCGAGGTGCTGACCTGCTGCAGAATCTGCTGCTTGATCATTTGAGTAGTTTCTTTGGCGTAATCGGTATCCTTAATCCGCCCTTTAGAAGCAGCTAAGTTTTCGTTTACGTTAGATAAATTGTTGATTGCATGACCAAAGCGATTTTGCATCGCGCCAAGTTCTGCGCGGTGACTGTCAACATACTTAAGCGCGGTATCGATGACCGAAACCGCCCGCTGAGCGCCGCCAACATCGGTAATGTCTAAGTTATCGACCGCTTCGTAGCCAGTGACATTCATTTGCAGCTGACTTGCCAATCCGCCCGAAAACGACAACGTTCCTGACGTTTCGTGCCCGGCCATAAAGATCTGTAATTGACCTTTTTCATTCACCGAGGCAGATACTTTATCAGTTTGACCATTGATGTAGGTCGCAAGCTCTTCAACATCGTCACCCGCTTTGGCATCAATGTGAATGGTTTGCTGCTGACCGTTAGCATCGGTATAACTCATGATGAGCTTGTTCTGCCCTTGCGGGACCTGCCATGAACTGTCTTGCTGGCTAGCAGACACATAACTAAACCCACCCATCTCTAGAGTATCGGTGCGCAGGTTGCCAAGCGACAATTGCACCGCTTCACCGGAACTGGCACCAATCTGAAATGAAGCACTACCAAACGAACCATTGAGCAGTTTTCGCCCACCAAAAGAGGTGGTTTCGGCGATTCTATTCATTTCATCGTTTAAAGCGCCCATTTCTTCTTGTAACGCTTTACGTTCAGCAGCGCTATTGGAACCGTTGGCGGATTGCAGAGATAAATCGCGCATACGTTGCAGAATATTGGTGCTTTCCTGCATGGCACCTTCAGCGGTTTGCATGATTGAAATGCCATCGTTGGCATTGCGCACTGCAACATCAAGGCCGCGCATTTGCGATTCTAAACGGTTGGAAATTTGCAGCCCTGCCGCATCGTCTTTGGCGCTGTTAATCCGATTCCCTGAAGACAGTCGCTCCAGAGATTGGTTCAGCAAGTCCGTCGCTTTGCCTAAGTGGCGCTGCGCGGTCATGGCTGACACATTGGTATTAACAGTGATGGACATTCAGCAAAGGCTCCAAATGGATGAATGCTTTTATATCGGGGGCCTAGCGCAAATCTTTAGCATAAATTTATCGACAAGCGCGCCAAGGTCACATTTGTAGGCACAAAAAAACCGAGCCTAAGCTCGGTTTTTTTGTCTTCAGTTTCGCTATGATCGGCTTCGCGATCAATGAGCAATAAACAATACCCTTACTGACATCGATTATGCTTTGACCGTCAGCGCTTTGAATAGCTCTTGCGAAGGCGCAAAGAAATATGCCCCAGTTGCTGCTTGAGTAAAACGCAGCAATTGGTCAGTTTTGCCATCGGTCACGCCGTACATGCTGTCGAGCATGACTTGGAAGTTGTGCAGAGTATGGCAGTAGGCAATAAACAGCAGACCATGGTCACCACTGACCGAGCCGTAAGGCAGGCTATGACGTACAATTTTTAGCCCTTTCCCCTCTTCTTTAATGTCGACACGTCCCACGTGCGAAGCGGCTGGAACATTGTCTAGCTCAATGGAATCCGGTTTAGTGCGGCCAACCACTTTTTCCTGCGCCGCGACATTTAAGCGATTCCAGGCTGGCAGATTGTGCACAAAGCGCTGCACCATCACATAACTGCCGCCAACAAAGTCGCCTTCAGGCACAATCGCCACTTGTTGACGCGCTTCGGCTTTCGGGTTTTCGGTGCCGTCGATAAAGTCTGTCATATCGCGAGCATCAAGATAACGATAGCCGTAGGTTTCATCAACAATGGTGATGTCATCGGCAACAGTTTCAACAAACTTGCGCAGCACATAAAACAGTAAATCGTGGCGCGTTGAGTGACAATGGATCAGCACATCAACGTCAGTACTTGGCGCAATCACATCCCCTTGACCTAAGGTTGGAAAATCGATCAATTCACTTGGCGCAGGGCTGTTTAGCTGTTGCCAAAATGACTGGCTGAATGCCACTGACAGCGTTAAGTTTGCACCCGGCTGTTGGTTATTTGTGGTATCGATTAAGGTCGGCAAGGCTTGAAGTTGCTCTAGCACATGCGCGGCATTGTTCTTCACTTTAAGTAAGGTATACAGTGCAAATGGACCAGCTTCCGGCAAAATTGCACTTTGCGGTTGAGACATGACATTGTCCTCATTAATTTCTTATTAGTGCCAGTTTAGTGGCTTTCTACGATCTGGTATTGATTGTGATCAGTACCCAGTTGCTTTCAGATTGCGCCGACAGTGGTCTCGGGGTTATTCCCGAATTATTCAACCGCCGGCGTCTTTAAACTGTCACGCACGCTGCGGCTACGCATCACATACATGGCAAACCACACCAGCACCACCAGTGTGAGCGCATTGGGCCAAGTAAACGCGCCGTGACTTAATAGGATTTGATAACCCGTCTGCGCCAATTGCGCGGCGATGGAGATAAGCGTCACCGCTCGCGCGCTTGCGACCAAACGGTTGAGCCAAACTCGCTCTGGCCTGCGCAGGCTAATCAGCCACATAAAAATAATGCTCGGTAGCCCCAAAGCGAGGCCAAGATACAAAAAATGGTGATCGGGATAAACCGCCGCTAATATTTTGTTACCACTTTCGCGGCTGGCTCCGGCGACCACAAACACTACCCAAGCTTTAGCGAGAAATAACCATCCAAGCCACAGCCAGGTTGGGGCTTTGAGAAAGCCATGGCTGTCATATTGTTCTAACGCGTAACGCACACTGTTTTCTAATTGGGAAATAAAGGCTCTACGCTACCCAATTCAAACCCAAAACTCTAGTTCAAATTGGCAGTTTAAATCCGTCTCACGCACGTTGTCGCTGTTTTAGATAGCAATATAGATAGCGTGTGTAAACATTATCTTGTGTGTAAACATTATCGCGTGTGTAAACATTCTACGAATCGATATGTAAGGCCAAGATGGTATAAACCAACTAAAAAACGCGCAAGTGAGGATACCAACTCACTCGCGCGCCGCGTGCTCTTATGTTCAAGCGATGGAGAAAATAGCTTATAGGCCAAATTCCGAAGAAATTTGTTCAACCCAATGCGAAACACGCTGCTCGCTTAAGCTGCTTTGGTTGTCTTTATCAATCACTAAGCCGACAAATTTATCCTCATCGACCGCGCCAGATTCATTGAACTCGTAGCCATCAAGTGGCCAACTGCCGATAACGGTAGCACCTGCTTCAACCACGAAATCGTACAACTCACCTAAGCCATCGACGAATTCGTCTGGATAAGAAACTTGGTCACCCAAACCAAACAGAGCCACGGTTTTGCCTTCTAAGCTTAACTCTGGGTTGGCATCAAGAAACTCTGCCCAGCTTTCCATTTCACAATCCGCTTCAATCCCTGGCAACATGCCACTGCCCAGCGTTGGCGTACCCAGAATCAACATTGAATACTCGTCAAATGCCGATGCTTCAATGCGGTTGACGTTCAGTGGCTTGGCCGCCACATCACCCATTTTCTGTTGAATCATTTTGGCGATTTTGCGCGTACTTCCGGTATCGGTACCAAAAAATATTCCTACTTGAGCCATATCCCACTCCTTGATGTTGCTACAAAACTGTATGTTTAAGCCTGACAAACCAGCGCTACATTAAACAAAAATGCAAAACCCAAACCAATCATAAGACACTGATTTTATTAAAATTTAAAAATCAACAACTGACAATTACACCAACAAATCCGCGCTTTGTCGTAAAGCGTACAAATCAATCATCGTCATCTTCGTCTTCATCTTTCCAAGTGATCGGGCGATAAATTTCAATGCGATCGCCGTCATTAACTTGGGTGTCAAGTTGGCACACCTTGCCAAATACCCCCACTTTCTGTTTCTCCAAATCAATATTGGGAAACAGACGGATAATGTTGGATTGAGTGATCGCCGCCAACACCGTAGCGGGCTCTTCCATCATGACATCCATCCACACTTGCTCTTCAGGAAGAGCGTAAACCACACTAACTTTCATGTACGCCTCCATTCACCGATGGCTGTTTTTGGTCATTAAGTGCTGCTCGCTGCTGGGCACGCTTTTTCAGCAAAATTGCGCCTTTCTGCTTGAGCATTAACATGGTGCCGAGGATTAAAAATCCACCCGGCGGCAAAATCGCAATCAGCAACCCGCGATAATCAGGAATCACGGTAATCTCGAGAAAATGGAAGCTGTCGCCCAGCAGCAGACTGGCATTGTCGAACAGCTTACCGGTTCCGATGATCTCGCGAACGCCGCCCAGCACCACAAGTACCCAGGTAAAACCGATGCCCATTGAAATGCCATCAATCAGCGCCGGAATTGGCGAGGTTTTTGAGGCAAATGACTCAACCCGGCCAAGAATGGCGCAGTTGGTAACAATCAATGGAATAAACAGCCCCAGCACTTTATGCAGTGGATGCAAATAGGCGTTGAGCATCAGGTCAGTCATGGTCACTAGACTGGCAATAATCAGTACATTGACTGGAATGCGAATCGCGCGGCTAATGTAAGATTTGCTCAGTGACGCGAGCAGATTCGACACCACCATCACCGCGGTGGTGGCAAGGCCAAGGCCAAGTCCGTTGGTTGCGCCATTGGTTACCGCGAGCAACGGGCACAGCGCCAAACACTGGCTGAGCACGATGTTGTTATCCCATAAGCCGCGGCGAATCAGCTCAAAGGTGGATTCTTGTTGATTAGCCATGGGTATTCCCTCCATCGACTTGCGGCTGAGCGGCTTTTGCATCACCAGCAGGTTGAGTTTTTGCCTCAGCACTCTTTTTCAAATAAATCTGCTGCGCTTCCAGCACGGCATGAACACCTTTCACCACAGCGCGTGGCGTAATGGTCGCGCCACTAAACTGAGCAAACTGACCACCGTCTTTTTGCACCGCCCAAATCGGTGTATTTTCCAATGAATGGGCGTGAAAACTGGTGATCCAATCGGTTTTGATTTTCTCGATTTTGTCGCCAAGCCCTGGCGTTTCACTGTGGCTAAGCACTCGTACTTGTTGAATGACGCCATCGCTATCAACGCCAACCATAAATTTGATTTCGCCGCTGTAGCCTTCGACTTGCGAAGTGATCACCTGATAAGCGATATTGCCACTTGGGTCCTTGACGGTCAGAAACTGAAACTCTTCACCATCAACATCGATGGTTTCGGCGTTATCAAATAAGTCAGTACCGACTTCGACCCCCGGTAACACTTCCGCCACCGCCGCTTTTTGCTCGTTAAGATTCACCAGATTAATCACCGGCGCGGTATAGTTTGCGGCGACAATCAACAGCAGCGTCACGGCGCCAAACAAGCAGCCGAGAAACAGACTCTGATATGGCAACTGGTCGCGATTATCCCTTAATGCGTTGATCCACTGCATCTCACTTCTCCTTACTCGATAACGCTTGAGCCTCTTTACGACCAAACAGGGTTGGCTGAATGTAGTAGTCAATCAATGGACTGACGGCATTCATAATCAAAATGGCGAACGCCACCCCTTCGGGATAACTGCCAACACTACGGATCAGCCACACCAACACCCCGCAGCCCAAACCATACAATGCTTGGCCGCGATGACTGGTGGGTGAAGTCACCAAATCGGTGGCGATAAAGAAGGCGCACAACATTGCACCGCCACTAAACAGTTGAGTGTAAGGGGCAAGAAACTGCTCGGGAGCAAGTAGATGGGCGATCGCGGCAGGCACGGTCAAACCGAGCATAAATGTCAGCGGAATGGTCCAAGTGATGATGCCGCGATACAGCAGGTAGCAGCCGCCAAGGAGCAGCAAAATTGCGTTGGTTTCACCCATACTGCCCGCTTGATGACCAGTCAACAAATCCACCGTTGGCGTGCTATGCAGCGTTTTACTCAGCACGGTTGCAGCGCTGACACCATCAAAATGCATCCACTGTTGAATGTTGTCGATATCGACCATGGGCGTAATCCAGTGCGTCATCTCAACCGGAAAACACACCAGTAAAAATACCCGCGCCAACATCGCCGGATTAAATAAGTTCTGCCCAAGCCCGCCATAGGCTTGTTTGCCGACCACGATGGCAAATGCTGCGCCAATGACAGTCAGGTTAACCGGAAACTCCGGTGGCAAACTCATGGCTAAAATCAAGCCGGTGAGAATCGCCGAACCATCCAAACAGTGGCTGAGTTTACGTTTTTGCAGTGCCAGACACACCAGTTCGCAACCGACACACGCCAGCACGCAGGTGATCACCACCACAAACGCAGAAGGTCCAAATCGCACTCCACCAAATAGAGTTGCCGGCAACAGTGCCAACACCACTTCGTACATGATGCGGGTGGAGGAATTTTCGCTGTGCGCATAAGGCCCAGCGGCAGGTTTAAAGTTGATCATACATCACCTTCCTTGGCCTCAACGGCTTTACGAGAACTGCGGCGTCCAGCTGAGCGACCACCGCGTTTGGCTTTGGCTTCCTTAGCCGCCAGTTTGGCCTGCGCTTCGGCTTCCAAGCGTGCGGTTTTTGCCGCAGCCAGTTGTTTGGCCCTTTCGGCGCGCTGCACCGCCGATGAACGCTGATTGAGCACGCCTTTGGCGTGTTGGAAATACTGCACCAGCGGCAAACGAGACGGGCAGATATAGCTGCATGCACCGCACGACAAACAGTGCTTAACGCCAAGCTCTTCGGCTTTTTCAAATTCAGAAGCGCGGCTATTGGCGGCAATCATAAATGGCATCAACCCCATCGGGCAGGCGCGCACACACTGACCGCAGCGAATACACTCTTTGGATTCACTGTCACCGATTTCCTCTGACGTCAGCGCTAAAATGCCGCCAACGGTTTTGCCTACCGGAATATCGAGGTCAGTGATCACCTGCCCCATCATCGGGCCACCAAAAATAAGCCGCTCGCAATCCATATTTAGACCGCCACAAAACGCGATCACATCGCGCACACGCGTGCCAATTGGCACTTCAACGTTACATGGCTGATGAATGCCTTGACCGGATACCGTAATGAGTCGTGACACCAGCGGCCTGCCGTAGCGCAGCGCCTGATAAATCGCATGCGCCGTGGCAACGTTATTAACCAAAATACCAATGTCGCTGGCCAATCCGCCAAGCGGAACTTGCTGCCCAGTCAGCGCTTTGATTAAGTGCCGCTCAGATCCCATTGGGTAGAGCGAAGGGACGGAATGCACTTCGATGCTCGGGTCTTCACTGGCCGCATTGGTCATGCTCTCTAAGCTGAGCGGTTTGTTATCTTCAATACCCACCAGCGCTTTTTTGGCGCCTGCGGCGATCATTAACAAGCGAATGCCCGCGATAATCTGCGCGCTTTGCTCTTGCATTAAGCGATCATCACACGTCAGATACGGTTCGCACTCGCCGCCGTTAATCACAAGCGTGTCAACTTTGCTTTGGCGCGCGAATTTAGCTTTCATGCCAGTTGGAAAGCCCGCACCACCAAGCCCGACAATGCCCGCATCCAATATGCCGGCGATGATCTCATCGCTGGTTAAGGTCGCGATAGAACGGGAGTGATAATCGCTGCTCCAACTCAGATCGTTGCTGGTCGCCACTACGATGGTTGGGCTTTTCAATTTGCCCGGATGGGACGTAATGTGAGAGACGATCTCCACCACCTGACCATTGGCCGACGCATGCAGCGGCGCGTGCATTGGGCTTTTCCCAACCGCGATTTTTTGCCCTTTTACGACGTTATCGCCAACCGCAACCAGCGGACGCAACATTTCGCCGTTTGGCAATTGCAGTGAAAAATACAGTTTTTCCGGCATCAACACGCTGCGTTGACTGGAGCTTTTCGCCGTCAACGATTTGTAGGAACGAGGATGAATGCCACCACTAAATGGACGGAAAAACGTGGTTTTAGTATCAACAGAAATCATGGCGTTTATCCTCTCGCTTCAATCGGTTTTGGCCAGAACCAACGGTTAGCCGCCAGTTGCGGTGAGTAGACTTCGATGCAGCCTTGCGGACAGGTATCGGCGCATACGCGACACCCGGTGCACACATCGCTAACCACGGTGTGAACTTGTTTGGTTGCGCCGACAATCGCATCGTAAGGACACGCTTTGAAGCAACGCGTGCAGCCGCTGCAGTGCGACTCATCGACTCTCGCGAGCCAAATCACATCTTCGCCACCGCCACTTGCGGAAATACCCAGCACTTTGGCCGCCGCAAGACGAAATGCGCTGCTGGCTGGCGGACAGCCATCAACACCCATATCGCCACTGACCATGGCTTCCGCCGCTTGGCGACAACCGGCTTTACCACATTGACCACATTGGCCACCCGGCAAGAGCGCTTCAATTTCATCGACCAGAGGATCGCCTTCGACCGCAAAACGGCGCGACGCCACACCTAGGCCAAGACCAATCAAAGAGCCAAGCACAATAAAAATTACGAAACTCATTGTTCTATCTCCTATTCGCTTGGCTTACGCCATTCCCGCAAAACCCATAAACGCCATCGACAGCAATCCAGCGGTGATAAACGCAATCGGATTGCCTTGCAGCGCCTCGGGCACTCGGCTGAGTTTGAGCTGGTTACGCAACCCAGCAAACACCACGATCACCACGGTGAATCCCAGTGATGAACCGAGCGCAAACATGATGGTGCGAAAGAAACCGTAATGCTCTTGAACCACCAGCAGCGCGACACCGAGTACCGCGCAGTTAGTGGTGATGAGAGGAAGGAACACGCCCAGCGCTTGATACAGTGCCGGACTGTTTTTTTGAATGTACAACTCGGTGACTTGAACCACAGAAGCGATCACGACGATAAACGACACGATCTGCAATACTTCCAAATGCAGCGGTTCAAGAATCCAGTGTTGAAACAACCACGAGGCGATCGCCGCAATGGTGATCACAAACATGGTTGCAAACCCCATACCGAGTGCACTTGACAGATTTTTCGATACCCCCATAAACGGGCACAAACCTAAAAACTTAGCCAAAACCACGTTGTTGACAAATGCGGCACTGACTAACAGAACCCAATCATCCATAATCTTTTACTCCCATGCTTCCAAGTCAATTCAAAACAGGTGCTCACCACCTTTTGTGCTTTGAAAAGCCTTGGTGCATTAAGAGTGCCAATGCCCCAAAATGCATCACGTATAAAGACATTAACTGCATTTCATAGGGTTTTAACTGCATTTTCGCCGCAGTTGGACGCTACAAATTGTCACAAAGGTGACAATTTGGGTTGTGATCGGCATTCAGAATTGTCTTGGATCAAGCTCACTGCAACTATTCCCACAAGTAAAACAGGGATTTATAAAATTGGGAACGAATTCTGCTTAATAAGTAAACAAAGGACAGTTCGTGAACCAAGACAGGGAGTTCTCATGGAAAATTCAGCATTTCAGCGGTTAGCAACCGAGATACACCCAGCACTACTTAACGACATCATCGAAGAGATGCCTTCAGCGCTACTCGTCACCGATAAGCAAGGTTGCATTCGCGCGCTCAATCAAAACTTTACTCGCCTAACCGGTTATAGCGAAGCAGAACTGCTTGGCAAAAACTGCTCGATCCTCTCCTACAACCGCACCCCACCAGAGATCTATCAGAACTTATGGGAAACGATTAAGAATGGAAAAAAGTGGCGCGGTAACTTACTCAACAAAAAGAAAAATGGCGAAGTCTACATCGCCGATCTCTCGGTGTTTCCAATTTCCGGCAGCGAGCATTTAGGTTTCTACGCCATTCATGAAGATGTTACTGAGCAATTCACTGGCAACCAGCGTCTTTCCAATCAAAACTCGATTTTTGAGACCATACTCAACGCGGCGCCCGTCTCGTTTCTGATGCTCAACGACAAACTAGAAGTGGTGTTTACCAATAGTGGCCTAAAACAGCAGATCGGCGAAGGCAGTTTATACACATCACTGATGTCACAACTAACCGAAAGCATCAGTGAAACCATGATTCGCCGTTTGCCTAAGCGCATCCATCGTGGTCGATTAAATGCCAATCAGCGCGCAGAAAACACCCTCAATGTGGTCAATGGCGTTCCGCTGCCAAGCTCTGCGCCAGCGTTTAATTTTCAACGCGCTCGCTTTGATATCGAGTGTCGCGACAAAGGTGAATATCGCTGGTTTGAATGCGCCGTCGAACCCCTGACCCTCTCTCATGGCGAAACTGAGCACTTTTTCTCAGACCACGGCTCCGCTCATGCGATTGTCGTGATTCACGATCGCACCAAAGAAAAACGCTTTGTCGAGGAAAGGCGCATCAGCACCATTCAGCTACTCACCGCCGAAAGTAAGCACGTACACAGCATGCAAGAAGTGCTGATGGCGACCATTCATCAGTTGCAAGTGCCGCTTAACGTGATTGATTCGGCAGTCGGCATTTTGCGTAATCGCAATCACGCTTGTACTGGCCTTGATATGATGGGCGATGCGATTGCTCAAGGCTTTCATGCGCTGCAATACATTCAACACGCGATTCCTGAGCGGCCAAATGAGCCGTATCAAACCACCAATATTAACCAAGTGGTGCGCGATGCCTGCGCAATTTCAACCGACCGCATGCTTAAAACCTACATCGGCTGTGATCTCAACCTTGAAGCGACATTGATGTCGATTAACGCCATTCCTTCACGCTTGCTGCTGGCGGTGAACCAATTGGTGGATAACGCGATTGATGAAATCGCCAAATCGAATCCGGACGAACGCGCGATTCGCTTATCGACGTCGTCGAATCAAGATGAAGTGATGATCGTGATTGAAGACAGCGGTCGCGGCATTCACGAAGAGGACAAAAATAAGATTTTCGAACCGTTTTACAGTACCAAGTCGGCCACCCATAACGGCTGTCGTGGGGTGGGTATGTCGATTGTTCAACAGGTGATCAATGATCACCACGGCGTGATTGAAATTACCTCAAGCCACGTGCTTGGCGGCGCGAAAATCACCTTAACTTTACCGATACTCAGCGAGGTGAAGTAATGCATAGCTCAACCGATTTACAACTCAAAGAAGGCAACTTACTTGCCACTTTGTACAAGATAAGTACTCACCTTAATCAGAGCTTAGATTACCGCCACACCTTTCCGGCGGCGCTGAAAATTTTGCATGAAGAGTGTCATCTGCACGGTGGTGTGCTGACCATTAAAGATCCCCTGCGCGACATTATGTTGGTTGAATCCTTTCACGCGCCAGGCGTTGAAGAGCGTAAACGTAAAGGCGTGAGCTACAAACAAGGCGAAGGCATCATCGGCGCGGTATTTGAACAGGGCGATGCGATTGTGCTGATGAACCTTGGCAGCGATATTCGCTTTACCGACAAGCTTGAGATCTACGACTACGATAAGCCGTTTATTTGTGTTCCGCTAAAAAGCGTCGACAAAAAAGTGATTGGCGCGTTGTGCGCTCAGCCAGAAACCCACAGCGAATCGCAAGTGCGCGCCCTGCACCACTTTCTGGAGATGATCGCCAACCTGATTACTGTCAACATTCAGCTTGCCTACAACATTCAGTCTGAGAAGAAAAAACTGGTCAATGAACGTGATGGCTTGCGCCGCAAAGTGCGTAAAGATTATGGCTTTCAATGCTTGGTTGGCCACACCAAACCAATGCGCGAAATTTTTGACCAAATTCGTTTGGTGTCACGCTGGGATTCAACGATTTTAATTCGCGGCGAATCCGGCACTGGTAAAGAGGTGATCGCCAACGCGATTCACTACAACTCGCCGCGCGCCAATCGGCCATTCATCAAACTCAACTGTGCAGCGCTGCCAGACAATCTTTTGGAGTCTGAGCTGTTTGGCCACGAAAAAGGTGCCTTTACCGGCGCAGTGAATCAACGTAAAGGCCGTTTTGAACTGGCCAATGGCGGCACGATTTTCCTTGATGAAATCGGTGAAACCAGTCCAGCGTTTCAAGCCAAATTGCTAAGGGTTTTGCAGGAGAAAACCTTTGACCGCGTTGGCGGTAGTGAGCCGATTATGGTCGATGTAAGAATCATCGCTGCGACCAACCGTTCGCTTGAAAATGAAGTATTGGCGGGAAATTTTCGCGAGGATATTTATTACCGTCTCAACGTGATGCCGATTGTGGTTCCGCCACTGCGCGATCGGATGGAAGATGTGCCGGAGCTGATTACTTTCATGCTTGAGAAACTGTCTGGCGTACAAAGCCGCAGCCTAGAACTTAGAGATAGCGCGCTGACCAAAATCATGAACTATTCATGGCCTGGCAACGTGCGTGAATTGGAGAACACCATTGAACGGGCGGCGATTTTAAGTGCCGACGGCATTATCGATGCCAATTTGATTCATCTCTCCAGCGTACCTAAGTTTAACGGCATTCACTCAAGTGAAGCGCCAGCGCCGATGATGTCGTCGTATGCGCCGCCTCCAGCGCCGTCGCCAAACCCGCTGCTGCGCAATAACGGCTATGGCGGCAAAAACCTTGAGGACGACCAAGATGAGCGCGCTCGCGTGATTGAAGCCTTAGAGCAAAGTGGCTGGGTTAAAGCCAAAGCCGCTCGGCTACTCAATATGACCCCGCGCCAAATTGCCTATCGGATTCAAACCATGAACATCGAAGTCAAACAGTTGTAAGCTTTAATGCTATTTAACCAAGGGTGAGGGTATTCTCACCCTTATTTTTTGCCGGTAGAAAAGCCATCTTTCGCCAATCAAAACATCAAACCTGGCAAGATTTACCATTGCACTGCGACAACCATGATTGTCGGTACCCAAGCGCTGTTGTTGGCTTTGTGACAATAGCGTCATTTTGGCAGCTACATTTTGTCGGCTTAAGTTTCAATAATATTAATTATCAATGTGTTAGACGAAATAATCCCAAGGCATAAGGTTTGCAACAGTGCTGGCATGGAGTGATGTCACTTTGGTAAGGAAGCCCTATGAATATAGAAACTGCTCAGCCAGAAAATAAAATCAAACACTTTATTGGCAGAGATACTCAAAAACGTATTGAAGATCATCCGTGCTATTCGAAAAATGCCGCTCAATACGCTCGTATTCATCTGCCTGTCGCGCCGGCGTGCAATATTCAGTGTAACTATTGCAACCGCAAATTTGATTGCAGCAACGAGTCGCGCCCTGGGGTGGTCTCTAACCTGCTCGAGCCGATTGCTGGTTTGGCTCGTTTCCACTCGATTAAACAGCGCATGCCTAACCTGACTGTGGTCGGAATTGCAGGTCCTGGAGATGCGCTCGCCAATCCAAAACAGACCTTTGCGACGCTGAAAATGGTGCAAAAGGCCGACCCGAGCGTCAAGCTGTGTATTTCCACCAATGGCTTAATGCTACCCGATTACGTTGAGGAGCTTAAAGACGCCAACGTGGATCACCTCACGATTACCATTAATGCCGTTGACCCAAACATTGGCGCGCGCATTTACCCTTGGGTGTATTACAACCACCAGCGTCATTACGGTTTGGAAGCGGCGCAGATTCTGCTCGACCGCCAAATGCTCGGATTAAAAATGGCCTGTGACGCTGGCTTGTTGGTTAAGGTCAATACCGTATTGATTCCTGGCGTCAATGATCACCACATCGCAGAGTTGTCGCACGAACTTAAACAGCGCGGCGCGTTTCTTCACAACATCATGCCGCTGATCTCTGAACCAGAGCACGGCACCTTCTTTGGGTTGAACTACGTGAAAGGTCCAAACGAACAACAGATCGCAACCGCGCGCTCCTCTTCATCACTGAGCATGCCGCAAATGAGCCATTGCCAGCAGTGCCGCGCCGATGCGGTGGGCACACTGACTGAATCTGGCGGCGGTTGTAGCTCAAAAGCAGGCAACAGCGAAGATCGCTATCGCGTTGCGGTCGCCACCAAAGGCAGCCAAATCATCGATACCCACTTTGGCCACGCGACGGGATTTGATGTCTACGAAATCGAAGGCAACGACATTCGCTTTGTTGAACATCGCAAAGCCGAACAATATTGCCATGGCGAAAGTGAGTGCCGCGAAGAGCAAGGCGAAACCCTGTTTGAGCGTTTAAGCGATTGTGATGAAGTGCTGAGCGTGCGCATCGGTATCACGCCGTGGAAAGCACTTGAGGAACATGGCGTCAAACCCAATGTCGACTTGGCGTACATGCATGTTGAGCAAGCGCTTGGCATGATTGCCGATGAGCAGATGAAACTCGCCAGCGACCAAAATGGCTCAGAGCAACAAGCAAGCTAAGGAGGCGTCTATGGATATGACGATTACTGACCTGTGTACCGGATGTCACGCTTGTTACAGCGTTTGCCCGAACAAAGCGATTTACAAAACCGTTGATGAAACGCCACTGTTTGCGATTCATTCTAAACGTTGTAACGGCTGTGAAGGGATTCACGACCAAAAGCAGTGCGCCAGCATTTGCCCTATTGAGGAAGCAATTTTGTTCAAAGGTAAGCCGCTGAATCCCAAAGGCAGCTTAGCGCCGATGGCGGCACTGAAACCATTTTTTGCCTCATTGAGCAGCAAACCTCAAGTCAATGAATCCCAGCTCAATAAGTAGCGGTAAAATTTGATAAATCAACGCCAGTGGCGGGTTAAACCGGCACTGGCACAGATCATTTCAAGACTAAGCATTTCAAGGCTAGGTATTTAAAAAGTAAGCTATTTCAAGGAGGATGCTATGGGAACCCCGATTGCAGAATTGGCCGTCACACCAATCGATAACTACCGCTGGCAAGAGCAGAAGATATGGCGCGCGCTGCTGGCTGGCTTTATCACTGGGCGCACTGCCCTGCCCACTTATATGGGGCTGAAAGCGGAAACCTTTGCCAAGCTTAAAGCGCAGATGATTAACGAGGCAGAGTTTGAAGTTAGCACTCAGCAAAAACAGCTTTATAGCCAAACTCAGCGGCTATTTGCTGAACTTATCGCCGGACGTGCCAGTGAACGCGACGACCTGTTTCGCTTATTAATGGATCACGCCAATACCGAGCTGAACTGGTACAAAGAAGTGGCTTGGGTTTTGTCCAACGCCAGCATGAGCTCTTACCATTTGTGGCAAAGCTTAGGGCTGGATGAACGGCCAACGCTCGGACGTTTGATTGGCTTTTATTTTCCGACCCTGCATGCGGGTAACGTCAACAATATGCGCTGGAAACGTTACTTCTACAAACAGCTGTGTGAACGCGGCGGCGATTATGTGTGTAAAGCGCCAAACTGCAATCAATGCAGCAGCTTTAAAGAGTGCTTTATTGATAGCCCATAGCCAAGCACCTTTACCCTTGATACCATGCGAGCCATTGCATTCAGACCACTTTCAAACAATTAGCATGCAAACGTGACCAACAATAAAAACGGGCCATAAGGCCCGTTGGTCGTAACGATAAAGACATCGTGCAAAGCTTACCAGTGTAGCTGAGCGCGCAGCTTCATCATTCGCTGCGGTTTTCCAAAATGGGAATAATGCGCGCCATCGAGGCTTGATACTCTTCATCGCTGGAATTTTGAAACACCAGCAGATCGTCAACGATGTCTGGATTATCTAGGCTTTCTGGAATCGCAAAATTTACCCCTGCAATGTACTCGTCCCAATGTTCCAGTTTCCAAGTATCGCGGTCTGAGTTGCGATCGATCATGCGCTGCTTAACCACGTCGACATCGGTTTCAACCCAAACGATGGTCAAACGCGCGTCTTTTTCCAGTAGCTGCTGTTTTAGGTTATCAACGTACTGGCTATCGCGAATTTCACGAGTAAACGGCGCATTAATCAATACCGTATCTTCGTATTCTAACGCTTCCATCGCCAGTGCCAGCGTGGCATCGTATTCGTAATTACGAATGTGCTCTTCAAAGAAATCGGAGCTGCGATTAACCTCTTGATTGGCCACTTTGAAAATCTGATGTGACAACACAATCAAGGTGTCTTTATCAAGATACACCACATGCTTTAATGCCTTAGCCAATTGCTTGGAAATGTAAGTTTTGCCACTGGCTGGCGGCGACGTGACGAGAATAAGTCGTTTCATCACAGGCTCCTTTAAAAGTTATCTACTGCCATCATTCAACCGCGGCATTTTTACCGCTTCAATGCCCACCGAGAGGATTAGAATTCGGCTAAGAGTTGAGAATCAACAGCAAAACTAATCCGAGTTTGCGGGCTTAAGTACTCAAGCCCGCCGATTTGTTGAGTATCACACCAAATTGCAAATAAGCGAATCTGCGAGCTGAATTCTTCATCAGCAAATCACAACCGGGATTCATTCATCACACGCTCATGTTACACTGCGCGCCATCATCACCGACTGACAGGCTCTTCATCATGGAAGAAATTTTTCTCGCCGGCGGCTGCCTCTGGGGCGTACAAGAATTTATTAAATACGTGCCAGGCGTTATCGAAACGGAAGCTGGCCGCGCCAACGGCACCAGTCATCACACTCAAGGTGAATACGATGGTTACGCGGAATGTGTACGGATTATGTTTGATCCACAAGTTATCAGCGTCGAATCCTTGATCGATCATCTGTTTGAAATCATCGACCCATACAGCATTAACCAGCAAGGTCAAGATCAAGGCGAAAAGTATCGAACGGGTATTTATAGCCGAAATTCACAGCATTTAGACGCAGCTAAGTACCATATCGGCGCACGAGAAGATGCCGATAAAATCGCTCTAGAAGTGCTGCCACTCAATAATTTTGTGCCTAGCGATGCGGAGCATCAGCACCATTTAAGCCGTCACCCAGAGAACCACTATTTGTGTCATATTCCCTGGTCGCTGCTACATAAATACAAGTAAAAACCTTCCCTCTATTAGCTATTCATTGAATATATAACGCCGACTATCGAGACAGTAATTCATACTCCTTTTGCAGCAACATTTTTCTAAATGTTACCTTTTACTAAACATTAAGGACTAAACTTGCCATACGCTGTCCGGTTGTTTTGTTACGAAAATTCCCTTAAGGTAAATAAAAAATTATAAATTTTTAGTCGGCAGTTGCAACGAAAAAAAGGGTTTTTCGCGCAACCTCAACCACTCAGGAGAACCTCAACGTTCCGGTACAGCCAACCTAGTGACATGTAAATTTCGCTCTCTGAACGAGCGAAAATTTTTGCCGACTAAATGATGTTTGGAGTCTTTGTTAATGGAACAACCAATACCAAATCACACCGCTCAACCTAGCCCCAAAGCCCGTAGAAGGCACTTGCGTAGCGCCATTCCTCCAGCGGCTCATCACGTGCGCGGCTGGCGTTATTTCGCTGGACTTTTCGGCGGCGAACACATCGCAGCAACCGAGTTTGTCATCGGTGTCACCTTCGTTACCATGGGAGTCGGGACCACCGAATTATTGCTAGGCTTACTTATCGGTAACCTTTTGGCCGTCGCCAGTTGGACCTTGGTCACCACCCCGATTGCCGTCGAAACCCGCCGTTCACTATTTAAATATTTAGAACAGATCACCGGCCCCTATTTCAGCAAAATTTATAACAGCGCGATTTTATTGTTTTACGGCTCGCTTGCTGCGGCCATGATTACCGTTTCCGCCTACGCGGTACGATTCGCGCTCAACCTACCGGTTCAACTTGAAGCTTACCCAACCTCAATTGCGTTTATCATCGTCACTTTACTGCTCGCAGCTGTGGTGGTAATTGTTGCGGCGCGCGGATTTGAGGCGATGGCTAACTTCGCGACTATCTGCTCACCTTGGATGTTGACTTGTTTTGTCTGCGGCGCCCTGGTCGCACTGCCCACCTTAGCACTGCATGTCACCGGCGAAACGGGCATCAGCAGCTTTAGCGAATTTCTTAATGTCGCCAAGCAAAGCATTTGGACTGGCGTAACTCCAGATGGCGAGCCAGGTATTTCCACTTGGGAAGTGGCGGCGTTTGCTTGGGCCAACGGCGCTATGGTGCACCTTGGTTTGATTGATATGGCGACGTTCCGTTTTGCCCATCGTAAGTGGTACGGCGTGTTTTCCGGTATCGGAATGTTTCTCGGTCACTACATTGGCTGGATTTCAGCAGGTCTAATGGGCGCTGGCGCTGCCGTTTTGGTCGGCCATTCGCTCATCTCACTCGACTCTGCTGACGTGGCATTTGCCACTTTAGGTTACATCGGCCTTGGCGCAGTAATTTGCGCCGGCTGGACCACCGCCAATGCGTGTTTGTATCGCGCTGGTCTTGCCGCGAGCGCACTGATGCCATCGATGACCCGCAGCCGCGTTACCGCCATTATTGGTGTAGTGATTGCCATCGCTGCATGCTTTCCGTTTGTTGCCCAATCGGTCATGCCACTCACGGTCTACGGCGCGATTTTACTCTCTCCCGTCGGCGCAATTACGATCGCTGAGCATTATCTGCTGCCCAAATTGGGTATGACGCGCTACTGGTCTCGCTACCTTGGGCAAAAACTCAACCTTGCCGCGCTCTTAGTATGGGGAGTCGCGCTGGCGTTTGCGGTATTAATGATGGCCAGCAATGCCATGAGTTTTTATTTTATCTTCGTCCCTGAATACGTGATTGCGCTGGTGCTCTACCCGATCGCTGCTCACTTTATGGGCGCGCGCGATTCATGGCCTGCAGATGAAACCCTGCAAGCAGAGCGAGAGCAAGTACTGATTGAATTTGAGCGTCAGCGCTTACTGCAAGAGCAAAATGACGATTACCAAGTCGTTGACCCAACCGATACTCATACCGCAAGAATGGCGAAAATCTTGTTAGTCGGCGCCGGTGGTATTTTGGTATTTATGATTGCTCTAGCCTTTCGCTTGGTCTACAGCACACCCGCTGCTGAACTTATGCCAACCATGCAGCAAGACTATTTTTTTACCGCTGCGGCGCTGACATTTGCTTATTTTGTTCTGGCGATGGTGGCAATGCGCGTCACTGACGGGCCAGGCCAAGACGAAACCAGTGACTAACGTCATTGGATGCAACTCTATTCGCTGCAACGCTCGGTTTAACCTTAGGGTGAACCGAGCGTTACCATTTACCATACTCTAACCTATTGACCCAACACGCCAATCTTGCACTCAAGACATAAATTTAGCCAATCAATCTCCAACCTTGTATTGACCTCAGCATTACTTGCATCTGACAACCTATATGACCTTTTTATTAAGGTGAATACAAAAATAGGAGTCATTAATATGAAAAGATATCTCGTCAGTGCGGCGCTACTTTCCACTCTCAGTTGCAGTTATGTTTATGCCGATACCGGCAGTGCTAAATCCGGCGACAAGGACGATCAAGATAAGTTGAAAACCGGCACCAAAGTCGGGCTGTTTTATTCAAAAACCACTAACACATCGATGTCATTTAACTCTTCGCTGTGGTTGACCTATAAACCTAGCGAGTGGGAACATGAAGCCAAGTTTAATACCTATTACACCGATTCAACCGATGAAGATGAAGGCACCAACAAGTACTCGCTGTATTACAAAGCCAGTTATGACTTAGGTAAAGCCATCGCCGGATACGTTGAGAATGAGTACGAACACAACCAATATGAGACCTATCGTCAAAGCTATACGTTAACCACAGGTTTGGCGTACAAGATCATCGATGAAAAACAGACCAAGCTGGAATTTGGCCTTGGTCCTGGTTATCGCTATACCAAACGCCAAGACAACGATGAAGACTACCCAAGTAAAGAGACCAATGAAATCATCGCTTCGAGCTATTTAAAGGGGGAAAAGAATCTCAGTAAAACCTTTTCGGTTGGCGGCGGAGGTAAAGTCGAATACGGTGACTCCAATACTCAATACACCGCCGATGCATTTTTGAAAAACACCCTGATGACCAACCTGGCTCTGGTGGTCGACACACAATACATCTACAACACCGAAGTAGCCTCCACCAAGAGCAACGACGAGCTCTACAGCACCTTAAGCTTAAGTTACGACTTCTAACCCACTTTAGGGTTTATTCTTTCAGCCAAGCTAACACCAACTCAGGTTTGGGCACCGAACCTGAGTGAACCACCTGCCCATCCATCACCACCGCTGGCGTCGACATCACGTTGTACGCCAGAATGGCTTCCATGTCGCTGACTTTGCTGACGTCAACCTCCACATCGCATTGCTGAGCTAATGTTTCTATCAGTTTGGCGGTGTTAACGCAGTTACTGCAACCAGATCCTAATACTTTGAAATGTTTCATAATACTTCTCCTAAAATGACCAAATTGAGGCGTTGAATATCCAGCCCACCAAGGTAAATGCCACCAGCAACATGACAAGTAGCAGCCCCAATAAACGCCACTGCATCACTTGTTTTAGCATCACAAACTCAGGAATACTCACCGCAACCGTACTCATACAAAATGCCAACGTCGTTCCCACTGGTAAGCCATTGATTAATAGACTTTCCATTATCGGAATCACGCCTGTTGCATTGGAATAGAGTGGAATACCAAGCACCACAGAAGCTGGAACGGACCACCACTGCCCAGCGCCCAAATGCGCTTGCAACCAGCCATCAGGCACAAAACCATGTAACCCAGCACCAATACCAACCCCAATCAATACCCATTTCCATACTCGGCCAACGATGGTTTGCAGTTCATCAAGCGCAAATTGATGGCGCTGAGCCAAACTCACCGTTGCTGGACTTACCGACCGCGGACTTGACGCATGGCGTACCGAACGCTGCTGGCTTAGCTGCGTGGCTTTGACCGCCACTGGTTGTAACCAGCGCTCTGCTCTTATTGTGTCAAGCCACCAACCGCTCAGCACACCTATCGTTACCCCGACCGCGACATACAACACCGTGAATTGCCAGCCCAGCAAGCCAAATAGCAGTAACACCGCAACTTCATTGACCAGTGGCGAGGTAATCAAAAACGCCATGGTGATACCCAGTGGAATACCTGCCGAAGTAAATCCGAGGAACACAGGAATACTGGAGCAAGAGCAAAATGGTGTGATGGCGCCAAAAAAGCTGCCGGTCAAATAGCCATACCAGCGCCTTTTGCCGGCTAAATAATCACGCACAGTTTCGACATTAAGCGAAGCGCGCAGCAACGCAATCACATAGATCATCACCGTCAGTAACAGCATAATCTTACTGCTATCTTCGATAAAGAAATGCACCGCATCGGCCAATTTCGAATCCATTGGAAGCGCAAATATTCGATAGGTCAGCCAATCTGCCAACCAAGTAAAAATAACGAACATGATTTTGCCTTTACCTTAATGTGCAGACCGCGGCTGCGCATTCATCCCGATATATTAGTAAGACGAGAACGACACCTAAAAGATGCACATTTTTTGGTGTTGCGAGAGATATTTCGCTAAGGCACTGAGATAGAGGAGTTTGAATCAAGCGTGTCGGAATAAAAGCAGCACACGCGCTGCTGCTCGTCGAAACGAATATGACACTGAGTTTTTAAGATCTGTTTGAGTTTTTTACGAGCGCGCTGAATGCGCGACTTGGTCGCCGGCAACGTTAAATGGTGGGTATTGGCGAAAGCCTGCTGCGCCACGCCAGCTAAATCGCATTGCTGAATAATTTCCCGCTCAGCAACGCTTAATTGCAGCAGCGCTTTGGGCAAGCACTGCGCCAAACTGTCGACAGCAGGACGCGCCAGAGTTTCAGGCGCTAGGCTTAAATCGTCGGGTACAGGAACAAAGGTGGGTTTTCTCAGCTCATCAACCAACAAATTTGACGCCACGCGATACAGCCAAGCGCGCTGATTTTCAATATCGCAAAACGCTTTACCGCGCTGCAAAGCGCGCAAAAAGGTCTCTTGCAGCAGATCAAAACTCAGCTCCGCATCGCCGGATTGCTTTAGCAACCAGTGATAAAGTTGAGATTCAGAAAGGTGCCAGGTTTCAAGTAAACATGGCACCGCTGCGGTTGTTTTTTCTGAGTTCATCACCATTTCATCGCTTACAGAGCGCACTGTGAGAACGGATTATCGCCTAGTCGGTTCGAAATCACATACTCGCAAGCGCCGCTTTACGCTGCTTGTTGGTCACACAGAAATTGCCACGCTTAGTGCGACATTTTGAGCAGCGCTCACATTCCACTGGCGTGCGATCGCCAGATTTCCAGCGCGCAATCAGGTTTGGCTCAGACAATAACGGTCGTGACAGCGCAAAATATTCAATCTTGGTTGTACTCGCAAGGCGTTCAATCGCTTCGATGTCGGTTAAGCCGCCAACGGTGATAACCGGAATGTCGATATCTTGGCTAACCACATCGCCATATTGATGAAAGTAACCTTCTTGTTCAATGGTGTAACCGTCATGTTCTTCACCCACCATAGTATCGGCCTTAGCGTGAATGTTACCCGACAGCACAATCGCATCGACGCCGATTTCCGCTAGCTTGCGACAAATCACTCGCGTCTGTGCAAACGTGAGTCCACCGTCAAAAAACTCCGTCGCGGTTAATTTAACCAGAATTGGAAAATCCGAACCCACCTCGGCGCGAATCGCGGCATAAATTTCGAGTAGAAAACGCATACGATTGTCTAGGCTGCCGCCATATTTATCGTCACGCTGGTTGTAATAAGGGCTTAGAAACTGGTTGATCAAATAGGTGTGCGCGGCATGAATCTCAACGCCATCAAAACCGGCTTGCTGCGCGCGGCGACTGGCTTTGGCAAAAGCATTCACAATGTAATCAATGTCTTGCTGCGTCATCGCTTGGCCTTGCGTTTGCGTGCCACGTTCCGGCACCTCACTTGGCGCAAAAATAACGCGCTCGCCAAGATTGTAGGTCGTTTTTGTCCCACCATAGGCCAATTGCATCACAATGCTGGAATCATAGCGGTGCACCATGTCAGTAAGTTTTTGATATTCTGCAATAAAACTATCGTCATACATGCCCATCATACCAGCGTTAGGCTTTTCTTCGGCGACGATATTGGCGTATCCGGTGACGATCATCCCCACCTCACCTTGCGCGAGTTCTTGATAAATCGCGTACAACTTATCGGTCATATGGCCAGTGTCTGTCGCCATGTTCTCCCATGTCGCGCTACGCACGAAACGGTTTTTCAGGGCCATGGTTCCAATACGGGTTGGGGCAAATAGCGTGCTCAAATCTTATCCTCTACAACGGCGGTCTATCTAACGCCAAGATTAACCGCATTAAAGGCAACAATCTTTAATCTAGATTAAGCCAAGGTCATAACACGCAGCGCAAACAGCATTTGATTGAATTATCTATGCGATTCCCATCAATAAGACACGGACGTATTGGGCTGTTTTCCTTGTGAGCAAAGCTTACTTTATATGCAACACCAGACATTTCTATAACCAAACCCTGTCACTACGCTAATAAAACAATTTATCGAATACTGCACTATAACCACTAAATTTATAAGGAAAATTCATTCTTAATGATGACATGCGGCGCACTAATGATATGAAAACTGAATATTACGATCCCCTAAGCCAATTTTTTCACTGGGTAATGGCCGTGGTCATTATCTATGCCTCAATTGCCGGTTTTGGCATGCATCTGGTCGAAGACAACCATCCCCTGCACTCTTTTTTATCCATTTTGAATATGTCTTTGGCAACCATTGGCGCGTTGATTTTCATCGCTCGCTACGTCTGGAAGTATTTTCGCCAGCCGCCGCAACTGCCTGATTCGATGTCGCGCAAACATAAAGCCGCAGTCAAACTGTCTCACTCGCTGCTATATGTGACCATGGCGGTAGTGTTTATCAGTGGATTTTTAATGCTTGAGGAAGATTACAGCTTCTTTTGGCTATTTAAGATTCCCAACCCGATCTCCAACCCCGACATCAATGCGTTCTTTTTGGTGATCCATCGTGCCGCCTGCGTTTCACTCAGTGTGCTGTTTACACTGCATATCTTCGCGGTTCTGAAACATCATTTTTTCGGTCGCGATAATGTACTGCGCTCAATGACGCCACGCAGTCTAAGATCCAAAAAACAAGCCTAAATTTCGAAAAGTTACCTGCTATAAATTCACCACTCTGAACGTGTAATTTATGGCAGGTAAGCAATATCCTCATCATCCAAACCTTTTTAACACACTGCTACCGCTTTAATTTGTGCCCATACGCCCATGCCCTGTTGTAGATCCAGCAAGGTTGCTGAACGTTTAGTAATTTGTGCTTTCAGCGTTTCGTCGTTGGCAAGCATCAAGTCAAGCAACGCATCACTTGGGTGAGAGGTCAGGTCAATATGACGAATGGTGACGGGCAAAATATTCAAAATCGATGAGGTCAATGAAGGCTCAAGAGTAATACTCACATCGGAAGCGATAATTTCACAGCGTACTCGTTCGCCAAGCTTGGCGCGCTGGTCGGTGAGATACAAACTGACATCGCGGTTTTCAACTTCAATTACGCCATCATGCTCTTTGGCCGTCACTTGCATATCCAGCACCGTGGAGCGGGTTTGATGGGCGCCCGCATGGTGAATCAAACCACTTAATAAATGACGGACTAAACCTTGTTGTTTCACCCGCCCATGCTCCAATACCACTAAGTGATCGGCAAGTTTGGCCACCTCACTGACACTGTGAGTGACATAGAGTATCGGCAATTTGAGCTCGCGGGTTAAGCTCTCCAAATACGGCAAAATCTCCTGCTTACGACTGTCGTCAAGCGCCGATAACGGCTCATCCATCAACAGCAATTTAGGCGATGTCAGCAAAGCGCGCGCAATCGCAATACGCTGCTTTTCACCGCCCGACAAATGATCAACACGGCGCTTTAGCAAGTGGGCAATACCGAGCAATTCACATATCACGCCCTGCTCTATACGCTGCTTATTCGCCGCTAAACGCTTGTAGCCAAACAATAAGTTGCGCTCGACATTAAGATGGGAAAACAGCGTTGGCTGTTGAAATACAAAGCCGATATCGCGCTGATAAGGCGGAATAAAGTAGCGTTCATCGTGCGATTGCCACAGAGTTTCGCCAATACTGACATGGCTTTTGGGCAACCGATTTAGCCCGGCAATGGCGCGCAAGCAAGTGGTTTTGCCACATCCTGATGGGCCAAACAGCGCGGTTACGCCGGTAGTCGGCAAAGACAAATCGACCTGCAGGCGATAATCGCCATAGTGCGCGTTTAATTTAGCGTTAATCATGTTGGTCGCGCCTTTGATGAAGATGATTCAAACCATGGACACCCATCAGAGCGGCAAATGAAAATACCAGCAGTAATAAAGACATCGCATGCGCCTGCTGGTATTCCATCGCTTCCACTAAGTTGTAGATCTCAACCGACATCACGCGCGTTTTACCGGGCATATTGCCGCCAATCATCAGCACAACGCCAAACTCACCGAGGGTGTGGCAAAACCCGATGATCGCGGCAGAAAAAATGCCCGGCCACGCCAGCGGCAAAGCCACTTCCCAAAACACATGAAACGGCGAGCAGCGCAGGGTTGCCGCAGCTTCAAACGGTGCTTTACCTAGGGCTTCAAAGGTATTGCGCAGCGGCTGAACCACAAACGGAAACGAATGAATCACGCACGCCACGACTAAGCCTGCAAAGCTAAACGGCAAGGCATCGATCCCCAGCTCTTTTAAGCCGCGACCTAAATGGCTATTTGGACTAAACAGTAGCAACAAATAGAACCCCAGCACGGTCGGTGGCAGCACCATAGGCAGCGTCAAGACACTGGCAACCGCACCTTTCCACTTCGAGCGGGTTTGCGACAACCACCAAGCGATAGGAATGCTCAGCACCAGTAGCCACAAGGTGACCACCAGCGCCAACTTCAAGGTTAAGCCAACCACCGTCCAATCTGGCAATACCATAAGTACAAATTCCCTAATGTACGAATGACAGCGCCACTAAGACGATGCACTGGCTGGCAAATAGCCAAACTGGTGAGTGATGGTTTGACCATCTGACGAGAGAATGTAATCAAGAAACGCTTTGGCCGCCGCGCTGTGCTGGCTACTTTTAATCACCACGGCATCTTGCATAATTGGCGCATAACTCTCTTGCGGCACCATCCAGTACGAACCAGATTTCACCTCGCCGTTTAAAAACACTTGTGATAACGCCAAAAAGCCCAGCTCAGCATTGCCAGAATCGACAAATTGATAGGCTGCGCCTACCCCTTTGCTGAACACAATTTTGGGTTCAACGGTCTGATACACTTTGTAATATTGCATCGCTTGCTGAGCTGCCAAGCCGTAAGGTGCGAGTTTAGGATCGGCAACCGCAATGTGTTGATACCCATCAGAGCTAAGCACTTTGCCGTTGTCATCAACTAAGTCTTTTTGTGGTGACCACAGCACTAACACGCCACGGACATACGTGGTCGGCGCATCGGCAAAGGCCTTATCGGCGAGCATTTTCGGCCGCACTTGGTCGGCGGCAAAAAACAGGTCAAAGGGCGCACCATTCATGATCTGTGCGGCCAGTTGCCCAGTGGAACCGGTGGAAATATTGATCGTGACATCGTGACTTTTGTTGTACTGCGCCACCAAGGTCTTCATCGGTTGGAAAAAGTTGTTCGCAACGGCGACGGTGATGGTTTCTGCCTGCGCAGAAACACTTAAGATGCACGCCAGCATGGCTACGCCAATTTTATTCATGTGGTACTCCTTTACCCTTAAAAGCGCTCAAAGCGCGTAATTTATGATTATCGATTTCCCTATTTGAAGTGCTGACGACACTGAGTGATGAGACGCTTTTATGATTAAAATGTGATTGATTAAGCGCTCAAAAATGTAACTCGTACCTGTGAAAAAAGTACCTGCGAAAAGAGTCCCTGCGAAAAAAAGTACCTGCCAAAAAATAATACCTGTGAACAAAAGCACCTACGAACCAGAGTACCTCCGAGAACAAGCGCTCTTGGCGCTCTTGTCTTCCTTATCCGTGGAAGACGCGCTTCGAGTTTACGCCAATTCGACTGCTGGTCTATTTTCGCCCATTATTTGATCGCACTTTGAGTGCTGCGGCGGCGCAAATTTTCGATCCACTGCTTTTGCAAATAACGTTGAGCACGTTCGGTGTGCAACTGCTCGATGGAAGGTAAAGCTTCATCAAAACTCGCTACTCGCGCGGCTTTTTCTTCATGGCACAACACCAAGTGAAAACCCGCTTCGGTTTCAATGGGCGCGCTGACGATATTGTGCGGCAACCATTGCAGCACCGACTCAATCTCACCAAACAATTTGCCCGCCTCACACCAACCTAAATTGCCGCCTTCCAACGCGCTGGGACATTCAGAGTTTTTCAGCGCCAACTGCGCGAAATTATCGACGTTGGCCTCGCGGTACAAATTCTTAATTCGGCTTTGCACCACCGGGCGAGTATTGTCGCTAAAGTCATTATTGACGGTGATTAGAATATGGCTGACTTTCCACATTCGTAAACGGGAAAATTTATCCAAATGCTTGTAGTAATACTGACGCGCCATGGTTAAATCCAATGGTGGTACATTTGCCGCAACTCGCTCAAGCACTTGCTCACACAGTAAATCTTCGCGCAGACACGCTTCGATGCTGGCGCGAGTTAACATGTGCTTATTCATGGTGAGATGAAACTGCGCTGCATCGCCGCACTGCTCCATCAGTTTATTGATCGCCTGGTCGACATCTTGTTCACTGATATGCACAATCGCCGATTCCGCGCTGTGGCAGATAAGGGTTTGAATTTGTGACAGCGCTTTGGCATCGACCATCACTTTGCTGTACTCACTGCGACTGAGCTGATCTGGGTTGACGCCAAACTGCTGCAACGCCAATTTGATCAGCAGATATTGCTGACGCTTAAGCGTAAAGTCGTCCTCACGGTTTAATGTTGATGTCATACTTCACCTCACTGCATTCCTGGTTGGTAAGCCTTAGCGGCTTCATCTTTACGAATCGCCGATAAATCCAACCACACCCAAAGCTTATCAACCAACACCTGAACTTTGACTTTGCCTGTGGTTAAATCTCTATCAAATTCGATCACTTCTGCTTGCTGGCCTTTGTGGGCAAACACTTCGCCCTGATGGGCCAAGTGCTTGGTCAGCACCACTTGTTCGGTGCGATAAAACGGGTTGGGCTGCCAAGGCAAACTGGCGTCGATCACCTCTTTGTTGCGCACCCCGATTTGGCGATCAAGCGTGGGGAAATACACCTGATAAATCACCTGATCTTGCAAGAAATAACCGATGCTGCGCACCACACCCACTGCGCCAGCATCAATCAGTAAATCGCCTTTTTCCTTGCCAAATACGGTGCCGTCATTGCGAATATTGCGCACCACCCGCACTTCATCGCCGATTTCAAAACGAATGCTTTCACTCACAACACGCTCCCTCTTCACTGCTGGTTTCGCACTCATGGCAGCCGCCGCAGCGCATCTCAAGCGCAGGTACAGAATCCCCTTTCACCACGCCACAATAGGCTTTGACTAAAGCTTGCTGATAGCTGCGATAAGTGCGCCCTTGTTCGTCATCGGGCAACATGGCTTGAAATAAACGCAGCAATGGCACGCGCTGCTTTTGCATGATGTCAACGTCGTACCCCACACCGAAGTAGTCAAAAAAGTCTTCAATGGACAGCAGATCATCGATGTCATCTGGGTGAATAATGTCGTCCATATTGACCTCCTTACGCTGCGGCCAGCGCTTGCTGAAGCAGTTGCAGTAACTCGGCGTCCGACGGCGTACGTTTATTGGTTTCACACCAAGCCCGCAGCGCGGCGAGAAAATGCGGTTGCTGAGCATCACTCACCGCCATACCGCGTTGATTGAGTAGTGTCATGACCGCTTTGCGCCCTGAGTGTTTACCAAGCACCAATTGATGCTGGCGCCCAACAAGCTCTGGCGCAAACCCCTGATAATTCGCAGGATCTTTCAATAATCCATCAACATGGATGCCCGACTCGTGGGAGAACACCTTAGCGCCAACAATCGGCTTATGTTCCGCAACTTGCTGTCCAGAAAAGCTTTTAGCCAGTTCGCAAAGCGCGGGCAACTTGGCTAAATCGACGCGAATATCGGCGTGATGCATCACGGAGGCGGCGACGCACACCTCTTCAAGCGCCGCATTACCCGCGCGTTCGCCAAGGCCGATCAAAGTGGTATTGACTGAGTGAACCCCGGCTTGAATCGCCGCCAGTGAATTAGCGGTAGCCAGCCCTAAGTCGTTGTGCGCGTGCATCTCCCATTCAATACTGGCGTGTGAGACGAGGTGATGCACGCGGCTAAAGGTTTCAAACGGGTCCAAAACGCCAAGCGTGTCGGCAAAGCGCATCCGCTTAGCGCCAGCGATTTGCGCCATATCCGCCATAAACAGCATGTCCGACATTTCAGCGCGTGAGGCGTCTTCAAACCCAACCGAAACTTTAAAGCCATGTTGCACTGCGCTGCGCACCACATAATCGATGCGCGCCAACACTTGACCAAGGCTAAGCCCAAGTTTGCTCATTTGTTGCTGACGAGAGGCGGGAATCGACAAATTGATCCAATCCAAACCCAAACCTAAGCTGGCTTTGAGATCGTTTTCCGACATTCGAGCCCAGCCCATTAACTGGCTGTCGGTGACGGCGCTGCGAATCGCTTGCATGGTTTGGCGCTCACTCTCGCCCATCGCCGCAATGCCGATTTCAAGCTCCTGCACACCCGCGGCGCTGAGTTCACGGGCGAGTTGCACCTTCTCCTCAAGGCGAAACGCCACGCCTGGGCTTTGCTCACCATCTCGTAGTGTGGTGTCGTTGATCACCACTTCACGTAGGTCAGATAACTTTCCGTGTTGCATTAACGCTTGCTCCATGTTGCGTCCCTCCATTTATTCGCCCAAGCACTGACTGCTCAACATCTGACGTTGCCGTGCGGCGGTTATTGTTGGTAATTGATTGCTTCCATTCGCTTTATTGGCGATTTTTTATCGATACTTACTTTTCGCTAGATACTGACTTTCCGCTAAATAATTGCTTGTCGCTAAAAGTACTGGGCTAGCCGGCCATCACTCATCACTCTAGCCATACACAGGTTCAAAGGACTGCAAATCCCCTTGCTGAGTGTCATTGTTCCAATATGGCGACAGCGTGCGTAGCCGTTCGACAATCGCTGGCAATTTCTCTATCACTAAATCGACATCCGCTTGCGTGGTGAATTTCGACAATGAAAAACGCAGCGTGCCGTGCGCGGCGGTAAATGGAATGTCCATCGCGCGCATCACGTGTGAAGGCTCTAATGATCCCGAAGTACACGCAGAGCCAGAAGACGCCGCCACACCACATTGGTTGAGCAACAGCAACAACGCTTCACCTTCAACAAATTCAACCGCGATATTGGTGGTGTTTGGTACGCGATAATCAACATCACCGGTGATGAAGCTGTTAGGAATCGCAGCCAGCAAACCTTTTTCCAACCGATCGCGCAGCGTCATAATGGTTTCGGTATTTTCACGCATGGAGATCATCGCCAACTCCGCCGCTTTACCTAAGCCAATGATTGAAGCCGCATTTTCGGTACCCGCACGGCGACCGCGTTCTTGGTGTCCGCCGCGTAATAAAGGACGAAAACGAGTGCCACGGCGCAAATACAAGGCGCCAACCCCTTTCGGCGCATGGAATTTGTGTCCGGATAGCGACAACATATCAATGCAGCTACGATGAACTTCGTACGGTACTTTGCCCGTCACTTGCACCGCATCAACGTGAACCTGAATCCCGTAATGACGCGCTTGCTGAGCGAGCATTTCGACGGGGAATAGCGTGCCAGTTTCGTTATTGGCCCACATGATCGACATCACCGCGACGTTGTGACTCAAGGCTTTATCAAACGCTTTTTGATCCAAGCGACCTTTGCGGTCAACGCTAATCCAATGCACTTTGTAGCCTTTGCGCTCAAGGTATTGGCACAGCGACAACGTTGCCGGATGTTCCACCACTGTGGTGATGATCTCTTTGCGCTCTGGCTGCGCTTCCAGCGCAGAAAGAATCGCGGTCGCGGTCGCTTCGGTCGCCGATGAAGTAAACACCACTTCTGAGGAATATTTGGCGCCGATTAACGCCTGAACTTGCTCGCGCGCCACTTCCAATGCTTTACCGACTTGCGCGCCAACTTGGTGAATCGACGATGGGTTACCGTAAAACTCATCTAAGTAAGGAATCATTGCATCAAGAACCGCCGGGTCGATACGGGTGGTGGCATTGTTGTCTAAATAGGCGAATTTGCTGGTGCTTTCTGCGGTTGAGCTAGACATGATATGCGCCCTCTTTTTGAGTTTTATCTTCCACTTGCACTGGGAACACAGTGATCGAGCGTTTGAGTTTCATACTGACTTTGGTTTCGATGCCATGCACTGTCATGCCTGCAAGACCGCAGCCGGTACATGCGCCGCGTAGCGTTACAAACAGCATGTCATTTTCAAAGTCGACCAACTCAATGTCGCCGCCATCGGCTTGAATCGCTGGGCGCGCGGCTTCAATTACTTCATTGATGATGGCCAGCTCTTGTTCAAACTGCTCTTTGGATGCACCGCTGGTTGGTAAGGTAGTGACATCAATGGATTGTGCGGCAACGGGTGATTTGGCCTTGGCTTTACTTGGCGCACTGGCCGCTAAGCACTCTTCCAGCACTAACTCGATTTTTTCATGGCAAGAGGAACAACCGCCGCCCGCTTTGGTGTAGTTGATCACCTCTTCCAAGCTGGTGAGATGGTTATCCGCCACCACTTTACGAATCAGCACATCGTCGATGGCAAAGCACTTACAAATCAGCTCGCCCTCTTCATGGTGATCATCGAGTGTCTCGCCGCGATAATCGGCAATAGCAGCTTCTAGTGCTTCCATGCCCATCACTGAACAGTGCATTTTTTCTGGCGGCAAGCCATCGAGGTAATCGGCGATATCTTGGTTGGTAATGCTTTTCGCTTCATCGAGGGTTTTGCCGATGATCATGGTAGTCAGCGCTGATGATGATGCAATCGCGCTGCCGCAACCAAAGGTTTGAAATCCCGCATCTAAAATGGTGTCGGTATCAGGGTCGACTTTGAGCGTTAAGCTCAATGCATCCCCACAACTGATTGACCCTACGTCTCCTTTCGCATTGGCGTTTTCGACCACCTTTGCGTTATTTGGGTTAAAGAAGTGCTGCTTCACTTTTTCTGAATAATCCCACATAAGCTCTCCTTGGGTGTCGGTCTGAACAAATCGTTTGTCTGTTCCTTGAGTTGTGAAATTAAGGTTGCAAAGAGCAATCCACTCTTTTCATATAAATTAAGCTGTTATTTTTTAAGCAGTTGTTTGATCCAATGTCACAAAAACAACAAGGCTTGAAGCGGACAATTGTCGGGAATGTGACAGTTTGTTGCCAAAAAAACGACAAACGCCGCAAATTGCGGCGTTGGATTAAAGGCGGTATGAATCCGCTCATGGCTGGCGATTCGCGCCTGCGATTAAGCGGTAAATGAATGGCACTTTTTACTGCACACGCTCGCGCACGCCTGACAACCGATACAGTCGTCGCCGTTTTTGATCGTCATCACCATCATCACGTCATCTTCATCGTCGTCTTCCATGTCGGCCTCAATTAGGTCAAACACATCACGAGAACAGACTTTGAAACAACGTCCACAGCCGATGCAACTCTCCTCATCCAATCCATCGATAAAATGCGGTTTCCACTCGGTGCCGCCACGGGTATAACCCACCACATTGTCCATAGTTCACTCCTTTTTCATTGCTTCCATATTGGTAAAAAAACGGTTTCTATATCGACTCAAGCGCCGACGGCGATTTTTATCCACTTTTGTGGCACATCCTTAGCGGCTCGCAACACTCACCAAGGCTCATCGAGCAGCGAATCCAGATAGCTGTCGGCACCATCATCGCTGCGTGAGTCATGTTTTATTGCTCGCGTCATCCACCCGGCGGGTTGATGGTTAAGATCGTGTTCGATCTGCTGAAGCGATTCGCTGATTGATACGTCGTCATCGACGCGGATCGGAAACACTTGCTGGGCCAACAATTGGCGCAGCGCCGAGGCGCCGCAAGCGTTGCAATACACCGCATCACACTCTTTGAGCAAACTGACTTTATCCGGCAAGCGATTGTGTCCTTCGACCTGCTGCCCGGTAAATTCCAGCGCATCAAGCATTTGGTAACCCGAGTAGTCAACGCCGTAAATCAGAAAGGTGCGTGCGTGGCCGAAATGTTCATCGATCATCACTCGCGACCGCGTCGCAAAAGCCACTTTTAACAGCGGCGTAAACTCACTTGTCGCTGTCTCTAAATGCAGTTTGCGTACTGTCATAATGCCTCCACAGATTGAGTTTCAAATGTGTGATTGGGCGTCACTTGCTCAGCCGAGAAGTAGTATTGGCTGACGTGCGGCGTGACCTCATCGTGATGATTACGCAGCAATGCATTGGCAAACGCATACAGCCGTGAGCGCGCCCCTTCATAACCAAATTGCAAAATATCCATGTTGCCGAAGTGGTCGTAACACGGAAAACCCGCGCGAATCACCGGCACCTGCGGCTCGCATATCTGCGCGCAGTGTGAATTGCCCACCACCACATCGAAATGCTCAAGCTGCTCGGCCACCAGCGACAGATCGCCCACCAGCACATTGCTCAGCAAATAACGCTGAAACAGTTTGGCGGGCGCGGTGGTGACCACCAGCGGCAACTCAGCGCCAATTTCTTGCAGCAGTTGAATGTAGCCTTGCGCCAAATCCGGCTCGGCGGCGATTGCCACTTTGGCGCCGCTAAGTAAAAAGTGGGTATCCAGCATGGCGTCTAGCAAGCGCTTACGTTCGCGCTCAAACCACAGCGGTACGGGTTTACCGCTTAAGTGCGCCAGCCCATCGAGCAGATGGTCGGTGGCCTGAATGCCCATACCCAAACCGCAGCACACAAATGGAATACCAAACTGCTGCTTAAGCCATTTGGCGGCGGAATACATCGACTCGCCAATCACCAAGGTCATTGACGCCGATGACACCCGCCGCACTTGCTCAAGGGTAGTGCCACCAGTTGACGTGGCGCTAAAGTCGGCTTGATCTAAGTGGCCGTCGACGGATTCGGACAGATCGGGAAGAAAAATCGGTTCTAAATCAAACGCATCTAGATAGCGGCGCAGCAGGTCTAAATCGGCGGCGGTGGTGGCGACCGAGCACAGCACATTCACCAAATTCGCCTGCTTAGCCCGAGGCTGTGGCAGTGCGCACTGGCGCACCATAGCATCAACGAATTTAGCGAATCCGGTTTCCATGCTGCCTTTGAAATCCGGCGTCGCGACCGGCACAATTTCAATGTCCAAAAACTGCGGATACTGCTGCTGAAACAGTTTGACGGCGCGGTGAATGTCGCTGCCCTGCATTTCAGTCAAGCCAGTGGTAAACACCGCAATGCACTGCGGATGCTGTTTGTTAGCAAGGTTATACAAAGCCTGAACCAGGTTATCGTCCGCGCCCATCACCGCCGCAACTTGATCCACGGCGGTATTTTGCAGCGGAATCGGCTCGCGCAGATGTTGAATCAAATACACTTTGGCAAACGCGCTGCAACCTTGTGAGCCGTGCATCAACGGAATGGTGCCGTCAAAGCCCATTGCCGCCAGTGTCGCCCCTGTTGGTTGGCTAGTTTTTAGCGGCTGGGTGACCAGCGCTTTAGAGATGGTTTTTACTTCGCTCATCACATCACCTCCTTCATTGAAAATTGCACATCCAACATGTTTAGCACTACGTCGTCGCGAGTTTGACGCCAAACCGGAATACTATTGACGTGGCGCCAGATAGGACTCGTGAGAGTGCGTTTGAGCTCCTCGGCCAAGGTGATCATGCCTTCATAGCCGGCATAAGCGTGTTCACGCTCTTGGTTGATGTCCAAAAATGGCATTTTGGCCTTTAGCGCGGTGTACATGTTGCGCCCACCAGCGATCATGATGTCGGCATGGTGGTTGTAAGCAACGTCCAACAAATTACGCGCGCCGCCGGAGTCGAGCATCATGGCATCGTCGCCCATGATCTCTTGAATACGCGCCTTGTCGGCTTGGGTGGATTTTTTGGTGCCGGTCGCCACCACTTCAATGCCCAACTCTTGCAGTGCTGACACCACCGACCAAGATTTGACCCCACCAGTGTAAAGCAGCGCTCTTTTGCCGCTAAGCGCCGCTTTATAAGGTTCAAGCAGGCGTCGCACGCGAGTTTCTTCACGGGCAATTACCGCTTCAACATCGCGAGTAAGCTGAGCATCGCCGAGCAAACGGGCAAATTCGCGCAGCGCATGGGAGGTGTCTTCAATGCCATAAAAGCTGCCTTCAAACCATGGAATGTTCCATTTTTCGTTGAGCTTACGCGCGACGTTAATTTGCGCTCGAGAACACACCACCATGGCGGCATCGGCGCGGTGCATGGTCTGAATTTGGTGGAACTGAGTATCACCCGCCAAGCAGCACAATACGCGAATGCCAAGCTCCTCAAACAGCGGCGAAACATGCCAGAACTCACCGGCAATGTTGTATTCGCCAATCAGCACGATGTCGTGGACTTTACGACACGGATCGTTCGCCATCGCAGGCTTTTCTGGAGGCTCGGCGGTGCCGACGACTTTTTCCACCATCACTTCACCGGCAATGCGGTTACCCAGATTTTTGCTGCCATAAAAACCGGCGGCATCAATGGCGATTACCGGTTTATGCCAGCGCTTTTGCGCCAGTGCGCAAATTGCATCGACATCGTTACCTTCCAGCGCTGGCACGCAAGTGACATACACAAACACCGCCGGCGGATTGTGCGCTTCGATAAGCTCTTTAATTGCATGCAGCAAGCGCTTTTCGGCGCGCCCCATGATCACATCTTGCTCATTCAGGTCGGTGGTAAAACCGTAACGAAATAAGTTGGTGGCGGTGGCTTTGGTGCCGCGGTTATCCCAACTGTTACCTGCACAGGCGATTGGCCCATGCACTAGATGCCCGACATCGGCGATGGGTAACAGGCTGATTTGAGCGCCATCAAAGCTGCAACCCCCTGCGGTGGCGCCAGGTGTTGGACGAGCGCAGCCCTGTTTGTTACTGGTTTTGTTGTGCTCACATGCCGGTTCATTCTGCAGCTCTAAAATCTCTTTTTGTTTCATACTCGCCGCTCCTTTTGAGTAAAAACCTGTCCGTGTAAAAGACTTTTTATCGTTGATATACGCTGAATCTTATTGATGTTCAGACTGACTGACGTTCCCAGAGACCGGCTGACTAAGCTCAAACTGCACCGACTGGCGGTGACCGCTTTTGAAAACCGACTGACATCGCTTCCTCAATAGAACTGCTTGCAAAACCTGACCCATGATTAACTACATGTTTTTATTAATCTTTTATTTGAACACTTAGTAACAAGCCAACAATTTGTCGGGAAGGTGACAAAAAAAGAGCCTGCATGGCAGGCTCAAACTAGAAAGGACAATCACATGAATGGGGGGAGTGGATTAGGCAGGCAAGGGCTTACTGAGTTTATTGGCAAGCCATCTTGGGGGCGTACCCGCAATCACCGAGGACAGCTCTTCGAGCTGCTCGGCGCAGGCGCACGGTGTTTTGACTTTCACCGGATGCACGCCAGCGCGGGTGACTTTGGCAGCCGCTGGGCCGCCAATCGATAACGTAAACAACAAGTCACAGCCATTGAGCAAAGAGACCAGATACACGGAGCGCTCTTCGCCTTTTAACTCAGTATTGACCTCACGAACATCGATAAGTTGGTGCGCATCAGCCGTCACTTGATACACCAACATGCGCAGGCAAGAACCAAAGTGGCCATCAAGCTCTTGCTCGCGATTGGATGTCATGGCAACGGTGATGCTTGGCCCATCAAGGGAAGTCGCGCTCACCGCTTGCGGCGCATTAACTTCACCCACCGCTAAGCTGCACAGCGCTGCATGGGCACTATCAAGTTCAAAGCGGCTAAACTCACCGTCAAGTTTGGCCGCCATCGAACGCCATTTTTTCGGGCTCAAAGAGGTCAGCGACTCTTCGGTCAACGGCGTACCTAAATTGGTGGTCAGCAGCGCAAGCAGCGCTCTGACATTCAAACCGGGAAGCGCTCTGGCCGCAAGGCCGATACGCAGTGCCACGTGTTCACTTAGCGGACTGGATTCCATCTTTACCTCCTGTAGATGATAGACCTACGCGGCGGCGCGCAGTCGCCGCGCTCGCACCGAAATGGGAAAACTGGGTTTACCGGCAAAAGGTTCAATGTAGTAAGCCGCGCCGTTGGCTAGCTCAAGCTCACCACCCCATTTCTCGTCGCTTTCAAACTCAACATGAGTGATGTGTTCTTCTAAATCTTTCTTAGCCAGATACAGCGATAGCTGTCCTTGCTCTGTGTACTGAATCATGACGTTTGCCATAAATAGCTGTCTCCTAAACACACAGCCCCACACCGGTGTTCGGTGTGGGGCTGTTAAGATTATCGAACCAAATCAAAGCCGTAGTCGGTAACACCCATTTTCTTAGTGTCACGGTCTAGCTTGGCAAGAATTTCGTTGACTAAGGTCGTGAGCATCGACATCGCGCCTTCATAACCTAATGTGGTATCACGATGTAGGTGATGACGGTCGAAAATTGGGAAACCAATGCGCACTAATGGCACTTCAAACTCAGGCCCTTTTGTGAAGGTGTCACGTTCAATGAATTTACCGTAAGAGTTACCGATCATCAGATCAGGCTTCTCAGTAAACATCAACGAACGGAAATGCCATAAGTCTTTACCGATAAACACTTGCGCGTCTTTGGTGTAAGGCGACTCAGCGCAGATAGCTTCCATTTTCTTACGCCAGCGTTTGTTGGCATTATGACAAAGCACATGCTTCACTTCGCAGCCCAGTTCAGACAGGAACTTCACCATACCCATCAGATAATCTGGGTCACCGTAAAGCGAGATAGACACGCCGTGCAACCAAGTGTGTGAGTCGGTCATCATGTCCACTAAACGGCCGCGCTCTTTGACGATCTCTTCAGGAATCTCCTTGCCTGAAATCTCCGCCACTTTCATCACGAACTCGTCGGTCCAATCCAATCCCATCGGAATGTGCACATCAGGAACATCTTGCTCCCAAGTCGTCTTGATAAACTTGGTGCTTTTCACCGATTGATCCGGCTGCAAGAACAAGGTCGCTTTCGCGTTTGGCGCCTGTTTGACTTCCTCAATGGTGGTGCCGCCCGCGTACATGCGATATTCACCATCTGCTGGCGTATCCAGCACTTCAGATGGGTCACACAACATGGTGTATTCGACGCCCATTTGCTCCATCATGCGTTTGATCACACGATAGTTACCAAGGTAGGTTTCAAAGCCAGGGACGATGTTGATTGAGTCCTTGCTGCCCGCTTGGTTTTTGTCTTTATCGGCCAAAGTGAAGTAACGTAAAACCCCTTCTAACATGCCGTCCCAACCTGCCACATGACTACCGACAAAGCTTGGCGTATGTGCAAACGGAGTTGGAATTTCCGCCGGGATGTAACCTTCTTTCTTGGCGTTACCGATAAAGGCATTCAAGTCATCACCGATAACTTCCGCCATACAGGTGGTCGATACTGCAATCATTTCCGGTTTGTACAAGGCATAAGCGTTTTGTAGGCCAGCGAACATGTTCTTTTGACCACCAAATACCGCTGCGTCTTCGGTCATTGAGTCGGAAACGCACGCCACCGGTTCTTTAAAGTGGCGGTTAAAATAGGTACGAAAATACGCCACACATCCTTGCGAGCCATGCACATAAGGCAGGGTTTTCTCAAACCCGAGGGCACACAGCACACTACCAAGAGGCTGACACGCTTTCGCTGGGTCAATGGTGATGTGTTTTCGTTTAAAATTCAGTTCCTTGTACTCTTCTGTGGTAGTCCAGTCGAAAACTTCTTTGACTTTGGCTTCATCCACATGTTGTTCAAAACTCGATTGCTTTTTAGCAATCATGTCTTGGTATTCCGGCTGATTGAACAGCGGGAACCCTGGTTTTATTGCATCTACTTCTTGAGTCATAACGTTTCTCCTACCATGCCACTCATTCGTGAACGCTGGTTCGGTTCAAATACTTCCGTGTATTAGGCGGTTTGCGCTAATTCAACGTCAGAGTCTTTCTCAGCAAGCCAAGGTGCTGTCATTTTGTTCCAGCAAGGGTTGTTGAGGGTTAAGTCCATGTCGCGAGCAAAAATCGCGAAACCATCGACGCCGTGGTATGGGCCTGAGTAATCCCAGCTGTGCATTTGACGGAAAGGGAAACCCATTTTCTGGAATACATATTTCTCTTTCACGCCAGAGCCGATAAGGTCTGGGTTGAGTTTTTTGACGAACTCTTCGAGCTCATAGCTGGATGCATCATCCATCAGCAATGTCGCGTCTTTCATCTCAGGAACGGTTTTGACGTAGTCATCGTTGTGGGCAAATTCATAACCTGCACCGACGATTTCCATACCAAGATCTTCGTACGCACCGATAATGTGACGAGGACGCAGACCACCGACATAAAGCATCACGCGTTTGCCTTCAAGGCGTGGACGATACTTCTCAATCACCGCGTTCCATTGCTGCTCATAACGCTTAATGACTTCTTCGGTTTGAGTCTGAATTTTTTCATCAAACATCGCGGCTATTTTGCGCATCGATTCAACGATTTTGGTTGGACCAAACAAGTTGTATTCCACCCATGGCACGCCATGTTTTTCTTCCATGTAACGTACGATGTAGTTCATCGAACGATAACAGTGCACCAAGTTCAGTTTGACCTTAGGTGTGGCTTCCATTTCAGGCAGAGTGCCGTCACCAGACCACTGAGCAACCACGCGAAGTCCCATGTCTTCGAGAATGATGCGTGATGACCAAGCATCACCACCGATGTTGTAGTCACCAATGATCGCAACGTCATAATCAGTGCCTTCAAACTCGATGCTGTCTGATTTATCAAGCACATGGTCACGAATGGTATCGTTGGCGATGTGGTGACCCAGCGATTGCGATACACCGCGGAAACCTTCACAGCGCACTGGCACTACGGTTTTACCGAGATCTTTACTCTTGGTTCTGGCGACCGCTTCGATGTCATCACCAATCAAACCAACCGGGCACTCGGACTGCACTGAGTAGCCTTTGGCAAGTGGGAACAATTCATCCAACTCATCCAATGCAGCAGCGAGTTTTTTATCCCCACCAAACACGATGTCACGTTCTTGGAAATCGGTGGTAAAGTTGATGGTGCCAAAACTGTCAACACCGGTTGAACCCACGTAGTAGTTACGACGACCTGCGCGGGAGTATTGACCACAACCGATAGGACCATGAGAGATGTGAATCATGTCCTTAACCGGTCCCCATACCACCCCTTTTGAGCCGGCATACGCACAACCACGAACAGTCATCACACCAGGGAGTGATTTACGGTTTGAGGTAATGCACTTACTGCTGCCTTCGCTTGCAGGGTCATTCACTGCAAGGTGCTTTCTACGGTCTTCGCGAGCAACCTCGGGATAGACTTCCAACACCTCATCAATGAGTGCTTGTGTCTCTTGCTTATTCATTGACATCCTTGCCTCCAGATATCGTTAAATTTCAGTTCAGCGCAAACGCTGCGCTGGCGTTATGCGACAGCTTCTTCGCTCGCGGTTTTACCGATGATGGATTCATCTTCTTCATCGATGATGCCGAATTCCATCAACAACTCTTCAAGATCATCCATAGTCGATGGCTGTGGAATAACGAACAGTTTGTTGTCGATGATTTTCTTCGCAAGGGTGCGATATTCATCCGCTTGAGCACAGGTTGGATCGTATTCGATAACGGTCATACGGCGGATTTCAGCACGTTGAACGATGTTGTCACGAGGGACAAAGTGAATCATCTGAGTACCGATTTTTGCAGCAAGTGCTTCGATCAGTTCGTCTTCACGGTCAGTGTTACGTGAGTTACAAATCAGACCTGCAAGGCGCACACCACCGGTTGCTGCGTATTTACAGATACCTTTAGAGATGTTGTTGGCTGCGTACATCGCCATCATTTCGCCAGAGCAAACGATGTAGATTTCTTGCGCTTTGTTTTCACGAATTGGCATCGCGAAACCACCACACACAACGTCACCCAATACGTCGTAGAATACGAAATCGAGATCGTCTTCATACGCGCCTTCCTCTTCTAGGAAGTTGATTGCAGTGATAACCCCACGACCTGCACAGCCAACACCTGGCTCTGGACCGCCTGACTCAACGCAGCGAATGTCGCCGTAACCGGTTTTTAGTACGTCTTCCAATTCGATGTCTTCAACCGAACCCGCTTCTGCCGCCATTTCCATGATGGTGCTTTGCGCTTTAGAGTGAAGGATCAAACGAGTTGAATCCGCTTTTGGGTCACAACCAACAATCATGACTTTTTTGCCGAGCTCAGCGAGCGCTGCAACGAGGTTTTGAGTAGTGGTTGATTTACCGATACCGCCTTTTCCATAAATCGCACATTGACGAATTGCCATGGTCTTTCTCCTTGATTAAATAAGACTCGCAGACCTTAGGTGCTAAATTCGCACCAACAATTAATCCGCTAAAAATCAATCAATTAGGAAATATGGCGTACGACGTTGTTCGCTCCGTTTACGACATTGTCGGTTTTGCAACACGGTTTTTGTAAGTTGGTCTTGTCGTAGCGACAAACCTTAGCCAGACGTAACAGCGATATAAAGAAGACAAAGAAAAAGCCAGCGAATGCTGGCTTTTGATGAAGATTGTGGCGACACATTAGGCTCGAAAACCCAAGCTGGCGGCAATGTCCGATTGACGTTCGCTGACCCATTGAGCATCAAACGGCCCCCAATCGGACAATTGATAATAACCGTCATTGTGACGTCGACCATCTTGAATGAACATCAATTCAATGCCAATTCCCGGCAATGCTTTGATCACATCTTGAATGGTACGACGAGGCCAACCCGTTTGTTCAATCAGTTTCGGCACATTTGGCCGATCCAGATTTTCGACTAACAACGCCAGATACAAACGCCTGGCAAAAACAGGACTCAACTCCATTGATACCTCCCTAAAAATCTCCAAGGTCATTATTTCTGTTTTATTCGGCCATGTGTTGCGTTCGATCAATAACACCCCATTCGGTGTGGGTATTTGTCAGGCAAATGCTGGCGAGATAAAATTTTTGGCGCGGCTTTTGTCTCGATGGGCGCTTCCTGATAGGATGCTGGAACAATAAAAATATCAGCATAACGAAAGGACCATTATGGCCATTACCATGTACGGCATTCCCAACTGCGACACGATTAAAAAAGCCAAAAAGTGGTTGGAGAACGAAAATCAAGCCTATCAATTTCACGACTATCGCAAAGATGGTGTGAACGCCGAATTAGTCAGCACGTTTTGTCAGCATCTGGGCTGGGAAAATGTGCTTAATAAGCGCGGTACCACTTACCGCCAACTAAGCCAAGAACAGAAAGATAGCCTCAATGAGCAAAACGCGATTGCGCTGCTGGTTGAACAACCGGCGATGATCAAGCGCCCGATTTTGCTGGTTGATGGCCAGTACCACTTAGGTTTTAAAGCTCAGCAATACGCTGACATTTTTGCGTAATAAAGGAATTCAAGGATGACGGATAGCCCGGTTTTGGCGCTCGCCAAAGATTTAATTAGCCGCCAATCGGTAACCCCAGAAGATGCGGGTTGCCAAGAGATGATGATCGAGCGACTGCAAGCGCTAGGCTTTAGCATCGAAACCATGGTATTTGAAGATACCACCAACTTTTGGGCACGCCGCGGCACCGAGGCGCCACTGTTTGCCTTTGCAGGCCATACTGATGTGGTGCCTGCCGGTCCGGTTGACCAATGGCACACTCCGCCGTTTCGCCCAACCGTGATTGATGGTCATTTGCATGGCCGCGGCGCAGCAGATATGAAAGGCTCATTGGCATGTATGGTGGTGGCTGTGGAACGCTTTATCGAGCAAAACCCGAATCACCAAGGCTCAATTGCGTTTTTGATTACCTCTGATGAAGAAGGCCCGTTTATTAACGGTACGACGCGCGTGGTGGATACGCTCATGGAGCGCAGCGAAATCATCGATATGTGTATTGTCGGTGAACCATCAAGCACCAACTTTGTTGGCGATGTGGTGAAAAACGGCCGCCGTGGCTCGATCACGGGCGATCTGACCGTCAAAGGCACTCAAGGCCATGTTGCCTACCCGCACTTAGCTAACAACCCAGTGCACCGCGCTCTGCCAGCCTTAGCCGAATTAGCCGCCACTCAATGGGATGAAGGCAACGAGTTCTTCCCGCCAACCAGTTTTCAAATTCCTAACCTCGCAGCAGGTACAGGGGCGTCTAACGTCATTCCGGGTGAGTTTACGGTGCAGTTCAATTTCCGTTTCAGCACGGAACTGACGGATGAAGAAATCAAACGCCGCGTTCACTCCACCCTTGATGCCCACGGCCTTGACTACGATCTTAAGTGGACGCTAAGCGGTCATCCATTTTTGACCGATACCGGTGATTTGCTCACCGCGGTCGTCAAGGCGGTGTCGGACGTCAACCACAAAGAGCCACAACTGCTCACCACTGGTGGTACCTCAGATGGACGTTTTATCGCTAAGATGGGCGCTCAAGTGGTCGAGCTTGGTCCGGTCAATGCCACGATTCACAAAGTTAACGAATGCGTAAACGTAGCTGACTTGGAAAAGCTCACTGATATGTATCAGAAAACCTTAGAAAATATCCTTGGATAACGGCTGAATTGCTTATGATGACTCCTTTAGAGCTGACCGGCCAAACGGATAGCCATCTAGGCTCTACCTTGGTTGGCCAGAAAACTTTTTTGGTTCACCCGAACGTTGAACATGATCTGCTGGCACTTAAACAGGCGGCCGACAACGCCGGATTTGAGTTTAATATCGCCAGTGGCTTTCGCGATTACCAGCGCCAATGCACCATCTGGAATAACAAGATGTCTGGCCAAAGTGTCATTCTTGACAGTAACAGCCAACCGTTAGACAGCCATGGGCTGTCAGACGGACAAAAAGTGCAAGCGATTTTGCGCTGGTCGGCGCTACCAGGCTCGAGTCGTCATCACTGGGGCAGTGATTTCGATGTTTTTGACCGCCAGGCTCTGCCCGATGGCGAAACCTTAAAGCTTGAGCCTTGGGAGTATCTTGACGGCCATCAGAGTGAGTTTTATCAGTGGCTAAAAACGCATTTGGCCGAGTTTGGCTTCTTCTTTCCTTATCGGCAAGATTTAGGTGGCGTGTCGCCTGAGCCTTGGCATATTAGCCATCGCGCAACCGCGCAGAGCTGCCTTGAGGCGCTGACACCTAAGTTGCTCGCTGAGCAAATTAGCCAAACGCCGTTTTTGGGCGCTGAGTATGTACTTGAGCACCTCGATTCGATCTACACTGGTTATATCGCCAATATTGATCAAGCGAGTTAGCCATGCTGGATCTTCTGTTTAATCCTTGGGTCATCACCATTATTGTGGTGTGTGTGATTGTCGGCAATATCGCCGCGCTCAAACAGACCGCGGATTTGCAAATGAACCTGCGCAAGAAAAAAACCGATTTAGATAAGCTCAATGAGTTGGATAAGCGCAAACAAGCGAATGCGAACAATCAAGAGCCGCGCGAGGACAGCGAGCGCTAATTCACGCGCAGGCTCTGCACGCTGTACCAACCTAGGCGAAAGAAACGACACGCATAAAAAAAGGGAGCCTTGGCTCCCTTTTGTGTTTTGCTCATTAACCTATAAGCGTGGCGCGATTATTTCGTCGCACTTGCCGCTTCTTGGCTTGCGACCGCTGAAATCACTGGCACCATGTCTTTAAGCACCGATTCCGTCACCGGTTTGCCATCACTGTTGGTGATATTAATCGAGGTACGGTTGCCCAAGTCACCTAGTAAGAAGGTGTAAGTACCACCTTTGAGGTGCACCGGTTTCACGCCGATTTGCGTCCAAAATTCGTCTTTTGGCGCGGCGTATTTCGCTTTGACGGTACCTTGCGACTGGTTACGGTCTTCAACGCTAAAGCCCATGCTTGGCAGTAACGTCGGAATACGTTCCCACAATGTATTGTATGGCGTGCGCGCAATAATCACTGGCAAGCCACTGCGATCCGTCCCCATAGAAACCGGAATCTGCTTGATCTGTTCTTGCGCTTTACGTGCCGCTTCAGCGCGTAAATCGCTGTCGTAGCGAGCGGTGACTAAGTTGGTCATCAGCGCGTTGTAACGCTCTTTATTGGTCTCGGTAACCGGCTTCTGTTTGCCGCCTTCACGCCAATCAATCAAAGAGATTTTAAAGCCATGCTGACCGTTGCTTTCGATTTTAGTCAACTCGTAACGGCTGCCGATTTCTAACTCTTCGTCTTCTGATTTCCAAGTCACCCAATCGGTTTCTAAACGGCTGTCGGTTTGTGAACGCAGTTTAATGTGGTTTTCTTTGCCCATTTCCAAAGCGGTTTGCCACACTTTGTCGAGATCGGCTTCGCGAGGCAGCCACAAGGTCACTTCACCATCTTTACGCTCAGCGCGTGCGCCTGGAATCAATTCCAGCACTTGCTGCGGCGGACGAATATCCACATCGCGACCTGTTCCACCAGCGTATTCACCCGTTGGAATATCAAAGTTGGCGTAATGTTGACGTTTAACACCGGCAGGATAGTTCCATGCTTTGAGAGCTGGCGTATCTAAATACTCGAAATCATCTTTCGCCTGACGGCGCTGAGTCGGACTGCTTGAACAAGCACTTAAAACAAAAACAGCCAGTGAACTAACAACCAGCTGATGAGAAAACTTCATCGAAACTCCTAAGAAACTTAAAGGCCGAAGCCCAGATGGCTTCGGCGTTTATCGTTCATTATACAATGCACGCCTGTTTCATTGCTTGTGCAACAATCGGTTGTGCTTTTTCAGACAATACTGTCAATGGCAAACGCAGTGAACCGTTTTTAATCAAACCAAGCTGATGCGCGGCCCATTTCACTGGGATTGGGCTTGATTCTACAAACAAATTCTTATGCAGCGTCATCAAACGTTGGTTGATGATGTCTGCTTCTTCAAATTTACCTTCACTGGCCAATTTGAGCATGGTTGCCATATCGGCGGCGGCGATATTATTGGTTACAGAGATGACGCCTTGACCACCCGCTTTCACAAAATCCAAGCCCGTGGAGTCGTCACCACTAAGTAAGATAAAATCTTCGCCACAAAGTTCACGATGAATTTTAACTCGGCTTAAATCACCGGTTGCATCTTTCAGTGCAACGATGCTTTCAATTTCAGCTAAACGTGCGACGGTTTCTGGCAGCAAGTCAACAGCAGTACGGCCTGGAACGTTATAAAGGATTTGCGGAACATCACTCTCTTCGGCAATCGCTTTATAGTGAAGATACAAACCTTCTTGAGTCGGTTTGTTGTAATAAGGAGTGACACTTAAACAACCAGCGATGCCAGAGTTATTAAGCAGACGACTAAAGGTCACTGATTCGTGGGTTGCATTTGCGCCCGTACCTGCAATCACAGGGATACGCCCATCAGCAAACTCGACCGTTTTCATAACCACTTTGACGTGCTCTTCAACCGTAAGCGTCGCAGATTCACCCGTGGTTCCAACCGCAACAATGCCGTTGGTGCCAGCTTCTACATGATAATCAACCAGCTTCTTCAAGCTCACGAAATCCACTTCGCCATCTTGAGTAAACGGTGTAATTAACGCTACGATACTTCCTGAAAACATGTCTCTCTCCCTCATTTTTTTACTTTCTGCATGGTACTGTAAGGCGATTGATAAAAACAAGCGATTCCCGACGCTTAATACCGCTATTTCGCTGAATATTTATCGAATGTTAGAACTCTGGCAAATTACACTTTCCTCAAGCTTCGGTGTCAGCTTTACGTCAAAGCCGATTGGCGATTGTTTTCATCCTCAAACCAAGCGAATTTTTGCGTAACAAATCACTTTTCACTCCACTATAAGCGCCATCTATATCTTTGTTCAGTCAGCGTTTTTCTGTCCCAATTTGGCCATTCAAACCCGTCTACAACGTTTCTATTAAAGCGATGTGTGCTAAGCTAAGCCACTAATCAAGTTCATATGGATAGAGCGCAACTATGATTCAACACATGGTGATTACGGCAGTCGGAGCTGACCGCCCAGGCATCTGCAATGAAGTCGTCGGTTTAGTGACCAAATCAGGATGTAATATTGTCGATAGCCGTATCGCTATCTTTGGCAGTGAATTTACCTTGATTATGCTGGTTTCAGGTAACAGCAACGAACTGGCCAAAGTCGAAACCACCCTGCCATTTCTTGGCCAGCAACATGATCTCATCACCATGATGAAACGTACTGCTAAACATGAACAGATGAGTAATGTCTATACCATCGAAGTGTTTATTGAGTCGGATGACCAAGTTGGGCTAACGGAAAAATTCACTCAATTTTTCGCCGCCAAAGGGATCGGCTTATCGTCTCTTAGCGCTCAAACCATTGAGAAAGCAAAAATTCAGCACGAATCAGACCAATTTCATATTGCGATCACCGCAACCGTCGATGACTCGTGTAACTTGATGCAATTACAAGAAGAGTTCAATGCGTTGTGCGAGCAGCTTAAAGTGCAAGGTTCGCTCAACTTTATAAAGAACAGCCAATAAAAAGGAATCACAATGAATACGTTAACTGCGGGCGCACCAGCACCAGCTTTTGCGCTGCCAGATCAAGACGGAAACATCGTTAAGCTCGCTGATTTTAAAGGCAAAAAAGTCCTGTTTTATTTTTACCCGAAAGCCATGACGCCAGGTTGTACTGTGCAAGCTCAAGGCCTGCGTGACGTGAATGCTGAGCTTACTGACCACAATGTTGTGGTGCTTGGCGTAAGTATCGACCCGGTTAAACGCCTTGGTAAATTCATCGAACGCGATAATCTCAATTTCACTCTCTTGTCTGATGAAGACCACGCAGTTGCAGAACAGTTTGGTGTGTGGGGCGAGAAGAAGTTTATGGGTAAAGTCTACGATGGCCTGCACCGCATCAGCTTTTTGATTAATGAAGATGGTGTGATTGAACACGTGTTCAACAAGTTCAAAACCAAAGACCACCACGAAGTGGTTTTAAACTACCTTAATGAAAACGCATAAAAGCGCTCAAATGCAGATAAAAAAGGCCAGTAATAACACTGGCCTTTTCCTTAGAAATTACTCAAATCATTGATTAAACGATAAATTTATTCAATATCGCATCTTGGTCACGCACATTTTCGATTTGAATTTGCATATTCATGTTGGAATGTTCAGCTGACTCAGCCACTTGAGTAGAGAGATCTTTAATCTTGACAGTATTGGTGTTGATCTCTTCCGCCACCAAACTCTGCTGCTCAGATGCTGCGGCAATTTGCGTATTCATATCGGTGATACGAGCGATCGCTTCACGAATACTTTGCAGCGCGATATTTGCCGCCTGAGAATTATCCACCGCTGAAATCGCGGTATGTTTACTCTCGTTCATCGCCGCCGCTACAGAACTTGCGCCCGCTTGCAGCTGTTCGATCATGCTGCGAATTTCAGTGGTCGATTGCTGAGTGCGGCTAGCCAAGGTGCGAACTTCATCGGCCACCACAGCAAAGCCGCGTCCAGACTCACCAGCCCTCGCCGCTTCAATCGCCGCATTAAGCGCGAGCAAGTTGGTTTGATCGGCAATGTCATTGATGACCTTCAAAATGGTTTCAATGTTAGACGTTGCGGTTTCTAAACCTTGCACTTCTTCGACCGCTTGATCAATTCGCGCCGACAGAGCATCAATGGACAAGGTGGTTTCACTGACCACTTTTGAGCCCTCTTCAGTGGCGTTTTCCGCATCTTTGGCCGCCGATGCTGCGCCCTGAGCATTATTAGCCACATCCCCAGCGGTGACCGACATTTCATGCATTGCGGTTGCTAGTTGCTCAAGCTCCATCAATTGACTGCGCATGGCATCTGCTGATTGCTGCGCGCCGATAACCGACTTTTCTGAATTTTGCAAAATTTCAGCGCCGATGGCTTTTGACTGGCTAATTTGCTTTTGCAGCGTTTCAGAAAAACGGTTAAAACCATCGGCTAGCTCAGCGAACTCTTTGTCCGTATTGGTATCGATACGCTTAGTCAGATCGCCCTGCCCAGACGCCACATCTTGAATAGCGGAATTCAGCGTACTTAAAGGCCGCATTAAGAATTTAATCAGTAACGTTAACAATACGATGCTGACGACCACACCCAGCAATCCATACAGAATCGAACTCATGGTCATGTCGTCAATCGCCGCAAACGCCACCGATTTATCGACAATCGCACCCACAAACCAGTGCTCTGAGTTCACCTTCTCGAAATCTATAACGTAATCTTTACCGTCAAGTTGATACGGTTGAGGCCCTTCTTTGATCGTCAAGCCAGGTAAATAAGTTTCAAGCTTGGCACCGTTGTTATCGACATCAGGATGGGCAATCGTCATACCATCCGCTGTGACCAAAAACAGGTTACCAGCATCGAATAGGTTAACGCTGTTGATCAAATCCGCCAATCCAGACAGCTCAATATCAAAGAACATGCCTGCAACGAATTGATTTTGGTGATAAATCGGCACACCAATTGAGATGATAATTTTCTTTGACGCCATATCCAAGTAAGGCGCAGTGACCACTAACTTGCGCTCAGCTTTCGGCCCTTTGTACCAAGGGCGAACACGGGGATCGTAGTCGGCCCCAGGCACCCAATTGTCATCATTTTCGATCATGCTGCCATCGCTATCATAAGCATAACCAACCGCCAAAAATTCATTTTTTAACTTTGATGACTCAAGGACTTCTTTGATATGAGCCTTATCGAAAGGCGCTAATGCGAGTGACTCGCCCACCGCTTGTGCGAGTGATTTTTTCCCGTCTAACTTGGCATCGACGGTATTCCTTGTGGCTTGGACCATCTCTTTTAAGCTGGTGCCAATTAAACTGTGCATCGTCGTATCAATCGTAAAAACTTGTTTGATCGACAATAGCCCAATGGTAATGAACAATAAAAACGAAGACGCCGTTACAATCTTTTGACTAAACCTCATACTATCCCTTTCTGATTACATCTTTTAATCCTACTTATAAATATCGGTCAATTTTCAATTAGTTTTAGAAATTTTATCTATATTGTTGAAAATATTATTCAATCAATACAAAACGGCCCCGCCACACAAAGTGACAGGGCCGTTTTTAGACTGCATAAAATGCTATTTACCGCTTAGCAAAGCCTACATCTAGGAAGCGCTTGCTTCTGGCTCATCTTGGCTAGGCAAAGCATTCCACACCGCTTTAACCAAGGTTGCCAATGGAATGGCGAAAAACACCCCCCAGAAGCCCCACATGCCGCCAAACACCAACACCGCAACGATAATCGCCACCGGATGCAGGTTCACCGCTTCGGAAAACAGAATTGGCACCAGCACGTTGCCATCCAAAGCTTGGATAATGCCGTAAGCGAGCAGCAACCAGTAGAACGGCGGCGTGAGTCCCCATTGAAATAACCCGACCACTGCCACAGGTACAGTGACCACAGCCGCGCCGATATAAGGAATCAAGACCGACAAGCCAACGGCTACTGCCAAAAGTACCGAGTAACGTAAGTCGAGCAACGCAAAGGTAATGTAACTGGCGATACCGACGATCAAGATTTCCAGCACTTTACCGCGAATGTAGTTGGTGATCTGATCATTCATTTCATACCAAACTTTCATCGCCAATTTACGGTTCTTTGGCAATACACCTGACGCCATATTGAGCATCTGTTGTTTATCTTTGAGCAGGAAAAACACCAGCAGCGGCACCAACACCAAATAAATCGCAAGAGTTGCCACACTCATCAATGAGGCAAACGAGCCTTTGACCACGGTTTCTCCCATATGGATCACCTGGTTCTTAGTGTTCACCACAACCGTTTCAACGATTTGCAAGTTAGCCAGCTCAGGATAACGCTGAGGGATTTCGGCAATAAACTTCTGTACCCCGTTATACATATTCGGTATGTCGTTGATAAGATTGCCAACCTGCTGCCAAATCGTTGGCACAAGCACAAATACCGCCAGTACCATTAAACTGGTAAAAGTGACAATCACAAGCACCACTGCGGGCACTCGAGGAATCCCTAATCGGCCAAGTTTCACTACTGGCCATTCCAATAAATAAGCCAACACAATCGCCACCAACAGCGGCGCAATTAAGTGGCCAAAAAAGTAAATAATGATGAATCCAAACAGAAGGATTGCTACCAAACTCACCGCATGAGGGTCAGAGAAACGTCTCTTATACCAGCGAATGATCATTTCAAACATTCAATAAACTTCCTTTACCGCGTCCAAACAGTAATCACTGTCTGTGTTAGTACACATCACCTTAAACCCTTGATGATGAAGATAATTGACAATATCTTGTTGCGCAGATTTGTCGCTAACCCAAATGGTATAACGTGGGCTGTTGCTCGCCTTAATGTGACGCTTGGCAAGTAATAGTGCCATCGGGCAACGCTCATCACGTAAATCTAAAATATTGGGTTTCATTCTCTGGTTTGATGCTTATCATAGAAGCGACATTGTATAGTGTTTTTCAAATAGCGTCAGTGAAAAGCATCAGTAAATAATGGCATTATATTTACCGGACATTTGACGGCGAATTTGCCAATTTGTCGAGCGCTTCCATAGGGTTACTCATAGTTTGATACAAAAAGCCAGTTTGAAACAAAATGGCCTTAGTGATGTCAAAGACCGATAAGAAATAAGGATTATTACCCACTGTTATGCTAAAACGAACTCGTTCTTTGCTTTACTTATGTATCTCAGCCGTACTTACACCCAGTTTCACCGCTTATGCCAATAGCAATGATCTTCCCGACATTGGTACCACGGCAAGCGGCACCCTAACTATTGCTCAAGAACGCCAATATGGCGATGCTTACATGCGTATGCTGCGCAGCAGTAAGCCTATCATCGACGATCCAGTGGTCAATGAGTACATCGATAGTTTGGGCCACCGTTTGGTTGCCAACGCCAGTAATGTAAAAACCCCATTCACCTTTTTCATGATTCGCGACCGTAATATTAACGCCTTTGCGTTTTTTGGCGGCTATGTCGCGATGCATTCTGGGCTGTTTTTGCATGCCAAAAGCGAGAGCGAATTGGCTTCGGTATTGGCGCATGAAATCTCCCACATTACTCAGCGCCATTTAGCGCGAAGTATGGAAGAGCAAGCGCGTCGCTCACCGGCAACCCTAGCGGCGCTTGCTGGCTCATTGTTATTAGCCATCGCCGCGCCAGAAGCAGGGATTGCCGCCATCACCGCAACCACAGCGGGAAATGCGCAAAGCCAAATCAACTACACGCGTGCCAATGAACGCGAGGCAGACCGTTTTGGTATCGAAACGCTGGAAAAAGCCGGATTTGAAGCGCGCGCTATGCCGCAATTTTTCACTCGTTTAGCCGACGAATACCGTTATGCGAGTACGCCTCCGCCAATGCTGCTGACTCACCCATTGCCCGAAGATCGAATCACTGACAGCCGCGCACGCGCGCAGCAATATCCGGTGCGCCATCTCGCGCCATCGATGCCTTACCAACTGACTCGAGCACGTGTCATCGCGCGTTATGCCGGCATTGATAGTACCGCCGCATTAGACTGGTTCGATCGCACAGAGAAAAAATCATCACCAAGCATCAAAGACGCCTTTGATTATGGCCGAGCTCTGGTGTATCTCGACAGCCAAAAACTTGACCAAGCCAAATCCTTGCTTGATGCGCTGCTTAAAAAAGACCCAGATAATAATTTCTATCTTGATGCGATGTCGGATCTGTACATCGCTCAGCAGCATCCAGAAAAAGCTCAGACTATGCTGGAAGCGGCGCTAAAAGTGAACCCAAGAAATCCAGTCCTAACCATTAACTACGCCAACAGCTTGATTGAAGCAAAAGACAATCAAAAAGCTGTGCGAGTATTACAGCGTTATACCCACGATAATCCAAATGATCTCAATGGCTGGCACTTGCTTTCACAAGCTAATGCCCATTTAGGTAACAACGCGGAAGATCTCGCCGCTCGCGCAGAAATTCTGGCCTTAAAAGCCGATTGGAATAAAGCGATTCAATATTACACTCAAGCCAGCAAAATCGCTGACTTAGGAAGCCTGGAACAAGCGCGCTATGATGCTCGCATTGACCAATTAATGGCGCAGCGCGACCGATTTATGGCTCTGCAATAGCCATCACCACAACAATAAGATTAGGAGAAACTGCTCATGTCTGTCGTTATCTACCACAACCCACGTTGCTCAAAAAGTCGCGAAACTCTGGCTCTACTCGAAGACAAAAACATTGCGCCAGAGATCGTGAAGTACCTTGATACACCGCCAAGTGTTGAACAATTAAAAACCTTGTATGCTCAACTTGGCCTTACTAATGTGCGCGATATGATGCGTACCAAAGAAGCCGAATATAAAGAATTAGCGCTTGCCGATGCCAACGATGAACAACTGTTTGCCGCGATGGCGAGTCATCCAAAACTGATTGAACGCCCGATTGTGGTTAAAGATGGCAAAGCCAAACTTGGCCGTCCGCCAGAGCAAGTCCTAGAGATTCTATGATTCGCATCATCGTCTTGTACTACAGCCGCCATGGCACCACGCGCAATTTGGCGCGATTCATTGCTCGCGGAGTGGAATCGGTTGACGGCTGTGAAGCCTTGCTGCGCTGCGTAGCAGAGATTTCCCCGGATGAGCCTGCGCCGCTCGACCCGGTGATTACGCTTGATGAACTCAAAAACTGCGCGGGGCTTGCGATGGGCAGCCCTGTGTGGTTTGGTAATATGGCCGCGCCACTCAAGCATTTTTGGGATCAAACAACAGCACTGTGGGTCTCAGGTGACTTGATTGATAAGCCAGCCTGCGTATTTACAAGCTCTTCAAGCATGCACGGCGGACAAGAAACCACTTTGCACACCATGATGTACCCGTTGCTGCATCACGGCATGATGCTCATGGGCATTCCATACTCGGAGCCGAGTTTGCATACCACGCAATCTGGCGGGACGCCTTATGGCGCCTCAGCACTAAGCAATGACAAAACAAACCTGTCGAGCGAGGAAAGCACGCTGGCCAAACAGCTTGGTAAACGTTTGGCCACCACAGCGCTAAAACTCAGTCGCGAGCCGCTATGATGACAAACAGTTTGACTCGACCATCACGCTGGCTGGCGCTAATAGGAAACCTTGGGCTGTTGCTGTGGGTCGTTGCTTGGCAATTGATGATCTCGCCCCACCCACACTTAAATAGCGCGGCAATGGCGCTGGCTTGGAGCATTCCTTTGCTGCTGCCTCTACCGGGCATCTTGGCTGGCAAACCTTATACTCATGCTTGGGCCAACTTTGTGTTGATGGTGTATTTTCTGCACGCGTTAACACTAATCTATGTGGATAACGGTGAACGCTGGCTGGCACTGATTGAATTACTGCTGACCAGTTGCGCGTTTGTGGGCAATACCTTGTTTGCACGGCTGCGCGGTAAAGAGTTGGGACTTAAACTCAGCAAATTATCCGAAGTCGAAAAACGCGAAAAGCAGGACTTTGAATCCTAACATTCGTGCGCTTTTGCCCTGACAATTTGCCGCAGAGAGAAAATAAAAAAGAGCCTTACGGCTCTTTTTTATTATTCAAATTACTGCTCGAGTTCGACATTTTCATCGAGGTGTGGCTGATCATCGCTAAAATCAGGATGAACGCCTTGTCCTTGCCATTGGAAGTTCAACACTCGCTCTGGGGCAACAACTGGCACTTGAGCACTGTTCATTGAAATCGCATCCTGAGCATGGGATTCGATTGGCAATGCGCCACCAGCAAGTTCAGACTGTACTTGCGATTGAGGATTGGCGGCAGCGGTTTCGGTCTGGCTTGGTAGAACGGTATCTTCCAATTGCAGCACCAAACCCATGCTATTCACTTGCTGCTCAAATTCTTGCGCAGAGGTTAACAGATGAACATTAAACGTTACGGTATCGGCTTTGATGGTTAAAACATCCAGCGAGGCCACTGAGCTCAACGCTTTAAGTTTATTCTCCAACACAAAGAAGCTCACGCCATCATCAATTTCAGAGAAGCGCACTTTAAGCGATTCAGATGACTCACTGGCCACCACTACCGCCGCTTTCTTGGCAAAGTAATCACTGAGCTTGTTGACCATCTCTTTAGCGGCATCATCGCCTGAAGCGCTGCCAACTAGCGGTGCTTGACGGGTTTGACCAAGCATAATTGGCTTTTGGTCATATAGCGTCCAGCGCAGCTGTGGACCTTGCACTTTAACCACAAGCACGGCGTCAGCTTGGTAGCGTTTACTCGCTTGACGCAGGGGATCAACAAACCCGCCCCACAAATCGGAGACTTCAATACCAGTAATGTCATCGAAGTCGCCCACTGGCACAGTAAATGGCAAACCACGCACTTTGGCTTGCGCAAGCAAGCTAGTTAAAATGTTTGAATCAGAATGTTCCCACGCGATGGTGCGGTCATAACGGTTTTCTTCCACCAACCAAACCAACACATCGGGACGATTTTCCGGCCAAAATGGCACTTGCGCCTGAGTAAAAAGATCACGCAGTTGACTGCCACTAAAGGTCATCTTTAGGGTTGCTTTGTCATCTGCTTGGCCTTGGCTAAATTGGGCTAAATAGTGTGCGCTGTTCGATAAAGCCTTTTGAATCGCTTGATTATCCAGTGTATTTTGATCGCCAGACGCGCGAACAATCACTTCTTTCATACCAGCAATTCGAGCGGCTTCTTCTGCGTTGCTGTCATCCTGATCTACCACAACTTCGCTACGATAAAGATCAACATGGCTAAAAGCAAAGGCCGGAAGGTGGACCAATCCTAATGCCAATAACGCTAATTTACGCATACTTGTCCTACATAATTCATTGAGATGGTTGATGATAAGCAACTATACCATCTAGAGCAACTTTATCGCGACCAAACAAAGAGGTGAAGTCACGATTCTGACTTCAAACTAACGTTTTAAACACGCACTTTGATCTATTTCAGATTGCAAACGATTGCTGTGGTGCTAAAATCCCGCGAATTTTGTTTACTGCATGGAATGTTCGAGATGAAAAATATGATACAAGGGGCGCAAATGCTGTTTGTCGCCTTTGGTGCCTTGGTGTTGGTTCCTCTCCTTACGGGACTTGACCCCAACGTTGCTCTATTTGGTGCTGGTATGGGCACCCTACTGTTCCAATTAATCACTCGCCGCTCTGTTCCTATCTTCCTCGCTTCTTCTTTTGCTTTTATCGCTCCGATCCTTGTTGGTGTCCAAAACTGGGGTATTGCTGCCACGATGGGCGGCCTTATGGCGGCAGGTTTTGTCTACGTGATACTTGGCGCGGTCATCAAAGTACGTGGCGTGGGTTTCATTCATACTCTGCTACCGCCTGTGGTTGTTGGCCCAGTGATTATGGTTATCGGTCTTGGCCTAGCGCCTTCGGCGGTCAATATGGCGCTTGGCAAAGCAGGTGACGGATCGGTGCAATTGATTGACGCTAACGCATCACTGTGGATTTCGGCGATCTCACTTATCACCACGATTGCTATTAGCGTGTTTGCCAAAGGCTTTATGAAGCTACTGCCTATCTTTGGCGGCATTGTCGCGGGCTACTTAACCAGCCTGTATTTTGGTGTGGTGAGCTTTGAGCCTGTTACGCAAGCATCATGGTTATCATTACCAAACTTCACCTTCCCTGAATTTAATATCAACGCAGTGCTGTTCATGATTCCGGTGGCGATCGCACCTGCCGTTGAACACGTGGGCGACATGCTGGCGATTTCAAATGTAACCGGTAAAGACTACATCAAAAAGCCCGGTCTGCACCGCACCATCACTGGTGACGGAATTGCAACCATCGCGGCGTCTATGGTTGGCGCGCCGCCAAACACAACTTATAGCGAAGTTACTGGCGCTGTGATGCTGACCAAAGCATTTAACCCAGTCATCATGACTTGGGCTGCGGTTACCGCCATCGTTCTTGCTTTAGTTGGTAAGTTAGGCGCTCTGCTGCAAACCGTACCTGTGCCAGTGATGGGCGGCATTATGATTTTGCTGTTTGGTTCTATCGCAACTGTTGGCCTAAATACGCTGATTAAAAATAACGTCGACTTACACAAATCACGTAACTTAGTGATTGTTGCTGTGACCTTAGTCTTTGGTATCGGTGGCATGGCGTTTGGCATCGGTGACTTTAGCCTACAAGGTGTTAGCCTCTGCGGCATCGTCGCGATTCTGCTCAATCTGGTTTTGCCAAAAGATCTTGGCGAAAATCATATTGTGGATAACGCGCAAATCGAAGATGAGTCACGCTAATTGTCGATGAATAACGTCAATTGGCGATAAGGCAAACTTGCCTGAGCATCTCAAATCAACAAGGCGGCTAAAAATAGCCGCCTTGGTTTTATCGATATGTTAGTTTTATCGATATTTTGCCTGCCAAAAAGTCGCGTGTTTAATCTTGGCACAGCGCAACAAATTGGCCGCGTGTCAGCATCGCCAAATCTTTCGGCGCCAGTTCAATTTCTAAGCCGCGTTTGCCCGCACTAACACAAATCGTAGCGTGCTCAAGCGCACTTTCATGAATAAAGGTCGGCAGCGCTTTCTTCTGCCCGAGCGGACTAATGCCGCCAACGACATAACCTGTCGTCTTTTGCGCGATGTCTGGATTCGCCATCTCAGCTTTTTTTGCCTTGGCAGCTTTAGCGGCCAATTTGAGGTTGAGTTGATGGTCAACCGGAATGATCGCCACCGCTAACTGATTCGCGGCCCCGTTAAGACAAAACAGCAAGGTTTTAAAAACTTGGCTTGGGTCTTGGCCAAGCACTTCTGCCGCTTCCAAACCGTAACTTTGTGCGCGCGGGTCGTGGTCATATTGATGAATGGTGTGAACGATTTTTTTCTTTTTAGCGAGATTGATTGCAGGTGTCATCGCGACAGAAGCTCCCTCATTGATGAATAAAATGCTGTGTAAACAGACGTCATAGACATAAAAAAACAAAACGCCGCATTGGTGCGGCGTTTTAGTTAATGACAATCCAATCGTGGAGTCAATATTACTTGTAGACGATTTCCCCGGCTGGCGCGAATTTATTCACATCCAACGGGCTATTGGTCTCTAAGAAGTCTTTCAGCACCTCAGCATCCACAAAACCTGTGTTCACAAAGCCCGGATGATTGGTAATCTTCGGATAACCATCACCACCAGCGGCATTAAAGCTTGGCACGGTAAAGCGGTAAGTGTCGTCCAAACGCAGCTGTTCACCACCGATAAACACGTTGTTGACTTTGCCGTGTTCAACCGTCATCGAGATACCCGAAAACTGAGCATAAGCGCCCGAATCAACCGGTTTGGTTGCTACTTCGTTTAGGTAATCCATCACTTCTGCGCCGCTCATATCAACATAAGTAACGTTGTTGGCAAAAGGTTGCACGCGCAATACGTCTTTATACGTAACATCACCGCCTTCAATCGAGTCACGAACGCCGCCGGAGTTCATAATCGCGAAGTCTGCTTTGGCACGCTGCATATGTGCAGTGGCAATCAAACGGCCTAAGTTGGTTTGTTGGAAGCGCACCACATGGCGGTCGCCTTCTAGCTTACCATTGGTTTCAGCGATCTTAACATTAAGCTGAGTTTGACCTTTTTCTTGGTAAGGGCGCAGAAAATCAAGCATAGCTTGGTCTTCTGGAATGGCTTTTTCGTACAACACGCGTTGGCTTTCACCGTTGACTTTAACTTTCTTCTTCAAGTTAACGGGAACCAAATCGTAGCTGACAAGATTCAATTGGCCATTACGGAATTCATAGTCAGCACGGCCGACGTATTTACCCCACTCGTGCGCTTGAACAATGTAAGTGCCGTTTTGTTGATCCGGTTTACACTCATCGCTTGGTACAAAGTTTTTCTTCATCACATTTGGCGCTTCCATACACACAGGATCCTGTGAGTGACCGCCAACAATCATGTTCAATGAACCTTCATCTAAATAGCGCGCTAAAGCCACATCACCTGGCGCATTGATACCATGGTTACCGTTGTCATAGTGGCCCATGTGGGTCACAGCAAAGATAAGATCCGGATGCTCTTTTTGTTTGATTTCAGCAATCAGCTGCTTGGCTTCGACTTTCGGGTCACGAAACTCAAGGCCGCCGATATACTCTGGGTTACCAATTTTCGCGGTATCTTCGGTCGTTAAACCGATAACCGCGATTTTAATGCCTTGCTTATCAAACATTTGATAAGGCTGGAACAAGCGTTTACCCGTTTTCTTATCGTAAATGTTGGCGGAAAGCATTGGGAAGTTTGCCCATTCTTCTTGCTTAAACAGCACATCGAGTGGGTTATCAAATTCGTGGTTACCGATAGCCATTGCATCGTAACCAATTTTGCTCATCCCTTTAAAATCAGGCTCCGCTTCCTGAAGGTCTGACTCTGGAACACCGGTGTTAATATCGCCGCCTGAAAACAGCAACACACTTCCGCCTTCAGCACGTACTTGCTGTCGAATTTCATCAACCAGCGTTTTACGTGCCGCCATGCCGTACTCACCGTATTGGTTTTGCCAAAATCGACCATGATGATCATTGGTGTGAAGGACGGTTAATTTATAGGTTTTATCCGCCTGCCACTCATGGGCAGGTTGCGATGCGCAGCCAACTAAGGTTGCTAAAATCGCCGCACTCAGTGCTGTTGTTTTAATCAGGCGTTGCTTCATTGTCATACCTTTTTATCTTTATCTAGATTCCACTGCCTTGGTTTTAAAGACGTCCATATTAGCTAAAGCCAAGCGGCACCAAAGTGCCAGACAAATCTATAAAACTTGACACAGTCTAAGTTAAGTTCACGTAAGCGTGGTAAGCATTTCATATTTATGATGCTTAGATCACTATTAAGAATAAGAATCGGTGAAACAAATACTTAGCCATATCAATCGATCCAAACTATCAGCTTAGGCGCGCTTTTCCTTGCACTGAATACACTGCCCTACATGGTTTTTTAACTTGATCACACATTCCACATAACTCGTCATCATCGATAATCGAACTATCTTGGCTCACGGGTATCTTTTGAGCACAAAAAAGGCAGCCAAATGGCTGCCTTTACAAGGTCAGAATAAGCAACGCTAAGCGCGCAACTATCATCTGTGATTACGGATATAAACCGCTTATTTGATATCGATATGCGCAAAGCTTTTGATCAAATCATCCAGCGCTTTCATTTGCGCAAGGAACGGCTCTAGTTTATCCAGTGGAAGTGCTGATGGTCCGTCACACTTCGCCTGATCAGGGTTTGGATGCGCTTCGATAAACAAGCCCGCGATACCCGTGGCAAGACCCGCTTTCGCCAGTTCAACCGTTTGCTCACGACGACCACCAGATGCTGCGCCACTCGCTTCACGAGTTTGCAGTGAGTGTGTCACGTCAAAAATGATTGGGCTGCCTTGAGAGGCTTTTTTCATTACACCAAAGCCAAGCATATCAACCACTAGGTTGTCATAACCCATGCAGCTACCACGTTCACAAAGGATGATTTTGTCGTTGCCACATTCTGCGAATTTTTCAACGATATTGCCAACTTGGCCTGGGCTCATAAACTGAGGTTTTTTGACATTGATGACCGCGCCAGTTTTTGCCATTGCTTCAACTAAATCGGTTTGACGAGCCAAAAACGCTGGCAACTGAATCACATCAACAACTTCTGCAACTGGCTGAGCTTGCGCTTCGGTGTGCACGTCAGTGATGATCTTAACGCCAAATGTTTCTTTGATTTCTTGGAAAATTTTCATTCCTTCGTCAAGACCTGGGCCACGGTAAGAGTGTACTGAGCTGCGGTTGGCTTTATCAAAAGACGCTTTGAACACGTATGGAATACCGAGTTTTTCCGTCACTTTTACATAGTGCTCACAGATTTGCATCGCCATGTCGCGCGATTCAAGCACATTCATGCCGGCAAACAAAGTAAACGGCTTGTCGTTAGCAACTGGGATATCACCAACATGAACAATTTTTTGTTGCATAATGTTCTCTCTAATTTGAAATTAATGCAGCGTCACCGAGTTTTCACTCAATGCACTCACTTGATTTTTTAGTAGCTCCGAAGCCGGATCATCTGGGCACTGTTCAATAAAGTATTGAAAGTCAGAAAGTGCAACCTGATGGCAGTCTAACTGCTGATAAATAAAGCCACGGTCTCGAATTTCATACGGATCGTCTGGCACAAAGGTTAACGCTAAGTCCGTGCAGCGCAGCGCCAAGGTATAACGCTCCTCACGTAACAAGGCACTTTTCAGTAGCGCCAACCAACGCCCAATCACGGTTGGGTTGTCGGTGGTTTCAAGGTGTTCGGCCTTAAGTTTGGCCAGCGGCCCACTGTGACCAATCAGCCAAGCGTGCAACGTGTGCTCTGACACGTATTCACCGTCATAGGGGTTAATATAACGCGCTTGCTCACCGTACCAGTCGATCTTAATTAAGAATTGAGTTGGAAAAGTCACCCCTTCAAGCGGAAAGCCGAGCTTTCTGCCGAAATACAGCAATAAAGCGCCAAGGCTGACAGGAATCCCTTTACGACGTTTGAGGACTTTATCGATAAAACCATTGGCAGAATCGTAATAAGCATTGCGATCGCCTTCAAATCCCCACTGATGGTAAAACAAGCGTAAAAATGCATCAAAGCGTTGCTGCTCGTCGCGCTCATTGACTAACGCCAGTTCTGCTTCTTTGAGCAAACGCGCCAGTTCGGCTTCACACCAGCTAACTTGGGTATCAGGATTAACGGCTTGGTTTAATGCCAACGCCCCTTCCACCAATTCCATTGCGTCAAAATCTTCATCACACAGATTTAGCATGGGTTGGCCACCTTATCCCATTAGAATTGGCATTTTGGTCACAGCAATTTTCCCTGCCATCACCAACCAACCGAGCGCACCTAAAAACGCAAAGATGCGAAGTAAGCGGTTTTTCCCCAATTTAAGGGCAAACAGAGCGAGTGCAAAGTACGCCAAAATGCAGGTAATTTTTTCGGTCAGCCAAGGTGCGGCTGGCGTAAAAGGAATAAATCCAGTGATGTAAATCAGACCGATACCGGAGAGTAACAAACAGGTATCGTTGATGTGGGGAAAGACTTTAAGAAACTTGTTTTGCGTAAGAGGCGAGTTCGCCATCATTAAGCCAAAGCGAATACATAAGAGCGTTGCGCTTAACGCGACGGTTAATAGGTGAAAGTGCTTTAAACCTTCATACATAAAATTTTCTCTCGTCCTTAATCTGTAAATTGACCCAGGGTGACACGGTCATTGCCGGCGTAATCTTGCTGCGTCGACACATCTTGATAACCAAATTGCTGAAAAATGGCTCTCACCGCTTCACCTTGCTCAAAGCCGTGTTCAAACAGCAACCAACCGCCGGCGACCAAATATTGACGCGCATGCTCAGTAATATAACGAATATCCGCTAAGCCATTATCATCGGCAACCAGCGCACTACGTGGTTCAAAGCGTACGTCACCTTGTGACAAGTGCGGGTCCGCGCCGTCAATATACGGTGGATTCGATACAATCAAAGCAAACTTTGTACCATTTTTCAGAGGTTCAAACCAACTTCCAGCCAAAAACTGTGCATTGCTGAGCGCCAATTTTTGTCCGTTACTGGCGGCAAGATCGCGCGCTTGCGGTTGCAAATCAATCCCCACCACTTGTCGATTAGGCAGCTCTGACGCCAGCGCCAGCGCAATCGCACCCGTGCCGGTGCCAAGATCTAGAATATCGCCTTGAATTTGCGGAGCTTTCTCAAGCGCCAACTCTACTAAACGCTCGGTATCCGGCCTTGGAATCAAGGTCGATGGCGCAACCGAAAGCGGCAACGACCAAAACTCACGTTCACCGACAATATACGCCACAGGTTCACCGGCCAAACGCCGCTCAACCACACTGGCAAACGTACTTAGTTCACTGTCGGTAAGCGCTTTTTCCGGCCAAGTAAACAGATACGAACGCGGCTTTTGTAGCGCATGACAAAGCAGCACCGAGGCATCAAGCTGCGGCGAATCACTGCCGCTTTGTGCAAATTGCGCGGCAGTTTGATTAAGCGCTTGTTCAATCGTGGTCACAAGGCTATCCAATTAGCTGTTGTCAGCCAACGCGGCTAATTGGTCCGCTTGGTGTTCTTGAATCACAGGATCAACCAAGCTTTGCAAATCGCCTTCCATCACTTCGTTTAAACGGTAAACCGTCAAGTTGATACGATGGTCAGAAACACGACCTTGCGGGTAGTTATAAGTACGAATGCGATCGCTTCGGTCACCAGAACCAAGCAAGTTACGACGGGTGTCTGAGACTTCCGCTGCGCGCTTAGCTTCTTCGGCTTGAATAATACGCGCCGCAAGCACCGCCATCGCTTTGGCTTTGTTTTTGTGCTGAGAACGCTCGTCCTGACATTCAACCACAGTACCGGTCGGTAAGTGCGTAATACGAATCGCAGAGTCAGTGGTGTTAACGTGCTGACCACCCGCGCCTGATGAACGGAAGGTATCGATTTTCAAGTCGCTGGCTTTGATTTCAGGGATTTCTGCTTCAGGAATTTCAGGCATGATCGCAACTGTACAGGCAGAGGTGTGGACACGACCTTGAGATTCTGTCGCTGGAACGCGCTGTACACGGTGACCGCCAGACTCAAATTTCAACATCCCGTAAGCACCGTCACCGCTGACTTTCGCGATCACTTCTTTAAAACCGCCGTGCTCTGCTTCGTTCGCAGACATCACTTCTACGCGCCAGCTTTTCTTCTCAGCAAAGCGGCTGTACATACGGAATAAGTCACCCGCAAAAATACCCGCTTCGTCACCGCCCGCACCCGCGCGGATTTCAAGGAAGCAGTTACGGTCATCGTTGGGATCTTTAGGCAGTAATAGAATTTGTAACTCGTCACTCAGACGTTCGATATTTTGTTTGGCTTCAGTAATCTCTTCCTGCGCCATTTCACGCATTTCTGGATCATCTTCTTTCGCCATTTCTTCAGCAGCCTGCAAATCTTCCTGCGCTTGCTGATAGGCTTGGAAACACTTGGTCACTTCTTCGAGCTGAGAATATTCCTTGGATAACGCACGGAATTTATTTTGATCGCCAATCACACCAGGATCGCCGAGAAGATGCTGAACCTCTTCATAACGTTCAACGAGAGTTTCTAGCTTAGTAAGAATTGAGGGTTTCATAGTTGTACTCAGGGATGATGATTATTGCGGGTCGTCAAGACCCAAACTTTGTCTTATTACCGTCAGTTTTGCCGGTTCGCCCTGCTCTGCGGCATTTTGTAGTGCTCGGGTCGGGGCGTGAATCAATTTGTTGGTGAGCTTGTTACTCAGCTCAGTTAATACTTTTTCTGGGTCGCCGCCTTGAGCAAGAGATTGCAAACTTTTCGCCAGCAACTCTTCACGAATCTGGTTGGCCGATTGACGATACTCGCGAATACTGTCGACCGCTTGAAGGGAGCGCATCCAAGACATAAAGGCTGCGCTTTCTTCACTAACGATCGCTTCGGCTTGAATCGCTTCAACTTTGCGCTGCTCAATGTTGCTATCGATGATCGACTGTAAATCGTCCACCGAATAGAGGTAAGCATCGTTCAAATCGCCGACTTGCGCTTCGATATCGCGCGGCACCGCGATATCCACCAGCAGCATAGGTTGATGGCGACGAGCTCGCAGCGCCGTTTCAACCATACCTTTACCTATAATAGGCAATGGGCTGGCGGTTGAACTGATCACAATGTCCGCTTTGGCAAGATGATCGGGAATTTCTGGCAAGCCTATCACTTCTGCGCCAAACTCACTGGCCAATTCCATCGCACGTTCGCGAGTACGGTTGGCGACAATCATTTTTTTACAGCCATTAGCGGCAAGGTGCTTAGCCACCAGTTCAATCGTTTCACCTGCGCCCACTAGCAACACGGTGGTATCGTGCAGAGATTCAAAAATATGTTTCGCAAGCGTGCATGCAGCATAAGCAACCGATACGGCATTGCCACCAATATCTGTTTCGGTACGTACACGTTTCGCAACTGAAAAGGCTTTTTGAAACAGTTTCTCAATCGCAGGGTCAACGGCTTTATTACCACGAGAGTCAAAATACGCTTGCTTCACTTGACCAAGGATTTGCGGCTCACCAAGCACCAACGAATCAAGCCCACACGACACGCGCATTAAATGGCGAATGGCCGCCTGCTCTTCGTGAATGTAGATGCTGGGTTTGAGCTCATCAGGGTTAACTTGATGAAATTGCGATAACCAATCAATCAGCTTACTTTTTCCTGACGATTTCACATCACAATAAATTTCGGTGCGGTTACAAGTAGAGACGATAACACTGCCGTTGACAATTGGATTCACACTCAGCTGTTGCAAAGCTTCTGGCAGCTTATCGGGGCCAAACGCAACTTTTTCGCGCAGCTCGACAGACGCCGTATTGTGATTAATACCAATAGCGAGCAAGGACATGTATCGTGGGTTCTCTGAATCTGGTCAAAATGAGTGAGGAAAGAATTTTACTTGATGCCCCGTATGAATGAAAGGGCATTCGGTATTTGTTTTCGTGAGTTAGTGATAACAATGTTATAGTACACCGCATGCGATTAGATGCCTGAAAAATATAGAGCCTTTATGATTAAATCTCAATTCCGTTTTGGTTGGTTGCTGTTTTTGACTTGGTTAATAGCAGGCTGTAGCAGCATAGACAACAGTACCACCAACGTTGAATGGCAAAGCCATCAACAGCGTTTAAGCACCATTTCTGACTATCGTGTGTCTGGCAAACTGGGTTACATTTCCCCAGCTGAGCGTCAATCGCTAAACTTTGTTTGGACCCATTCTGCCGCTAAAAGTCAGCTCAGGCTCACCAGCTTTCTTGGTCAAACCGTTCTCAATATGACCGTCACGCCGCAAGGCGCGCGCGTCGATACCTATGACGATCAGCAATTTGAAGCGCAAAGTGCAGAGCAATTGATTTATCGCTTAACCGGGCTACAAATCCCTATCGCGCCCCTTTCTTCTTGGCTGCTCGGCTCGCCACAAAACGCCGACGATTACCAATTGAACCAAACCAATACGTTAGATTGGTTAGACAAGACCATCAATGCCCAGCGCTGGCACCTTGATTACCAGTCTTATCAGGACATTGACGTAAACGGTACTACTTTACCGCTCCCCCATAAACTCAAGCTGACCCAAGACACTACAACCATTAATTTGGTGATTTCGAAATGGACAGTGAAATAATGATCACACGTAAAACAACTTGGCCATCACCGGCCAAATTAAACCTCTTTCTGTACATCACCGGTCAACGCCCCAACGGCTATCACGACCTGCAAACGCTATTTCAATTCCTTGATTACGGTGATGAACTTACCATCGAGGCCACTCAAGACGGTGAAATCCGTCTTACTCCTGATATTCCAGGCGTCGCCTTGCATGACAACCTGATTTGGAAAGCGGCTCAAGCACTCAAGGACTATACTGGTTGTCAGTATGGAGCCCATATCGAGCTACAAAAAATCCTGCCGATGGGCGGTGGCATCGGCGGTGGTTCATCCAATGCAGCCAGCGTGTTAGTGGCACTGAATTACTTATGGCAAACCGACGTACCGGTTGGTGAGCTCGCCGAACTTGGCTTAAAACTTGGCGCAGATGTTCCTGTCTTTGTACGTGGCAGTGCTGCTTTCGCAGAAGGTGTGGGTGAGAGACTTGAACCAACTGAACCGCAAGAAAAGTGGTACTTAGTGGTCAAGCCGAGCGTCAGTATTTCGACAGTCGATATTTTTACTCACCCAAATTTGACGCGTAACACGCCCAAGCGAGCACTGACAACGCTTCTTGACTCACCATACGAAAACGATTGCGAAAAAATTGTTCGAATGCTCTACCCAGAGGTTGATAAGCAACTTTCTTGGCTGCTACAATACGCGCCGTCTAGATTGACGGGGACGGGTTCATGCGTTTTTGCTGAATTCTCAACCCAGGACGATGCGCTTTCTGTCCTTCATAAATTGCCCGACTCAACCTCGGCTTTTGTGGCAAAAGGCAAGAACACTTCGCCGTTACATGAGACACTGACTAACTATCGTTTAGTCGACCAAAAATCTATCTAAAACTGGACGCAACCTTGAGGTTTCCACCGTGCCTGATATGAAGCTATTTGCTGGTAACGCAACGCCTGAACTAGCCCAACGTATTGCTGACCGTCTTTACATTTCCCTTGGTGATGCCACCGTTTCTCGCTTTTCTGATGGCGAAGTCGCAGTGCAAATCAACGAAAATGTACGTGGTAGCGATGTATTCATCATTCAATCTACCTGTGCCCCAACCAACGACAATCTAATGGAACTTGTGGTTATGATTGATGCAATGCGCCGTGCTTCAGCAGGTCGTATTACAGCAGTTATTCCTTACTTCGGTTATGCACGTCAAGATCGCCGCGTGCGTTCAGCCCGTGTGCCAATCACCGCCAAAGTTGTCGCTGATTTCCTTTCTAACGTTGGTGTTGACCGCGTTCTGACTATCGACTTACATGCAGAGCAGATCCAAGGCTTCTTCGATGTACCAGTAGATAACATTTTCGGTACACCAGTTCTACTTGAAGATATGGAAAACCGCGGCCTAGAAAACCCAGTTGTGGTTTCTCCAGACTTAGGTGGCGTGGTTCGTGCTCGCGCAACGGCAAAAGCACTGGGTGATATCGATATCGCTATCGTTGACAAACGTCGCCCACGTGCCAACGTTTCTGAAGTCATGAACCTTATCGGTGATGTTGAAGGTCGCGACTGTGTCATCGTCGATGACATGATCGACACTGGCGGCACGCTATGTAAAGCGGCTGAAGCGCTAAAAGAGCGCGGCGCGAAACGTGTATTTGCTTACGCAACTCACGCGGTATTCTCTGGTAACGCAGCAAGCAACATCAAAAACTCTGTGCTTGACCAAGTGATCATCACTGACTCAATCACACTGGCACCAGAAATGGCGGCAACAGGCAAAGTGACCCAATTGACCCTTTCAACTATGCTGGCAGAAGCGATTCGCCGCATCAGCAATGAAGAGTCTATTTCAGCGATGTTTAACGCGTAATACTGCGTGTATACAATCTGTCGCTGTTAATCATTCGTCGCGAGTCAACATCCGTCGAATACAGATAAAAGCACTTCTTTTATAGGAGTGCTTTTTTGTTTGCGCACCACGATCCTAAGCCAAATATCGCCTGTCTCGCACCAAGCGATATTTCTGTGCTATCATACCGCGCTTTTTAAGAATCCAGAGAGAACCTACCTTGAGTCAACAGATAAAACTGCTGGTTGGGCTAGCCAATCCTGGGCCAGAATACAAAAACACTCGTCATAATGCCGGCGCTTGGGTGGTTGAAGAACTGGCTCGCGTACACAACGTGGTATTAAAACATGAACCGAAATTTTTCGGTTTGACGGGACGCATTCTGGTCAATGGTCAAGATCTCCGTCTTCTTATCCCTGCTACCTTTATGAATTTGTCGGGCAAAGCTGTCTCAGCACTGGCAAAGTTCTATCAAATCACGCCCGAAGAGATCATGGTCGCCCATGATGAATTGGATTTACCCCCAGGGGTCGCTAAATTTAAGAAAGGCGGCGGTCACGGTGGGCACAATGGGCTGCGTGACATCATTAGTAAGCAGGGCAATAACAAAGATTTCTACCGTCTGCGGATTGGCATCGGCCATCCGGGACACAAAGATAAAGTTGCAGGCTATGTGCTGGGTAAAGCACCTGCAAGTGAACAACAATGCTTAGATGCTGCAGTGGACGAATCTGTTCGCTGCCTAGATATCTTACTTAAAGATGGCCTAAGCAAAGCACAAAATCGATTACACACGTTCAAAGCTGAATAAGGTTACTATCATGGGTTTTAAATGTGGCATCGTTGGTTTGCCAAACGTTGGTAAATCAACTCTGTTTAACGCACTCACTAAAGCGGGAATTGAAGCCGCTAACTTCCCTTTCTGTACTATCGAGCCAAATACCGGTGTAGTACCTGTGCCAGACTTACGTCTTGATGCATTGGCAAAAATCGTTAATCCGCAGAAAGTATTGCCAACCACGATGGAATTCGTTGATATCGCAGGTCTTGTTGCCGGCGCGTCTAAAGGTGAAGGCCTTGGTAACAAATTCCTGGCAAACATTCGCGAAACTGACGCGATTGGTCACGTAGTTCGCTGTTTTGAAAACGAAAACATCGTTCACGTAGCAGGTAAAGTATCTCCAATTGAAGATATCGAAGTTATCAATCTAGAGCTTGCGCTGGCGGATCTGGACTCTTGTGAACGTGCAATTCAACGTAACGCGAAGAAAGCCAAAGGCGGCGATAAAGACGCTAAATTTGAGTTAGCCGTGCTTGAGAAAATGCTACCAGTACTGACTGAAGGCGGAATGGCACGCAGCATTGAGCTATCAAAAGAAGAGCTCAATGCTATCGGTTACCTTAACTTTTTGACTCTAAAACCAACGATGTACATTGCTAACGTCAATGAAGATGGTTTTGAAGACAACCCATACCTTGATGCAGTACGCGAGTTCGCAGAAAAAGAGAACAACGTTGTCGTTCCTGTTTGTGCCGCCATCGAGTCTGAACTTTCTGAACTGGAAGATGATGAGCGTGAAGAGTTTCTCGCTGATATGGGAATTGAAGAGCCTGGCTTAAACCGTGTTATTCGCGCAGGTTACGAACTGCTAAGCCTTCACACCTACTTTACTGCCGGTGTTAAAGAAGTTCGCGCTTGGACCATTCCTGTTGGCGCAACCGCACCAAAAGCCGCAGGTAAAATCCACACTGACTTTGAAAAAGGCTTCATCCGCGCAGAAGTAGTTGGCTACGATGACTTTATTCAATTCAATGGTGAAAGTGGCGCCAAAGAAGCGGGTAAATGGCGTTTGGAAGGTAAAGAATACATTGTTAAAGATGGCGATGTGGTTCACTTCCGTTTCAACGTCTAATTAAGTTTATGAAACTTAGCTAAAAGTTGTTTTGAAAAAGCCAGTTTTTTAACTGGCTTTTTTATTAGAAAAATAAAAATTAGCGGCAATCTTACTTGCGGTGAAAAGCGTGTTTTCTAACAGTTTTTGATCATTAACGCGCCTCTTTGTTTAAAAAGAAACCGAACGATTCGTTTATCCCGATTTATTCAAAAAAAAAGTTGACGGTTCTAATCGATATCCGCATAATGCGCCCCGTTCCCGCAAGATGTGGTCTTGATTTGGGAGCAAAGAAAACAAAAAATTTATGGCTACGTAGCTCAGCTGGTTAGAGCACATCACTCATAATGATGGGGTCACAGGTTCGAATCCCGTCGTAGCCACCATTCCTAAACGCTTTTTATAAGAGTTTTTAGGAATAATGCGGAAATGGCGGAATTGGTAGACGCACCAGATTTAGGTTCTGGCGCCGCAAGGTGTGAGAGTTCAAGTCTCTC
>NZ_FNDD01000004.1 GCF_900100015.1 Vibrio xiamenensis | reverse complement strand
TTTTGCGTCACTTAGATGAAGAAAGTGCTTTCACGACGCTTGAAATGGCGCTGGTGCATAAAGATAAAATCGTTGGGGTTGGGTTGGATTCTTCGGAAAAAGGCCACCCGCCAGAGAAGTTTCAGCGCGTATTTGAAAAAGCATTAGCGGAAGGTTTCTTAACTGTGGCTCATGCTGGTGAAGAAGGGCCTGTGTCGAATATTTATAACAGCTTATCTTTGTTGAAAACCACACGTATTGACCATGGCGTACTTTGCGTTGATGATCCACAACTGGTGCAGCAGTTAGCCGAGCAACGCATTCCACTGACGGTTTGTCCATTGTCTAATCTTAAGCTTAAGGTGTTTGAAACCATGGATGAGCACAATATTGTTGAGCTCTTGCGCCAAGGTTTATGTGTCACCATCAATTCAGACGACCCATCGTATTTCGGCGGCTATATGACGGATAACTTTCTTGCCGTCGCCAATGCTCATAGCATGACGAAACAAGAGTTAGCGCAGTTTACCCTCAATGCGATTGAAGCCAGTTTTGTGGATGATGCGCATAAGCAGCGTATGGTTGATAAAGTGGTGGCGGCGCTAAGCAGTGCAGAATAACCGCGCAGAATCACAGAGCGATAAATCAAAAAAGCGCAGCTTGGGCTGCGCTTTTTCTATTGGACTGGCGTTAAATACCGGAATTCAATGCTAATCGATTACAGATTCCACTCTTGGCCAGTATCTTGAACAACTAGGTGATAATCGGCATCATCATAGCTGACGGTCACATCTAAATAGCCAGTTTCATCACCGTTTTCATCGTATTGCTGCTTGGCAGTAATACTGTCGTAGTCATCAGAAAATGAGATATCCATACTATCTTGATAGGTACTAATCTTTAAACCATCGGCATTATTTTGCAAAACTTCTTCATTTAACGTAAAACTCGAGCCTGAAGCAAGTGAAACATTTTCGAAGTTAACGAATTCAATATCGGAGGAATTACCATATATAGTTATCTCATCATTGCCTTCGCCGCCATCGACAAAGCGGATTTGATCGGCTGATTCTTTCGGTGCTAGCATTGAAGTAAATCGGTCACTGCCGCCGTTTAGTGAGACATTAAACTCGGTATAACTTGAACCTTCAAACTGAACCTCATCATGGTGAGTATCGCTACCTTGAATATTAAACATATTGCTCCACTCGCCATGCTCACCATTACTTTTAGTGGCAATTCTAATCACAGTTTGAGCATCGAAGTCAGTAGCATCGATATCTGCGCGTTTAGCATCAATGATTTCCAACCATAGTTCTTCGGATGCGCCATAAGTCTCTTCATAAGGCATACTGCCTTCAAGATGAATATTAACATCAACAAAATTGTCAATTCTAATGGTATCGCGGCTCTCCATAATGAGGGCCGTATCAGAATCCGGGCCAGTATATTCAATCAAAAGTTCTTTTGCACCATCGGCGTTCCACTCACCATTATTGGTTATATAGGTTGTCGCATAACCATAGTGATCATTGGTATATTTGAGTATCACATCGTCAATTTCCAGAGAACCAACCTGTTCATACGGACTAGAATGATCTATTTCCAGATTATCAAGATCAAATGCATTACCGTTTTCAGCAGTTAGGTTGCTGGCGCTGCCTGTGCCATCGGTATTGGTGGTGCCAAAAATTACGCTCATGGTATTTCCTGTATTAGTTTAATGATTTTCAGATGATTATAGAGAGTTATTTACCAAGGATAGGATGAAATATAAGAGGCTTTTTTTAATGAAATATAACTAGAAATAACGCTGAAGATTAAATGCGATAGTGCCGATGATAGAAGGGGTATTACTAAGGTTTGTTATTAATTAACTTATTGTATGAATGTGTAATTGTGTGGTGAATGTTTCCGTTTTAATAATTAATAATCTGAATTAAATTGTTTTTCATATTTTTATTATTACTAAACCTGTGGGTTAGGCTTTATTCTACTATGGTTGAGATAATTGCAAACAAAAATCCACCCTATTATATTTTTAGCGCAGTTACTGTACTCGGACCAATTTCGAAAAACGTTTTGGATAGCCACTGTTGTAGTAATCGGTTTCGGTGACGCCAAAGTGGCGCTTGGATGACGAGCTATGAATAAAGTGCAGTTTGCCTTTGCCTACTTGGGTAATAATGCCCGCGTGACCAGGACGGCGAGTACTAGGGTCAGTGCCGGTGAAAACGATGATATCGCCCACTTGCGCGTTATCAATCGAGACCGCTTGGTCGTACAGGCTAGGATAGGCAGCGGTGGTACGTGGAATATCGATATCAAAATGGCGATAAACGTATTGAATATAGCCAGAGCAATCAAAACCTTTTGGTGTGCTGCCGCCCCAAATATAGCGAGTGCCAAGATATTTGCGTGCGTAGGAAACCAGTTCTTCGTCAGATAAGCGTTGTTCCGACGGTTGTGATTGGGCAGCGAGTGAGCTTTGCGGTGTCGACTGGGCGTTGTTAACCGGCGCTGAGACTTTGCTACTCGGTAAACTCGCCGAGCTGCAGGCGGCCATTAGACACAGTGGCAGCAATAAAAGAGGTTTGAGCGTCATAATAAATATTGGGTTTCATAAAATGAGAAATAAAATTAACACAGTCGTACTGTAACTGGCTATTCACCTGTGCAAAATTGACACACATCATACAGCCGCAAACATCTGCACAAGCTAGAAGATGCAAAGGGAAGCCCAAAGCATAGGCTTCCCTTTTTTGCTTGGCGTTCAAACGGTGAATTATTGGTGCAGTTTTTCAAATACTGCCACAGACCAAGCTGGCACGCTGAGGAAACCGTCTTCATCGACGCTCGAAGCTAGGCTGTTATAGGCAATCGAATCACTGCCGGCAGCACTTTGGATACTGGATAGCTGGTAATCGCTGGCATCAAAGCCGGCAAAATCCTCCAAGGCATCGGGGCTGGCATTAAGTACCACCAATACACCATCGCGCTCACTGTCTATAGTCGCATCATACAAGCTGGCGCTGTTATCAATACTCATCACAATCACGCCGGGTGTTTGCGTGCTACCAGTATTATGAAATTGCACGCGACGAATGATTTCGCTGCCTTCACCGAGCGAGAATAAGCCGGAGCTGCTTCTTAGCGATACCAGTTCTTGGAAGTAGTCGTCCATCGCCGCGATGTTTGCCGCTTGTGGTGCGGCGTTGTCTCCCGCTTGGCTAAGAATCTCTTCAATCAAACTCCAGTTGGCACTGTCTTTGTCTTCACGCGGCAAACCGACATTCCAATTATTGGTCTGTTTGGTGAAATCGACATAGTTATACCAGTCGCCAGAGTCATAGGAGTCGCGTTGCATCGACTTCGAGCGCAGCAGTTCGCTGCCCATGTGAATAAAGGGGACGCCTTGACCGAGTATCGAGGTGGCGATTGAGAGCGCTTGCATGCGTACGCGAGTTTCAATCGATTGGTCATAGCCAATTTTGTACTGGTTATTGTCCCAAAGCGTTTGGTTATCGTGTTTGGAGACGTAGTTTTGAATCTCCCATGCGTCATCGGCATAACCTGCGGCTTGACCATTGTAATCAAGCTCTTCGCCAGTAATGCTGGCATCGGTGCTGTCGATAAATGGGAACGCTTTAAGGTTACCAGCCATCCCCAGACGCACTAAATCGGCTAGGTGCAGGGCGCTTTGTTTCACGCTGTCTGTTTGGCTATTGAGCTCATTGACGGCGACATAAGCACCATTGCCAAAGCCTTGGTTTTCACGAATGGTATCGCCTTCATCAAATGGGCCGCCGCCGCGTACGGCATCACGCAAGCGATCAGAGAACGAACCTATACCAGTGCCGCCAAGGTTGGCCTGCGACGCTTGGACGAACATGCGATCGTCTGCCACCTCACCAAAGTTCCAACCTTCACCATAAAAGTAGACGCTTGGGTCGATGGCTTGCGCCGCGGTAAGGGTTTGCTGAATCTGCGCCAATGGGTGATGGCCCATTAAATCCCAGCGAAACGCATCGATTTTGTACTGCTCAACCCAAGTGGCAATTGAATCGTCGATGAGTTTGGCAAACATGCGATTTTCCGGCGCTGTGTTTGAGCAGCAAGTCGAGGTTTCCACCGAGCCAGTCAGTTCATTGAGGCGCTGATAATACCAAGGCACGATTTTATCCAGCACAGACTTATCAGACACGCCGGCTTCATTGGTGTGGTTATACACCACGTCCATGACCACATTCATACCGATGTCTTGTTTTATCGACATCACCATCTGACGAAACTCTTTAATACGCGTCATGCCATCGGCATCGCTGGAATAAGAGCCTTCCGGTACGGTGTAGTGATACGGGTCGTATCCCCAGTTGTAGCCGTCAACATCGCGCACATAGCCATTAAGGCGTTGAATAATCGCGTTACTGGAACTGTCTTGCGCTTTGAGACTGGCAAATACCTCTGCCAGCGTATCGGCGCTTGAGCAGTAATTGCCAAGGTCGCTGTCACTGCTGACATCGCTATTGAGTTCGCACAGTTTGCTGAAACTAGCATCGATATTAGCCACTTGGTCCGGATCTTCATTGATGGTCGCAATATCAAATGCTGGCAGTAGGTGTAGGTGGGTCACGCCAGCATCAGACAGCGCTTTAAGGTGTTCAACTGGCACTGAATCCTCTTGGCTAAAGGCGGCGTATTTGCCTCGAGCTGCGATAGCTGTCGATTCATCACGAGCGGAAAAGTCGCGAATGTGCGCTTCGTAGATCACCATTTTGGCTGGGTTATCTTGGCTGTGCGGCGCGGATAAGCTATCCCAATCGGTCGGTTTGAGTTCAGCGCGGCTTAAGTCGACCACTTGGCTGTATTCAGAGTTCATCGACAAGCTTAACGAGTAAGGGTCGGTGACTTGATAAGTCTCTACCTCATCGGTCGCCGGGTGATACACGGTCACTTGATAGCGGTAGTAATCACCATGGCCAAGTTCGGTGTTGTTAAGGTACCAACTGCCAGACGCTTCATCGAAGCTCATGGCTTGGGCGCTTAAGGCGTTTTTATCACTGTCGAAAGGCACTAAGCTGACTGATTGCGCAGTGGGTGCCCACAAGCGAAAACTGGTGCTGCTATCACTATTGACGATGGCGCCATATTGAAGCTGAGTTGCGCTATCGGCATAAAGCGCATCCAAAGCACTGGCAGGTTGTACTTCGGTGGCGAGAATCACGCCAGAGCCATCACTGACCACAGCAATTAACTGATCTTTCAGTAAATCTTTAAGCGATAGATTGGCCGCATCAAAGTCAAAATCAAAGCCGGTGAAGTCGCTACTTAGCTGCGGCTTATTGCTTTGCCAATTGGCAGCGCTTTGCACGCTGGAACTGATGCTACCATCGGCACCCTCGACGCTTTTGGTTTGGCTATTAAAGCTTAGCGCCGCCGTTTGTGAGTAGTACAGAGTCACCGATGTCGCTTCTTGGCTGTTGACCAGCAGCACGCTGTCATCGGCAAAAATCGCGCTGGCGCCAGAAAGCTCAACTTGGTTGCTCGGCTTTTGCGCTAGAGGTTGGTAATACACTTTATCTGTGCCCTTAAAGACGAAACCGATATTGCCGATCGCGGTGGTGTTATCGAATTCAAATTTTAGGTCGGAAGTTTGGTAGTCGCCATTAGACGAGTTGGTCGCAATAAAGTTGACGCAGTTGTCGGTTGAAGTGACCGGAATGTCCCAATACACGCCATAAGTATCACTGCTGCCCGTTGGGGCGATGCCGGGCCAACTGGTGTCGCTGCCGTCATATTCATCACAAGTGTCGTTGTTCCAAAGGTGCAGGGTGAAAAATTGGCTGTCGCCATCTTGGGTGTTGAGATACACCCGCGCGGTATTTGCAGGGATGTCGCCACTTGGAATGAGCTCGGGATACACCGCTTGTACCCCTTGCTGAGTGTAGACGGCGTTATCACTACCCACTTGGTTAAGATCCAACATGGCGTCGTAATCCCCAAGCGGCTTTTCAAGGTCAACACGCGGAATAAAGTTGATGCACTGACTGGCATCATCGTTATATTCCAGCTCCCAATACGCGCCATATTGATCATCTACGCCATCGGGCGTCAGGCCCGTTGACCAGTTCGATGCATCTTCGCTGCTGCCGGAATATGCGGCGCAGTTGTCGTCGTTCCAAACGTAGAGCGAAGCGCCATCGTAGCTGCTACTGTCGCTAGCAAGGGTGGTCGTGTCGCTGCTGGCTTGGTAATAAACTCGAACCGTATTGGTTGTGGTATCACTGCTGGAATCCTCTTGATCGTCAGTGTTGTTACATCCTACAAGTAGAATGGGCACCATCACTGGCATGATGGCTTTGGCGATGGCAGAGAGATGAAATGGTTTCACGTCGGCTTTCCTTATCATTGTTATTTATCGGAAAAATACTAATGACATCGGATATTTACAGATTGTGAGGCGGTTCATTAAAGATATTTCATAATGCTAAAAAAGTGCTGAAGTATGCTGTGGTCACGCTTGGTAGGGGTAAAAACCGTCTGAAGCTGTCTCATTTTTGGGTTGCAATGTAAATAATTGTGGCTTTGAAGCGATTTTTGACATCGCGCTCAAGGTTAGAGAACGCTAATCAAACGTGACAGGGCTACAAAAGCGGAAACCGATCACAGTAAACAGCGGCCTTATTTAGATTCCAGAAATAAGGCAGCGAAACACTACAAGTGTTGGTTAGAGAATAAGCGAATCAATCGCTTAATAAGCACTGAACAGACGCTGGTGGAGGCGCTGGGCATGGACGTCGGTCATGGCCGAAATGTAATCGGAAATCACGCGTATTCTTGCACCATCGGTATCGCAGGCGAGCCATTCGCCGCGGGTTTGCTCAGGAAGCAGGCGCTCCGCATTAGGGCTTAACGCATCAAATAGGTCCATGATGATCTGCTGACCGCGGTACTCCACAATCTGGATTTCAGGAATTTGGATCACTTGCTGACTGACAAATTGCTTAAACACTTCCAGTGCATCGGCCATATGTGGTTCGAGATAGGCATTAAACGCCAGTAAATCACTATCAAATGGCGCATCGACGGGTTTGACGTGGATCGACGTCAATAGTGCGTTAACGATGCCACCAATCGCGTCTTTGCGCTGGTGGTGCTTACCGGAGAACAACATATCGCTAATCGAGGTAATGTGTTGCTCAAACCATGGCGCACCGATATCCACGAGTTTAGTCGCAACGTGCTCTTGCCATTGATTACGGCTAATCAGCCCCATGACGATGGCGTCTTCAAGATCGTGAACGCCGTAGGCGACGTCATCGGCCAGCTCCATAATCGAGCAATCGAGGGATTTAAAGCGCGTTAGGTTGTGACTGGTTTGCGGATTGTCATTGTGGCGAAATTCGCTCAGTCGCGCTTTATCTTGGCTGCTTAATGGCTCTAACACCCATTCAAACAATGCGTTATCGACATCATACAAGCCTTTCGCCGGCATCCATTCGTGAGCGTTGAGATGACGTTGATGCAACAGGGCTTGCGGCAGAGTTTTAGCACGAGCACGGCTAAGCAGCGCCGGGTATTTGATCAAACCAAGCAGAGTGCGACGGGTTAAGTTCATGCCGTAGTGCTCAGTATAAGGCTCGAGTTGGGTCACGATACGAAACGTTTGCGCATTGCCTTCAAAACCGCCGTGTTCACGCATCATATAATTGAGGGCGATTTCGCCGCCGTGACCATAAGGCGGATGGCCGATGTCGTGGGCCAAACACAGTGAGTCAATCAAACTGTCGCTAGGGAGTAAGGTGCGAAACTCCGGCTGCTTCTTTTTGATCTGCGCGACAATGCCGGTGCCAAGCTGCGCCGCTTCTAAGGAGTGCGTCAGCCGCGTGCGGTGAAAATCGCTGTCCGCAGCGCCGTGGACTTGAGTTTTTGACTGCAGGCGTCGAAACGCCGCCGAGTGAAGAATTCGAGCTCGGTCACGGTGATAAGGGCTGCGATGGTCATCGCGGCGGATTTTGTGTTCATCATCGTGGCGTTGTTGCCATAACGGGCTGATATCGAACGTCACCTAGCTCTCCTTAGTGTTTTTTCTTACTCTACAAAGCGTTAACTGATTTCGTCCAGTGATAACTCAAAACTTGGCGCAAAAGTATTGAGAAAGTAGTCCATTTCATCACTCCAACGCTGTTTGAGTGTGACATCAAGACGCTTTTTCGCCAGCGCGTATTCATGATTGCCCGCGCTTAACTCTTCTAGACATTTCAAATACGCGCAGATGCAATCTGCTTGTTTGACGATATCCGCGTCATCAGAATTTGCTTCGTGCGCTAATAAGAACGGCGCAAAGTCCTGCTGAAACTCTTGTGGCAGCATCGACAGCAATTTCTGCTCAGCGGCTGCTTCAATCTTCTTATATTCTTTGGCGATGTCTGGGTTGTAATATTTAACCGGAGTGGGTAAATCGCCAGTCAGCACTTCGCTGCTGTCGTGGTACATCGCAAGAATCGCCACACGTTCAGGGTTGAGATTGGCACCGAATTTCTTATTTTTGATCAGCGCCAATGCGTGGGCGACAAACGCCACTTGCAGGCTGTGCTCAGAGACATTTTCTTTGGAAATCGAGCGCATCAACGGCCAGCGTTGAATCAGTTTCATGCGCGCGAGGTGAGCGAAAAAGTGGCTTTGTTTCATGGTCATCGGCTTCCTATCTGATTGCATCACTAAAGTGATGGGCAAAGAACAACGTGCGATTTTCCATCGCCTGAATTGCACAGAGACAAAAACGGGCGCACTTCTCATTGTAGAAAAGTGCGCCCGTTTAGCCTATCACGTTAAGCGAGTCGCGATAATAAGTTCTTCGCCGTCGGCAGTTATTGGCGATACGTCGCTAAGAAGCGTTCAAAACGGCTGATGGCGATTTCTAAGTCTTCAACGTGCGGTAAGGTCACGATACGGAAGTGATCCGGTTTGGGCCAGTTAAAGCCAGTGCCTTGAACCAAAAGCACTTTTTCTTGAACCAGAAAATCAAACACCATTTTTTGGTCATCAACAATGTTGTACTTTTTGGTATCAATTTTCGGGAACAGGTACATGGCGCCTTTGGGTTTAACACAGGAAACGCCAGGGATTTGGTTGATCATTTCCCACGCTTTGTCACGCTGCTCAAGCAAACGACCGCCAGGCAAAATCAACTCGTTGATACTTTGGTAGCCGCCGAGCGCAGTTTGAATCGCGTGTTGCATTGGTACGTTGGCACACAAACGCATCGAGGCGAGAATATCGAGGCCAGCAATGTATTTTTGCGCGACGTGTTTTGGACCGGTTAAGAACATCCAACCGCTGCGAAAACCGCACACGCGATACGCTTTCGATAAGCCGTTAAAGGTCACGACCAATACGTCTTCGGTCAGCGAGGCCAACGGTGTGTGCGTTGCACCGTCGTAGAGAATTTTGTCGTAAATTTCGTCGGCAAAAATAATCAGGTCGTTTTGGCGTGCAATTTCAATCACTTCAAGCAAAAAGTCACGGCTGTATACGGCGCCCGTTGGGTTATTCGGGTTAATCAGCACAATACCGCGGGTATTTGGAGTGATTTTGCGTTTGATGTCGTCGAGATCTGGGTACCAGTCGGACTCTTCATCACACATGTAATGCACCGCATTACCGCCTGATAGGGCAACCGAGGCTGTCCACAGTGGGTAATCAGGTGCTGGAACCAACATTTCGTCGCCGTTATTGAGCAGTGCTTGCATCGCCATCACGATAAGCTCAGACACGCCGTTGCCGATATACACATCTTCGACATCGAGTGAGCGAATGCCTTTGCGTTGGTAGTGTTGCACCACTGCTTTACGGGCTGAATAAATGCCTTTTGAGTCGACATAACCTTGCGAAGTAGGAAAGTTACGAATGACATCGACCAAAATCTCGTCCGGGGCGTCAAAGCCGAAAGGGGCGGGGTTTCCGATGTTGAGTTTTAGTATTTTATGCCCTTCTTCTTCCATGCGTTTAGCATGTTTGAGTACAGGTCCCCTAATGTCATAGCAGACATTATCGAGTTTTGACGACATCCCGATATTTTGCATTACTTTTTACCTGTTTATTTTACGATTCCTTTATTAATCTACACCTAAATGCGGTTTTTTAGAATAAAAAACTACGCTAAGTGATTATTTTTTATTATGTAAATGTGATTATTATTTAACCGTTAAATAAAAGGCGCAGGAATATCCTTGATTTAAGAAAGGTCTATAAATAGAGTAATCATCTTACCACCGCAAAGCGCGAAACTTACGAGGTTGATTTGCCATACTTTCATCAAGCCGTTAGCGCACTGATCCAACGCATCGAAAGAGCCAGTGCCGGCGCGAATCGCCTGATTCAAAATATCGAACAGGCGCCTGATTTTTCGTTTATCGATTGGCTTGAAGCCCAGCCCATTTTTCCTAAATTCTATTGGCAATCTCGTGATGGACGTGAAACAGTCGTTGCATTAGGCCAGTTATACACCTTTACCGATCCACTTCCTGCTTACGCCATTTTAGCCGAAGGCCAACGGGTGTGGGGCGGGCGATCATTTGATGGTCAAACCGACAAAAACCGCCGCTGTATGGCGTCGTTTTTCTTTCTGCCGCAGATAGAACTGATTTGCCAAGATGACGAATATTCTCTGGCGGTGAATTTGACGTCGGATATCAACCGCACGCTAGCCAGCTTAAAAAAACTGCAGCATCAGGTGGCGCCGCAGCCTGCTTTGCAGCATCAAGTCAAGCACATGAGCCATACTCCAGAGCGCGAGCAATGGGGTAAATTGGTTGACAAAGTGCTGGCCGGCATTGAGCAGCAAGCCTTTAAAAAAGTGGTGTTAGCGCGGCGTACCACCGTCGAGCTTGATGCGCCGCTGAGCGCTGCTGGGTTACTGAAAGCCAGTATTGCGAAAAACCGCGACAGTTTTCATTTTCTGCTCGCGCTCGATCAAACTCACTGCTTTATGGGTTCGACGCCAGAGCGTTTGTATCAGCGTCAAGGCGCTGAGCTGTATACCGAAGCATTGGCTGGTACGAGCGGGCGCGGTGAAACCGCTGAGCAAGATCAGGCGCTCGCCAACTGGCTTAGCCACGATGACAAGAATCTCAATGAAAACCAGTATGTGGTGGATGATATCGTTGAGCGTTTGACTCCGCACTCGTTGGATGTCGATGTTGAAGCTAAGCCGCAACTGGTTCGCCTGCGCAAAGTGCAGCATTTGAAACGCCGCATTCATGCGACGTTAAAGCCCGGAATCAATGGCGTGCAACTGCTTAGCGCTCTACAGCCTACCGCGGCGGTTGCAGGCCTGCCACGCGATGCTTCGATGGCGTTTATTCGTGAAAATGAACCATTTGCACGTGGCTGGTACGCTGGCTCAATGGGTTATATCAGTCACCGCGAAGCGCAGTTGTGTGTGGCGATTCGCAGTGCCTTAGTTGTAGAACAAAGTCTCCACCTATTTGCAGGAGCTGGCATAGTGCCGGGTTCGATTGCAGAGCATGAGTGGCAAGAGTTGGATAGAAAGATGTCGACATTATTATCACTCATCAATCAGTATTCGCCGCTTGGTGTGGCGTCATGAGCGCCCAGCAAGCCACATTAAACCGTATTTGGGCGCAAACTGTTTTAGAAGAATTGGCGCGTTTTGGCGTTCAAGATGTATGTATTGCGCCGGGCTCCCGCTCGACGCCTTTGGCGCTGGAAGCGAAAGCGCAGGCGAAGTTTACTCTGCACACTCACTTTGACGAGCGTGGGCTAGGTTTTCTGGCTCTTGGCATAGCAAAGCAAAGCCAGCGCCCCGTTGCGGTGATCGTCACCTCTGGTACAGCGGTGGCAAATTTGCTACCTGCCACTGCTGAATCGGGGTTGACGGGGGAGAAATTGGTGCTGCTCACCTCAGATCGTCCAATTGAATTGGTTGGCTGCGGTGCAAACCAAGCGATTAACCAGCAAGGCATCTTTTCAACTCATGTCACGCAAAGCGTCAATCTGCCAAGTCCATCGACGTCGCTGCCATTAAACTGGTTGCTCACCACCGTCGATGAGGCGCTGTATCAGCAACAGCGTGTTGGCGGCGCGATTCAGATTAATTTCCCATTCCCAGAACCGCTTTATTCAGACCATGACTTGAGCCCATTTAGCACGTATCTCAACGCGATTGCGCGCTGGCAGCAAAGTGAGGCGCCCTATACGCGTCAAATCGTCGGCCAAACGCCTACGCCAAGTCTTGATAGCCATCTATTCACTCAGCGCGGCGTGATCATTATTGGCAGTGTTAGCCTTGCTGAGGCACAAAAGGGCTTGGCATTAGCAAAACAGTTAGGTTGGCCGGTGCTGTGCGATCCACAAAGCGGCGTGAGCAGTGAGTGGGCGCATTTTGATTTGTGGCTTCAGCATCAAACCGGGCGCGAACTACTTAACCGCGCGCAGTGTGTGATTCAACTGGGTAGTCGTTTGGTATCCAAACGTTTGGGTCAATGGCTCGCATCGCTCACCAATCGCGATGTCGAATACGTGTATGTCTCGCCGCATCTCGAACGCAATAACCCAGCGCACCTGATTCAAACCCATGTGCAAGCCGAGATAGGCACTTGGCTGGATGACACATTGACCAGTTTAGCCGCCAGCAGCGAAGCGCCAAACCGTTGCTTGGCATTTGGCTGGGCGGATTCACTGAAGCCGCTGGTGGCAAGCATCAATGCGATGATCAAAGACTTTACCGCCGAGGCATCACTGACGGAAATCGCGGTCGCGGTGAGCGCAAAACATTTACCGCAAAACACCAATGTGTTTGTCGGCAACAGTTTATTTGTTCGCCTGCTGGATATGTTTGCGACATGGCCTGAGCTTGAGGTGTTCACCAATCGCGGCGCCTCAGGTATTGATGGGTTGGTAGCCACCGCCTCGGGCGTGCAGCGCAGTCAATCACAACCGCAAGTGGTCTTTATTGGTGATACCTCGCTCTTATATGACTTAAACTCGTTGGCGCTGATGCGCGCGCCGCAGGCGCCAGTGGCGATTGTGGTGCTTAATAACGACGGCGGGGCGATTTTCGATCTGTTGCCTGTACCGAGCGAGCAACGCGAAGCCTTGTATCAAATGCCGCATGGTTTGCATTTTGAACATGCGGCGCAGCAATTTGGTTTGGCTTATTGTAAACCCGATAGCCTGAGCGACTACCAGCAACTCCTCAGTGAGCATTTAAGCGCTGGGCAAGGGACGCTGATCATTGAAGTGGTCACGCCGCCTGAGCAAGCCGCGCAGCATATTAAGCAGTTGATGGGCAAAGTGAATGCTCTTTAGTCACTATCATGCGTCTAGCAGCGACTCTCAGCAACCAGTGGTGGTGTTTTTACACGGCTTATTGGGCAGCGGTGAAGATTGGCAAGGCTGTTTAGAGGCGCTTGACGGCGTGAATTGTTTAACCATCGATCTTCCCGGGCATGGCAACAGCCACGCCATTGATGGAAAAAGTTTTGACCACTGCTGCGAATTGGTGGTGCAAAGCATTCAATCAAAAGTCAGTCGTAACACGCCGATTTTATTGGTGGGTTATTCCCTTGGCGCAAGAATCGCCATGTACGGCGCTGCGTTTGAACGCTTTAACACGCTGAACTTACGCGGGCTGCTGATCGAAGGCGGCAACTTTGGTTTAACCGACGAGGCGCAGAAAAACGCCCGTTGGCAACATGATAGCGCTTGGGCGCAGCGGTTTAAAAATGAACCCATCGGCCAAGTTTTAGACGACTGGTATCAGCAAGCGGTATTTAGTTCATTAAATTATGCGCAAAGACAAACATTAGTTGAGAAACGTAGTGCTAACCTTGGCGCAGCGATTGCAAATATGTTGCTAAGTACCTCATTAGCGAAACAGCCGTACTTATTGACACAGTTAGCAGGTCAAAAACTTGCAGCACATTATATCTGTGGCATAAAAGACACTAAGTTTTCTGCAATGGCAGAGCACAGCGGGTTGTCTTTTAGTCAGGTTAAAGACGCCGGGCATAATGTTCACCACGAGCAGCCTAAAGCGTTCGCCAACCTAGTTTTACATCACCTTCAAGCCGTTTCAGAGGCTTGAGTCAGCAAAGAGAATAACCATGGCAATGACAGTAGGCATGACAGAAGAAGAGCTTTACGCTCCTGTTGAATGGGCGGATCACAGCGCAGAATATGAAGATATTCACTATCAAAAATCGCCAGATGGTATTGCGAAAATTACCATAGCGCGTCCGCAAGTTCGTAATGCATTTCGCCCTCAAACCGTCAAAGAAATGATTCACGCTTTAGCCGATGCGCGTTACGATGAGCAAGTCGGTGCGATTATTTTAACCGGGCTTGGTGAAGATGCGTTCTGCTCAGGCGGTGACCAAAAGATTCGTGGCGATTATGGCGGCTATAAAGATGATAGTGGTACGCACCATCTCAATGTATTGGATTTTCAACGTCAAATTCGTACCTGTCCAAAACCAGTTATCGCATCGGTCGCCGGTTGGGCTGTGGGCGGTGGTCATGTGCTGCACATGATGTGCGATTTAACTATCGCGGCTGAAAATGCCAAATTTGGTCAAACTGGGCCAAAAGTCGGTTCCTTTGACGGCGGATGGGGTGCATCCTATATGGCGCGCATCGTGGGCCAGAAGAAAGCACGTGAAATTTGGTTCTTGTGCCGTTTCTACGATGCCAAAGAAGCCTTGGATATGGGATTAGTCAATACGGTTGTGCCGCTGGCGGAGCTTGAAAAAGAAACCGTGCGCTGGTGTCGTGAGACTCTGCAACATAGCCCAATGGCGCTGCGCTGCTTGAAAGCGGCCCTGAATGCCGACTGTGATGGTCAAGCGGGTCTACAAGAGCTTGCTGGAAACGCGACCATGATGTTCTACATGACCGATGAAGGCCAAGAAGGTCGTAACGCGTTTAATGAAAAACGTCGTCCAGATTTCAACAAGTTCCCGCGTAACCCTTAAGGGGCGCGTCGCAAGGCATTCGCTCGTCCGTGGCTGATGGAACAGTCACGTCGACTCTTTACAAGGATGATTGAACCGTTGTGGTTTTTGATGCTCTAAGCGCGTATAAGCTGCAATGGTTCGTTTAATGGGGTAAGAACAGAGATGAAATCAGCCAAACTGTACCGCTATCGACTCCCAATGGATAGTGGTGTCATTTTGCGAGACAACAAATTGGTGGAGCGAGTCGGCTATATTGTCGAGCTGCATCGAGATGGGGATGTGGGGCGAGGTGAAATTGCCCCTTTGCCGGGCTTTAGTTTAGAAGACCTTGATCAGGCGGGCGCCCAGGCCCAAGAGATGGCCCAGCTGTGGGTTCGTGGTGATGACCTTGATCTGGAATCCATGTTTCCGAGCGTGGCGTTTGGGTTATCCATGGCGATGCTTGAACTTGAGCAAGGTCTACCACTTGATGGCAATCATCGCAGCGCGCCGCTGTGTTATGGCGATGCGGATGACTTAATTCCAGTGTTGAGTACTTTATCTGGCGAGTGCGTCGCGAAGCTGAAAGTTGGCCTGTATGAGCCGATTCGTGACGGCATGTTGGTCAATGTGCTGCTTGAAGCGGTGCCAAACTTAATGTTGCGTCTTGATGCCAACCGCGCCTGGACGCTTGAAAAAGCGCAAAAATTTGCCAGTTATATCGCACCTTCACGCCGTCAGCGTATCGCCTTTATCGAAGAGCCATGTAAGCACCCCGGTGACAGTTTGTCGTTTGCCATTAATACCGGTATTGCGATTGCGTGGGATGAAACTTTGCAAGAGGGCGTGCGCGATGAAGAGTTCAGTTTGGAAGATTTGACTGGCGTAAAAACCATCGTGATCAAACCGACGCTGATCGGTTCGATTTTGCGCTGCATTACTCTGATTAAGCGCTCGCGCGACCTCGGCATTCAACCCATTATTAGCTCGAGTCTTGAATCCAGCCTTGGCTTAAATCAACTCGCACGTTTATCAAGATGGCTGTTGCCAAATGTCACGCCAGGGCTTGATACCATGCAGCTATTTAAAGCGCAGCTCGAAGTCCCTTGGCCAAACAGTGATTTGCCATTAGAGCGTCTAGAGCAGCAAGAACTTGTGTGGCAGTCGTGAGTCTTTTTCAGCAAAACCCGATTCAATACTGGGCTCAGCAGAGCCCTTTTTCTATTGCATTAAAAACTGCGCGCGGTGACTACACCTGGGCGCAAGTTGCCGAGCAAGTTGAGCGCTGCGCTTTGCTACTCGCCAAGCAAGGTGTGGTCGAGGGCAGTGTCGTGACTCTGGTGGGGAAAAACTCGCTTGAGATGTTGTGGTTAATGCTTAGCTGTTTTCGCCTAGGCGCCATCAGCGCGCTGACCATGCCGCAGCCAGCTGCTGCGCTGCAAATTAAGCTCAATACCCTTTATCGAGCAGACAGTCGCCAGTTTGTTTGGCTCGACAGCGGTATTGATACGACGGTGGCGCCAAGCATTCAGTTGGATCAATACATTGAGACCAAAAACGGCGAGGGCGCGACCGAGGTCAGCTACGACGCTGAGCGTTTGGCGACACTGGTCTTTACCTCTGGTTCAACTGGTCAGCCCAAAGCGGTTGCTCACACTCATGGCCAGCATCTCGCTTCGGCGCAGGGACTGCTGGCGCAATTTCACTTTCAGCCCTCAGATACTTGGCTACTTAGCCTTCCTATGTATCATGTGTCTGGCTTGTCGATTGTTTATCGCTGGCTTTACGCGGGAGCGTGTTTGAAGTTTGCCAGTGGCGATCTGGCGAAGGATATTCAAGGCGTAACTCACGCCTCATTAGTGCCGACTCAGCTTCAGCGCCTGTTTGATGAGGCAACGCCTCTGAGCTTAACCCACGTATTGCTTGGCGGCAGCCATGTGCCGGTGAGCTTGGCGAACCAAGCCAAGCTGCAAGGGGTGAACACTTGGATTGGCTATGGCATGACCGAAGCGGCGTCGACCGTTACTGCCAAGCCAGTGAACGACTCTTCCGGTGCTGGGCAAGTTCTGGCTAATCGCCGAGTGACGCTGCGCGGCGAGCATATTTTGATTGGCGGCGCTACGTTAGCGCGCGGCTATTTTTATCAAGGCAAGCTGCGCTCTTTGCGCGGCGATGATGGCTGGTTTGAAAGTGGTGACTTAGGACGCTGGCAAGACGATGAACTGCACATTATTGGCCGCGCCGATAATCTGTTTATTTCCGGCGGTGAGAACATTCATTGCGAAGAGATTGAAGCGGTGCTCAATCGTCATGCGCAGATACGCCAAGCGTTTGTGGTCCCGATTAAGGATGCTCAATATGGCGCGCGACCCGTCGCTATCATTGATGCCGATAGCTTGCCTAGTCCGCAGTCATTGAGTGAGTTTTTGGCGCCGTATCTGGTGAAATTTAAACATCCGGATCACTATTTTTTGCTGCAACAAGAGTTCAAATCAACTGGGATTAAAGTATCGCGTCAGCAGCTAAAACAGTGGCTTCAGGCGACAACAGACTTTGCAGTTATGTCTTAGTTCAAAAGCGAATTTGTATTGATATAACTTCCTATCATAATAGTGAGCGATATAGGTAAGTTATGGATATATGAAAAATGAAACTTACAATGATTGGCGCCGTGCTTTTGCAACTGTTACTCGCAAGCTTAACTCAAGGTTTACCGCGTTCTTTGGCGGAATTAACCGCCTTTGTGCTGCTGGTGGCACTGGTATTAAGCGGCGCCAAACCAAAGCCAAATGCCCATCACTGATATAGAACCCAAGTCAGTGACGCGATAGAAATCACTACCCACAAACTCACACCTAAAATCAATGGCTTGCTGCCTGCTGCTTTGATCTTGTCTAGTGAAATACCACATCCAATCAAAAACAAACACACCACAAGCGCACGCTTTGCCAGTGCAAAAATGCTTTGATAATAGTCAGAAAATTGCGGCAGTTGGTCGCTAATACCAATCGCAGCGCAGTAGAAAAAGATAAAGTACGGCAGCACCCATTTTTTGTTTTTGCTGCCAAAGGCGAGGGCACTTATCAAGGTGACCGGAATGATCCACAGCGCGCGAGCCAGTTTCAGTGTTGTGGCTGTTGTTAAGGCTTGCTCGCCATAGGCTGAAGCTGCGCCAACCACCGATGAGGTGTCGTGAATTGCCACCGCCGCCCAAGTGCCAAATTGAGTTTGACTGAGCCCAAGCGCATGACCGATAACCGGAAACACAAATAGCGCTACTGAGTTGAGCACAAAAACCGTCGCTAATGCCAAACCAGTCTGGTCATCTTTGGCGTTAATCGCAGGCGAAACTGCCGCGATGGCGCTGCCGCCGCAAATCGCGGTGCCAGCAGAAATCAGATAACCGGTGCGCAGGTTGATATTCAGCCATTTCGTCAATAGTACGCCCAGCAGCAAGGTGCCGAAAATCGTGGTAATAATCAGGCCAATGCCGTGACTCGTGACACTCAAAGCTTGCTGAAAGGGAATGCCGAAACCAAGGCCGACAATCGAGTAGGCAAGCAGTTTTTTGGTAATTTTTGCGAGTGGAACTTGGCGTGGAACCCAGCCAATCGCGCTCAGTAGAAATCCGACGACCAGCGCGGAAGGAGAATTGGCATAAGGGGTTAAGCAGTAACCCAAACCGAGCACAAATGGAATAAAGTGAATGTTACGAGACATGAAATCGAACGCCAGTAATGGAGAAACCCAAGTAGTTGAGAAACTTAGTGTAACAAAGCTGCGTTAAATTACTGTCTGATTATTTTAAACAAGCGTTCAGTTTTTCTTAACGAAGGCTCGCGTTTTCACTGCCGCGAGCCCATTTCGCTATTCACAACTATCCACAATTACCCACAACACGGCACGTAAGCGAGGTTGTTTTCGATTATTGCCAATCGCCGCGTAGCGCTTTAACTTGCTGCTGCATCGATTCTGTCGTAGCGATGTCTGGCAAAACAGGGGCTCCGGCTTCGATTTCAATTCGCGACCAGAAACGGTTCGGTAGACCGCAACAAGCTGTGCCTTTTTGGCGGCTAAAATAGCTGCCCCATAAGCCTTTGATGGCCATTGGAATTACGGGGACTGGGCTGCGTTTTAAAATGATGTCCATGCCGCGCATAAAATCGTGGATCTCACCATCAGGAGTTAACCTTCCTTCAGGGAAAATACACACGATGTGGCCGTCACGTAGGGCCTGTTCAACATCATTAAACGCGCGGCGAATTGATCCTTTACGTTTTGCGCAAATCGGAATAACCCCTGCACGTTTTAAGAAGCGTCGCACTGGTGGGTAATTGGCGTAATCTTCTTCCATCACGAAGCGGATCAGTCGCGGGCATACGGCGCTTAACAGCAGCGCGTCCATATAACTGACGTGGTTACATACTAATAGCGCGCCGCCTTGCTCTGGTAAGTTATGCAAATTCTTATGCTTAACGCGATACAAACTGTGGGTGAGCAGCCAAACTAAAAAGCGCACCACAAAAATCGGCACACTGAAAAAAAGCAGCGCTGTGACCACTAAATTCATCAACGCCAGCAATAAAAATAATTGTGGAATCGACATCTTTAGCAGGCTCAAACACACAATACCAAGCACAGCGCTAGCGACCATAAACAGCGAGTTATAGATATTAAGCGCGGCGACCACTTGAGCACGTTCGCTCTCTTTGGAACGCTGCTGCATCATAGCGTACAGGGGAACAATAAATACGCCGCCTGATGCGCCGAGTAATAGCAAATAGATAAAGGTAGGCCAGAGCTGAGTATCAGTGACGAACTCGTGAAACGACAAATAGTTAGGCAAAGAATCGGGTACCGATGAGGCCATTAAAGCGCCGAAGATGGTGATGCCCAGCGAGCCAAGTGGAACGATACCAATTTCGATTCTGTGATTGGAAATTTTATCGCAGGCCAGTGAACCCACCGCGACACCAATCGAAAACAGCGCCAACAGAAACGAGACCGCACTTTCATTACCATGCAGATAGAGCTTAGTGAAGTTGGGGAACTGAGTTAAGTATGTGGCGCCAAGGAACCAAAACCAGCTGATGGCCATTAACGACCAGAATACTGCGCGATCGGATTTGGCAATTTTCAACGTATGGCGGGTTTGTGACCACGGCCGCCATTTGAATACGAGTTCAGGAGCGCTGGCTGGCGCTTTAGGAATAAAACGGCTGGCGAGATAGCCGAGCACGGCAAACAGCACCACACAACCTGCGGCGATATATTTGGCTTGATCTGCTGAGGCAATCACCCCCGCTCCTAGTGTACCGAGTAAAATGGCCAGAAATGTGCCTGTTTCTACGAGAGCGTTACCTGGCACGAGCTCATGTTGTTTGAGCTGTTGAGGAAGCAGGGCATATTTGACGGGGCCAAAAAACGCCGATTGGGTGCCCATTAAAAACAGCAGCAGCAATAAAATCAGATAGCTTTGGGTGATGAAGCCGATGGCGCCAAGCATCATGATGATGATTTCGGCCAATTTTACTTTACGAATAAACGCGGATTTTTCGTACTTATCGGCCAAAACGCCGGCGGAGGCGGAAAACAAGAAAAACGGCAAAATGAACAAGCCAGCGGCGAGGTTGATAAACAGGTTACTTGAAATAGAAAGGGTATCGACACTGGCAAACGCAACCAATAATAACAGCACGTTCTTAAAAATATTGTCGTTGAATGCGCCTAAGAATTGAGTTGCAAAATAGGGGAAAAAACGCCTCTGCGTCAGTAACGATTTGGGTTGCTTAGCCATCTCTCGTCCTTGAGTTACCACTGCCTTAAATAATTGCTGAGCAAATTTTCAATCAGCTCTTTACCGTTAACGGGTTCGGCGGCAAAAAATTTGTCATCCACGCTTAATAGGGTGATACCGTGAACGCCAGACCATAATACTCGGCTAGCTTTAAGCACTTCACTACTGGAGCGATTGGGTCCGAGCATGCGCAGCAAACCTTCAAGCATGCTGGTCATCTTTTCAATCCGAGTCGCTTGCCATTCTGGCAGCGCCTCACCATTCATGTTGTGTTCGAAAATCAGTTGCCAGCGATAAGGATTCTTCTTGGCAAAATCGTGATAGCAGTAGGCAAGTTCATACAGGGCAATACTTGGGTCAGTCTGCTTTGAGGTGACTTTCTGGGCTTCTTTTGCGAGGTCATCAACCGTTTGCGCGACCACATGCAGTAGCAATAGATTGTAATTGCCGAAAACATTCACCAGTGTACTGGGAACATAACCGATCATATTGGCTATCTTACGTAGGCTAAGCTCGTGATAAGAGTGATGATTGAGAAAGGTTTTTACCGTATTGAGTGTCAGAGCGATCAACTCTTCCCTTGTGTGATCGTTTCTTCTTGCCATGGTCCGAAATCGTTAATGAACAACGTTCAATATAGTAAAGACCGCGTAGTGTAAGCGTCAAGGCGTAGTGTCTATTATTTGCAATATTCTGATACATCTATCCAGAAACAAGCGGTTTTATTCAGTGTTTGATCTGGTTATGATGGCTGCGATTATGGATTATTCTAAGGAATCACATGAAACGTCTTTTTACTTTTGTGGCTCTGTTAATGGTGGCGGTAGTCAGCGTACCGCACGCAGAAGCGCGCAAATTGGGTGGTGGTAAGTCATTTGGTAAGGTGTTTAAAACCGCACCTGCGCCGAAGCAGACAACCACAAACACCAGTTCTGTTGGCAGTAACAAAGCGACAACCAATCCAACGTCAAGCAAAAAAGGCTTGATGGGTGGTCTTTTAGGCGGTTTGCTCGCGGGTGGTCTGCTTGCCGCATTCTTTGGCGGGGCGTTTGAAGGTATCCAGTTTATGGATATTCTTATCATCGGCTTGATTGCTTACTTTATCTTCCGCATGATGCGCGGCACGCTCGCTGCCAAACAGGGCAGTATGAATCAGAACCAGCATCAACCGGCTTTTGGCGGTCATCAACGTACTTATGAGCAGCCTAATGTGCACAACTTCGAACAGCCTCAAACGGTGGGGGCAAGTGGCTTTGGCGCCAAGCCTGAAGTTCCACACAATTATCCGCCAGGGTTTGATCAAGCCGCGTTCGTCAACGGTGCGCGTGAACATTATCGTATTTTGCAAGGCGCTTGGAACTTCAATCAGCTAGATACGATTCAAGAGTATGTTTCAGAAAGTTTATTTGAAGACCTTAAGCAAGAGCGCGCCAAGCTGGATGGCGACCAACATACCGATGTGATGTACGTAGATGCGGAAATTGTTCGCGCCGATTACGATGCCAACAAAGCGCAGTTGAGCCTCCAGTTCAGCGGCCGCTATGCCGATTCAGTTGAAGGTATCGAAGAAGACATCACCGATATCTGGCATTTAGAACGTGATTTAACCGTACCAAACGCACCTTGGTTAGTTGTGGGTATTCAAGGTTAGAAATATTGGCTAATCAATACGTTATAAAAAACGCTTCACTCGCATGTGAAGCGTTTTTTTTTGCGTCTCAACATGAATAACGCGCGGCTTCAGGCTATGATGAGGACAAGTCTTCACTCTAATACTAAGGAAGTAATGTGGCTGATTTCAAATATAAACAACTCAACCAGCAGCAACAGGACCAACTCGATGCCGCGGTGTTCCGCCGTTTACTCGAACATCTTGATAATAATAAAGATGTGCAAAATATCGATCTGATGATATTGGCCGGGTTCTGCCGAAACTGTTTCAGTAAATGGTATCAAGCAGAAGCCGATCAACAAGGGCTAAATATTGATATCGATGACGCACGTGAGCGCGTTTATGGTATGACTTACCAAGAGTGGAAAGAGAATCATCAACCGCCAGCTACGCCGGAACAGCTCGCAGCGTACGAAGCGAAACAGAAAGGGTAAACTCAATTCTTATCAGGATGTCTAACGTTAAAGCCACGAGTTTCTAAAACTAGGTTAAGAAACTCGTGGCTTGATACCGTGATTCTTGGCTACATACGTCAATTTAATTTTTTTTGCGACAAATCTATGCCTTTATTATGACGAGTTGGGTGTGAAAAGCTGACCGAAGACTTAGGGTACAGAATTAATACTAGGTCTAGTTACCAGTATTCTATCGAAACTATAGATTTTTTTTATGTTTCTTATGGTGTTACAGCAATTGTTATTATTCAGTAAATAATCGAGGGTTTGGTATTTATTGACTACTTAACTTATATTGATTTGTTCGTTTTTACTAATCTTATTTGAAATTTAAATTAATTATTTTAAATACAATTTGATGGTAAATGTATTTATTTCTGAAATATTATTCCCATTTGCAAGACTATAGGTCTTATTAACCTTGGTTTGTCTGACTTTATATTTCGTTTATGTTTAATAAAAGGGCTTTATCTAGATTCAACAGGCCTTATTGAAATATGAAAAAACGAAATTTAAAAGTCGATACGCTGCGCGGATTGGCTTGTATTATGTTGGTGGCATACCACGTGATTGGCGATAGCTCGGGTAGCGGTTTGAAAATCGACAGCGGTTGGTACCGGCAGATTAACGACACATTTGCTTATGTACGTATGCCGCTATTCACTTTTATTTCTGGCGTAGTCTATGCCTATCGACCATTTAACGGCGATTTCGTACGTTTTTTAAAAGGCAAATTTAATCGCGTTTTGGTCCCCATGCTGACTCTTGGTACGTTATTCGCAATAGTACAATCTTTAACACCAGGCGCGAATGGTGGTGATTTTAACTGGAAACTTTTGCATATTATTCCAGTGGCACATTTTTGGTTTGTTGAAGCAATATTCATCATTTTTGTGATTGTGTCTGTGCTTGAATATATGAAGTTATTATCTAAGCCTTTAACTTATTTGATGGTTTACATATGTGCTTCCGCTATATTTCTGACACATGTAACTGTTCCTTATTTTTCGATTCAAGGAGCAGCCTATTTGATGCCTTATTTCCTAACTGGCTTGGCGGTGCAACGTTTTAATTTATTAGACAAAATTCCATCTTATGTTGGCGGGGCAATGGCACTTGGAGTGCTATTATATTTGACCGCAATTATGTTCGGTTATTTCGAATTGGATGGCCGTACGTCGCTACAAGGGCTGATATGTGGTGCGGTATTCTGTACTGGTGCGTTAGCGCTGGGAGCTGAAAGCGAATCACTTGCGCGCATTGGTTACTACTCATTTACCATTTATTTGCTGCATGTATTCTTTACTTCTGCGGTGCGAATTTTTATGTACAAACTTGGTATCACCAACGTTCATGCGGTTTTCTTAATGGCTTGGATTGCCGGTATTTTTGGCCCTATCATTGCAGAAATTGTGCTTGATGGTACTAACTTTACCCGTCAGTACTTACTTGGTAAGCGTAAAGCCGAAAGCAAAGATCTTTGGATCAGTCGCTTCGCTTCAAAAACCAATAACTAATCAATTTGAATCAGTGGCTTGAGTGGAGTTAAGTCGATAATCGGTTTGGTTCTGATACTCGAAGGCGCAGCAAATAATAGAAACGGCTCAAAATGGGCCGTTTTTATTTTGTCCAAATTTATTAACTGATTAAGTGCGTAGAATCGGCTTACGTATTGACGCGACTCACTGGGCAACGGTAGGTCACTAAATTGACGAGTATTGCTTTGGCCTATGGCGCGCGCCAACCTTCCTTCTCCGGCATTGTAGGCGGCTAACGTCAGTGAGATGTCGCGATCAAATTTGCGATACAAAAATGCCAAATATTGCAGCGCGGCATGAGTACTGCGTTTGGGATCTAAGCGTTCATCCTGCTGATGATTGATGATCAGCCCAAACCGTTTAGCTGTGGCGGGCATTAATTGCCAAATGCCTTTCGCGTTGGCGTGTGATACCGCATTTGGGTCTAGCGAAGATTCGAGCATCGGAATAAACGCCAGGTTTTGCGGCAAACCTAACTGATTGAGCTGTTTGATCACATCGTTAATAAAAGGCGCGAATTCTAGCATACGCTGCTCAATTTGCGCTTGGTAAGGGGAAAGCGTGGCGTGCGCGGCGGCGAGGTTTTGCGCGCTGGGTAAGTTAGCGCTTAAGGCAGTCGTGTTTACGCAGAGATGAATTAACAGTGCTGCCGACAGGTTACAAGCAACGCGCTTTAAGTACGGCAGCATTTAACCCTTACCAAGCGTTAAGCTCTTGATAGGTGTGCTGTTCTGGTTGGAAAATCTGCTTCATCAACTCATGGAAAGAGGCAGAGCTTTGGCCATTATCGTGATTTAATTGCTGGCAATGCTGAATCAGGCTTTGCAGTTTCGCCCACTGTTTTAGAATGCCGGGCTTAATCGGTGCGGGTAGGGCATTAAGTAGACGATTTGCCCCTTGCTCATTCACTGGCAAATTAAGCATTTTCATGCAGTTGCTGCGAGTGGCTGCCGATTGGTTAAGTTCTTCAAGCAAAGGGTTAAGCTGGTTTAAATTTGCGTCTAATGCCGCGCCGTCAAATTGCAAATAAAGGGGTTTTTGAGCTTTAAGCAGTTGCGCGAGTTGTTGATAGCGTTGAATATCTGCTCGTATCGTGCCAACAAACTGCTGCGCTAATTGCGTTTTGTTTGCGTTCATTGTCCCCTCCAATTGGTCGTTATGACTAAAAACCGCGTAAGGTTACGCGGTTTTTAGTGAGTAGAGTGTTACGATTCATGCCCAGTATGGAACTGCATGATGGCATGGGAGAGCGCCTTGGTATCGAGTTTAATTTCGCCTTTTACCAATGCGTCTTTGACTTTTTCAACTTTCGCCATATCCACATCCGGAAGCTTGGCCATCTCGGCTTGCGCTCGCTCGATCGCCGCGGTATTTGCGGTCATAGTCGCTTTGGGCACCGCTTTTAATTCCGGGGCACTTCGCACTGTACTGCTAGACTGGCTGAAACTGGTTTGAGGGACGTGTCCGCCCGAAACTTTGTCAATTTTCATCTGTCGTCTTACTTAATTGAGCCATTGTTACCATTAATAAACGACTTGGGTATTAACAATATTAAATGGAATAAAGGGATTTCATGCGAAAGTTTATTATTTTTATTATTACACCGACCAAGGGTTAAATTTCGAGCGCTAAAAACCAAAAATGATAACCGCAGTCAAATTTTAAAAAATCCCTCAAAACTGAGTGTGAACCTCATTGACACCAGTGACGACGGCGCGAATTACCTTTTGCGAACTACTGTTTTGTACTTCAATTTGATCGCCTTCGCTGCCGTTTTCTAAAGCGATACCTTTAGTGCTGGCTTCAAAGCCATTTTGCGCTGCGATCACCACCACTTCGTTGCCTTTCTCCACCCAATCAGGCGCGACGATAAATACCGGGCTGAGAATTTGACCGGTACGCACTTGGCGTCGCGCTTCTCTCCCGGCCGCTTGGGAGAGGCGAGTAAAGACTGACGATTCGTGTTTCAAGGTTTTGGTGACCAGTTGCAGAGCATTGATGTTGACGGTTTCACCGCGGCGAATCACGCTTTTGGCGACCACCACAGGCATGGTAATGGCCGATTTGACGGTGACATTGATTTTCCACGCCGACTGGCTTTGATTGCAGCTCACTAAACGTTTTAGGTGGCCCACGGGCATACTTTGGTTATCTCGCCCTGACACGTCTAAAGGCACTTGGCATGCGGGTAAGTGTTTGGCAGAGCCCGGTACCCAAAACTCGTATTCAGCGTGATATTTCGGCCATTGACGAAACTTGGCCATCTCGGCAATTTCTTTATCCAATGACGCGCGCACCACTTGCTCTATCGCCTGTTCAGTCATCTTATCTTGCGCGCTGACGTGCTGACTTACCAGCAGCATGACCAGCATCATCAGTCGACCAATCATCGGAAACCTTAGCGCTTTCCTCTTCACATTTTTTGCTTCCGTAGAGCGGAAGTTTGGCTTCCTTGTTCTTTTGTAAGTCATTGAATTTAGTCACCTTTATTTATGGCATGTATCTTGTTTAATTCATCTAGTCTCTACGCCGAATGATAAGGAATGACGAAATGGCGATTAATTTTGAAAATGCGTTAGGTGTCCACCCCGACGCGCTAAATTTTCGCGTTCAGCGTACCAAAGTCCTCGCCAGTAACCTAGCAAATGTCGATACACCTGGGTACCTCGCGAGGGATTTAAGCTTTGACACTGTGATGAACGAATTAGCGACTAAGGGCGTGAATCCCGCCGTTCCCAGTTTGCAGATATCGTCTAAATATTCGATTCCATATCAAAACAGCAAAACGGGAAACACGGTTGAACTGGGCGTCGAACAAGCCAAGTTCACGCAAAACAACATGGACTTTCAAACTAGCCTGACATTTCTCAATATGAAATTCAACGGCTTATCTAAAGCGATTGAAGGACGTTAACAATGCCTTTTACCGATATTTATTCGATTGCGGGTTCAGCGATGACGGCCCAAACCGTTCGCCTTAACACCGTTGCCAGTAACTTGGCTAACGCCGATGCGGTTTCCGCTAACGCCGACGATGCGTATAAGGCGCTCAAGCCGGTGTTTGCCACTGTCTATAACAAGACACAGTTGGCGGCGAGTGACAATGCTTATCCGGGTGCGGAAGTTCGCGTGCTAGACGTTGTGCAGTCTAAAGGCAAAGCGGAAAAGCGCTTTGAACCTCATAACCCACTTGCCGATAACGACGGCTATGTCTATTACCCAGACATCGACGTGGTGGCGGAAATGGCCGATATGATGTCGGCCACCCGCAGTTTTGAAACCAATGCGGAAGTATTGGCCAATGTGAAAAGCATGCAACAAGGCCTGCTTCGTCTCGGACAAGGAAGTTAACCATGATAGATCAACTTAGCGCCAAAACTGCGGATACCACCACAACCGCAAACGCGGCACCGCAAGTTAAAGCCAATGCGGCAGATGACAAAAACAGCAAAGAGTCGATGAAAAATGAATTCATCAGCTTGATGGTGGCGCAGATTCAAAACCAAGACCCACTGAACCCGATGGACGGGACTCAGTATGTCAGCCAATTGGCGCAATTCTCTCAAGTGGAAAGCATGGAGAACATGTCTTCCATGCTGCAAAACAGCAATGTGCGTCTTGATAACATGCAAGTGCTGTCAACCGCGGGCTTGGTCGGTCAAACCGTGTATGTTGCGGGTAACGATTTCGATCTTGGCAGTTCACCGCAAAGCGGCAAAGTCGAGCTCGACCAAGATGCCAGCCAATTGAATCTGTTGGTTCAAGATCAGTACGGCCAATCCACCAAAGTGGCGCTTGGCCCGCACAAAGCCGGGGATGTCGATTTTGCTATCGACCCGAAAAAACTCGGTCTTAGCCCTGGTAAATACCAAGTGTCGGTTGAAACCGCAGAGAACCAGCCCCAGCCGAAAATCATGCTGTCAGGCAAAGTTGAGCAAGTTCAAGTGCCAAGTAGCGGCTCGAACGCAGGTTCAACGCTGGTCAATATTCAAGGTGTGGGAAGCGTGCCTTTCTACAATATCGCCCAATTCGGTGCTTAATCGTTTAAGGAAGTTAGAGGTTAATTATGAGTTTTAATATTGCTCTCAGTGGATTGGACGCAACCAACACTGAACTGAACACCATCAGTCACAACATTGCCAACTCGGCGACCACAGGTTATCGCGGCGCGCGTACCGAATTTTCGGCGGTGTACAACGGTTTTCAGCCGGGCGGCGTGGAAGTGTCTGGTATCACTCAGAACTTTGATAAAACCGGCTCAATTACCGGGACTGGTCGTTCACTTGACGTGGCGATCAACGGTAAAGGCTTCTTTATCACTAAAGGCAGCTCGGGCGAAGTGTTGTACTCACGCTCTGGTGCGTTAAATAAAGATAAAGACAATTTCATCGTCAACGACACTGGCGCCAAAATGCAAGGTTACAACGTCGATGGAGACAATAATCTGCAAAGCGGCGCAGTGACTGACCTTAAGCTTAACACCGCGTCACTTAATGCGCGCGCAACAGACCGTTTGGGTTTTGTGGCTAACTTTGACGCCAGTGCTCAAGAAGTGAACCAAGTGGCGAACCCGTTTAATCCAAACGATCCTAACTCGTTCAACTCTTCTTACACCTCACAAGTGTATGACTCACTCGGTAACACTCACACCGTAACGCAATACTTCACCAAAACCGCGCCAAACACCTGGGAAGTGAACGTTCAAGTCGACGGTTCAACCAGCCCTGTAACAACTCAAGACGTGGAATTTAACGAAGACGGTTCACTCGCATCGCCACAAGGCTCTTATGAAGTGAGCTTCCCTGCAGCTGGCGCAGAAGACATGAATATTGCCGTTAGCATCGATGGCAGTACTCAGTTTGGCGCTGAGTTTGGTGTTAGCACTAACAATCCGAACGGTTATACCGCGGGTGACTTAGCCGGTATTCGTATTGAAGGTAATGGCATGCTTTACGCCACTTACACCAATGGTGAATCTCAACTGCAAGGTCAGGTTGTACTTGCCAACTTCGCTAATCCGCAAGGTCTTGGCAAAGTGAGCGGTACGGCGTGGACTCAAAGCTACTCATCAGGCGCACCGATTGTTGGCGCTCCAAGTACCGGTACACTTGGCGACCTCACCCCAGGTGCACTGGAAAGTTCAAACGTGGATTTGACCAGTGAGCTCGTGAGCTTGATGACCACGCAACGTAACTACCAAGCCAACGCGAAGTCGATTTCTACGGAAGACAAATTGACCCAAGCGCTGTTTAACGCGATTTAACGAGACGGTTTATGGATAGCTTTTTATACACCGCAACCTCTGGCGCAAGCCGCGTATTAAAGGCGCAGCAAGTGCACTCAAACAACTTATCCAACGCCGATACCGCAGGTTTTCGCGCAGATATGGAAAGGTTGAAAAGTGTGCCGCTGCAAGGGTCTGGGTTTGATGGCCGCACTATGGTGGTCACCAACTCGGCTACCACGCGTTTTGATTCCGGTGACATTACCAAAACCGGTCGTCCGCTTGACGTCGCCATTCTTGGCGACGGCTTTATTGCCGTGGAAACTCCAGATGGTCAGGAAGCCTATACCCGCGCGGGTAACATCGCGGTGGACGTCAATGGTGCGCTGAGCATCAACGGTTTTGCACTGGTAGGCGAAAACGGCCCTATGGTGCTGCCGGAATATCAAAAAGTTGAAGTCAGCGAACGCGGCCGCATTTCGATTACCCCACCGGGTGGCGGTGCGGAAGTGGAAGTGGGCGCGATCAAATTGGTTCGTCCTGAAATCAACCAACTGCAAAAAGAGAGTGACAGCTTGCTTCATCCGGTTAACGGCGCGCCGCTGGAAGCCGATGAAACGGTGCAAGTGGCACCTGAGCACATTGAAGGCAGTAACGTATCAGCCATTGATGAGCTACTCAATGTCATGTCTCTAACCCGCAATTTCGAAATGCAAGTACGCATGATGAAGGCGGCAGAAAGCTTGGCGCAAGCCGGTAACAAAATGATGAGCGCGAGTTAAGCGACCGCTTACGTAAGGAGAACACATGCACTCAGCACTTTGGGTCAGTAAAACGGGGATGGCCGCTCAAGATTCGAAAATGACGGCAATCTCAAACAACCTGGCAAACGTCAACACGGTCGGTTTTAAACGTGACCGTGTGGTTTTCGAAGACTTGTTTTATAGCATTCAGCGCCAGCCCGGCGCTCAGGTTGACCAAGTTAACCAGTTACCTACTGGTGTTCAACTGGGTAGTGGTGTGCGCGTCGTCGGCACGGAAAAAGTGTTCACTCAAGGTAACACTCAAAACACCAGTCAAGACTTGGATTTAGCCGTCATGGGCCAAGGTTTTTTCCAAATTGAAAACTCCGACGGCCAGATCATGTACACCCGTAACGGCCAGTTTCAGGTCAACTCTGAAGGTTTGATGGTTAACGCGCAAGGTTTGCCGCTGCAGCCACAGATTCAGATTCCTGACAATGCTCATTCTATTTCTGTCGGTACTGACGGCACCGTTAGCATCACCACCGCCGATGACCCAGCACCGCAGCAAATTGGCCAAATCACCTTGGCAAAATTCATCAACCCAGCCGGTCTTGAAGCACTTGGCGGTAACTTGTACCGCGAAACTGCATCCAGCGGCCCGGCGGATGAACTGATTGCAGGCACTGACGGTGCTGGCGCAATCAAGCAAGGTACCCTTGAAGGGTCGAATGTGGCCGTGGTGGAAGAGATGGTGGATATGATCACCACTCAACGCGCTTATGAAATGAACGCCAAAGTGGTTTCAGCGGCGGATGACATGCTCAAGTTTGTCGCCCAGTCGATGTAAGGATAGTCATGTTCAAGAAGGATAGAAGTATGCTGTGGCTTTCGAGAGGATGGGTGGTGATAGCCTTGCTCCTGACAGGGTGCATCGGTCGTCCGCCATTTTTTCCGCCGGAAGCAACGCATCGAACTGAGCCAAAATCTACGCTCATGGGGGATGTTGATACCAGCAAACCTGTGTTGCCGTCGACCGATGAAGAGCGTTTGCCGTATCCGGGTGACCCGCGTTTTGCGCCGCCGGATTTGACGTTCCAAGTACCTCAGCCCAAAGCGGGCAGCTTATATCGTCCTAAATACAACATGACGTTGTTTCAAGATCGTCGCGCTTACCGCGTCGGCGATATGTTAACCGTCAAGCTCTCTGAAGAGACTCAAGCCAGCAAAAACGCTGATGCCCAGTTGGATAAATCAGTCAATCTCGATGTCGGCGAGCCGGAATTTATCGGTAAATCGCTGGATAAAATGGCGGCGTCTGCAGATGGCAGTTTGAGCACTGGCGGCAGTGAAAGCAGTAAACAGGGCGCGACACTGGATGCCACCATTACGGTGACGGTTCACGAAGTGTTGCCCAATGGTTTGCTGCGCATCAATGGTGAAAAGTGGATTCACTTGACCCAAGGGGATGAGTATCTGCGCTTAACCGGCTATGTGCGTTCTGAAGACATCGACCGTCAAAATCAGGTTCTGTCTCAGCGTGTGGGTGATGCTCGCATTACCTATTCTGGTCGCGGCGGCTTGGCTGAACGGAACTCTTCTGGCTGGCTCACCAAATTCTTTAAAAGCCGATGGATGCCTTTTTAATGAAATCTACACTCTCTTTTTACTCAACAGTACTGCTGATTCTATCGGCGTGTTTTCTTAACACCGCCAAAGCAGCGGAAGTTGAGATTCCGATTATGGACTTGGTTGACGTTCAAGGGATTCGCGAAAACCAATTGGTCGGCTACGGTTTGGTGGTTGGCCTTGCGGGCAACGGCGACCGTAACCAAGTGAAATTTACTTCACAGTCGGTGACCAACATGCTGCGCCAATTCGGCGTACAACTCGACGCTAATACTGACCCGAAACTGCGTAACGTGGCATCGGTCAGTGTCACCGCAACGGTTGATCCTATGGCCGGCCTTGGCCAAAAACTCGATGTTGTGGTGTCATCAATTGGTGATGCCAAAAGTTTGCGCGGCGGTACGCTGTTATTGACGCCACTGCGCGGTATCGATGGCGAAGTGTACGCGGTTGCCCAGGGTAACGTGGTGATTGGCGGCGTTTCCGCGCAAGGGCAAAGTGGCTCAAGTGTGTCGATTAACATCACCACCGCCGGGCGCGTGCCGGGCGGGGCGACGCTGGAAAAAGAGATCGCATCGGATTTCAACCAGCGCCCGACGGTGACTCTGAACTTACGTAAGCCAAGCTTTACCACGGCGAAAAACATTGCCCGTGAAATCAACAATACCTTTGGGCCAAACGTCGCAACCGCGATTAACCAATCGCGCGTTGAAATGCGCGCACCTGAGGATACTCAGCAGCGTGTGGTCATGATGTCGATGCTTGAAGACATGAAAGTGGTGGAGGGGCGTAAACCTGCACGGGTGGTATTTAATGCCCGCACCGGCACGATTGTGATCGGCAAAAACGTCAAAATCGGTGAGGCGGCAGTTAGCCATGGCAACTTGACGGTGCGCATTACCGAAACGCCGCAGGTCAGCCAACCCAATCCAATGAGCGGCGGACAGACGACAGTGGTGCCGCGCAGCCAAATTGGGATTGAAGAAGAACAAGCCAAAATGATGGTGTGGCCGCTTGGCACTGAGCTCGACACTATCGTTAATGCCGTCAACAGTTTAGGTGCAACACCGACCGATTTAATGTCGATTTTGCAAGCGCTGCATCAAGCTGGCGCGCTCAACGCTGAACTGGTTGTGATCTAAAGGAGACACAAATGAATTTAGATGGTGTGAATAACCCGGCGCAGTTGAACTCTCTGTTGTATCAAGACAACAAAGGCCTTGAGAACATCAAGCACGCCGCTGACCAGCATCAAGCGCTGAAAACCGTTGCCGGACAATTTGAAGCGATGTTTTTGCAGTTGGTGTTGCGCCGCATGCGTGCCGGTAGTGATGCTATCGCGGATAAAGACAGCCCTTTCTCTAGCCAGCAACAAGGCGTGTTTCGCGACATGTACGACGGTCAGCTTGCGATGGAAATGGCCAAAAAACAGAGTTCAGGCATTGCCGACATGTTGGTCAAGCAGCTGAGTCCAAACGTGCAAGATACTGGTATGGAGCAGGCGAGCAATGTGATTCCAGCGCAAGATGCATTTAATCAGACTGCGCTGGAACGCAAGTCACAAGCTGGTGACTTGCTGGCAAATAATGTTAACGCAACCGAGCAAGTGGTCACCTTATCTAATAAGGCGTCTGGGGCAATCAATTCGACTGCATTTGCCCAGCCACTGATTAGGAAAATGGAGCTGTAACCAATGAATTTGGTCAATATTGGGCTATCTGGCTTAAATGCCAACCGAGTCGCGTTGGACGTTACAGCGCAAAACGTTTCAAACGTTAACACCGATGGCTACACGCGCCAGCAGGCGATGATGGCGACGGTGGGCGGCGTGAAAGACGATAATCTCGATCCAGGTGCGGGGGTGAAAGTGTCAAACATACGCCGTGTGACCGACCAGTTTTTGGTGAAACAAATGTGGTCAACTAAGAGTTCGTCTTCGTACGCCTCTCACTACACCACCAACATGAGCCAAATGGAAAACACCCTTGGCGCTGACGGATTCAGTATTTCCGCCGGTCTCGATTCTTTGTATGCGGCGTTGCACGATGCGACGTCAAAGCCGGAGTCGGTGCCGCTGCGTCAACAAATTCGTAATGAATCGGAAGCGATTGCACGCCGTTTCAATACGCTGACTCAAGCGCTTTATAGTCAGCATAAAGATATGCATGACCAGCGTAATGCGGCGGTCGCCAATGCCAATACCTTGCTGATTAATATCGCGGATGTGAACAAGCAGATCGCTGAAACCAGCGGCACGGGCGGTAACCCAGCGCAGCTTTTAGATAAGCGTGATAACTTGATTCACCAACTGTCTGAACTGGTCGAAATTAAAACTTCGGACCAACACGATGGTACCACTCAGGTGACGTTGGTTTCTGGTCAACCGCTGGTGATTGGCGGCGAGTACGGCACGCTTCGAGCGGTACCGCGTGATGACGATTCGTATCTGGCGCAGATGGAAGTCGATTTCGATAAGCAGACTTTTGCCGTGCCTAACGCGCTAGGTGGTGGTCTTGGCGCGATCAACGATTACCAAAATGAAGTGCTTAAACCGTATATGAATGCCCTTGATGACATGGCTGCAGGCCTTGCCGACATGTTTAATGGCGAGTTGGCTAAAGGTTTGGATTTAAATCGCCAAAAAGGGACGCCACTGTTTAAGTACGACCCGGCACATCCATCACAGAGTTTGGATATTACTGATATCACTCCAGAGCAGCTTGCACTGTCTGGCGACGGTAACCCGGGTAACAGTGATGTGTTGGCAAAATTGATTACGCTAAGTAACCGCCCGGTTGGCGTTGGTCGTTTTGGCAATATGTCGCTCAACGACGCGTTTACTGCGATTGTGGGTGAAACCGCAATTCGCGGTCGTCAGGCGGAATCGGACTATCAAGCGAAGAACGCTATGGATGAACAAGCGGTCGCAGCGCGCGACAACATCTCAGCGGTGAACAGCGATGAAGAAGCGGCAAACTTGATGACGTTTTCAAAAGCGCACGATGCCAACATGAAAGTCATCAGCACCGCCAATCGCCTGTTTGACACTGTTTTGCAGCTATTTTAAGGCCTCAGCATTTAAGGACCCATCATGAGAATCAGCGATACGCAATTTAGTAAGACCATGCTGCAAAGTCTCGATCACAATAATGCCGGGCTTGGCAAAGTGATGCAGGAGATGGCAACCGGTGATCGCCTTACCAAGTTGTCAGACGATCCGATGTCGACCATCAAACTGCTCAACCTTGATCGAGAAGGCAGCGCGATTTCTCAATACAAAGCCAATATTGCCAACGTCAATACCACGTTATCGAGCCAAGAAGTGTACCTTGACTCAGTCAATGAAAGCTTAAAGCACATGCGTGAACTGGTGCTTTGGGGCTCAAACGGCACCATGGACCCAGAAGCGCGCCAAGGCATTGTGACTGAACTGGTTAGCCTTCGTGATGCAATGCAAGCGGCGTTTAATGCTCAAGATGAAGAAGGTCACTACCTGTTTTCAGGTACCAAAAGTGACCAGCCACCTTTGGTGATCAAAAACGGCCAATACGTGGTGGAAGGCAATGGTGACAAACGGGTGGTTACAGTCGCTAAGGGCGTGACCATGGAATCGAACATGACCGCAAAAGACATCCTTGACCTTGATGGCGCTAACGATGTTTTTAACATGATCGATGGATTGGTTGCGGAATTTCAAAGCCCGACCCCAAATTTTCGACCTAAAGTCGAACAAGCATTGCACAGTGTCGACGGCACCATGAATAATGTGCTTATGGCCATCACAGAGATGGGCGGTCGTCACAACAACTTGGATTTGATGGACAGTGCGCACGGCGACAACAAATTGTTCGTCGATAAGCTAACCAGCGATCTTTCGGCGTTGGATTACGCTGAAGCGTCGGTTCGTCTGAATAATTACATGGCCGCTCTCAAAGCGACCCAAGCCAGCTATGTGAAAATCGACGACCTGTCGCTGTTTGACCGCTTATAACCGCTCATATCACTGTGGTGATGGTAAGAAACTAAAGGAATTTTTCATATGGCATTGAGCACGGTTGAAGTCAGACCGCATAGTATTAAATTAACGGGCCAGGAACAGCCCGTCATTACTTCTGCTCGTTCTACTGAATCTGCGATTCGTCCCGCGCCGTCGGCAAGTAAAGGCCGCGCACTGCCGCCTTCGTCTTACTCTGTTTCCAGCATCATGCTCTCGCAAGGCCAGCAAAATGCCACTGAAGTGCAGATCGCCAATAAAGCGCTGCAATTTGTCGGTAAAGAGCTGAGCCATATTAAGCGCGCGTTGTCGCAGGCGCTGACTCAAGGAGACGTACCGGTACAAGAGCTCGGCGAGCGACTCGACCAATCAAAAGGCCGCATTTTAAATGAGCTCAACAATGCCCGTTACGATGGCAAACGAGTGATCGATAACGAGCTCAACGTAAAATTGGATAGCGCCGATACGCGCCGATTTATCGTTCCGGGCTTGAATGTCAATCGTCTGCCGGAAAAGCCCGAGCAAATTCGCTTGGATTTTCCTCAAGGGCGCTCGGTGATGATTCAGTTTGACGGTCAATCCGATGGTCAGCGTCTGATCAAACAGATAGACCGTATTTTGATTCCACTTGGCATGCGCGCTAGTTTGCATGATGACGGCTCGGTTGTGTTTGAAACTACCGAACGTGCTTACAAACAGATGCAAAACAAAGTGTGGGTGACCGGTGAAGGGCACCGTTTTCCAGCCGGGCAAGCTAACGCATTCAATGTCAAGCCACAGCCGGAAGGCATTTCTGAGCTGGGGTTTAATCTCGCCTCGCGCGATGGGATTAAACGCACCATCGCCAGAGTGAACCAGCATCTGCAGCAAGTACAAAAGAGCTTAGAACAAGCGCGTGAGTTCCACAGCGATTTAAACGTCAAAATGGACAACTTGCAAAGCCAAGGCAAGGTGCTGAGCACCGATGAAGTTAACCAAGCGTTGGACGGTTTTGCCGATGCATCAACGCAGTTCACCTCAACCTATAAAGCGCTTAATGCTCAGGCTAACTTGCGTCGTCATTCGGTGGTGGCGCTACTCAAATAATCTCGTCAATCATCAATCAAAAAAGCCCAAATCATGATTTGGGCTTTTTTGTGCGTTTAAAAACAACGTGCTGTTATTGTTTGTAAGCTTAGGGCAGTTGCACCAATTGGTATTTAAGTTCATCCGCGTGGGGAGCATGACTGTCGAGGTCGAGCAAGGTCAGTTGATGATTGCTGACAAAATAGCGATTTTGCAATTGGTCTTCACCGGAAAGTTGCAACACATTGCCATCATCACTCCAACTGACGCTGCCGCTGGTGATCACCGGCGAGCGGTCGCTGCCGATATAAATTTTTTGAATCACATAGGTGTCATTTAAATTTAGGGTTAGGGTAGTGTCGATGCCGCTGCAATCGCCGCACGGCAGTGTGCCTTGATAAACCCCGTGCTGGCTGCTTGGCCCCATATTTGCTGACATCTCGCTCGGCGCATCTGTTGATGCGCTATCGTTGCTCAAAGTGTTTGGCCCAGGCGGCGTTTCGTAATGAGCCTCACGGCTGGGTAATGGCGGCAGCGGTCCATCGTCAAAATCATGGTTGTCGAGATCGCAGCCGACCAGAACAAGTGCCAGAGCGAAGATTGCAAAGAATGACTGATTCATAAGAACTCCCTATAGCGTGCACATTCGCGCAGTTTAAGTGTCAGCCTTTAGGACTAACTCCTTGGTATGAGTTCAGTATTAGGTAAATCGATGGATAAATAGTCAGTCAATGGTTAGGGTGATGGGACTGGCTGTCAGAAGCGTGTAAGTTATTGCATAAGGTTGACGTTTGTTCAAAAAAAAGCCAGCAATATGCTGGCTTGTTTCATTCGTTGACGAGTTTTAATCAGATTGGCTGATAGCGGTGGGGGAGTCGCTGTCGTCAAGTTACCCGTCGTGTAAAGGTTGTACTCGACAGTAACAAAAAAGCAAAAAGGCAAGGCGTTGTATGCCTTGCCTATATGATTAACTTAAACGCACAGCGAAGGTCGTTCGTCGCGAGCAAAAGTTAACTTGCAAAAGGAAGTGCTTACTTCTCTTGTGCTTTCGCTGCCGCTTCGTCTGCTAGCTCTTGAGCACTTTTTGAAGCGTCTTGTGCCACTTCATTGGTTGCATCAGCAGCGTTGCTTGCTGCATCTTTTGCCGCGTCTGCAGTTGCATCGTAAGCGTCAGAAGCCGTATCAGATACCGCGTCGCCTGCGTCTTTTGCAGCGTCTGCAGTTGCATCGTAAGCGTCAGAAGCAGTATCAGCTACCGCGTCACCTGCGTCTTTTGCCGCGTCTGCAGTTGCATCGTATGCATCAGAAGCTGTGTCAGCGACAGCGTCGCCAGCATCGCTCATTGCATCACCCGCATCGCTCGCCATTTCTTTCGTTGCATCAACGGCGTCAGAAGTGGTGTCAGCAACCGCGTTACCCGCATCTTTAGCAGCATCTGCAGTTGCGTCGTAGGCGTCAGATGCAGTATCTGCAACCGCATCGCCGGCATCACTCATTGCATCACCCGCGTCGCTTGCCATTTCTTTTGTTGCATCAACAGCGTCACCAGTGGCTTCGCTGATGTCGTTGCCCATTTCCTTGGCTGATTCTTTCACTGAGTCAGCAGCGTCAGAAGTCATAGTTGCAAGATCTTTAGTCTCTTTGTCAACTTTTTGCGCGGCATCTTGTGCTGCTGCTTTAACTTCGTTTGCGTGTTGGTCGTTAGAAGCTTTGTCACAACCCGATAGCATAAGTGCTGCAGCCAGTGCTGAAAGCGTGAAAATGTGCTTGTTCATAAAAAGGGATCCTTTCAATGTGATCTAATCACTGTGTTCTGTTGCGTATATTATCGGCGCTGTTTACCGTATAAGCGTCAAAAAAATGTCATGCATTACAGGTTGGTGTCAGGTAATTGTTATTTATTGAAAGGAAAGGATTTTGATCTGATTAAACCAGGAAGAAAAAATACAAGAAACAGATGAATGCCAATAATGTGGCGGAAATTGTCGGGTAGATAATGTACGACTCATTACGGGTAGTGCGACTAAAGCACAAAAAGCCCAGCAGAATGTTGTAAAACAGAACAAGGCCGCTGACCACAGTGCCCGCGTTGAGCGATAACATCGGTAGGCGTGACAGAAACAGTGCCAAGATTAAATAGTCGATAACAATAAGCCACAAAAACGCTTTCTTTAAAATGTCGTCATGACTATTCACGGCATAAGGGTGGGGAAAAGACATAGCAAGCTCATCGTTGTTTGGATAAAGGAACTAGGCCATTTTCATAATGGCGCGTGATTTAATTACCTTAGCTCTATTGCAGGCAGCTTGAGAGCTCAAGCTGCCCTAATCATCTTATCCAAGTGTCAATAGATGCGATGACCAATAGAACACCTTAATGGACAGCTGGATCCTCGCTGGGTTCTTGGCGAATGACAGGCTGGTTAAATTCGGCCTTGTCCTTTGCTTTGGCAAGTTCAGTGTCTTGTTGATTTCCAAACAAATTCTCTAACATATCCGCCGCTGGCGTGGTGAGCACAAACAGCTCGATACGGCGGTTCTCACTGCCATCGGGATCGTCTGGATTGAGCAGTGCTCGGTCCGACATCCCCGTGACTTGCAGCACGCGATCTTGAGGCATACCACCTTCGACTAGGGTTTCCCTTGCGACGTTGGCACGGTTGGTGGATAAATCCCAGTTCGAACGGCGACTGTATTCTTTACTAAAAGGGGTCGCGTCGGTATGTCCGCTGATGATGATTGGGTTATCAACGCGTTGGAATACTGGCGCCAGTGCCATTAGTAGATCTTCAAAGAACGGCGTCATTTCCGTGCCCCCGCGACCAAACATATGCTGTTTGTAATCGTCTTGCAGCACAATACGCAGCCCCTGCGGTGTGACCGATACCAGCACATTACCTTGTGCGTTAATCTGTTTCATCAAATCATCAATCAGCTTAGCCAACGCTGCTAACCGCTCCTGAGTATCAAATTTACCCGGAATCAGTGAGTTAGTTTCAGGCCCGTCGCCGTCGCCGTCAAAAAATGAAGTGACCACATGGGTTGAATCGTCACGGCTTTGCACTGATGACTCAGAGGCCAGGTCGATTGGCGTAATGCTTGGGTTGGAATCAAATGGGTTACCATAGCTGCTGTCAAACACACTGGCGCTGTACATATTGGCCATGATTGCTTTGCGCTCTTCCTTATTTACCACTTGCATAATCCACAGCACAAGAAACAGCGCCATTAGGGCGATCATGAAATCGGCAAAGGCGACTTTCCATGCGCCGCCATGATGCGCCTCTTCATGTTTCTTGCTTGAGCGCTTAAAAACAATGTGTTCTTGCTTTTGCATTAGGACTCCTGATCAGCTAACCATTTTTCCATTTCATCGAAGGTTGGCTTGATATCCAGCTGAATGTGTTTACGTCCAGCGTCAATCGAGAGCAGAGTCGGCTTTTTCGCCACATACGCAACCAAGGTCGCGCGCACACATTCGTACGCAGACATGTTACGTTTCACGCGCTGTGCCATGGCATTACTTGCAGGGTCAAGACAGCAGTAACAACCAAAGATACCGATAAATGTGCCCACCAATGCCGCTGCAACGTGGTAACCGATCAGAGCGATGGAACCGTCGATAGACTGCATGGTGATGATGATGCCGCCAACCGCTGCCAAGATACCAAAGCCAGGTAGGGCTTCACCGGTACGTTGCATAGATTGGGCTGGGAGCATCAAGTCCGATTGAATCGCTTCAATCTCTTGCTCTAGCAAACCTTCAAGTTCATGAGGCGACATCTGGCCCATTGCCATTAAACGCAAATTGTCGGCAACAAAGGAAACTAGGCGCTGATCATCTTTGATCATCGGATAACGGGCAAACACTGGGCTTTGTTCTGGATCTTCGATATGACGGTCAAGGGACTTAAAACCACCGCTGCGAACCGTTTCCAGTAGCACTTGCATCAAGCCCATCAGCTCCATGTAGTACTCTTTTTCATTTTTCGGTTGCGACAACAGAGCGCGCAGCTGTTTGCGCATTTCTTTGAGAACTTGAGGTGGGTTACCGATGATAAGTGAACCAAGAGCTGCGCCGGCAATGATCAGGAGCTCCGCTGGCTGCCACATGGCAATCAATTTGCCTCCGGCCCAGAGGTAACCACCGAATACACAGCCTAAAACGATGATAACACCGAGAAACTTTTGCATGAAAATAGCTCCTAAGAGGATAAATATTGATTAAGTTGTTTGAGCGCTTGTTTGTGCAGCTGACAGATACGCGGCGGAGTTAAATCCAGTACCATCGCTATCTCATGCAAGTTGAGTTCGTGTTGATAAAACAGCGTAATCAACAGCTGGTCGCGCTTTGATAATTTGTTGAGGGCTTTTTCCAAACTACGTCGAATTGACTCGTGATTGATGCCGTCATACTGGCCATCGACATGAGTCTCTGAACCATTTTCAATCAATTGATCGAGGCTTTGCATATCGCCTGCTAGTGACGCCTTAAGCCGTGAATAGTAGTCTTGCTGGTCAGTGCCCAGCGCTTCGATAATTTCGTTGTCGTTTGGTTGACGACCGAGCTTGCGAGTTAAGTCGCGTGTGACGTCGTTGAGTTCATGAGCTTGCTGGCGCGTTTTGCGCGATCGCCAGTCAAGGCGACGCAGTTCATCCAGAATAGAGCCGCGAATACGGCAAACCGCAAAGGCCGGGAAGTTTGGATCTTCCACGTTGCCATAGCGGCGGCCTGCCTCAAGCAGACCGATTAAACCTATCTGTTGCATGTCTGCAACGCTACAATGCGTGGTGGCATGAGCTCGAAGTTGGTTGACAACCCGTTTTACTAATTTTTGGTGCTGCATCAGCAGCTTATTTTCATCGATAGGCATACTAGGAGACTGAATTTCCGCCTCCACGTCATAGCCTTCTTGATAATGAATATCCAACATATGAGCCATTCCTTTTGATTACTGAACCACGTATTTGGTCAGCAGCACGTCATCAATCTCACGAACGATGTCGGTTTTTTCAAATGCGAGTAAAACGGTCTGTTTTACTTCGTTTTCTAAACTGTCGACGGCCCCTTCTTTGTTCAATGATTCGTAACTTTTGTTGTTGAATAGACGTAAAAGCGCGTTACGAATCAAAGGGGTGTAGTTGTCTAAGTTTTCGATTTTTTCTGGGTGACGCGTTTCAATGGCAAGTTCAATCATCACAAAGTGATTCTGTTTCTTACCTTTCACGCTGAGCACGACCTTATCCAGTGGCAAAAAGCTAGGCGTTTTGCTTTCATCAGAACTACTGCTAAAGAAAGACATCAGCGAAGACGCATTACCGGATGGGTCTTCGGCTGCTGAGTTCTTTAAGTACCAAGCACCGCCAAAAATCGTTCCCGCTGAGACGAGCGCGCTGGTGAGAATCATCACCACAAAAATGACGGTAAGTTGCTGTTTAGTCATGCCTTTTCCTCGTTATGCATTAAGCTTGCGTATTGAGCCAGTGCTCAGATTGAGATGAAGAGAGTGCATCGATGCCGTTATCATTGCCGCGCGAGGCGAAAATGGTGGTTGGCTCCTCGTCTTGAGAAGAGGGTTGATCGCCGCGTCCGCCATCACCGGAGCTGACGTTGACATCCACATGCATGAAGTTTTGGTTTTGTAATTCCGAGCGCAAACGGTCAGAAATCTGCATCAGTGCTTCGCGAGTCACCGCCGTGTTGCTGTGGATCTGCACACTTAAGCGATCGCCTTCCACGCGAACCATCAAATCCAACTTGCCAAGCTCAGGCGGGTCGAGACGAATCTTGGCTTCTTGAAGATTCTGCTGAGCTTGTAAGGTGACTCTGTCTTGAAGGACTTGCAGCATCTGCTCGCCCCATTTACCAGCGCTAGTATCGAGGCGCATGCTTGCCCATTCGCTACCCGTGGTCATCGCCGCTGGATTGGTATGCAAACCGGGCTGCGCCGTGGTGTTGCTATTTGGCGAACTGGCCATCAAAGCACTTAGGCTTGCGCTATTGAGTGGGCTGCCTTCTTGCGCCGAAGCAAGCTTGACCAAGTTTTTATCCAGCGGCGCACCGTCAAGTTTGGCGCTGGCTTGCAACTGAGCGAGCAAGTTTTGGCTATTGATTTTGCTATCGGTCAGCGACGAACTGGCGGAGCCTTGGCTGGCAAATGGATTGTCTTGCGCGCCGGCTTGCAGTTTGGCGAGTGCGTCAAATTTACCGTTTGCACCAAGGCCGTTAAGCGCCGCCGCTTCGCCGCTCACCGCTGAGGTTTTGAGAGGTTGCTGCGCCGCTTCGTGATTGGCAGTCAAAGAGGCAATCAGTGCCATCACTTCATCTAGGGTCGACTCATCATCTTGCTTAGCGTCTTGACCGTCCGCTTGAGCTTTGACGGCATCGGCGCTTTGCGCAGGGTCACTGTGCTTGGCGTTGGTTGCATCTTTGCTTGCCAAAGTGAATTTTTGGTCGTCGTCTTGGCTTTTCTCTGCACCGTCGGTTTTGGTCGAACGTGCTTGTTGCACTTTCGCGCTGTCTTGAGAAGCCGACGCCGTCTTTGCAGGCGGCGTCGTCAGTAGGGTGGCTTGAACCATAATTAATACCCCATGGTGGTCGCGAGCTGGTACGCCAGTGCACGCTCTTGCTGGGCACTGACCAGCTCAATCTCGCCCTTAAGCTCGGCCGTGGCGTGCTCAAGGTAGCGATAAGCGGCTTCATGGACCGCCTTGGTGCGCGCGATTTCTGGCGCTAGCAGTGGGTCTTCAAAGAACGTCTTTTGGCTTTCTAATAGCTCACGAAGTTCCATGTCGTAGCGCTGCAGGGCTTTCCAATCTTGCAGTTTGGTTGCTATTTGTATCCGCCTTGCTAGGTGGCGGAATCGCTCAGGCGATACCTTTTTATGCGTAGTTGCCAAAATTCATCCATCCTTCTCGTATGTTGGTCATGACTTGTTCCACATTCGTCAGACGTTCGTTGCTGTTTTGAACACTCGCTTGGTACAGTTCTACCTGACAAAACTCGTACAGCTGATGGAGGCTTTCGGCGATTTCACCGCCATTTTCCTCATCAAGGGCGCTGTCCAGACCAATTAAAATGTTCATACATTTGTTGATCGACGCGCCTTTCTCGGCCAGGCGGCCAGCACTCATGTGTCCACGAATACGTTCGATTTCATCTAATAGGCCATTGATAAGCATCACGACCAATTGATGCGGGTTGGCGGCAGCGGCCTGTGCATCGAGGTCGATTTGTTGGTAAGAGTCGTAGCCTGAGTCCATTAACATAAGAATTCTCCTGATTAATTAAGCGAACATGGATTTGGTCTTTTCCATCTGTTTACTTAACGAATCCATCTGGGCAAATTGTTTGAGGTAGCGGTTGTAGACCATGTCGTATTTCCGCTCGAGACCGGTTTGTTTCTGTTCAATGCGACTGATGTTTTGTTGAAGAGCGTCTTTACGGGACTTGAACAAACCGTTGGAAAACTGCAAATACGGTGACAGCAGCTTCTCGACCGAATCGAGCAGGGCGCCGTTGCCGTTAAACAGTTTTTCGACCGCAGCGCTGTTGTTGCGCTGCGCTTCTAAGAATTTGTTGGAATCAAGCTGCATGCTGCCGGTGCGATCGATGGTGATGCCAAGTTCGCTCAGCAAGTGACCATCGTATTTGTTGCGCACCACGCGGTTAATCTGGCTTTCAAACGACTTAAGTGTCGGGTCGTTAGCCAGTGCGCCGCGTTTGACATCCTTGCCGTCGCCAATCTGAGTGGCGGTGTCGATGGTTTTCATCAGGCCGTTATAAGCATCGACCAAACCTTGAATCTGGGTTTTAGTGGCTTCTTCATCAGGCGCAATGTTCAGCGTTAGCGGCGCTTCGCCACTTTGCTGTGCTTGCTCAACGGTGATGTCCACGCCGTCGATGGCGTTGGTAAAGGTGTTGGTTTCGCTGGTCAGTTTCAGACCACGGTTTTGCGCGCCAAGCCAGACTACCGCGTCGGCTGGGCTTGAAATCTCTTGAGTGTTGGCAAACGCTTGGTTAAACCAAGGCTGAGTTACGCCACTGGTTTTTACCGAAATTTTGCTGGCCGCACCGGTGTCGGCGCTGGTGAGCATAAAGTAGGTTTGACCATTAGAACGCAGTAGGCTGGCATTGACGCCCGGATTGTCGCTGGCGTTATTGATTGATGAAATCAGCTGCGCCAGGCTTGCTTTGCCGGTCAGTTGTTTGTCCAGGCTCGCCAAGTCAAGGCTCATGCTTTTATCGCCCACGCTCAAATCGAGCTTACCTATGGTCGGAATTTGGGTTTGTGGGTCAATGTCGGTCGGTAAATTGACTGAAAGCTGGTGCCCTGACGCGACACTTTCAACGAATATTTGATAGTTACCACTGAGCGCTTTAGGTTTGGCATCGACGGTGACAAACCCTTCTTTTGACACGCTGGCACCATTTTTAATAATGCTGCTGGTTGGGCTATTTATATCATTGACACTTTTTCTAAAGTCACGAATTTTGCCTTCCACTTTACCCAATTCAGTTAATTGGGTTTTATACGAATCGGCTTGAGTTTTATAGCGATCTTGAAATGGCTTAACATCATATGTCGCCATTTGTTTCGCCATTGTAGTTGGGTCAATTGAACTCATCCGTTCGCTCCTGTGATCGTCAATAATTAACGTGACATTCGTGGTTGCTATTAATTGCGTATCGAATTACATCGATTTCTATTATTTAGCAACATGTGTGCCAGTGATTTAGTTGTTTTAAATCAGTGATTTAAAATTATTTCGCTCATATTGCGGAAGCATTGCTTCCTGTTAAGAAAATTCCGCTTCCTTAACGATTAAAATAGAGAGCATCAAATAATTAAAGCGACGTACAACCGCGAGGATTAAATAGGATGGAGGGCTTTAAACTAAGCGTTGGCTTGATTGTGATGACGGTTCAAAAATAACATTAATCAAATTTAATGTTTAATTTGTGTCGAAGAGTTTGATTACGAAAAATAAATAAAGTTCTATTTCCCAGAAATAAAAAAACCGAGTGTCGAAGGAAGCACTCGGGTGTTTGTCTTCTGTAAAAGAACAGACCATTCGCACTGGCGAATGATCTGTGATTGTCAGCAGGAGACAAAAATATGCAAAATAGAGATTGTTATACTCAATACCACTTAGCGTAGTAGAGAGATAGCCATCGCTGGAATCTGGTTAGTTTGAGTAAGTACTTTAGTACCAGATTGCATCAACATTTGGTTCTTCGTCATGTTTGAAGACTCAACAGCGAAGTCAGCATCTGTTACACGGCCTTTCGCAGCTGCAGTGTTTTCAGAGATGTTCGCCAAGTTGTTGATGGTGTGTTCTAGACGGTTCATGTTCGCACCGAGTTTAGAACGCACTTCGTTGACTGTGTCGAATAGACCGTTGATTACGTCAACTTGGCCGTTTGCTGCTTCGTTCGAATCAAGTTCGCCAACTTTAGTAAAGTCTACGTTGCCTAGTTGATCAGAAAGGTCGAAAGTCAGTGTTTCGTTTGCAGAAGTACCGATTTGGAAATCAACTGCTTGGTCAAGTTTACCGTCTTTCAACAGTTTCATGCCCGCACCGTAAGAAGTCTCTTCTAGAATACGAGTCGCTTCTTTAGAAAGCTCTTGGTATTCAGAGTCTAGTGCTGCAAGTTCTTCAGTACCGTTGGTGCCGTTCGCCGCTTGCGTTGCAAGGTCTTTCATACGGTACGCAACGTTAGTTAGCTCTTCTAGCGCGCCATCTGCTGTTTGTAGCATTGAGATAGCGTCTTGAGAGTTACGCATTGCAACAGCCATACTGCGGTTTTGCGCTTCAAGTTTGTTTGAGATAGTCAAGCCTGCAGCGTCATCCTTTGAAGAGTTGATGCGCAGACCGGTACTCAAACGTTCCATTGCTGTATCAAGTTTGTTGTTAGTGTTGTTCAGTGTATTTTGAGTAACTAGCGATGCGTAGTTAGTGTGCATTGATAAAGCCATTCAAGTCTCCTTGGTTTTCACTATACAGGCTCTGGGATAAACCCTTTGGTCACTAACTAGAGGCGGATGTGGTGGCGAGAAGATTAATAAAAAATTTTATTTTTTTTTAAATGCCCGATTTTTGTGAGCTGAATGCAAGAAAAACCGGGCATTTGGGCGGCTATTGAGGATTTTGTGATTACCAAACCTCGTTGTCTTCATCACTGAAAGCTTTAAATGACATCGAAGTTGGAATGTCACTGAAGTAGCCAAAGTAGTAACTCGCACCTAAAAGGCGATATTGATTCAGTTCTGCTTGGGTACCAACTCGGCTTGCGATCCAAGGGAAGTGGTAGCGTTTGAAAAAGCGAATCAGAGGGAGGAGGGCGGTGCGGTCTTCTTTGGTTTCTAAAGTGCCAGATAACTTAACGGCGTGCGGTTTGTAGTAGCTAATTAGGGTGTAGTCTTTATCTTTGGGAGTGACTTCAAACCACACTGCGTACGCTCGCTCTTTGAAGTCTTCTATCAGCTTGTCGATAACGCCGGTACGTGACATTGACATCGGCATTTGCAGCGAAGGCACCAAATGGGCGAAGGCGTGGGCGCTAAAACGCATCACATGATCGATAAACACTTGGCCGTGTTCCCAAAGCAAGGCTTCGAGGCGAATCGGCACCACCACATTACTGATTAAATCAGGGTGGAAGGTTTCGAGCTGAAACTGGGTTTGGCGCAGGGCTAAATATAAGCTGTAAAGATCTAAGCAGTACGACATGGTATCTGACAAGTCGAACTGATAGACGCTTTGCTCGTTTTGGCTGCCAAAGCGCAACGTTAAATGCTGAAACTCGACTTCGCCATCACGCGTGGCACGAATGGCCTGACACGCATGGCGAATGTCATTTTTTTCAAAGGCTTCAAACACCAACTGGTCGTCTTCAGTGACGACATGCTCTTCCATCAGCTGGTGAATTTTGTGATACAAAGAGCGGTAATTTGATAAATTATCCAAGGTTACCCACCACGTTTATCTGTTTATTTTCCGGTATTTCATTGTACGAAAGCACAGCTAATCCGTGGGCAAAGGTCCTCGCGTAGCGTGCCAGTAACGGTCGTAGCTGAGGCATTACTAGCAGAATCGGCGCAAAACCACGTTGTTTAAGCTGTTGCTTAATCAAAGGCAAGTTTTGCTGAAGCTGACTGAGAATGTTCGGCTCGATCGGGAAACTATCCAGAACCACACTACCATTGCTTTGTGCTTGTTGCAGAGACGCCATTAACATTTGTTCTAAATCATCGGCTAAAGCATAGACATTTAGTTCGTCTCTTTGACCTGCGATAAGGTTAACTAATGTTCTACGTAGCGCACAGCGTACGTCGGCGGCAATAAGTATTGGGTCCTTAGAACGTTCGGTGGACTCTAGCATGGTATTAGCAATTGTACGAATATCTTTTAACGGTACTTGATCCACTAAAAGCTGGCGATAAACCTTTAATTGTTGGGACGCATTGAGCGCAGCGCCCAGTGCTTCTGCGAGTTTTGGAGCATGCTGTGCAAGGCGCTGATTCATCGCATCGACGTCGTCATGATTAAACAGGTCGGATAAGTTGGTCTTCATGACTTTACTAATGTGAGTACTGACTACCGTGGCATCGTCGACCACCTGATAACCCATGTTTAATGCTTTGGCTTTATCTTGATATTGAATCCATACCGCGGGCAGCTGGTAGGCTGGATCGCTACCTAAAATGCCGTCGATTTCACCATACGTTTCGCCCACCGCAATCGCCATTAAACGCTCAGGTTCGATAAAGCCGTGTTCAATCACTTCGCCGTTGAGCGCGATGGTGTATTGGTTGGGTTTTAAATTGAGGTTATCGTGAATGCGCACTTCTGGCAGCAAAAAGCCGACTTGCTCAGACAAATTGCGTCTTAAGCCACGAATCCGTTGAGTTAAAGGTGCGCCTTGCTCTTTATTCACCAAGTGCACTAAGCGATAGCCCAGTGACAGCGAAATAGTGTACACGTGTGGTAAGTCATCCCAGGTGAGCGGCGCGTTGTCATCACGCTGCATCGCATGACTGAGCGCTTCCACTTCATCAAGTTGCGGATCGCTTTCGACCTTTTTATGTTGGCGCCAACCTGCAAAACCCAATGCACCAGCAAACGCAAAGAACGCCAAATGCGGCATCCCCGGCACCAGACCGATAACCAGCATGATCACCGCCACGGTATACAGCGTGGTTGGCGTGGCCAGCAGTTGTTTGTGCATGGTTTCTTGCATGCCGCTGTCAGTGTCGTTAATTCGCGTAACGATGATGGCCGCTGCAGTTGCAAGTAATAAAGAAGGGATTTGCGCCACCAAGCCATCACCGATGGTGAGTAGGGCGTAGGTTTTAAACGCTTCAGATGCGGGTAGGCCGTGGGAGAACACGCCAATAGAAATACCGCCGAGAATGTTGATGAACAGGATCATCAAACCCGCAACCGCATCACCGCGTACGAATTTAGACGCACCATCCATCGAACCGTGGAAGTCGGCTTCGTTGGCCACTTCTTTACGGCGCAGACGCGCGGTTTCTTGGTCGATAAGGCCGGCGTTTAAGTCGGCATCGATCGCCATCTGTTTACCGGGTAGGGCATCCAAGGTAAAGCGCGCTGATACTTCTGAGATCCGCTCGCCACCTTTGGTAATTACCACGAAGTTAATGATCATCAAAATGACGAACACCACCATACCGACCACGTAGTTACCGCCGATGACCACTTCACCAAAGGCTTGGATAACCTTACCGGCGGAATCGCCCCCGTTATGACCTTCCAATAGCACGATACGGGTGGAAGCCACGTTCAAGGTTAAGCGGAGTAACGTCGCGACCAGCAAAATGGTTGGGAAAATCGAGAAATCCAGCGGACGTTTGGCAGTGGTACTGACCAGCAGCACCAAAATCGCCAGGACGATGTTAAAGGTGAACAACGCATCGAGCAGTAGCGGAGGCAGTGGTAGAATCACCATCGCCAATACCATCAGCAGCACTAATGGTATGCCGAGGTAACCTTTACCCGATGACTGAAGTTGTTTTAACCGATTCAGCATGATGTTTATCCTTGATGTCGTGCTGTGCAATTAGTGTTGCAAGTTTTTAGGGATCTTAAAGTGCGGCAACGGCAGCGGTTGCTTGGCCTTACCAATTCGAAAATCTTTAAGTTGCAGTATGTAAGTCAAAATGTGCGCCACCGCGATGTATAGCTGGCTTGGAATCGCTTGCTCAATGGCAGTGGTGTGATAAATAGCCCGCGTTAGAGGCGGCGATGTCACCACTTCCACACCGCTTTGACGTGCGATGCGTTGAATGTGCATTGCCGTTTCATCCACGCCTTTGGCGACCACAAACGGCGCCTCAGACAAAGTAGGGTCGTATTTTAAAGCCACCGCGTAGTGGGTCGGGTTGGTGATCACTACATCGGCTTTGGGCACCATTTTGTCGATTTTTCGCCGCGCAAATTGTTGTTGAATCTGGCGCACACGCTGTTTGACTTCGGGGCGACCTTCGTTGTTTTTGTGCTCCTCTTTGATCTCTTGTTTGGTCATCTTAAGCTCTTTAAGGTGCTCCCAGCGCTGATAAGGAATGTCGATAAAGCCAAATAACAAAAGCGCCAGCCCCATCAGCAATAAGCCTTCAAACAAGATTTTTAAAATTACGTACACGCCTTGGGTGAGCGGCAAGCGCTGCATGCCAAGTAGTGGCTGAAGATGGTTATCTAGGTAGCCGTACAGTACGCCGCACACTACCAAAATTTTTAGCGTTGATTTTAAAAGCTCGACCAAAGAGCGAGTCGAAAACACTCGCTTGATGCCGCTAAGCGGGTTGAGTTTGCTGAGTTTAGGTTGGACATTAGCGGGGCGGAAAATCCAACCACCGATCACCATGGTACTAGCAAAGGTGACCACCACGATCACCATAAATAGCGGCAGTAGGGTTTCAATTAAAATCCCTAAACTGTTGCCAACATGCTCGATCATCATGTTGGACTGTTCGAGGTCTTGCTTGGTGAGTGCCATATTAAAGCGGAATACGCCTTTGATATTGGCCCAGACTACGCTGAACTGGCTGTAGAAAAATATCGCCACAGCGAGGAATATCACTGCGGTTGTAAAGTCTTTGGCGCGTGGAATTTGCCCCTCTTGACGCGCTTTGCGAATCTTCTGCGGGGTGGCCTGTTCGGTTTTGTCCTGAGACGATGCTTGTCCGCTCATTTGCCCCCCAACATAAAGATATTGAGATAATTAAGCGCATCGTGCACCAGTGCGGTGTAGCGCGCCGGGACGCCGGAAATTGAAATCAGCACGCTGAACAAGCCAAGCATCATGGTCATTGGAAAGCCAAGTGCATAGACGTTCAAACTTGGCGCGGCGCGATTCATGATGCCGAAACTGATATTGGTTAGCAGCATCGAAACAATCGCAGGCAGCGCCAGCGCGAGTGATGCGCTAAACATCCAGCCAAATATTGACACAATGCCTTTAAGCGATAATTCGCTGATACCGGAGCCGACCGGCCAGATGTGAAAACTTTGAATCAAAATGTCGATAACCAACAGGTGGCCATCGAGCGCCAAAAACAGCAGTGTCGAGAAAATCAAAAAGATGCGGCCAAGGACCGCCACCGACATGCCGTTGATTGGGTCGTTCATCATCGCCATACCAAGGCCCATTTGCAGCGACACAATTTGGCCAAGCATGGTGAAGATGGTGAACAGCATATGCAAAATAAGGCCAAACAACAGACCCCAGATCATTTGCTCAAACGCCAGTGCCAGCGAGCTCATCGACAGTAAATCCACTGATGGCATTACTGGCACCAGCGGTGCGACCACCACTGAGAGCGAAAACGCAAACATGGCGCGCACCCAAAGTGGAATGAAGGCGTTGCCAAAAAATGGCGAAGACAAAAATACCGCACCAATGCGAAAAAATGGCCACCAATATTGGCCCAGCCAACTAGAGAGCTGCGCAAAGGTAATGTCCATTATCCGATCAGTCCGGGAATGTTGTTAAACAGGAACGCAAACAGGTCCATGATTTTTTCCAGCATCCAGTGACCAGCGTAAATCACCATTAGCAGTGTCACCAACAGGCGAGGAAGAAAGCTTAATGTCTGTTCGTTAATCTGGGTCGCGGCTTGAAATACCGCGATGCCAAGGCCAACAATTAGGCCTGGCACCACAAGTACAGCAACGATGGAAATAATCAGCCAAACCGCATTGGAGAAGAGCGTGACGGTCATTTCTGGGGTCATAATTAGCGCTCCTATCCAAAGCTGGCAGACAAGGTGCCAACCGTCATTGCCCAGCCATCAACCAGCACGAACACCACCAGTTTAAATGGCAGCGATACAATCAGTGGTGACAGCATCATCATCCCCATCGCCATCAACACACTAGCGACGACTAAGTCAATGATCAAAAACGGAATAAATAGCATAAAGCCGATTTGAAAGGCGGTTTTTAGCTCGCTGATGACAAACGCCGGTAGCAGCACGGCAAAAGAAATGTCGTCGACGTTTTGATCGACTGGTTCGTTGGCGATGCGCAGCATTTGTTCAAGAGAGGTTTTGTGGGTTTGCGCCAGCATAAATTTACGCATCGGCTTTTCCGCCACCGAAAAGGCATCGACTAAGGTAATGTCGCCTTTGTCGTAAGGAATAAACGCATGTTCGTAAATATCTGACCAAACCGGTCGCATAATAAGAAGAGATAAGGTGAGCGCAATGCCCACCAATACGCGGTTTGGCGGACTTGACTGCAAGCCGAGTGCTTGGCGCAAAATCGCCAATACCACGATGATACGAGTAAAACTGGTGGCCATGAGGATAAACGCAGGAATAAAGCTCAGCGCGGTCATCAACAACAAAATTTGCAGTTTAACGCTGTACTCTTCATGGCTAGAGCCATCGGAGACCGTAAACAGCGTCAAACCTCCATCCGCCGCCCAAGATGTCGAAGAAAATGCCAATGACGCCAAAATAAGGGGCAATAGCCAAGCCAGCGAACGAGAGAGTTTAGTCATAGAAAAGCTCGTTATTCGCCCATTTCGGTTAAGGCAGAATCCAATACATCAATTAGGCGCAGGCCATATTTGTCATTGACTACAACCACTTCCGCGTGACCCATGAGCGAGCCATTGACTTTGACGTCGAGCGGTTCGCCATTGAGCTTATCGAGTTCAATCACGCTGCCTTCGCCAGCCTTCATTAAATCGCCCAACGCGATCTCTTTGCTTGCCACTTCCAAAGTCACTGTGACCGGAATGTTTTTGAAAAAGCTCAAGTCGCGCTCTGGTTTTGGCGCTTCAACAACTGGCTCTTCGACCACCTCTGCAGGTTGGTCATCGAAGTCTTCAAGGTCAAAATCATCAAAATTGAGCGCGTCACTTTCAAAAGGGGCTTCAGATTTGAACTCGGTTGCGTTGTCGGCGGTTTCTGGCGCCGCGCTTTCTGGCGTTGCATCTGTCGCCATGGTGTTTTCGGTTTGCTCCGGAGCGTCACTCATCACTGTGAATCCTTATCATCGTTGAAAATCAAAACTAACTGCCCGTCCTGATCCGCAACGCGGCCAGAGAAGAGGTGTTGACTGCCGATACTGACTGGCGCACGGGCTAGCAGTTCGATCGGTAAAATATCATTAGGGCGAAGCGCCAAAACATCGCTCAGAGCCAGGGTCTTTTTGCTCAATAGCACATTGAGCTTGACCGGTGTGGCGCTCAGCGATTTGTGAAAAATCTTGCCGAGGTCTTTACGCGGCTGAAGTTCGAGCTCTTCAATCAAGGTGTGGACTAAAACGCTGTCGAGCTCGATGTGAAACTGGTAATCCATGTCGTGCAACATCACCCCAAGTACGGCTTTAATGCCAACGCCATGGCTGGGTTCAAAATGGGTGATTTGCCACATGGTTTCTGGCGCAATCCAAGCACTGATGTGTTTGCCAATACGCTCCTGAAAACGGAAATCGCTGCTGGTGAGAGGCACATCGCTGCGATCCAGTGCTGCACCATAGAAACGGTCAGACAATTTCAGCAATAACGCTGAATCGGTATACACATAAACACGCCCACCGGCTTTATGACGCAGCGTCGAGGTTTTATTTTTCGCCAACTCATTAGGTGAAAGCATGTGCAAATTAATTTGCTGCAGTGTCACGTTTACTTGATCTGTTTTTAACCAAGTTTGCAGCTCATGGGTTAATCCATGGCACATGTCCATCATGATGGCTTCTAACTTTTCACGAATTACATTAATAGGCTTTCCTAAAAGCTCTACGTTTAAAGCCTGTAATTCGTGCTTGGGTTGATCCGACGTTGGATTAGGTTTTGGCATTTATATTTTACCGTTTCTTGACGATTCGAAACTAATTAAACAATTTGAACTCTAGTCTATACAGAGTTTTTGGTTTGTTTTTAGTTTCTGTTTTTAACTTTGTGAAGTTAGTTCGAATGTTGATTTGAACCTATATTAGGGGGCTTCAAAAGGAATTAGAAACAGAGTAGCTTCAACTTAGAATTATTATTAAAAGAAGAGTGCGTTTTGCTCTTTAAAGTATGTAGAAATAGGCGATTTAAGCTAAAGAGTGATATTGGTTCTAACATTTCTACTTCTTTTTATATCAATGAGTTAGTTTATTTCTGTCGCTTAAACATATCGTTTTTGGTCAGTTCGCATCGAATAAAGGTTGCAATATGAAGGTGTATGCCAACAAAGATAACTTAATGGCATATTTTTATAATTCGCTTATGTCAGCTAAAGGTAAAATAAAAAAGTTTGAACCAAGGTTTAACTTTTATTTTTCGGCTGTATTTTTGCTCTTGCCTATTTTTAGTTCTGTGGCGAAAGCAGATAATGTGATTCAGGTTCCAATGGACTTGGCAACATGGAATTATAAAGAACAACATTTAGAATGCACACTGATTCATAATGAGGAATCGGTGGGGAGTATTTATTTCCACGCTGTTACTAATCGTTCTACAACGTTAGAGTTGAAGATGAAAAATAAATCGGTTTATGGAAATAATGCCGAGCTATATCGAATGGCTCCACCTTGGATGCCAGCAGAGAAAGATTTTATTTCTGACGGATATTCGGAACCAAGATCGAATAAAATTAAATTTAGGCAAGGTGTCAGTGAATTAATTCAGGCCGTCGAACAGGGCAGCTGGATCAATATTCAACTTAGCGACGATAAGTCGACACCACTCGCCGATATTCGCATTCCCGCAATTCGGTTCAAACCGAGTTTCGACCAATTTACCAAATGTCAGTCTGCTCTACCTGATATCACTTATGCACAAGCGCGTGACACGCGGTTATTTTTTGATGTTGGGCAAAAGGAGCTGACGGGCAAACAACGTCAAAACCTCAAGGCTCTATCCAGTTTTATCCAAGCCGATGACACAGTCACCAAAGTATTGGTTGACGGTCACACCGATAACGTTGGTACCAACGCCGCCAATCTGAATATGTCACGTATTCGTGCTGAGGCGGTTGAAAAAGTGCTTAACGAACTCGGTGTGCCGGATCAAATGATCGAAGTGCGTGCTCACGGTTCTCGGTATCCGGTTGCAAGCAACAGTAGTGCAATTGGTAAAGCACAGAATCGTCGAGTAAGCATACGACTGGTGCGTAATGATGAGTCAGTAGTTTTTGAGCAATCCATACAAAATAACGATGCAGGGAAGGTTCAATGATGGCTAAAACAGACATCCTTTTAGTAGAGCCCAACGAGCTCTATGCCGATGCGATGATCGCGGTGTTAACAGCAGCGGGTTATGCGGTTCGCCATGCCCGTACTGGGCGCAGCGCGCTGCTTGAAGCGAAAGCGCCTATTACTTTGGTGAGCTCAACTTTACCAGATATGGGCATGCGTGAGTGGGTTTCTTGTTATCAGCGTCAAGGGCAGAAAAGCGCCACGATCGCAATCGTTGATCAAGCGGAAGGCATACTTGCCGCCGACACCATGAAATCCGGTGCCACTGACTATTTGGTGCGACCTTTTGAGTCAAAACAATTACTTAATTTGTTAAGTCGAGTTGAAGCGTTAGAGAAGCCGATGGCCAATTTCGTCGCCGAGTCTTGGCGTAGCAAACAGGTATTGCAGCTGGCTCATCGCGCCGCGTGCACCAACGCCAGCGTGTTGATCACCGGTGAGTCGGGTACCGGTAAAGAAGTGCTGGCTCGTTATGTTCATGAACAGTCTCCACGCTGTGAAGGGCCGTTTGTTGCGGTGAACTGCGCCGCGATTCCAGAATCCATGCTAGAAGCGGTACTGTTTGGTCATGTCAAAGGCGCATTTACCGGTGCAACCTCATCGCAAAGCGGTAAGTTTGAAGAAGCCAATGGTGGCACGATTTTGCTCGATGAAATCGGCGAAATGTCACCAGGGGTGCAAGCGAAGTTACTGCGCGTATTGCAAGAGCGAGAAGTGGAACGTGTTGGTAGCCACAAAGCGATCCAGCTTGATATTCGCGTGATAGCGGCCACTAACAAAGACCTGCGTGAAGAAGTGCAAAAAGGCACTTTCCGGGAAGATTTGTACTATCGCTTGGATGTGCTGCCACTGCATTGGCCGCCGCTGCGCGAGCGCAAAGAAGACATTCTTCCGATCAGTCGCTTCTTTATCGAAAAATACCAGGATAAAAGTCAATGTCACTTGTCGCAAGATGCGCAAATGGCGCTTAGCCAATATAACTGGCCAGGCAACATTCGTGAGCTTGAGAACGTGATTCAACGTGCTTTGGTGATGCGCCATGGCGACTACATCACCGCGCAAGATTTGATGTTACCTATCGAGTTTCAACGTCCGGTAATGGAAATCACCCCACATGAGAACTTCGGCCACGTGGAAGCGAAGAAACAGGCCGAGTTCAGATTTATCCTCGATAAGCTACGTCAATTTGGTGGAAATAGGACTAAAACCGCCAATGCCTTAGGCGTGTCCACTCGAGCCTTGCGTTACAAATTAGCCGCGATGCGCGAGCAAGGTATCGATTTACAGTCAGTCCTAGGCTCAGCCGCCTAAAGGAGAGAAAACCAATGAATAACTTAAATACCAACCCACTCTCAGCCGAGCAGCTGATGCTGGCAAAAATGGACGCGATGAGCGTTCGTGCCACTCCGGATTTTGTGGTTAGCGAAAACCCTTTGGACGTTCAACAGTTAAATCTTAATGAACCGATGACTTTTTCAAAAGCGCTGACCAGTGTGCTTAACGTGGTTAACGAGCATCAAGCGATTGCCAGTACGCGCATGACCGATGTTGAAACCGGTAAGAGTGATGACTTGGTGGGCGCTATGGTAGCGAGCCAAAAAGCCAGCCTGTCTTTTGATGCTTTGCTGCAAGTGCGCAACAAAGTGGTTGGTGCGTTTGACGACATTATGAAGATGCCGGTGTAAATCATGTCTGACTTATCTACTCAAGTAGCGAATACTCCTCTACCGGCGACGCCTGTGGCGCCGAATATGGCCTCGGATTCGATGTCGCAAGTGACGGCCAAAATCAAACAGCTGTGGTCTAGTAGCCAACGTAACTTGGTGCTGTCTGCGGTAATGGCAGCGATCGTTGCGGCGATCATCGTGGTGGTGTTGTGGAGCTCATCGCAAAGCTATCGTCCTCTTTATGGCCAGCAAGAACGCTTTGACATTGGCGAAGTGGTGTCTGTGCTGGAAACGGAAGGCGTGAGCTACCGTTTGCAAGAGCAAAACGGCCAAGTGTTGGTACCTGAAGGTGAAGTGGCGCGCATTCGTATGTTGCTGGCAGCCAAAGGCGTTAAAGCCAAGTTGCCAACCGGGCTGGATTCGATTGGCGAAGACAGCTCGCTTGGTACCAGCCAGTTTATGGAAACCGCCCGCTATCGCCATGGTCTGGAAGGCGAGTTAGTACGCACTATCATTTCACTTAACGCGGTTACCAATGCACGCGTTCACTTGGCGATTCCGCGTGAGACTCTTTTCGTGCGTCAAAACGGTGAAAAGCCTTCAGCATCTGTGATGCTAGAACTTAAACCGGGTAAAGATTTAAAACCGGAGCAAGTTGAAGCGATCATCAACTTGGTGGTTGGCAGTGTGAGCGGCATGGCGATGGAACATGTCTCAGTGGTCGACCAATACGGTCGCCTGCTTAGCGCCGATGTGGGTTCAGAAACGTCTGGCAAAGTGAACGCAAAATTCCTTGAATACCAGAAAAACGTTGAGAAGCAGATCATTCAACGCGCCGCTGATATGCTAACGCCGATTGTTGGTCCAAGTAACTTCCGTGTGCAAGTGGCCGCTGATCTCGACTTTAGCCGTGTTGAAGAGACTAAAGAAGTGCTCGACAACCAGCCAGTGGTGCGCACTGAGCACACCATCAACAACAACTCGATTGACCAAATTGCGCTTGGCGTTCCGGGCTCGCTCAGTAATGAGCCACCAGTGACCGGCGAAAAGCCGACCAATGACAGCCAAAACCGTAACTCACGAACTGAAGCAAACCGTCAATACGCGGTAGGCAGCAGCGTGCGTAAGACTCAATATCAGCAAGGTCAGATCAAAAAGCTTAACGTTTCTGTGCTGTTGAACCGTGTGGCGGCGCCGGATGGTCAAGCGTGGACACAACAAGAGCGCGATGAAATTCAAACCATGCTTTCTGATGCGGTGGGAATTGATACTGACCGCGGCGATAGCCTGAGTTTGCAAACCTTCAACTTCACGCCAGTTGCGCTTGAAGATCCGATTGAGATTCCATGGTGGCAAGACCCAACCGTGCAACAGCCATTGCGTTACGTGATTGGTGGTTTGCTTGGCTTGGCGATGATCTTGTTTGTTCTACGTCCGCTTATCATGCACTTAACTGGCGCTGATCGCCGTGACAGTGAACTTGAACTGGCCGATGCGATTGAAGAGCAAGACTTTGACCTGCAAACTCGTGAAGAGCGCGAGCGCGAAGAGGCGATCAACCGCCGACTCAGCGAGAAAGGCATTACTACCGCGACCTCTGGTTTGGATATGACCAACGAAATGTTGCCAGCCCCAGGTTCGCCACTTGAGATTCAATTGAAACACCTAACCCTGATTGCTGATGAAGAGCCTGAGCGTGTTGCGGAAGTGCTCAAGCAATGGGTCAATGTCAATGAGAACAGCGAAGAAGAAGACGGAGAGGCAGATGCAGAATCAAACGCTTAATCCTGTAGAGCAAACCGCCCTTGTCTTACTTGGCATGGGTGAAGATGCCGCGGCGAAAGTACTACGTCACTTTAGCCGCGACGAAACACAGCGCGTAACCCGCGCGATGGCCAAACTAAGTGGCATCAAAAGCGACAATGCCAAAGTGGTGATTCAGCGCTTCTTTGAAGACTTTAGTGAGCAGAGCGGCATTCGCGGCGCATCGAAAACTTATTTGCGTAATACTTTACGTAAAGCGTTGGGTAACGATTTAGCCAAAGGCTTGCTCAACGACCTGTATGGCGATGAAATTCGCAACAACATGCAGCGTCTACAGTGGGTGGATGCGGAAATGTTGGCGAAGTTTATCAGCCAAGAGCACCCGCAGATGCAGGCGATTTTCCTCGCGTATTTGCCATCCGAAACCTCATCGTTGGTGCTGAAACAATTGCCTTCGGATTATCACGATGAGCTGCTGTTTCGCATTGCGCGTTTGCAAGATATCGACCATCAAGTCGCCAGCGATCTTAACGATCTGATCGAGCGCTGCATCGAGAACATTTCGATCACCCAAAGCGCGCCAGTGTCGGGCGTCAAACAGGTGGCGGATATCATCAACCGTTACGATGGCGACCGCGCGATGCTGATGGAGATGCTGCGTCTGCAAGACGAAGAGATCGTCGGCGAAATCGAACAGAACATGTTCGAATTTATGGTCCTTGGCCGCCAGCGCGAAGACACCATGGACCGTTTGGTGCAGCAAGTGCCGTTGGAACTTTGGGCTGTCGCGCTCAAAGGTGCCGATATCAGTTTGCAACAAGCCATCAAGCGTTCTATGCCACAGCGTATGATCAAATCTTTGGAAGACGAGATGCGTATCAGTGGTGCTCTGGGTGTTAGCCGCGTTGAGCAAGCACGCCAAGAAGTGATGCAGATCGTCCGTGAACTGGCCGATGCCGGTGAAATCGAACTGCTGCTTTATCAAGAGCCGACGCTGGAGTAATCGCGATGGGGGAGAAGATCATGCGATTACCCAACAATGGGTATCGAATACATCGCTTTCCACCGTTGGCTCAGCCAACGGTGGAGGAGCAGGCGCAAGCGGCCAATGGCAAAGAACGCCAAGTCGACATTCAGCGCCAATTGGAAGCGGGTTTTAAACAAGGTTTGAGCCAAGGCCATGACGAAGGTCTGCGCCAAGGTATCGAACAAGGTCGTCAACAAGGTTTAGCCGAAGGGCAAAAAGAGGGCTTTCAAAAAGGGTTTATGTCCGGTGAACAATCAGGAAAACAGACGTTTCTTGATGCCGCTAAGCCAGTTAACGAGCTATATCAAACCTTGTCGCGCTGGCAAAAAGAGCGCGAGCAACAGCAGCGTCACATTATTTGTGAATTGGTGCAAAAAGTGGCTCAGCAGGTGATTCGCGCCGAGTTGACTCTGATGCCGCAGCAGATTTTGTCTTTGGTGGACGAAACTCTGCACGCCATGCCTGGTAAGTCCGAGCAAGTGACGGTGCATTTAAATCCGCAGGATCTTGAGCGGATTCGCAACGTCAATGCCGAGCTGCCTAAAGAGTGGCGTTTGGTGGCCAATCCTGAGTTGCCAGTCGGCGGTTGTCATCTGGAAACCGAACACGCCGAAGCGGACGCCAGCTGCGATTCACGGCTTGAAACCTGCATGGACAACGTGAAACAGCATCTACTGGATGAAAACACCACCACATCGGTCACTGACCCAGACATTGCCGCAAGTGTTGCACTGGATGGTGGCTCTGATTCAACAACTTCTGATTCAAGAATGTCTGACTCAAACAGCGCCGCTCAAGGAGTGTCTGAGTGAGTCAAAGTGGTATGAATTCTCAACTGACGGATCGCCTAAACGATGCCATAGCCTCACTGGATTCTGTCCCCGTTGCGCGAGTAACGGGGCGTCTTGTTAAAGTGAATGGCTTAATGCTGCAAGCGGTAGGTTGCCGGTTTAAGCTTGAGCAGCGCTGCTTAGTCGAAACCGCTGAAGGCGACATGATTGAAGCGCAAGTGGTGGGTTTTGACCACACCATAGCCTATTTAATGCCAATTCGACGCTTAGGCGGTTTGTTTGCTGGTGCCAAAGTGGTGCCACTCGATGGCGACAGTACTGTGCTACTTAGCCATCAATGGTTGGGCCGCGTGGTTAATGGCCTTGGCGAACCGTTTGATGATGGCCCCGCGTTTAAAGGGGGCGATCGCGTTTCCCTTGAGCCAAAACAGATTAACCCGCTCAAACGTCGCCCGGTCGATACGCCGCTTGATGTCGGCGTGCGGGCAATTAACGGCCTATTAACTGTCGGTAAAGGCCAGCGTATCGGTTTAATGGCGGGGAGTGGTGTTGGTAAGAGTGTGCTGATGGGCATGATTACTCAAAATACCGAAGCTGATGTGATTGTGGTGGGATTGATTGGTGAACGGGGCCGAGAAGTACGTGAGTTCGTTGAGCGTAATTTATCTCCTGAGGCGCGCAAAAAGGCGATCATGATCGTTGCACCAGCCGATGAATCTCCGTTGATGCGTCTTCGCGCGACCCTGCTTTGCCATCGCGTGGCGGAGTATTTTCGCGACCAAGGCAAAGATGTACTGCTACTGATGGATTCACTGACGCGCTACGCGATGGCGCAGCGTGAAATCGCGTTGTCACTTGGCGAGCCGCCGGCATCGCGTGGCTATCCGCCATCGGTATTTAGTATTTTGCCCCAGCTGCTAGAGCGTGCTGGCAACAGCGAAAACCAACACGGCAGCTTAACCGCTATCTATACCGTGCTGGCTGAAGGCGACGACCAGCAAGATCCGGTGGTTGATTCGGCGCGGGCGATTTTAGATGGTCACGTGGTGCTGTCACGGCAACTGGCCGAGCAGGGGCATTATCCGGCGATTGATATTAATGCCTCCATTAGCCGCTGTATGTCAGCGTGTACTCAAGAGGTGCACACCACGGTATCAAACCAGTTCCGTCAGCTTTATTCTAACTATCTGCAAGTGAAAGAGCTTTTGCCTCTCGGCGGTTATCAGCCGGGGCAAGATCCTGAGCTGGATAAAGCAGTGCAGATGTATCCGCTACTCAAAGCGTATTTGCAGCAACCGGCCAATCAGGCCGTGGATTATCGCACCAGCTTGACCGAACTGGCGCAGATGTTTCAAAGCTTGTAACACCAAGCTGAATTAAGAGCATTTCAAAATCGGAATTTTGCAATCACTGCAATACAAATAAGGCGCAATCATGGACTCAAAAATTACCGCAGTAGGAAAACTGCACCAAGTGGAAGAAAAGCGCCGCGATGACGTCGGTCAGCAGCTTGAAAACATGCGCAAGAAAAACCAGTACATGCAGCATCAGATGGAAATGCTTAATGAGCTAAAAATGCATACTGGAGAATCGGCGTTTCGCAGCCCAGTGCTCAATAGCGCTGCGTTGATGAACCTAAATCACGTCGATACCATGTTGCAAAAGCTGCTGGTTCACCACCGCCAAGAGCAGGCGGTGATGGAAGCGGAATGCATGTCAGTGCAAAGGCAGCTTGAAGACAAGCACGCACGTGTTAAAGGCCTTGAAAGCGTGCTAGAGCGATGGCAGAAAAAGCAAAGCTATGAAAAAGCTAAGCGCGAACAAAAGCTGATTGAAGACATCATTAACTCGCGCCTTAAGCAGCGTGAAGTCCTTTAACATCTCTAAATTCAATTACTACTAAGCGAATCGTCCGGTGGCCTGAAACGTTTCTAATTGAGCGAAGTAAGGCTGCACATCACCAATGTTATCTTTCACCCACTGACTGTCGTAATAGGTGTCGAGATAACGCTCGCCGCCGTCACACAGTAAAGTCACAATCGAGCCGCGCTCACCGCGCTGCGCCATTTCACTCGCCAGTTGCAGCGCGCCGTACAAGTTCGTGCCTGTTGAGGCGCCAGCTTTGCGTCCCAGCAAGGTTTCAAGCCAATAAATAGTTGCCACGCTGGCTCGGTCTTCAATGGTGCGCATTTCATCAATCACGCCGGGAATAAAGCTTGGTTCCACCCTTGGTCTGCCGATGCCCTCGATTTTACTAAACACGGTGCTAGTTAACTGTTTATCACCGGTGCGATAAAAGTCGTGAAACACTGAATTTAGCGGGTCAACCACACACAATTTAGTGGCGTGTTTTTGATAGCGAATAAAGCGGCCAATCGTGGCTGAGGTGCCGCCTGTACCTGGGCTCATCACTACCCAAGTTGGCACCGGGTAGCGCTCAAGCTGCATCTGATTAAAAATAGCGTTGGCAATATTGTTATTGCCGCGCCAGTCAGTGGCGCGTTCAGCGTAGGTAAATTGGTCCATATAGTGACCGCCGAGCTCTTCAGCTAGTCGCTGAGATTCCGCGTAGATTTGATCCGAGCGTTCGACCAAGTGCGCTTTACCGCCGTAGAATTCAATCTGCTCAATCTTTTTTAGCGCAGTGCACTTTGGCATCACCGCGATAAACGGTAAGCCGAGCAGGCGGGCAAAGTAGGCTTCTGATACCGCAGTGCTGCCCGACGATGATTCAATGATCGGCGTGCCACGATTTACCCAACCATTACAAATCGCATACAGAAACAGCGAGCGGGCCAAGCGATGCTTAAGCGAGCCGGTTGGGTGAGTGCTTTCGTCTTTTAAATACACGTCGATGCCATCAAGGCAGGGCAAATCGAGTTTGATCAAATGCGTATCGGCGGAGCGTTGGTAATCGGCTTCAATTAAGCGAATCGCTTCACTCATCCATTGGTGGTCACTGCACATGCTGGTGTCATTCCCTAGAACTAAGATAGATCTAATTTAGCCCGTGCTAGGCAGAAAAACTTTGCTTTATGAGCTCCAAATACGCTTAAATGGAGAATAAATTTCTTCATTATTTGAATATTAGAGAAAATGAATTTCGACAAGACCGATCGGGCGCTGCTGGCGCTGCTTCAGCAAGACGCAACCATGGCGCTCAATGAGTTGGCGGAGCGAGTGAATTTAACCACCACGCCGTGTTGGAAACGGCTTAAGAAACTTGAAGAGAGCGGTGTGATTGAAAAGCGGGTGGCGCTGCTTAACCCCGAGCGTGTCGATTTGGCGTTCACTGCGTTTGTGATGATCAAAACCTCAGATCACTCCCATCAGTGGTATCAAGGCTTTGTTGATACAGTTAACGAGTTTCCCGAAGTGATGGAGTTTTATCGCATGGCGGGCGAGTACGATTACATGATGAAAGTACAAGTCAAAGATATGGGCTGTTTTGATAAGTTTTACAAAAAGCTGGTCAATTCGGTGCGCGGCTTATCGGATGTGACCTCAACCTTTGCCATGGAGCCGCTCAAATACACCACGGCGTTGCCAATTTAGCCATCTAGCGTGGCATGTTACATCGTATAACCAACAAAGCTTAAAAGGGGCTCAGCGTTTCACGTTGAGCCCCTTTGGGGTGTTAGTGACACTTTGGACGCTTAGGATTTAAAGCGCATCACGCCCTCTTGCACTGCAGTGGCGACCAAATCGCCTTGGCGATTGTAGATTTCACCGCGCACTAAGCCACGAGTGTTACTCGCGGTTGGGCTTTCAATTGCATACAGCAGCCACTCATCCATCTTAAACGGGCGGTGATACCAAATTGAGTGGTCAATGGTCGCGACTTGGAATTTGGGCGTCATTAGCGTGACACCGTGTGGATGCAGCGCGGTAACCAAAAATCCCCAGTCAGAGGCGTAAGCGAGCAGATATTGGTGGATCAGTTGGTTGTCGGGCACCTCACCGTTAGCGCGAATCCACAAGTATTGTTTAGGCTCGGCCTTTTGCGGTTTCAGCGGATTGATGACGGTGACAGGGCGCATCTCAATGGGCTTCTCACCGCAGAAAATTTTGCGCACTTGCTCTGGCAGCAAATGAGCAATTTGCTCTGCCAGTTGCGATTCTGAGGCGAAGTTTTCCGGGCCCGGAATGTCGGGCATGGTGTTTTGGTGTTCAAATCCTGGCGCGTCGCCGTGGTAAGACGCCGTCAGATAGAAAATCGGTCTGCCGTTTTGAATCGCTTTGACTCGGCGTGTACTGAAACTGCGCCCATCACGCAAGTTCTCGACATCATAAATGATCGGTTTTTCCGGATCGCCCGGATAAAGAAAGTAGCTGTGAAATGAGTGAACCGTGCGCTCCTCTGCCACCGTATAGCGCGCTGCAGACAGAGCCTGACCGATCACTTGACCGCCATAAACTTGAGGTAAACCGAGGTTCTCACTTTGGCCGCGAAATAAGCCTTTTTCTAATCGTTCTAACTGCAATAGGTTTAATAACTCGTTGAGCGGTTTACTCATTTTATTTCCTTACCGATTTTCTGACTTTCAACGTGATGAGACTAACATAATTGGCTGGAAAACCAATGCAAAGTCAGGGTTGTGTTGATAGGTTAATTTACTGTCAATACCTCTCACTGTCTCATGACAATGACTAGGGTGATTCCTATAATCCTTTAGGTTGATAATTCTAAAGAGAGGCGTTATGAAAAAGGCGTTCACCCTATTTATGTCAGTGGCTGTAGCCTCAGTATTGGCTGGTTGCCAAACCTCGGACAGCGAGTCGAGTATGAATCAAGTGCAAAGCATTAGTGGAAGTTTAACCTATAAAGAGCGTTTAGCACTGCCTGATGATGCGGTCGTAACTGTGATGCTAAGAGACGTGTCTCGTGCCGATGCTCCCGCAAAAATTCTTACCTCTCAACAGTTTGAAACCCAAGGTGCGCAAGTGCCGTTTCATTTTGAACTGTTATACGATAAAGACCAGATTGATACTCGTCATACATACAGCGTTGGCGCTCGTATCGAAGTAAACGGTAAATTGCGTTTTATCACCGATACCAGTTATCCGGTCATCACCGATGATAAGCACACCAAAGTGGTCGACATTAAGCTTATTGGTGTCAGCGGTTAAACGGTCTTTTTGACCGTTTTATCACCATGTGTTTCATGTCGTGTTCGAGCTTTGGTTTACTTGCTAAGTAGCATTGAACTAGAACCTTGACTGCGCTGAAACTAAATTTATAACTGTACAGTCTAGTATAATTATCTGATTTTGCCTTGGGTATATTGCCGGGTTAAACAAGCACTTATAGAATTGCATTTTGTTTACTCCACTAGGGCATTTTCTTGATTAAATACGTTACACTTGCAGCAGGCGCTATGGCTTGCACACTGAGTTATTCGACTGCAACGCTGGCCGAATCTACCGATGTCGCCACCGCCATTGAGCCTATCGCGACCGAAGCGACTCAAGAAACAGTAAGCTTAGAAACCAGCACTGGCACTGAAGAAGTGGTGGTGGATCGTAGCAATAAGTTTCGTCCTATTATTCTCCCTTTTTACGATCCTTCGATTAAAGCTGGCATCAGCGCAATCCCACTGTTTGCCTTCTATCCTGATGACAATGATTTGGTATCCGATGCCTCGACCATCGCGATTCCGCTTATCTATACCTCTAACGACAGCTATGTGGCTAAAGTCGCCGGTGACATCATTTTAAATGAAGACCGCTTCCGTATTTCATTTGAAGGTGGCTTTACCAGTACCAATTTGAATTTCAATGGCACGGAAGGTAACAAGCAGCAGTTTGATTTTGATGCAGACTTTATGTTCAAAGTTGCGGAGGACATGTTTGTTGGCATCGGCGGTATTTATGAATCGTCACGCTACACAGCGGACCATTCTGATGAGCAGCAGAACATGGTTAATATGGGCTTTAACACCGATTACCAAAGCGATGTCGGCTATCGTCTTTCATTCCAATGGGATACCCGCGAGCAGTTCTACTATCCGCACGGCGGTTTCATGTGGCAGGTTAACTACGAAGATCACGCCAAATGGCTTGGCAACGATGAAGACAGCACCTATTCATCGCTGTTTAGTGATTACCGTTACTTCTACAGCCTAAATGACGATCCGCACCATATCATTGCCACCAAACTGGTTGGGCGTTATCTGTTTGATGCTGATAACGCGCCTTCATCGGCGTTCACCACGTATGGCCGTCAGGGTAAAGAAGTTCAGCGCGGTTATGCGCAGGGCGATTACATCTCGTCGAACATGCTGAATCTAGAAGTCGAATATCGCCATCAATTCCAAGATTCCGAGTACGATTTTGTGAACAAGTCAGCCGTCGTGCTGATCGGCGGTGTGGGTAAAAGCTTTGGTGAAAAACTGGAAGGTTACGAAGAAGGTTTTCGCGACAGCGATTGGCTTGGCGTGATTGGGGTTGGCTACCGTTACACTATTTTGCCGTATGAGCGCCTTAATATTAAGGTTGATGTGACGCAAAACAGCGACGGCGAAACTATCGCGTACTTTGGTTTTGGTGAGAGCATCTAATCCAAAAGACAATACAAAATACGCTTAAAAATAGGCGCTAAAAATTGATACCGATGGCCTTTAAGGTTGCCATCGGTATTTTTTTAAGCTGACTTTTCCGCAGGTGCTCACTTCCACGCCCTCGGCTATCAATTCGCGGCGCTGACGTTGCATATCCCCATCTTTTAACGAAATTTTTCCTTGGCTGTTGATCACGCGAAACCAAGGCAGTTTGCTGCCCTCAGGCAGATTCCCCAGCGCTTTTCCAACGTGACGTGCGTAGCCCGGATAGCCGGCCATTTTGGCGACTTCGCCATAAGTAGTAACGCAACCGAATGGAATTTGTTGAATAACAGCAAAGATTTGCGCGAGAAATTGATCCATACTGAAAAAGTCCTAATTCATTTTTACCAAGGAAGGCGTGCTCAACGTCACTGACCTCCTGAGCGCGATGGGTTGTTGATGGTGACTCAATGAAGAGTGGAATTCAACGCTTAAGCAAGGGAAACGTGCGGTCTTTGTCAAAGACTTGATTTGCGCACAGTGAACGATGAGCGCCAAGGAGCAAAGGGGAAGGGCATGATAATAACTACGATTCAATTTGTTGTCGCAACGTTACTGGCAATTGCCTGCGCACGCTCGCTGAACATGAGTCAGGGAGATGTGCCGCTTTTAGCGATGGTGATTCCTGCGTTATGGGTTCTACCTAAAGCCAAAGCGGCAGGCTTTACATTGCTTGGCGTGATGATTGTATTCGCACTCACTTTACCGCATCAGCCGATTAGCTTATCGGTCGCGGTGTGGGGCGCGCTACCACTGTTAATGGTGATGTTTTCACCGAAAAGCAATACTGTGGTTGTAGTGGTGTCATCGATGATCATGGTGACCTTATGGATTGGCGTGATGGCGACGCAATCTAACGGCAATCTCGAAGGCAGCGCGATGCTTTCGCTCACTCAATTACTGTGCGTGGTGGTTGCCTGGTGGTGTTCAAAACATTGGCAAGCGACCACACGTCGCCGCTGGTGGGCGCTGGCTTTATTGGTGCCGCTTTGGATCTCGCAGTGGTACGACGCCGTCGTGCTCGCCATTTGCATCACATTACTTTTGGCGGTGATTGAAATGCTCAGCAATGCTAAACATCAGCAAGTGGAATGGGGGAGTTTGATGTGCTGGACTCTGCCGTCGGTGGCATTTGGTTCATTAATCGTGATGCCCGATATCGAAGTGCCCAATCCGGTGTTCGTGGTGTGGCTATGTTTACTCGCGACTGCTTGGATGACCGATTACCTGATTAATGAAGACGAAGAAAGTGATGAGTATTAGCTGAGGCGCTTTGGTTGCCTAAATGCTAAGCAGTTAAACGCGATAAGGAGAATTTCTTGCTCACAGCCCTTGCAATGCTAAGTGGGATAATGAATAATCCTCCCACTCTTAAGCGTTATGCGCTTTTGAAACAGAATCTATGGAGGCTCTGGTCCTCCCGCAACAATAGCATGTGAACTCGGTCAGGTCCGGAAGGAAGCAGCCGCAGCGTGTGACTTGTGTGCCGGGATGTGGCTGGGGCTTCCACCCATTAAAAAGGCCGCTAATTTTAGCGGCCTTTTTGCTATTTGTGGTTAAGACGGTCTGCTGCTATGCCGGGACTGCTCCAAGTTTTGAGACAGCCCACCCACACGACCTATACGTTATTTCTGCCTTGAAGTGGGCTCAGTCAATAGTACTTTGTTCAATGAGCCTTCTAACTTCCCCTTTAAAGCCATTTATTTATTACTGTTGGGGTTTGAGGCGTTCACGCTTTTCGATTCAAAATCCACTAACAGGCTGATTTTTTAGGTATATGTATCCTAGGGTAGATAGATAAATAATTCCCTAGAAATGAGTTACGTCAAGTTGCAAAAACTTAAGCTAGTCTTCCTTCATCGTTTAGCTAAATCAATTTAAGAACCAAAGCCACAACACACTAGTAAGCAGGTGCGTCTATCACATTAAAGCCTATCCTCGAATATCACTCGCTCATTATTTATTAAGTTTTTTACAAAATCGCGATAACTTTTTAATGGGCGACCTAAGAGTTTGGTTAAATGCTCCGTATCGCCTGCTTGAGGGACCATGCCATAACCTACATAACGCTCTGCCATCAAGCGCATTTCATAAGCACTCCACTTGGGCATGATTGTCTCCATGTATGATTCAAATCCACTCGGGTCATCACCACCATATTTGATGGTTTTACCCAATTCTTCAGACCAAATAGCCGCGATGTCAGTGCCGCTTAGTGTATCTGGGCCAACAAGATTTAAGGTTTCAACTGGAAGTGTCGTTTCGGCTTGGTCTCGACGGATTAATTCGAGTGCAGCTATCTCAGCAATATCGGTAACATCAATCATTGCAATTCCTTTGCCGCCAATAGGTATTGGATAAACCTCATTGTTAAAAATGACTTCCTTTACCCTAACATCATTATCGATAAAATAAGCTGGGCGCAAGATAGTTGCACTAAATCCTTGTTCTTTCAGCATTCTTTCTGCTCCATATTTCACCGTAAAATGAGGTACGTTAACGGCTTTTTCGGCATCAAATACGGAGAGATATACGACTCGATCTACACCAACTTCTTTGGCTATGTTTAAAGTGATAAGCGCTTGGGTAAATTCGTCACCAGTTACAGCGTTAAGTAGGAACAGAGTTCGAATGCCAGTCATTGCTTCTCTAAGTGAATCAATATTAAGTAGATCACCTTTAACCACCTCTACCATTTTAGAAAATGACACTTTTGAAGGGGATCGGGTTAAAACTCGAACGTCCATGTTACGTTGTAGTAATTGTTCAACGATTTGTTGGCCCACGCGGCCAGTCGCCCCGGTTACGAGAATGGTCATAATGTGTTCTCCGAATTATTAATTAGACAGTATTGTCTGCTGACAATTGAAATATTAGGCGTTTCTTTTTTAATTATATAGATAGTAAAATTGGACAATATGTCTCATGGATGGAACGAAATTATGGACTTACTTGCGCTTTCAGATTTCAATTTAGTCGCTAGATACGGTGGCTTTAGCAGTGCTGCACGTGCTACAGGACGCCCAAAAGCAACTTTATCAAGACGTGTTGCTGAACTTGAACATAGTCTTCAACTCAGGTTATTTGAACGTGGCTCTCACCGACTCAAATTGACCGAAGAAGGAATGGTCCTCTATGAACGAACAGGTGTTTTGCTAACAGAATTAGATGAAACTGTTTTGGCCATTTCGTCCAGATCGAGTCAACCTCGTGGACGTTTGAGAGTTAGTGCTCCATTACTATTTAGTCAACTTGTAATGGGGAAGCTGGCCGCTGAGTTCTCATTAAAATATCCGGATGTACAATTAGAGGTGACCTCAGACGATCATATCTCCGATATGGTCGAGGAGGGGTATGATCTGGTAATTAGAGTTAACCCTGCGATAGATGAAAACTTATATGGCCGCAAGTTTTTGCAGGATAAACTCGTAGTGGTGGCAAGTACTGAGGTAAAACGACCATCCAATAATCAAGCTGTTCCGGTCGTAATACATGGCTCCGGTAAACAACCAGATATGTGGAATTTCATTTCAAACGGCGAGAAAATAAATCTACGAGTTATTCCAGTATTACGGCTTTCCTCCATGATTATGATCCGTGATGCCATATGTGCTGGAGCTGGAGTTGGAATGCTTCCTCTCTCACTAATAGATAGAGAACTAAAGTCAGGTAAATTGATTCGATGGGGAGAGGCTCAAACAGCCGATATTTCCTTGTGGGTACTGTATCCATCACGTCGATTACTTAATGCCAGAGTCAAGGTATTTTTAGAGCATTTGCAAGCGGCATTTCCATTGGGGCAGCCAGAAGAACTCGTCGCCTACCTTGATTAGGATGTCCAAGGGAGGGGGGATGCTCCCCAAGTCGAATTTAGACAAATTTAAACTTCAATTTACAGACTGAATTGGAGGTTTCCTCGTGGTGATTCACTGATAAAAATAATAATACTGATTATTCCCGATAAAGTTTTTATTGAAGATAATTTTTCAAATTCTCTTGAATAGGAAACGATCATTTCCTATTATGAGTTAAATTCGAGTTCAGGGTGCCATTGATGACAGCATTACCAGGAAGACCAAGAACGTTTGATACTGACGTTGCGTTAGCGAATGCAATTAACGTATTCAGCACTAAAGGTTACAACGGGACATCTATCAAAGACTTGAGCGAGTCACTCAATTTGACTGCTGGGAGCATTTATAAAGCGTTTAAAGATAAACGAACGCTGTTTATGAAAGCGTTAGATTACTATAAAGATCAAAGGTATACGTTAAGTCAGGTTCGAATTGCTCAAGCAGACTCTGGTAGGGAAAAAATTCGTAATTTATTGAACGGCTATGCGCAAGACAGCTTGGGTGAATCGGGTCAAATCGGCTGTATGGTGGTTGCTACAGCGGTTGAATTATCTAGCGAAGACAGTGAAATAAAGCAGAAAATCAATAGACTGTTTGACTCGGGGATAAAAACGATTCGTGAACTTATCATCCTTGGTCAACAAGATGGGTCGATTTCGATGGCTATTGATCCAGATAAAATGGCTCAAACAATCCACAGTATTACTCAAGGAATGCGGGTGATTGGAAAAGTGAATGTAGACAAAAGTCATTTGGAAAACATTGTTTCCACATCAATGAGCCTACTTGATTAATAAGTAGTGCGTTCACCTAAATAACTTTCAATTTTTCAATTGGCTATCCAATTTATTGTGTAGCCATAATTTTTACGTAATTAGGAAACGAACGTTTCCATAATGGGGTGTAATATGCAAAATATTAAATTTGACGAGCAACTGTTTTGGCAACAATTTTCTCATGGGGTCGTAAGAACACAAATGGGACGGCTGCACTATGTCTCTGGAGGACAAGGCCCCACGGTATTATTGTTACCTGGATGGCCGCAAAGTTGGTATGCGTGGCGTTATCTGATGCCAGCACTGGCTAACTCAGGTAAACGAGTAGTCGCCCTTGATCTTCCAGGAATGGGTGACTCTGATCATCCAACCGAAGGATATGATTCAACGACTATTGCCCTAATATTACACTCAGTGATTCAGAGTCTCGCTTCAGAAGAAAAAGATGGTATCGAAATCATCGCTCATGATGTCGGTGCGTGGATGGGCTATGCACTTGCTTCAGACCACCCTGATTGCGTTAAAAAACTGGTATTAATGGATGCTGCAATACCGGGGCTTAGCACTCTACCCAGTGGTGAACTGACAGATGAACAAGTCATGCGTACTTGGCATTTTGCTTTTAACCGGTTGAGTGATCTTCCTGAAATTTTGCTTAAAGATCGTGAAGAACCCTTTCTAAGATGGTTGTTTTCAACCAAAGCTGAATTCGGTTGGATGATAGATGAAAAGGCGCTTGCGGAATATGTTCGTGTTAATTGTCTTCCTGGAGCGCTACGCAGTGCGCTAAGTTACTATAAAAATGCGTTCTCCAAGCAGGATATGGCGATAAATAAATTACGCTCAGAGAAGCAATTGTTAATGCCTGTATTCGCAATTGGTGCACGATATGGTGTCGCTGATTTGCTTTATAATACATTATCTCCAATGTGTGCTGATATTCGGGGAGAAGTAATCGAAGGTGCTGGTCACTATTTGCCAGAGGAAAGCCCCGAGCAACTTGAGGCTGTGTTAAAAGAGTTCCTGTCATGAATGTAATCAGTGTTGTACTTGCGCTTTTCGCAGGACTGATGCTACCAGTGCAGTCGTTGATGAATGCTCAGTTAGCGAAAGGCTTGCACTCTAGTTTATGGGCAACCGCGTTTTCTGGTGGAATATTAACTATCATTCTCTCGTTGATCGCATTCATGACAGCGGGGGGCTTACCGATGATTAAAGGAACAATAGCGCAGCCTTGGTGGGTGTGGCTAGGTGGTATTTGTGGATGTGTTGTTTTATCAGTATCCGCGATCGTTGTTCCACAACTTGGTGCGGCGAAAATGGTCGCCTTTATAATGGTAGGGCAAATTTTCAGTTCCTTGCTTATTGATCGATTTGGTATGTTTGGTGCCAATGTTGTTGAAATTGAGCCTACACGAGTAGCCGCACTCTTTTTCCTTATGATTGGCGCAAGTCTATTGGCGTGAGAAAAATATTCTTCGTGTATATTTCTTCACTCCTCCTGAGCCGTTGACTAATTTAACGGTTTAGGAGCGATAGATATGATGCGGCTACCTAAATATTGCGATAGATGAAGTTATCCGCCTTTATCTAATTTAGAAAAATCGCTAAAACGAAACTGTCCAGCTTTATCTGGGCTGGCACAGTTATGCACCTTTCCTTCTCAGCGTGAAAGTGCACTCAAAATCTGCTGTTGTACGTTTGCCTTACCTGTAGTTACAAGAGGGAGTGTCGTTGTAAGCTTTTTAAAAGCTATGCGTCATTTTGTAATCTAATGCCAATACCGCTCATTAACCTATTGATTATAAATTGAACTTTTATTGAAGATGCTGCATGATAAGAGTATGAAAAGTCGGCTAAAAACCGTATAACAAGCGTTAGCTGCCAAAGGACTAGAATGCACATTCCCGAAAAATGGAAAATATATTCCAACACAGAAATGCACAACTTTATTAAAGAGTATAGCTTTGCTGCTGTCATATCTAATGATTTAGAAGCATCGCATCTCCCTTTATTGCTTAAGGAAAATGAGGGGGAAAATGGCACACTTTATGGTCACTTTGCCAGAACAAATCACCACTGGAAAGCTGCTAACGGAGCCAAGGTTTTAGTGATTTTTTCTGGTCCACACTCATACATTTCACCAACTTGGTATGAGACTTCTCCAGCAGTACCAACTTGGAACTACAGTACAGTCCATGCCACAGGAATAATTCAGCTAACGGATCAGGAAACAACTCTGACAACACTTGATGAAACCGTGAAAAAATATGATCCTAATTTAACTATTCCAGAGGGCTTTAAATCAAAACTTAGTAAAGGTATTGTTGGTTTTAAAATCAACATAGAATCGCTTCAAGGTAAAGAAAAACTAGGGCAACATCGCTCAACAGAAGATCAGCTTGGGGTTGCATCGGCTTTATCAAAAACAGAAAGCCTTCAAAGCCAATTACTTTATCAGTACATGCTTAACAGGGGCGTTGGTATCGGCAAGTAACAAACGATCAAGGTGTCAACATACTTTTCCTAATCTGACAGAAACGATTTAGGGCAATAGTTCTAACGCGTTTCTATCCAGAAACGTTTTACTAAGACCTCATTTAGTGAGCAGCGAATCTGTCGTATCTTAATTATCAAGCGACTTAGAGTGGATTGGTTTTTGACGTAGCAGTAATAAGGCCGCTAGTGTTAGCGGCCTTATTGGTTTAACGGGTTGAAAACAAGGTTTCCAGTCGATCGAGCAAATGCATGGCGCTGTAAAAATCGAGTCGGAATGAGTCTTCTCCCAATGCATAAACTTGTTTTGCTGTAATTGCCGGTAAGTGGGCGATAAACGGGTTGTTTTCAACTGCGCTAACCTGTGGTGTGTCGGCTGCGAATAACAAGATTGATTGGCCGGTGATTGCATCAGCAAACTTCTCTCCGTTGACGGGAACAATATCGCTGCGTTGACCCATCTGATGATTATTCTTAATCGATGTCGGCAATGGACTGAGGCTAAAACCAAGCGCGGTAAGTACTTGACCTTGTGCTGATGCCTGAGTCCAGAAATTGGCCCCACGACCGTCTTCATAATAGGTCATGGCGGTGATCGGTTGGGGCGGTAGGGCAAGTTGCTGACGCACTGAGTTGAGGCGTTGCTGATACTGCTCGATCGCTTGTTCAGCCAGGGGTTGACGATCAGTAATCGCGGCTAACTGACGGGCGAGTTGCTGCCAGCTTTTGTCATCATAGTTGATGACAATCGTGGGGGCGATCGAGGAAAACTGGCGATAAAGTTTGAGTGCTGAGTCACCTCCGGTGGCGGAAACAACAATCAGATCAGGTTTTTGTTTTGCTACCGCTTCAGCATTTGGTATGCCTTGATAGAGGGGCTGCACATTACGCTGCAGGGCAATCTGGCTCCATTGCTTAAAGAAACCTGAGTGGTCAGCAACTCTGGTGTTGGCTTGAGTACCCGCAGAGGCGACCAGCGGCGCATTAATGGTCAGTAAGGTCCCGGTCAGAGTGACGCTGGTAGAGACAATTCGGGTTGGTGGTTTTTCTAACGTCACCACAGGGTAGCCGGGAATGGTGATGGTTTTCGGCCAGCCATCGCTGATGGTGAACTTAGAAGAGGGCGCTGTCGGCGCTTGCTCTTTCGGCCCACATCCGCCCAGCAGGGTCAGCATCAGGGCGAGTAATAATAAACGTGGGTAGGGGTGGTATTTTGAAATTGACAAAATCATAGGGCTCCTTGGCCGCAGAGATAAAATGTAAAAGGCAGGAAATTCAGTGTATTAAACTGATTTCCTGCCGTTCTTATGGCTTAGCTCTGCGGGTGATTTACAGGCTATAAGTCACGTTCAGGCCGATAGTGCGAGTCTGACCGACGTAGGCGCTATCGCTACTCTTGAAGTACACAATGTCTTCATTGGTCAGGTTGTTGATGTAGAAATCGACCGTGAAGTCAGCATACAGATACTGAACTCGAGCATCGGTCTTAATGTAGTCATCCACTTTAAGATCGGCGCTGTTATCGAGATCAGAGTAGGCAGAGCCCACATAAGTCACATCGACACCCATTGACCAGTTGTTACCGATATACTGTGTTAACCCAGTCGATAAGTTGACTTTCGGCGCGCTTGGCAGTTGATTACCTTAATAACTTTGGTAGTCATCAATCTTACTGCGCAGTAAACCGGCAGAACCACGAATCTCGGTTTGATCTCCTAGCCATCCTGTTGCTTCGGCTTCAAGGCCATAAGTATGTGCCGAATCTATGTTGTCAATATAGGTGGCATCAATAAACGCTTGGTAGTCGGTATAGTCGTTATAAAATACGCTGGTATAGAGTGTCGCGCGGTTGGCAAACTCACTTTTACTGCCGAGTTCGTAGGTGGTTACCTGCTCACTGCCATAGGTATAGATATCGCGGTTTCCATCCCAAGTTTGGCCCAACAAACGCCTTATCTTTTGCTTGATGAGCCCACCACGTATTTGGATATCGCTCATCAGATTGAAATGTTGGAACTCTTTCGTAAGCTCAATCGTCGTGCTGGGCGTACCGTGATCTGCGTGCTTCATGACTTGCACCAAGCTTGTCGTTATGCGGATCATTTGATTGTCATGAAGCAAGGTAAAGTGATTGCCGAAGGGGCACCGAAGGCGATCATTACCGAAGCCTTGGTTGAGACAGTGTATGATATGAAAAGCTTGATTATTGATGACCCGCTATCTCACACACCGATGGTATTGCCGTTGTGGAACAAGGATAAAGTCTAACCCTGCGGCACTTTTCTGAGTCACAACATTCATACTCGTAGCCAAAATCAGCCAGAGAGAAGAGGACATATTTTTATCATCTATCTCTACTGGCCGATTTAGCTATTTTTTATCGATAATTGAGCCGGGTGTGCGCGTTTTAACAGCCGTATTGCTTCGTAATATACGTTTCAAATTGGCTAAATAAGTCTTGGTCTGAGAGCGAATTGTCACTTAGCAGGCGCTCACCATCGACCACTTTAATGGTCGCATTGAGGGGAGCCACCTCCGCTCGCTGACGGGAAGATAACGCGGCAATTTTCTGTTGCTCAATATTCCATGCATCCTCAGCTGACAGGTTACACACGTCGGCGAGATATTTGGCATTAAAGCCTTCGCCAGTCAGGCTTTCTATCGTCTGGTTATGTGAAAGATGATTGCCTTGATTCCAGTAGTGTTTCGCCAGTAACGGCCCAATTTCCGGGTTATCAGTCAGATAGCCGAGTGTGCGGGTGAAATACGCCCGGGTCTGATACACCGCCATATGCGCCAGCAAATACCCCTGATATGAACAAGCTGACTCATCAGAAAGAAGATGCGGGATCGCCATTAATGGACGTGGGCTACATGCCAGCCCTAAGATGCGCTGTTCGGTCTCTCGCGCCAATTGTGTTACGGCTTCAGGGGTAAGTTCGTCATCCCTCAATTGATACAGTGCCCGTTCAAAATATGGCACTACCAGAATGCTGCGCTCTGCATAAGCTTTAAATGGCTGACGACTGTCTATCATGGTTTTTATGACGGCATCTGGCACGGCTTCACCGGCGGCGTTTTTGGCGTACTGTTTTAACCAGTCGCCATCGGTCAGCAAACTATCACAAAACATCGACTGAGTTTCGGCGTAGGCCATGGACGTTGGAGCAAATTCCTGAGAAAAACACGGCGCATTCATTTTGACGTTCGCAAAATGGGCGGCGTGACCACCTTCATGGAATAGAGTATTGATGCCATCGTAACCGCTACCGACCTGATCCGGTTTGGCATTACTGGTAAAGTTTACTTTCGCCGCAATCCAATTGCCTTGATCGACAAAAGAGGGAATCGGGCCGTGACAGAAACCATTTTGGTATTTACCTTTGCGATCGAGTAAATCTAGGGTTAATTCGGCGCCGGAATAGTCAATGTTCAGACGACCAAATGATTCCACCCAGCGGCGCAATGACTGAGAAAATGGCACATAGGGGTCTAATTGGCGCATCACATCGCCAGCAAAAGAGAACGGGAAATTATGGGCTTGCAACGCCTGCTCACCTTTCTCTTTCGCCAAATTATTCAGACTGTTTTGGTGGCTTTGTCGAGTGCGCTGTTCAAAATCATCCAAAATAGTAAATAGCTGCTCAGACGTCATCTGTTCGGTTTTCACCACCGAATAATCAAAGAAAGAATCAAACCCCATAGCTCGGGCGAACTGATTTCTCAGTTTCACCAGTTCCAGAAATCCGTTATGCAATAACCACTGCTCAAGATCCATTAACGCCTGATGCGCAGACTGACGTACCGACGGGTTATCATTGGTGCGGATAACCGAACTGAGCACGGGTAGCGAGCCTTCAACCTGATTGCCGTGTTCATCTTGGTAGGTCATCACATGTTGCTGCTTCTTCTCAAACAGTTCGGCTTCAAACTCAATAAGTTGCTGTTTGAGTTTATTGCCCTCTGGTGTTTCGATAGCGTGCGCTTGAAATGTCGCCAGCCAGCCGTGCAATCCAATCAGCGTCGATTGACGTTGTTGCGGATCTGCCAGCTTTTCTGCCTCAGCAATTGTCTGTTTTATGTCGGCAATTTTTTGCGGATCACTTAAAAAGTGGGTCCACTCGGTTTGCGCTTGTGCAGATTGATTGTGGGCATCGCTGGTCCCCATATAGGTTGACCAGAACAAGTCTTCCTTTTTGCGGTGAATCGCAAGGTAGGTCTGGTTTAATGTGTTGAGCGTTTGGGTCGGAGTCATAGGTGCCTGCTTATCATTGTATGGTGTGATAACAAATCTATCCCTATACACTACACCAATCTTATCAAGGGATTAAGTGAAGTTTGTTTGGTCAGTCTCGGTATTAGCCGAGACGTAACTACGACGAGGTAGTTATGGTGGCAACTTTTTTGTTGGTCGCTCAGCAACTGCTGAAAATACACCACGACCAACACACTCAGTTATGCTCTATTCTTATTGACTTTATGCTTATTTATCAATCGCTTTGTATACGTCTCACCTGATTTTGAATAGAAAGTAATCTGAAAAGAAGTCTCTCTATCTCGCAGTAACACTGAAATGTCGAGAATCTCCAAGATAAGTGACATTGAGTTAAATGAAAATATTTACGTATATTTAAAATAACTACCATCTTAGTTATTATGTCTGGGTAAATTAAATTTATTATTTCTGAATTTACATTTTTCTGGTTATTTTGACGGTTTAATATTGTGTATTGCATGATGTTATATACATAGTCGCAGCCATTTTTAACAGTGACAGATAGGATGATTAAAAAATCATTGTCAATTATACTTTCTTTGATGTAATTTCGATCCAACAACGAGTAAATTGAATGGCTTAACGTCTTGGCGCATTGTTATTGATGTAGAAATGATAACTTGCACCCAAAATACGAAACTATTACTGCGCGTTGTTTAGATGATCTATTAATCTAATAAATCGGTTAGTCTAACCGGAACATATCTCTATTAAAGTGACTCATAAAAATAAAGAAATATGAGCTTATAAAACGTTAACTATATTCAGTTGGGCTGCATGGAACTTCACGAGTTTGTTAGTCAATTATTGGTGTTTCCAACCAATATTTTTGCGATTCCGCTTGGTCTTTTTTTCCTTATCATGTTGATAGATTTACTCTTTAACGTGGTAGAAACACTAACCGCAGACATAGATCTTTTTGATTTAGACAACATTCCAGGTCAAGGTGTTTTATTACCTCCAGTTTTATCCAAAGTACCTCTCACCATTGCTTTGTTTGTTAGTTTCTTCGCTGCGACCGTCTTGTCGTTTTATTTCCAGCAATTTATGCAAGATGTTGAGGCTTTACTGTTTGAACATGTATCACTTTCCATCTTCGTTGATTTTGGAATTGTTTGTGATGTTATCTCCATTCCAATTATTGCTTATCTCGCTCTTATTATCGCTGCTTGGGTATTAAAGCCAATCACACCTCTATTTAGCAATCGGCGCTTTGCAGAGGTTGATTTTATCGGCTTAAAAGGACGGGTTCATAGCAGTAAAATTACCAATGACTATGGAGAGGTTGTAATTCTACATGATGGCAATGAGTTTTTAATCGATGCCAAAATGGAATCCAACTTGTCCGCACAATATGGTGACGAAGTAATTATCGTTGCCAAAGATAATGCCTCGAACAGTTATGTCGTGGCCTTAAGTAACTAATTATTTGAGGAAATTAAATGGTATTCGCACCAGACATCGTACTGACACCAAGTATGATCTTTATATTGGCAGGAGTCGTGGCATTCCTACTGATTTTAATCTTCTTTACATCCCGATATAAAAAGATTCGCGGTGAAGGTGAAGCGCTTATTGTTAACGGCTTGGAACGCACAAGGGCCTCGCTCACTGGTACGTTTGTTTGGCCTGTGATCAATCGCCACGAATACATGGACATTACGCGCAAGAAAATCTCTGTGGTGCGCAGCGGTAAAAAAGATAAAGACGGCGAAGAATATGAAGGTCTGCATTGCCGAGACAATATTCGCGCTGACTTGAAAGTTGATTTCTACATTGGTGTTAATCATGAAGAGGAAGATATTGTTCGGGTAGCGAAACTGTTCACGGCTCGCGAAGCATCAAATATCGACCGTTTAAAAGAGCACTTCCAGCCAAAATTTTCTGAGGCGTTAAAAACTGCGGTTAAACAGTTTGAGTTTGAAGAACTGCTGACCAATCGCCGCGCGTTTCGTGATGCGGTGGTTCAAGTGATTGGCAGTGAAATGGACGGTTTCAAAATCTATGACGTTGTGATCGATAAAATCGACCAAACCACATTAGATGCCCATAACCCAAATAACATTTTGGATGTTGAAGGGATTCGCAAAATTTCGGCGATCACAGCGCAAAAAAATACCGAAACCAACGCGATTCGCCAAGATGAGAAAACCACCATCAAGAAGAAGAATGTTGAAGCGGAAGCCAATCGCCTGCAATTAGATAAGCAAGAGCAGGAAAGTATCGCACGCACCAAACGTGAAATCGAAATCATTAAAGCTCAGGAAGAAGCTTTAGCTGCCGAAAAACGTGAAGAATACACGCGTTTGACTCAAGTGGCGGAACTGGAAACACAGGAAGAGATTTCGAAAAAGCGCGAAACAGTAGAAATGGAAGTTGAGATGACGCGAATTGCCAATCAGCGTCAAGTTGCGATTCAGCAAGAAGAGTTAACCCGTTCAGTGGAAACCGAAAAAGTTCGCACTGCATCAGAAGTTGCTGAAAAAGAGATGCAGAAGGAAACGACGGTGGAAGAGGCGCTTAAATCGGTGGCTGAAATGCGTTCTCAGCGCGTTGAAATCGAGCGCAAGATAGCCAAAGAAGAAGAAGAGACAGAAAACCTCCGTGTCAATGAGCGCGTGAATCGCGAAAAACGCGTGAAGATGGTTGAAGCAGAAGCTCAAGCGGAAGCGAAACAGCTTGAGTTGCTTGTGGCTGCACGTGCTGAGAAAGATGCCGCACGTGAACAAGCAGAGCGACTATTGATTGAGAACGAAGCGCAATTGAAAGTGAAAACCCGCGCGGCTGAGAACGATCTTGCGGTTAAAACGCGCGAAGCCGAAGCCGAGCAAGTGGTTATTTCGAAGCGTGCTGAAGCGGATCAAATTGCTGCAGAGAAACGTGCTCAGGCTGACTACGTCACCAAAGAGCGCGAGGCGGCTGCGAAGGAACGTATGGCGCATGCTGAGAAAGAATTCATCAGTGCGACTGGTCTGGCTGAAGTTGAGATTGAACGAGAGCGAGCTCAAGCGATTCGCGAAACAGGTGAAGCTCAAGCGCATAACTTGCAAACCGCTGGTGAAGCGGAAGCAGAAGCGATGCGCGCTAAAGGTTTGGCGGAAGCCGAAGCGCAAAGTGCTCGTTTTGAAGCGGCCCAGAAATACGATGAGCAAACTCGTGAACACGATAAGTGGGTCATGCAGTTACAGCAACAGAAAGAGCTGGAAATGGCGCGTATTGATGCGCAGAAATCGGTCGTTAGTGAAAATGCTAAAGCGCTGGCGCAGGCTCTTGGTCATGCAGACATTAAGTTGTTTGGTGGTGAAGGCATGGAACAGCTACGTCGTACCATTATGGAAGCGGCGACCATGGACACCAAGTTTACGGAATCCCAAGTACTGAAACCGTTGGTTGCTGAGTACATGGAAGGCAGCCGCAGTTTACCGCAAGACATTAAAGATGTTTTAGAAGGTACTGAGTTAAAAAGTAGCGATTTAAGCCAGCTTGCACTGGCGAGCCTATTGAACTCTCACGGTGGTGCCACCGAAGTGTTGAAAAAGCTGCAGTCGACCTTCGGCACGTCTCAAAACGATAACCCAGCCTAACTTTTCTTTAATTCACTTCCCGCTTCTTTAGGAGCGGGAAGTCAAGGTATTGCTATGTCAGAAAATAAGCCACTTGGGATGGGCGAAAGCGGTGCTTATGAGGTACTTAAAAATCGTCTTTCTCAGCAAGGTCAACAACTAAAAACGCTGGCTCAAGATTTTAACCAACATCGACAAAACCTGTTTGGTGGCCAAGACATAAAACTGATCGGTAAGGTTAATGTGCAAACCGAAGCACGTTGTATACCGATTGATATGGGGCAAGTCAACGACCAATTGCTATTTGGCTATCAGGTACGGGTTGGATTAAAGGCGATTCCTGCTTTGCACGATGTATTTGGCTTATATCAGCTGCATGAAAACGAAGGAGTATTTCGTCTAGAGCCCACTTCTATTGAAGAGAGTTTCTTGGCAGATGACCGCTTTGTGCATGAATTTACGGAATTATTTACCTATTACAGCGATGCCAAATTGCAGCAAATTGCGCGCCAGGAAAGCATGTTGTATATCGCATTTCAAATCGGTATGCGTCCGGAAGATCGCAAAGTTTTTCGCTTCCAAATTGGTCGTGATTCGGTTAGCTACCTAGACGCCCTTGGTCATACAACATTAGAAAAAGTCGCTCAGTTTGATTTTGAGTGGATTGCAACCTCTCGAGAAGATCATGTGCTAGGTACCCATCCACACGTATCGATTCAAGATAAGTTGTTTGTCGAATGCGTTGGTGGTGACCTCACTATCAAAATTGAAGACAACACCAACGATGGTAAAGGCATCTATCGAGAGCCGGTAGATGATCTTCACCAAAGCGTTGCAGATGCGAGTATTGATTACGTCTTTATTGGCGAGTTGATCGCGCTGCGCATCAAGCCTCATCGAGAAAAAAATTCCCGTTATTTCATTTACAATCCGATTAATCAAACGGTCGTGAGAAGCGATGCTTTGGGTAAGGCTGGTAAAGTGCTACCCGAAGAACATGGCGTGTTGCTGTCGCATGGTTACGTATTAGCTAACGGTGAAAGTAAGTTTTTTGATATTCCTTGGGTCGACTTGGAGTTTTTCTACAAGATTGCGTCACCAAACGGTGAAGATGTCATTTATTACTTTTTCAATAAGGCCACCGGTGCTTATGTCTCGTTCTCGTACAATTTGATTGAGAAACGCTTTTCTTCGCCACTCGATAGTCATGGATTCAGTCTATCTGCCGATGGGCAAATGTTAGTTTTTCAGGCTGCAGAAAATCCAGAGGCGTCGACGCTGCATCCTTTGCAGATTTGGCAGACACCGTATTCGACCCCTGAATATTACGCCAATATTACCGCTCAAGCGCAAGGAACCAGCCCTCTGTTCAATTTGGGCAATGCCGAATTGGTTCGCGCATTGTCATCGGTGTTGTCGATCTGTCAGTTGGCGCAGAATCATGAAGCGACGCAAGCAGCGTATGAATGGTTACTTAAGCAGTGTAATAGTGCGTTGGACCACTATCATTGGCTCCAACATGATTACGCATTGGGCATCGGTTCTGCGATTCAAAATGTAGTGGATACTGCTGATCATATTATTGACGAGTTTGCAAAAGTTCAGCAGCTCAAGCTCAATGCTCAACAAAGCCTCGCATCGCAACGGACTGCTGTGGCAGAGCTAATCGGCAAAATAAAATTAGCGCCAAAGGAACAGGCGAATGTGTTGATCGAATTTCTGGCTAAAGTGAAAAGTTCACTTGGCCGTGTCATGGCGTTGAATCAGCAGCACTATATGGATAGCGAAGGTGTCGAGACGTTACTTGATACGCTTTCACAGCAGCGTCATGGCTTGAATCAGCAACTGCTGACCTTGCTTCAAGATCCCAAAGCATACCAGCCGTATAAAACTGAAATTGAACAGATTGAGCTGAGTTTAAGTGACACAGAAAAAACCTCTGAGCTTAATGAGTTGCAAAAGGATATCGAAGCGTTAAGGGCTAAGTTGCAGCTGGTGACCGAAGAAGTTACCGATATCGAAACCGATGATCCAACCCAATCAACGCGTATTCTTGATTTAACCACCGAAGTTTCTTCGTTGCTTAATGCCTTGTCCGCCAAAGTACGCGGTAAAAGCCGTTCTTTGCGAACGGAAGAGGCTCAAGCGGAGTTTGGTGCTCAATTCAAATTGCTGTCACAGGCTGTTAATACCGCTATGGAGCAGGCGACCACCCCAGATGAATGTGATAATCAACTGGCGCGCTTGATTGGCCAATTAGATAAGCTCGAGTCACGCTTTGCAGATTTTGATCAATTTTTGGCGGAAATTTATACCAAACGTGACGAGATTCAATCGACACTAGATAACCACAAGCAGCAGTTAATGGCTGGCCAGCAACGCCGTATCCAAAATTTGCAGCAAGCCGCTCAGGTGACGTTATCCAGCATTGAAAAACGTGTCAGCCGATTTGAGGATGTGGGGGAGCTGAACAGCTATTTCGCTACCGATGCTTTAGTCGTAAAGTTGCAGCAATTATCGGCATCAATTCGTGAATTAGGTGATAGCGTTAAAGCGGATGCGTTAGATTCGAAGCTCAAGGCGCTTCAAGATCAATCATTGCGAGCGATGCGTGATAATCAAGATATCTTTGAACAAGGAGGCAAAGTTCTTAAGTTAGGGCGCCACCGTTTCAGTGTTAACCAGCAGGCGCTGGACTTGAGTTTAATTGAATATCACCACCAACTTTGTACCCATATCTCGGGCACCGATTTTTATCAGCCGATTGTCGATGAACAATTTTTGCAACTTCAGGACAGCGCTAAGTTAGAGGTCACGTCGGAAAGCGAGCATCTCTATCGAGGCGAATATCTCGCCTATTTACTGTTGAATGCGGCGCAGCAGGGTGATGAGTATTCGCTATCGCAACTTGAAGCGGCGCGAAAAGACAATCAGCTATTAAGCCTGATACAACGGTTTTCGGCGCCACGCTATCGCGAAGGTTATGTAAAAGGCATTCATGATCATGATGCACACTTAATTCTCAGCCAAATACTGCCCATCTATCAACAAGCAGGGTTGCTGCGTTTTGGGCAAATGGCAAGAGCCAACGCACTGATTTGGTGTTGGCGACAAGCTTCGCTCGAAGACTGGCAAGTGCAAGCCAATAATGCGTTACTGTTGAAAAACCATCTTCACTCAAATGCGGCTTACGAAGAATTACAGCAGCGCTTAATGGAGTCCTTACCCGCCGCGTATGCGCGCGAAAGCAGTGACTACTTAATTCAAATCTTGGCGCAACCGATATTGAATATCACGGTCAGTAGAGAGGCATTTGAACTATGTGAAGATTATCTTCAATACCGACGTAGCCTAGGATGGTCGCATCAAGCGATGGACCTAGATATGTGTTTGGCCGACCATATGCAGTGGCTCGCGCCGTATTCGCAATCTCAGCAACGAGGGGAGGCGTTTGTGGTCGAAGCGGCCATGATTGCGGTCTGCCAAACTCAAGTCCACTCGGCTCTTCACCCGGTTGATTTTTCACTCGCTGCCAAGATATCCGGTCTGTTAGGCGAACACCCTCGATTAACACAAGGCAACTTGCAGATAGTATTAGATGATTATTTACAACGTTGTGAGCACCACCGCCGCGAAGTGGTTCCTCGATTTGATGCTTATCTAGAAAAACGTACCGAACTGCTTAACCAAGCTAAACAACAGTTCCGTTTGCAGGAATTCAAACCAAGACCATTAACATCGTTTGTTCGAAATAAGCTTATCAGTGACAGTTATCTGCCATTGATTGGTGATAATTTCGCCAAGCAAATGGGCACACTGGGCGATAAAAAACGTACCGATTTAATGGGGATGCTACTGCTTATTTCACCGCCAGGTTACGGCAAAACCACCTTGATTGAATACGTGGCAGCCAAACTCGGTTTGGTGTTTATGAAAGTGAATGGTCCGGCAATCGGGCATGGCGTTACCTCTTTAGACCCATCGGAAGCTCCGGATAAAAATGCGGCCAGAGAAATTGAAAAAATCAATTTGGCGTTTGAAATGGGCAATAACGTGTTGCTCTATTTGGATGATATTCAACACACTAATCCAGAGCTACTGCAGAAATTCATTTCGCTTTGTGATGGTACGCGGCGGATTGAAGGAACCTGGCAGGGACAAACTAAAACCTACGACATGCGTGGTAAAAAGTTTGCCGTTGTTATGGCTGGCAACCCGTACACTGAAAGCGGCGAGGCGTTTCGCATTCCGGACATGTTAGCCAACCGTGCGGATATTTATAACTTGGGGGATATGCTATCCGACCAACAAACCTCGTTCGCACTGAGTTTTATTGAAAACGCGCTTACCTCAAATACGGTTTTAGCCCCGCTTGCTACCCGTGATTTACAGGATCTTTATCGCTTTGTGCGCCTTGCTCAAGGAGAAAGCATTGCGTTGAGTGATATGACTCATAGCTATTCTGCGACCGAAGCCGACGAAATTGTCAGTACGCTGAAAAAGCTGATGCGTATTCAAGACACGATTTTGAAAGTCAATCAACAGTACATTCAATCCGCTGCTACAGCAGATGCTTATCGAGTGGAGCCTCCATTCAAACTTCAAGGCTCATATCGAAATATGAATAAGTTGGCTGAAAAAGTCTCTGCGGTTATGACAGACCAAGAACTCAACGTGTTGATTCAAGATCACTATCAAGGCGAAGCTCAAACTCTCGCGGCTGGCACAGAAGAGAACTTACTTAAATTGGCACAATTGCGCGGCGATATGACCGACGAACAGCGCGCGCGTTGGCATGAGATCACGCAAAGCTATCAAAGACAACGTCTAATGGGAGACTCAGAAGATCGGGCTGGACAAGTGGTTCAGCAATTAGCGTTACTCAATCAAAGTATCGCGGGATTTTCTTCGCGCTCCAATGCAAAGGAGTCGTTATGAATATAAGCCTCGAAGTAGATACCGGCAGTGAGGGTCGAGAGCGCGTCAATATGGCATGTCTAAAACGTTACTTAATTCCTTGTTTGACAGTCAATGTTAGGCAACAAAATGGAGGTTATTCCTATGACTGAATCAGCTCAAGTACCAGAGTCATCACAACCACCTGAGTCATCACAACCAAACTCAGCCAATCAACCGAAGCAGATGGTGTCTCAACAAGCAGTCGATATTGCGGAAAAATTTGACCCATTTGATGCGATTGCCACCATTACTTTTGGTAAAGAGGTATTAGAAGAGATCACCGCATTCTCCGATCAAGTGTTAGAGAAAGTTCGAGTTTCTGAAACCGGAGAAGCGGGCGATGTATTGCAAGCGATGGTCGAAGTAATGGATCAATCAGAATTTGTCAGCTTAGGTCAACGCAGCTTTTTGGAAAAATTACCCTTGATTGGCGAGTTGTTCGATTCATTCAAAAAGTTTTCGCAACGTTTTGATTCGATAAAAGAACATCTTGATAAGTTGGTCGTACGCTTGGAAGGTCAAGAGGCTAAACTTGGACACGATATTCAGCAGCTCGATACTCTGTATCAGCATAACTTGACCTTGCTGTCGCAGTTAGATATTTACATTGAAGCCGGTCAATACCAGTTGGCAGAACTGAACAATACGGTGCTACCGCAATTATTGGAAAAATCCCAGTTAAGCGGCGATGCGTTGGATGCTCAGCAATATCGAGATGCGTCTCAAGCGGTGGCCCGCTTGGAAAAACGAGTGCATAACTTGGTGTTGACGCGTTTAGCGGCGATTCAGACCGCTCCTCAGATTAGGTTATCGCAAGAGGGCAATAAAATGTTAATGGAGGATATCCAAGATATCGTGCATAACACGTTGCCATTGTGGAAGCGCCAGTTTCTGATCGCGATTTCCAACTACGAAAAGGAAAAGGCGTTAAAAGTGACCACCGCGGTGAAGGACTACACCAATTTGCAATATCAGAAGAATGCCCAACAGTTAAAAGATCTGGAAGAGCAAATTGCGCAAAATTACCAACGTGGCATCCTTGATATGGATTCGTTACAAGCGGTGAATCGGTTAACGATTGAAACATTGACCAATACACTGTCTCGAGTCAAAGAAGGGAGAGCTCAACGTGAGCTTGCTGAGCAGCAGATACAACAAGCTGAGCAAGAACTTAAAGATGCGTTATCACAGACGCTCTCTTAGCGAGACGCTCGTACCCTCTGTGACAGCCATGTCGCACTTATCTTCGACGAACTAGGCCGTGAAAATTTGCGGCCTTCAATATGTTGTTCGCCAATCAGGAGCAGTGTTCGACATTAATAGTTATCAACGAGTGGGCTAACTGGGGGCGTACTTGAATAATAAGCGCCAATCTTCGGGCGCTTTAAATGCGATCAAATGGAACGGATGGCTAAATTTAGTTGGCTGGATGAATGCTCTGAGTTGAGTCTGGGGTCTGAGCTTTGGTATTTTTGGCCATTGGCAATATCTAGAGGTTCGCAGAACTCTATAAGTATTAGATATGTGAGAAAATGGCAGACATCAAAATCTAAGATTGGAGAGTTTTATATTGAAGGTTCGTCTATAAAAGGATTTTTTCTAGAGCCTGCAGGTCCTGATACAACAATTAGAGATTTAGATAAACGAATACCTATCGGTGAATACTCCTTATGTTGGCATTATGGTGGACATTATAAAGGTGTCTTAAAGTTATATAATGAAATAGCTCCCAAGGATAGAAATATTTTGATTCATAACGGAAATTTTCCTGAGGATAGCGAATGGTGTCTTTTATGTGGTGTTAAACGAGGAAAGGATTACGTTGGGCCTAGCGTTGTAAAATTGGAAGAAATAAAAAGTCATTTTAATAAAGTTGGATTAAAAATGCTAAGATTATTATTACAGAAAATTATCAAAATGATTAAAAAAAACTTTTTAATATTAATTTTATTATTGGTGCCTTTGCATTCATATGCAAATCAAAATTATTTCTCGCTTAGAGATGATGTGTCTTGTTTGAAAGGGAATTTCGAAGGAGCTCAAAATAAAGTAAAAGAATCGGAATTGATGTTTTTCGATTGTTTTCCTAAAGACTTTAGAAAATACGCAATGCTATTTGGTTTGGAGGGCGGGGGAGTTGATAATAACTATGGAAAGCTCTATAACGAATCTTATGATTATGTGATGTTGTACTTTGAAATATCAAAAAATATAAAAAATATTCATCTATATTCAGTATTGCTATAAATGGTCACTGGGAGGCTGATGCGGTTAATATTTATCAACATGAATTGAAAGAGTTAATATCTGACAATCCTAAAGTATCATACGATGAACTAAGTGGATTTGATGATAAAAATTTATTTAGTTTCTGGTTCTTTTATTTTGATGGGCCCGTTCATCCCAAAGTATTACCTAGAGAAATATTAAGTATTAATGATTCGTCGAAAAGAATGGCAACGTCGGCTCAATATCTAGTCGACTATTTTAATAAAGAAAATTAATGATAATGTTAATATTCACAATAGAAGGTTAAATGATGAAAATAAAAAGTAGAAAAATCATATTGTTGTTTTTATTTATGTCTGATGTTGCAATGTCTTATCCGATGAAGGATCTTTATAATACACTGGATGTTACATCATTTAATAGTTCTTTAATGCCTGGAATTGAGCCAAAGGATAGATATGAATATAAAACGTTTAAAGATATCAACCAACCAGCTACTACCATAACTGAAGATGAGATAATAATTGATAGTGAGGATTGGAGATACTCTTTAAAAGTAATTAAGGCGAAAGGCTCTGATCTTTATGTTTGCTTTTCGGACAAAGCAAAAGTTGGTTCCTATGATGCTCAATCACCTTTAGTGATCCGTAAATATAATGATATCTATATGGCTACCGCACGCGAAACAGCGGTTTGTGAAGAGTATGCTCGGTAATAGTTAAGCGTTATGTCATAAAAAAATAAAGCCACTTTATCTTACGTTGCACTTGTCACAATTAAAAAGGCCGCAAACATTAGCGGCCTTTTTCGATCTGCTTTCGGCTGTTTGCCTCGTTTGCCTATTTCTTGACTTGTCTGTGCTTGGTTCGTTATCTGCCATTGTTCAATTTGTGATGTTTAATCACCATTCTTATTGACTTTATGCTTATTTATCAATCGCTTTGTATACGTCTGCGTGGCGTTTTTTCAACAAGCTGTTTGTCATTTTTCGTCAAAGTGAATTTTTGCTCCCAATGATAAAGCGTTGCTCTGGGCATAGCGGCGCATTCCACTTATTTATGGCTTGGTTCGATTTTATATAGAATGGTTATACAAAATGATGTTCGTATAACTATCTGGTTATTAAGACAAAGTTGGTAAGGGAATAGGCAAAATTATGACCAAACAAAAATGTTTTCAAGGCAAAGCTGTGGCGCTTGCGGTTGCGTTATTGAGTGGCAGCGCATTGGCGAGCGTGCCAGCGCTAACAGTGAGTGGCAACCAAATTCTTAGTGGCGGTGAGGCAACCAGTTTTGCTGGCAATAGTTTTTTCTGGAGTAACACCGGTTGGGGCCAAGAGAAAATGTACAACGCCAGTGTCGTGAAATGGCTTAAAGACGACTGGGGTTCTTCAATTGTTCGCGTGGCAATTGGCGCAGATGAGAGCGGTTCGTATATCGACGATCCGGAGGCGAATTTAGAGCGTGCGTATAAAGTCATTGATGCTGCGATCGACAACGATATGTATGTGATTATTGACTTTCACACCCATCACGGTGAAGACAAACAAGCGGCAGCGATTACGTTCTTTCAGACCATGGCAAACCGTTATGGCGATAACAATAACGTGATTTATGAGATTTACAACGAGCCGCTGGCGGTCAGTTGGTCTGATGTAATCAAACCTTATGCGCAAAATGTGATTGATGCGATTCGAGCCATCGACAGCGACAACCTTATCGTGGTTGGTACGCCGAACTGGTCACAAGATGTCGATGTGGCTTCGCAAGACCCGATTGAAGGTTCCAATATCGCTTATTCATTACATTTTTATGCGGGCACTCATGGTCAATATTTGCGTAATAAAGCCAGCACAGCGCTAAACAATGGTGTCGCGCTGATGGTGACCGAGTGGGGGGCGGTGAACGCAGATGGCGATGGCGATGTTGCCAGCGATAGCGTTGATGCTTGGATGGATTTTCTGAAAACCAACAACATCAGTAATGCCAACTGGGCGGTGAGCGATAAAGACGAAGGCGCTTCCATCATTAACTCCGGTGCCAGCGCAGAAGGCAATTGGTCAGCCAGCGATCTTACCGACTCTGGGACTTATGTGAAAAGCATCATTTCAAACTGGGGCACTTCAGTGGACGCCAGCAGTGACGAAAGCAGTGATACGTCGAGTGATTCGTCTGATCAAGCGAGCGACTCTGATACTTCGACCAGTGATGATAGCGCCGCGAGCTCAAGTTCAGTCACGTGCGAACATGTGATCACGTCAACCTGGCAAGGTGGATTTCAAGGCGCGATTCGCATCACCAATAATGGCGATAGCACAGTTAACGGTTGGAACGTGAATTGGTCCTACAGTGATGGCACCACCATTAGTCAAAGCTGGGGAGCGACGTTAAGCGGTGCGTACAGCGCAACGAATTTAAGCTGGAACGCAACCATAGCACCGCAGCAAACCGTCGAAGTCGGCTTTATCGGAAGCGGTGATGGCAGTGCGTCGGCGGTCACCGGAGATGTGTGTAACTAAAGAAAGAGCCGCAAATGCGGCTCTTTGCTTATATCACTGTTTATTCATATCACAGTAGTCTTTTATCACGTTGAAATGAATGATTGTCTACCAAGTGTAATTTAGCGAGGCGTTAATGGAGCGGCCCGGGTTGTAATAATCTGAGGTGCCAGAGCCGACCACATATTGCTTGTCGGTCAGGTTATGGACGTTCACACTCAGCTGGGCTGCTTTGGAAATGCGATACGCAAACGCAGCATCAAGCAAGGTTACCGCTTCGCTCTTTTCACTGTTTGCGGCGTCAAAATAGTAGCTGCCGAGGTAGCGGGCGCCTACGCCTAAGTCGATGGTTTTGATTGGCAAAGTATAGTAACCCCATAATGATGCGCTGTGATTCGGCGTCGCGACAAATTCATTGCCGTTAAGGCTTGCACCACCGCTCGTACTGCCGTTAACCACTTCTGATTTCATGTACGAGTAACCGCCGGTTAAGTTGAAACTTTCTGTCAGTTCCGCCTTGGCCTCTAGGTCGATACCACGCACGCGCGTTTCACCCATGGTTTCTTTCTCGATGATTCCGCTGTCTTGCACCACCGCCATTGTGACGTCTTTTTTGTTGAGATCGTACACCGCCGCTGAGAATAGCGCGTTAATCGCCGTCGGTGCAAATTTCACCCCAAGTTCTAATTGCTCACCACGCTCTGGTTTCACGCCAATAGAAGGCGGCGCCACTGATTCAACTTGACTAATGTAGGTCGACCACTCATCGCTCACTTTATAGGTCAGCGCAGCACGCAGCGACGTCTCAGAAAAATCATCACTGGTGTAGGTATCGTCGATATCGCGGTTCGATAAATCGAGAAAATCGTGTCGTACCCCAAGAGTTAAGATATAACGGTCATACAGCGATAGGTTTTGCTGCAAGAAGATGGATTTGGTGGTGTAGTCTTGGTCGTCATCGGCATAAGGCGTTCCAATGGTCGGCGCGCCGCTATAGCTTGGGTTATCAATGTTGATGCTGGTGGTGGTGCCGTACACCGAAGTTTCTTGGCTAGAAGCATCACGATATTCAAGGCCCACCAGAGTATTACTATCGACGTGCTCAAAACTGGTGTTGTATTGCAACATGGTGTTGCCAATTAACTCGTGCGAGCGGGTGTCGGTGCCAAAATAGTAGCGTGAGATATCACTGCCGGTGCGACCTTCGTAATCATAAAGATACACGTAACCGAAATCGTCAGTCAGGTGGCTGTAACGCAGATTACCACTGAGCTTAAGGCCGTTTTCGAAGTAATGCTCGATTTGTGCGCTGATGTTAGTGCGCTCGACATCGTGTTTGTTGTAGTCCGGTTCACCATAAAATTCGCTGCGATCGTACTCTTTATCCATTGGGTAACCGCCACTGTTGGGCGTAGCGTCACGGCCTAGATAATCGATAAGCAGAGTGGCGGTGGTATCGAGGGATGGTTGCCAACTGATGCCGGCCATCACCAATTGCGAATTATCTTTGGAGTAATCGTATTCCAAATCGCTGTCTTTGATTTTGGCGGTAAAGCGATAGGCTAGGGTAGCATCTTGATTCAGCGTGTTACCAAAGTCGACGCCGAGCTCTTTATGATCAAACGAGCCATAGCTGACATAGCTATTGGCAAAACTTTCAAACTTAGGCTTTTTGCTGACGAAGTTCACCGAACCGCCTGGGTCGGCTGGACCAAATAGCGTCGAGTTGGCTCCGCGAATCACTTCAACGCGTTCATAAGCGTAAGGATCTTCACGCACGCCGCGCATCGATCCGAGTGTCATGCCATCGCGATAGGTAGTGGCTTGATAGCCACGAATTTGGAAATAGTCGTTGCGATCGTCAGAGCCGTAGTAATCGGTGATAAGTCCGGAGGCATATTGCAAGACTTCTTCCGTGGTTGCGGCGTTGCGCTGGGCGATCTCTTTCTCGGTGGTGGCCGAAACGAGCGCTGGCGTATCGACAACACTGGTGGCGACTTTACCACCGACCCACAACTCTTTGGCGACGGTGGTGTTGGCATCATCGGAGAGGGCTTGGCCGTAGACGGTCACGGTGTTAACGCGATGAGCACTTTCATCATTATTGGTTTGTTGCTCGGCAAAGCTAAGCCCAGAATAAGCCAGCATTGGCACGCAGCACAGTAATGCGCGCTTGGTGTCATTTTTCGAATTGGCGATACGCCAACCACTAACAATCTTTTCCATTTTCAGAATCCTACACTGCAAAGAGCTATGAATATTTTTATAAATTAAATAAAATCAAGGTATTAAATTAATGTCTTACACATTTATTAGGTGAGTTTGCATCGTTAGTACAGGTGCTTTGCGCCGTGGCAAAAATGGCGAGTAAAGCGAATCCACGCCGACAAACCCAGACAAGACTTCGATGTTGCGTTACTATCGAGCGTCGTTTTATCAGGGCGAAATCCGGCCATGACAAAATCGTGAAGCCATTCACTGACAAAATAGATGCTGGTGCAAAATATCGAAACGATAATGCTTCGTATTTGTAATTAAAGAAATTGACATATAGTTATCAACCGATGCCGTTTAAGAAGTGATCGAATGGAATTACGCCACCTTAAGTACTTTTTAGCCGTTGCTGAAACCGAAAATATTCGTTTAGCTGCGCAAAAAGTACACATTACTCAACCTGCCATTTCACGAAAAATCAAAGAATTAGAGAGTGAGCTTGGTGTGCAGCTATTTGACCGCTTGCCTAAAGGTTTGTGTTTGAACCGCGCAGGCAAGGTGTACCAGAAGCAGCTTGGTGCGATCTTTCGCCAAATTGAAGATGCAAACGCCAAAGTGCGCCAATTTGCTAACACCGAATACGGAACGTTGGCATTGGGTGTCCCTGATTTTGTGTTGTGGGAAGGTGAGGTGACCACGTCACTCAATCGTTATCGCGATGACAATTTAGCCGTGGAACTGGAAGTGTTTTCTGACTCTCCAATGGTACTGCTTAAACGCTTGGAGCTTGAGCAAATTGATGCGGCGTTTTTGTATTATTTTCCGTCGCTGTCTGATGAATACGCGATTAAACCGATCAGCGAAGATAAATTAGTGCTCGCTTACCCGATGGATTGGCAAGATAAAATTTCTGCAGATATGAGTATCGAGGCGCTAAATCAGCTGCCGGCGGTACGTTTAACCCATAGCGCAGACCCTTATTATCACAATTGGCAGCAAAGCTTGTTTGACAAGGTTGGTTGGAGCCCAAGCATGACCCAATGGGCGCATGGCGAAGGAACGATTTTGGGCTTAGTCGCCGCTGGGGGCGGTGTGGCGATTGTGAATGAACGCCATTTTGCGCGTCAATCACCGCGCATTGGCTATATGGCGCTCGATAACTTGCCACAGTCGATTGCTCTGAATTTGGTGTATAAAAAAAGCTCTGATAACCCGGCGTTGGCCAAGTTTCTGCAACTCGTGTTATTCGAGCAAGGATAAGCCATATTTACGGTAAATGTTGGTGATCGTGCCGTCTTGACGCATCTCAGTAAGGGCTTGATTGAACGCTGGCGCTTGAGGATGGTTAAGCGGCATGCCGTAATAATTACCGATAGGATTCGGATACACATAGTCGGCGAGTTGGTAGTGTTTAAATTCGATTGCCTGCAATTCAGCGATGAGCGCTGGCAGATCCAACACAATCACTGCATCGATACGCCCAGCTCTGAGCATACGAGCGAGGTTAAAATCGTCCGCCACGGCGGTTTTATGCAGCTCAGTGTCGTTGTCAAAGCGCACGAAATAAGCGGTGCCGCGTTTCATACCAATCTGCAGGGTACGTAAGTCTTGATAGTCGGCGATTTTGGGGCCGTTTAGTTGAGTCACAAAGTGAATGTCATAACGCTCTATCCCGATAGGGCCCAGATATTCAATAAATTCGGTGCGCTCTATGGTATGAACGACTCGTGGCACGATGTCGGTTTTGTGGTTTTTGAGATTGTCCAAGCTGCGAATAAATGGCACCACACGCCATTCAATGGTATGCCCTAATTTAGCTGCCGCCTGTTCAATGACGTCTTTAAGTGGCCCGCTCAATTGGTAGTTATCTAGGTCAACCACCATTTCCGGCGGTCGATGGCGAAAGTCGCCAATCAAGGTGTCGCTAAAGCTTGAAGTAGAAAACAGCACAGCGCAAAGCGCAGTAAATATCTGAGAACGTATATGCTTCACTGGACTCTCCGGTTTATCTACCTCGATAGTTTATAAGTATAAGCACGGGTTTTAGAGGCGGATGGATTCTTCTTCGCTAGCGACAAAAAAGTTGTGATTATTTTTCGTTATCATTTCGCCTCTTAGCGGTGATAGCACAGTGCTTCTGCGCATTACGTCTTTACTGATAAATTAATTAACTAAACTTTAGTCATGAACTTTTGCTAATCGGTGGTCACAAAGTCTCACACTGGCCGCTAAGCGGAGAGTGACGATGAAACATGCAATGATAGCGCGCCTTGTGCGTCGCAGCTTATTTTTAGCGTTGTTAAGCGTGTTGGCGCTTGGCAACGCGCAAATCCACTTAAGCCTGATTGGCGTGGCGCATGCTGCGCAAAATTCTGCCACGGGCATGGGTTTAACCAAGCTACATCCTCTGATTCAACAGGCGATAACTGCACAGAGAAAACACGCGCCGGGGCTAATGAAAATAGATGGTGTACTCGGTAGCGGTGTTGGTATTGACGCATCAGGCCAAGTGATTATTCGCGTTTTTGTCCGTGACACTGCGCTGTCAGGAATCCCAAACCAGCTTGATGGCATCAAAGTAGAGCGCCAAGTGACCGGGTTAATTATGGCGCAGTTTGATACGACGGCGCGGGTTCGCCCAGCACCAATTGGAATATCGTCGGGGCATCCTAATATTACTGCCGGTACGATTGGCGCTCGGGTGATTGACGCTGGTGGGAATGTGTATGCACTGAGCAATAACCATGTTTACGCCGACAGCAATGCAGCTAGCCTTGGCGACAACATTCTTCAGCCCGGTAGCTACGATGGCGGTGTTGAATCCAGTGATGTGATTGGCCAGCTTTCCGATTTTGAGGCGATTAACTTCAATGGCAATAATGCGATGGATGCTGCGATTGCGCAAAGCTCGGCGCTTGAACTTAGTAATGCCACACCATCAGATGGTTACGGCATTCCTAGTGGTGTGACCGCCGCCGCCGCACTGGGTCAACAGGTGCAAAAATATGGCCGCACGACATCGCACACCCTCGGTACAGTGCAAACTATTAATACCACGGTGGAAGTGTGTTATAGCGTGCGTTGTAACGCGCTGTTCTGTACTTGTCGTAAAAGTGCGCTGTTTAGTAACCAATTCTCGATTGCCGATAACGATAACAACGATGCGACGACTTTCAGTGCTGGCGGCGATTCAGGTTCGCTGATCGTCACTCAAACCGGAAATCATCCCGTGGGCTTACTGTTTGCTGGCGGTGGTGGTGTAACTTTTGCCAGCCCAATCGACCCAGTATTAAGTCGTTTTGACGTGGTGATTGATGATGGTAGTGGCTTGATTAACAACCCGCCGCTGGCTGACTTCTCCTACAGTGTTGAAGGGCTAGCCGTTAGCTTTAGCGATACCAGCAGTGATTCCGATGGCAACGTGGTGTCTTGGCTGTGGGACTTCGGTGATGGTGCCACACTCAGCGGTGATGCCAGCACGGTGGATATTCAAACGCCGATTCACGACTATTCAGTCGCAGGCGCTTATCAGGTTAGGTTAACGGTCACCGATGATAGCGGAGCGACGGACGTTAGTGAGCAAACCGTTAATGTCGGAGACAGCTGCCTTGCGCTGAGCGCTGAGGGCTACAAAGTGAAAGGGCGGCAAAAAGTGCAATTGAGTTGGAGCTGCGCGGCGGCGCAAGTCGCGATTAGCCGTGATCAACAGTCTATCGGCAGTTTTGATAGTGACAGCAACGGCAGCGGCGCCCATCTCGATGAGGTGAATGGCGTGGGCGGCGCGAGTTATCTCTACCAACTGTGTAATCTCAATACGGAGGTTTGCGCGCCAAGTGTGATAGTCAATTTATAACCCCTTGATAAGATTCTGGTGCACCAAACGCCGCAGCTTGTTGTACGGCGTTTTTATTTGCTCAATCGTATTGATCTTTTTCTATTCATTGAAACTGCAAAGTTCGAGGCAGTTAGAAATTAGCTGAGGTAACCCTTTTGTCGGCGAATGATAAATAGGAAGCTTGTTCAAACAAAAATATACCGATAAGGCAAACTGATTGCAGTGGTCGATTTGCTTCATTTACTATTTTTAGATTATTAGACATTGAGCTTTTTCATGGTTGAAAAAATAACATCCCAACCAACCAGTATCATGCAACGCAGTATTCAACTTGGATGGCAATGGATACTGTTTTTAATTATTTATTACGCCAATCATTATCATGCAGAAAGCCTCGATGTTCATACATCGATGATCAGCACTTGGGATCAGCAAATTCGCCCGATAGGTTGGATGATATTGCCGTATATGAGTTCGGGACTGCTTTTTGGTTTGGCGTTCTTACGCTCTCAATCTAGGGCTTCATTACAACGCCTATTGCAGCAGACAACACTGGCAACCCATAGTTCTGGCTTGATATTTTTCTTTTTTCCGCTTAGCTATGGCGCGGTGGATCATGCCAATTTTGGTGTCTGGTCACCCTGGTATGATGTTTTGCATACCGTGGATAACCAATATAATCAGATGCCTTCGCTGCATGTAATGTACGCAATCATTTTGTTTACAGCACAATTACCCCAGACAACTTGTTCTAAACCATTACCACTTAAATTATGGCGACCTAAAACCTGGTTCGTGACGTTAATGTTAGGGGTTTGGAGTGGGCTGTTAATTGTGTCGACGCTGTTCACACAGCAACATCATATTATCGATATTATCAGCGCATTGATATTTTCAGCGGCGATTATTTGGCTAACTCGCCGTTACACATTTAATTCGATTGCATTTTTCTATGTGGCAAATATGTTGATGTGTTTATTATTGGCCGGGATTTTTCCTTCGCTGTCCGTGTTATTTGTGTATTGTTCGCTTGGCTGTTTATTATTGTCGATAGCGTATTTAAGCAGGCGGCCTCGTCTACTTGGTAAAGCGCAAGATGGGGGGCTGAAGCATGTTCGCCGAATGGTTATTTGGCCTTATCTTATTGGTTACCATTTGTTATGGCGCGGGAAAGTGTGGCGCCGTTCAGCGGCTTTTATTTCAGTCGGGGTGCATTTGTACCTAGGGCGCCATCTCTCGGCTAAAGAGCGCGCTGCACTACCTCAAAATACGCGCTGCTTGGATTTAGGCGCTGAATTGGCCGCTCAGCCAAGCTTGTGGCTAGAGTATCAATCTTTACCCTTGCTTGATTTAGCGCCGATTGATGCGCGGCAGATGCTAAAAATTTGCCGACTACTTGAGCTGTGGCAACAACGCTATCCAACGGAAGACATTTATGTGCATTGCACAATGGGCATAAGCCGCAGCGTGGCTGCGATACTGTGTTATGCCCGATATCAAGGCCGCGACGACGAAGAGTTGGCACAGCGTATTGAGGCTAAAGCATGGCCGACTCATGTTCCTGAGCACTACCTAGCTGAGCCCACATTGCTCGCGATGCAAGGCGGCCGTTGTGATGGTTGATCAAGTCTTTATCAATGGCTGTTTACTGGTGTTATCCGCGGTCATGGGCGGCCTGCTGGTAAGCCCGATAAATAAGCAGGGTAATTTTTATCTAAGGGTTCGCTCTTGGTGGTGGATGCTCGGCGTGCTGGCGTTAGTCACATTTGCCGGACAGCGCTACTTTCAGCTATTGATATGGCTGCTTGGTGCCTATGGCGCTTTGGAAATATTAAGCCAGCACCATCCATTATCGAAGTGGAATGCGGCAATTGGGGTGGTGTTATTGCCCGCATCTGCAGCATTGTGGTCAGTGAGTCCGCTGGTGTCATTGCTGGTTCTATCTTCGCTCTTATTCACTTTGGCGGTCACAACATCGCTGCGCCACGGCAATAAAAAATTATCAATGACGTTATTGCTGTGTTTATTTGCTTCGATAGTCGCAATGTCGCAGTTATTGGCTTTTGATGCGCAAGGAGATGGCATCAGTTGGGTGCTTTATCTGTTTTTCGTCACTCAGATTAATGATGTCAGTCAGTATTTTTGGGGCAAATCGTGCGGAAAATCTAAGCTGCTGCAAAACGTGAGCCCCAACAAAACGCGTGAAGGCGCACTGGGTGGGGTGTTAACCAGCAGTTTGCTGGGCGTTTTTGTCGGTGGTTATCTGCTTGATCTTGAACCGATGGTTGCGTTGAGCGTCAGTATGTTGCTGGCGATCACCGGGATTTGCGGCGATCTGCTGGTCTCGCTATACAAGCGGCGAGTTGGGGTGAAAGACATGGGAGCGCTGATCCCCGGACACGGCGGTTTGCTTGATCGCATCGATAGCTTGCTTATCAGTGCGCCTGTGTTGTGGATGTTTAGTTACCAGTTGATGGAGCCAGCGCTATTTGCGTTTTGAAACAATCTGTTCGGTGATACCTACAGGCAACAAATTGAGTAAGTAGCTTATATATTTCATTGGCTTAGGGAATATATGTAGCGCTCGCTGCGTTTCGATTGCCTGAGTGATTTCCGCCACCGCGGTTGCCTGTGACACTAAAAACGGTTTATGGGTGGCATCGCCGCCGTTTAATTCTCTTAACCTTGGCGTGTCAATATACCCAGGAGCAATCACTGTCACGTTGATCCCAAAGGGCTGCAAGGTGGCGCGGTAATCCAGTGCGGAGTGAATCATTTGCGCTTTGAGCATCGCATATAGCGAAGGGCGTTTAGAGCGTATGGTGCCAGCAACCGATGCAATGGCGACTAAGTGTCCACGACCAGCAACGAGCATTTTCTGGCTTACAATGCGAAAGCAATCGTCAAAGCCGAATTTGTTGACCGCCAACATCTGCTTGGTTTCCGCTAGGGTTAACCGCTGTTTACGCTGATTAAAATAGTAGCCGGCGTTATAAATGCAGAGTTCGGGGACCTCTTCTAAGGATGAGAAAAATTCCGCCAAAGCCATTTGGTCACCGACATCCACGCTCGCGCAGGTCACATGTGGGTAATCGATGTGTATCGAGGTGGGAATTTGACTGACATCTCGGCCCAAAATGGTGACCTGGCAGCCAATCGCTAAATAGTGTTGGGCAAGCGCTAGGCCCAATCCTCGTGTACCACCAATAATCAATACTCGCTTTGTTTTGAGCGTATTTGGATTGTCCATTAGCGCTCCATCAATTGGCGAAATTGAGCGGATGTATTGAGCCGATTGGCATTGCGCATTCTCGTTCGAATATTCTTAGGCGAGCGATAACACGCCAAACCGCGCTGATAGCCATATTGCCACTGCGCGAGCATCATTTTTTGAAATGCATCGTAGCTTGGCGGCGCTTCAACCATCAAACGGTTCGCCCGCCATGCAAGTTTTTTCCTGATCTGATCATCTTTGAGCACACGGTGACTATCACTGGTATCACACCAGTTATCGACAGCGCTATCATGCCACTCTCGCAGGCGCCGATTAGGATCAAAACCAAGATATTTCTTGAACACCGGCACGGCAGTGAAGGGTGAAAACGGCTGCTTTAATTCCAGCGTAATTTGCTTGGCGCAATGGCGCGCGTATTGGTGTGGAATCAAATTGAGCATTCCGCCAATATACGATGTGTGGTGGTGGGTAAATGGCGCAAGATAGCCAATATCACCAATCGAGATTCGAATTGCCGTTGCCAGCGGAATTGATGTCTCTAACTGTAGCGTTTCGCTGATTCGTGGTGATGGCGGCTGATAGGGAAAGCTGCCAAGCGCCATGGCTAATTTGGGGCTGCATAATATTGCTTCAGCAAAGGATGGCGCATGAGTTTGCGCCTTGCCGGTTTGACTTGAAGCTAACACCTTTGCTGCGATGATGGCAATGTGTGGCTCACCGGCGTAATCGCCTCGAAACGGAAATAGCGGCGTGTCGTTTTCATCTTCAACATTAAACAGCGCGAACTGGGCAAGGTTAGCCGCCGAGCGAGGGATGGAGGTTGAGCAAAAACGCCCTATGGCGGCTGTTAATGTTCGCCATAATCGCACCTGACTTTGCACCTGAATTCTTCGATACATGCGATACATTTCTTGACTGACAAGCACCTGTTTACGGCTTTCATCGTCTTGAAAACATGCAACAATGCCCGCGGCAATCGCGCCGCCACAAGCGGCAAAAATCGCATCGGGCTGACGCCCGCATTCACTGGCGGCGGCGTGCATGCCAAGATAATAACCAAAGCGAAATCCACCGCCGGAAAATACCATGGCATGGCGAAACGGCTTAGTGGTGCTCGCCGCGTTATCCATTAGGGTTTGACCGCCACAGATACTGAAAAGATGCCAGCGTCTTCAACTTGGGTTTGGATTTTTTTCAATCCACTTAGGCTGACCAATTGATCCATTTCCGCTTGAGAGCGGCAGCGCATGACCCAGGGTTCACCCTGATGATTGGTTAAGGTTCGCGCGATGAATTCTTGTTGTGGATGCCAAGCTTGGTTGGTGTAGATCAAGATACCGCCGGGCTTTAGCTGTTTCGCTACGCCATCTAATGCGACTTGAATGGTTGGATTGTCGCCAAACAATTCAAATAACCCCGAGATGATCGCCACGTCAAACTTGTTTTCAACCGCATAACTTTGAGGAGCAAAAGCGTCAGCTTGGACGACATCGAGATGTTGGAGTTGTAACGCTTCTCCACTTTGACGAATCAGTTTGACGTTATTAGCGTCATAGTCGCGAAGTTCGGCTTGAACATTCGGATAACGGGTCAAAGGCGGTAGTAGATAGCGGCCGTTGCCAGCGGCGATATCCAATATATTGCCGTTGTCTTTGATGCGTTCCAATTGCTGTTCTAACAACTGATCAATCAAGTCCTTTCGGCGTCGAATGCCCGCCCAGCCAGGGCTGTTCAAATAAATGCTATCGATAATGCGTCCCAGAGCATTGCGACCGCGAGGCTGATTTTCGTACACATAATCCAGGCTGCGCCCCGAATCAAAACCGCACTGATGAGCAAGTTTAATCCCATCACTGTGTTGGCCTAATGTCGCCATTGCCCATTTTGTCAGCGGGAAAACGGGATTGAGCGATGGCAATCGCAGCGCGTCATAAGTGTCGCGACTATAGCCGCGTTGGTGGGCTTGCTGATAATCGGTATTTTGAGGCTTGGCGCTAAACACACGATCGATAAAATCGAGGCAGTCTCGAAACACGATTTGTCGTGAGTCTTCGTGAAACAGTGCGTGATAACAGTCGGGATAGTAGCGCCATTCTTTCCAGTTTGAGGTCAGGCGCTGAAAGAATTTACGTTGGGATGATCGCTTGACTACCCAATCCTTACCCGCGCATAGCACCAACATCGGAGTATCGATAGCGCCAGCGTTGGCAATCAGTCTTTGGCCAGTGTACAGAGTATCGAGCAGTAAGTCGGTTGAAATACCGCCGGAAATCAATGGGTCATGGTTATATAGCTTTTGTTGCATGCGATCATGGGTGAGCACTTTTGATTTGACGTAACTGCTGACCCTTGGCATCCAACCAAAACGGCGCGCCAATTTGAGAAGCGGGGTCGCAAAGGGAACATACAGCTGAATTTCAAAAGCGGCTGTTGCCAGTATGACTCCGCGAATTTTGGGCGCATGATCGTGCAACCAACTGGCTGCGATAACCGCGCCCATGCTACTAGCAACCACAAACATATTGTGGATCGCAACACCGGATTGCTGGCTGACTAAGTTGACAAATTGATCGAGATCTCGAGCGAAGACATTAAAGCTGCTGGCTGCGTCGCGCTCACCGCCGGACAACCCATTACCGCGCGCATCCCAAGCGTAGACATGATAACCCTGACGACAAAAAAACTCGGCGAGTTCTTGCATCCGTCCAGAGTGCTCATGTCCGCGGTGCAACAATATAATGACTCGATTTAATGGTTGAGTTGCATGCCAGTAGCGAAACACGATCTGAGTGTCGTCTTCAGCAATAAAAGTATCTTGTTGCAATGATAGGTTCCTATAAAGTGGTGTTTATGCGTCGGTAGATGGTCACAAACAAGAGAGCGATCAGCAGCCATTGAATCATGCTGACCAACCAATATTGCGGCTGGCCAATGGCAACCCAAATGGCCAATAAAGAGAAAACCAAAGCACGGTCGCTTTTGCCCATTGGGCCATGATTAGCACGTTGCCCTGTGATATGAAGTGCGAGGAGCGCAACAAATTCACTTAGCCAAGAAAATAACACGATGCTAATCAGTAAATAGGGATTAAACGCTGAGCAGGCAAGAAACGAAATATATACCGCGCCATCGGATAATAAGTCGCACAGCTCATTTAAAATAAACCCTAAATTAGAGGCTTGATTGTGTTCTCTCGCTAACATGCCATCTATTGCATTCATCGCCATACGAATCAGCAATATCGCCGGCCAGGCTAACCAGTATAAACTAGGGCCGAATGACCAGAGCAGATAAGCGCTTGTTATGGTAAGGAAAGCCGCAACACAAGTAATTTGATTGGCGGTCATTCCCCAATGATAAAAACGTTTTACTATCGGTCTGAGTAAGGATTGAAAACGCGACTTTAATAAATATACGCTCATGAAATACGATTAATAAATATCGTTATGGCAATAGGTTTTCGATATCTCTAACAGCTATTATTTGCATTGACAAGCAATAGGAATCCAAGTTTTAGAATGCTTCCAAGAAATTGATGTATTACCCTAAATATGATGGTTTATGGTTTGGAATACGATTCACATCGAGAACACATGCTTCTCGGAATGAATTAAACAGCGCGAATATTATTGGCGATAGGGAAATATTCAGTCCACCTTTAAGATGCAATGTGTTTTATAGCTCAAGATCTAGCGTTTAAATTTAAGTCCGTTCAATAACGCTCTGCATTTCTAAGCCGAAAAATGGCGTAAATTTGTCTTAGCGCAACAAACGTCGATGGTTGTGACTTTTGCTTGGTATACGGGTATTGATTAAGCGTGCATCGCGCCACATAATTGCGCGTCGCTGCTTTTGGTGGAGTCTCTGATTCGCCAAGCGTTTTCATTCCTATTTAACAGGTCACATCATTGTGAATTCATCACCAGCCCATTTTGCCCACGGTAGCGTGTTTAAACTCAGCGCGTTTCGTAATCTGTTTTTTGCTCGTCTGTTAACCGTGCTTGGTAACGGTATCGCCCCAATTGCGTTGGCGTTTGCGGTGCTGGATATGGGCGGCAGCGCCGCTGATTTAGGCATAGTGGTAGCGGTGCGCTCGCTATTTAATGTGATTTTCCTATTGCTTGGCGGTGTGTTGGCGGATCGCTATTCGCGCAGTGCAGTGTTGTTTTTGTCCTCGCTGGTGGCGGCGTTATCGCAAGGCGCGGTTGCATGGTTAGTGCTGGGTGGCAGCGCGTCGATTGTCTCATTAGCTGTGCTTGGCGCGGTCAATGGCGCGGCGGCTGGTATGGCATTGCCAGCCTCATCGGCATTAGTGCCGCAAACCGTGCCAGAGAATAAACTGCGAGAAGCCAACGCCTATATTCAGTCGGGTGTGTATGGCGGCTCGATTTTGGGCGCGTCGCTGGGCGGACTGCTCACCAGCGCAGTCGGGCCGGGGTGGGGGCTAGTGATTGATGCTCTCGGTTTTGCGATTGCTGCGCCGCTTTATCAAATGATTCGCACCGTCGGTCCTTCGCAACTGGCGGCGGCGAGCAATATTATTGATGACCTGCGCGAAGGTTGGCGTGAGTTTATCACTCGCTCTTGGGTATGGGCGGTGGTGGTGCAATTTGCCATCGTGAACGCCGCGTTTAGTGGCGTGATGATGATTCTGGGGCCAGTGGTGGCAGACGACACTTTTGGCCGCGCCAATTGGGGGATTATTGTCGCCGCGCAAAGCTTAGGTTTGATGGTTGGTTCGTTTGCCGCGCTGCGTTGGCGTCCAAAACGTGATTTATGGATCGGGGTGCTCAGCATTGTATTTTGCGCGCCGCCCATGGCTTTGCTCGGCCTGCAAGCTTCGCCTTATTCCTTGATGGCAGCGTTTTTTATCGCCGGGCTGTGTTTTGGGGTGTTTGGCGTGGTGTGGTCACACGCGCTGCAAACCCATATTCCAGCTCACAAACTGGCGCGAGTTTACGCCTACGATGCGCTCGGCTCGTTTGTGACTATTCCACTTGGTGAATTGGCTGCCGGGCCTTTAGCGCTTAAGTTCGGTTATCAGCAGGTGTTGTTGGTTTCTGCAGCAGCGGTGGTGGTGGCCACGCTCTTGGCCAGTTGGACGCCCTCGATTCGCCGTTTCGACAGTCATGCGCCGCTGACGCCAGCTCAATCTTTGCCAGCTCAGTCTGATAAGGGAATTGAGCTCAGCTAACACTTTTATACCTTATCTTGAATTTCATTCATGATCGCTATGAGCAAACTTGAGTTGCTCTCATGCTGAGAACTCTAGATGATTTAGCCATCTAGACGTTTTTAATTGAGAGTAACCATGACGGCGAGTGTTATTGACCCGCGCAAGTTTATCGATGAACAACCGATGACGCGTATCCAAGTATTGATTGTAGCTTTGACGGTGCTTTTCAGCGCTGTGGATGGCTTTGACGTGTTAGCCATTGCAGTGTCGGGCTCTGGGATCATGGCGGAGTTTGGCTTAGATCGCGCCGAGCTTGGTTTAGTGCTGTCGATGGAACTGATTGGCATGGCCATCGGCTCGATTGTGCTCGGCGGCATTGCTGACAAACTGGGGCGGCGCGTTATGTTACTCAGCTGTTTGCTGGTCATGGCATCGGGAATGTGGGCGGCAAGTTTGGCTAGTAGCATTGAAACGCTCAGCGCGGTGCGCATCTACACAGGGCTGGGAATTGGCGGTTTGCTGTCTTCAACCAATGCGGTAGTGGCGGAATTTTCTAACCACAAGCAGCGCGGATTGTGCATTTCACTGATGGTGATTGGCTATCCCCTTGGCGGTATTGCTTGCGGCGCGATAGGGCATGCAATCCTCGGCGCTCAAGGAGCGAGCTGGCGCGATATGTTCATCGTTGGCGCGTGGCTGTCGGTCGCGCTGTTTCCCATCACTTGGTTATTGCTGCCAGAATCGGTGCATTGGCTCACTCGTGTGCAGCCCCAAAATGCCTTAGCGCGGGTCAATCATGCGCTTAAAAAGCTCGGTCATACTGGTGTGGCTTCACTGCCTATCACTCGGGCCTTAAACGCTAACCGCTTGCAAGCCAAAAGCTCGATTTTGGATATTTTTAGCCCGGCGCTTTTAGCGGCAACACTTTTGATGACGCTGGCTTACTTATTCCAAATGCTAACCTTCTATTACATTCTCAAATGGACACCGGCAATCGTGGTGCAGATGGGCATTGGTGCAGCATCGGCGGCGGGCGTGTTATTTTGGGTCAACGTGGGTGGCGTATTAGGCGGGTTGAGTTTTGGCTTTCTCAGTCGCCGCATTGGTCTCAAACCTCTGACGATGGTAATTTTAGTTCTGACCTCGCTTGCGGTGGCGCTGTTTGGTCAATCTAAGCCGCAACTTGCCGAGCTCAGCTCTCTGGCCGCCGCAGCGGGCTTTTTCGCGAATGCGGGAGTATCGGGCATTTACACCTTAATGGCAGTGGTGTTTCCCACCCATGTGCGCGCCACTGGTACCGGGTTTGTGATTGGAATGGGGCGCGCCGGGGCGATTGTATCGCCATGGCTTGCGGGTATTTTAATGCAACAAGGCTTTGAGCGTGGCGACGAGTTGGCATCCGTACTCGCGTATGTGGCGCTTTTGATGGGGCTTTGTTCATTGGTTGCGGCTCTGTGTTTAGCTTTTCTTGGCACTAAGCACAACCAAGCGACCGAGCAGGCTGTCGCCTAATTGCGTTGTTACGATTTTATATAGTTGACCACACGGCTTAGGTTGGCATTAACCTTAAGCTGTGTTGGTCACAGCACATTATCAATCACCAACATATTCAGTTTCTTTGACTCTTTGAGTTCATCTTTGGTCAGGCGCAGCTGCTCTTTAAGCTCATCTGAGTAGGGGTGGCTGGTTAGCGACACCAAACATTTAAACGCGCACGGACGCATGTCAGCAGATGATATGCCACACAACATGCCGTAGGTACTGTCTCTGAGCTCCAGCGGGTTAAAAATATACAGTAGGCTCTCTTCTAACGTGTTGTATTGATTCACAAAAGAGAAGCGAATTAACCTGTCACTATAGGTCACATCACCAAGGTAATAGATTTCACTGTTCTTGCCATTGGGCGTCACCACGCTGATGGTCAGCGTCGCAGTTTGCTGGTTGGCGGAGGGCTTAGGGCTACTTTCCAGCGGCAATATATTGATCACGCCATCTTTTAAGCGGTTATAGCGGCCATCATAAAAGTAAAAGTACAGCTGAGTGGCGTTGTGAAAGGTTTTCAGCGCCGAATTAGGCAGCGCGGCTTTAGGCGTATTGACGCGATAATCGATCAGCTGATTGGGCGTCACCTCCAGCGCTGATGCGATGGCAAACAGTGTCACCATATCCAAACCAATTTCACCCGTTTCGTATTTCGAAACCGTCGCGCGGCTTTTGTGAATACGCTCGGCGAGCGCTTGAATGGTAATGCCACGATTTTTGCGATGGGTACGAATGCGCGCACCGATATGGCGGTTAATCGTTGTATGGTCGTTGGGTTTTAGGTCCATGATAACTAGCTCTCGCGAGGTGATTCGGGGCGCTGATTTGGTTCTTATAACGGTACATTTGGCTGGTTTTTGATGCAAAGCCATGAAAGCGCGGCAGAATACTCATCAAATTGGCGTAAAATTCTCTTGCTAAGAGAATATCTCAAAAATAAGTTTCTTGATACGAAACTTTTGCTATTTGCTGGCGATAGAGCGGCGTTTATATACTGCAAACTATTCACTTGGGTTATTTGTTGCGCGCTGAGTCATGAGTCAGCGGCGTGATGGTGTAAGGAAATCAAGAGTTATGAAAATTGCGGTGATTGGCGCTGGCGCGATGGGTTGTCTGTATGGCGCGTATTTAAGTCAGCATCATCAAGTGATCATGATTGATGCGCTTAAAGAGCAGGTTGAGGCGATCAACCAAGGCGGCATTGTGATGACTGAGGCAAATGGCGAGCAACGCACCTTTAGCGGTGTGTCGGCGTATGTGTCCGGTGAGTGCGAGCAGGCGGTGGATGTGGTGATTGTGTTTGTTAAATCCACCTACACCCAAGTGGCGCTGGAGCAAAACCGCGCGCTATTTAAGCCTACGACCTTGGTGATGACACTGCAAAACGGCGCGGGTAACGACAGGCTTATCGAACAATACGTTGATAAACATAATATTATTATCGGCACTAGTAAGCATAACGCGGTGAACTTAACCCGCGGCCAAATCAAGCATCCCGCTTCTGGCGTGACCACGATTGGCAGCAATTTCAACGCCGAACAACAGATTCAAACCGCCGCGCAGCTACTTGAACAGGCAGGTTTTGCGATTGATGTGACCGATGACATTCAGCGCATTATCTGGAGTAAGTTGCTGGTCAATTTGTCGGTCAATACCTTTACCGCCATTACTCAAACGCCGATTGGTTACATGCTTAAAAACCAACACGCATGGGATTTTGCCAAGCGCTTAATCTATGAAGCGATTGAAGTGGCGGAAGCAGACGGCACATATTTCGACCGCCGTGAAGCGTTAGAAATGGTCAAGAGTGTGTGTGAAACCGCAGGCGGTGGTTATTCTTCGATGTACCAAGACCGCAAAAATCACGTCAAAATGGAAATTGATGCCATCAACGGCGCGATTGTCGAGCAGGCCAAACGCTATGGTGTGCCAACGCCGTATAACACTTTGATTGTCGACTTGATTCACGCCATTGAAGGTGCGTACGATATCTACGGTTAAGTCTTGATTTAAGCGATAAAAAAGGAAGCTAAGGCTTCCTTTTTTTGTGGTTGCTGCTTGGCAAGTTAGCCAATTGGCTGCGGCGCGAAATCGTGGCTTGGATTGACGATCTCTTCTTGGCCAAAGACTGTCATCAGTTCCCATGAACCATGTTTCGCAGTGGTTTCCAATACGCCATACACCGCGTTGTTGGTGTGGCGAAACGCCTCAAGTGGGGCCATGCCTTTTACCAAACAGGCGGTAAAAATAGCGCTGATCAGATCGCCAACACCGACGGGCGCTTTGGCAAATTCCAGCTCCGGGCGCTCAATCAAATAGCAGCCTTGCTCGGTGGCAAGAATGGTGCTGAATACGCCTTGCGCTAGCGAGTGCAGGTGTTTCACCAGCACCACTTTCGGACCAAGATCCAACGCCTTACGACAGGCGGTGATGGCTTGCTCAAGGTTGCTTATTTCAACGCCAGTAAATGCGGTCAGCTCAAATTGGTTGGGCACGATCACATCGGCCATCGGCATCAGCGTTTGCACCAAATGCTCAGCGACGCCATCGGAGACGATACAGCCTTTTTGCGGGTCGCCCATCACAGGGTCACACACATAGCGCGCGTTTGGGTTTTGGGCGCGAATCTGTTCGACGGCTTGCGCCACGGCCAAGCATTGGTCTGCGCTGCCTTGATAGCCGGAGATCACCGCTTGGCAATCTTTAAGTTTGCCGATGTTGTCAAGGCCCTTGACCAAAGTACGAATGTCTTCAGAATCGAAACTCTTGCCGCTAAAGCCTTGTGGATATTGCGTGTGATTTGAAAATTGCACCGTGTGAATGGGCCACACTTCTAACCCCATTCGTTGCATAGGGAACACCGCCGAGCTATTGCCCGCGTGTCCAAATACCACATGGCTTTGGATGGATAAGATTCCGTTCATGATTTTCTCTACTAACAGTCGATAGCTTAAGTCACCGAAGGGCACTTAAGGCAGGCACACTTAAAATACGGCAACAAAATACAGCCTCTCACCGCAGAGTCAAATGATATCGCTATCTGTTTCTAAATGCTCGGATTATGTGGGTAAACATAAGGCATAGCATGTTCAAAACACTAACAAGCTTGGCTAGAAATGCTGATCGTGACTCAGCAGTTCTTTAACCAGTTCACTTTGCTCGCTGCGCACGTGGTATGCGGCGTAGGCTTTCATTTCAATATTGGGCGCATCAGCGACGCTGTGTAGCTCGCCACTTGCCAGCAGCGGACTGACCACGGAAGTGGGCAGATAAGCCGCGCCGCCGCAGTAGCGAATCAAACTAAGCGCAATACCGCCGCTATTGACTCGGGCTCGCGCTAATAATCGCTGGGGAAAAAAGCTTTCGTGCAGAGTGGCAAAGGTTTTGCCCCATTCGACGCGAATATAACCTTCGCCAATCGCGTGTTCGACGTTTTGCTCAGGCTCACTTGAGACCAGTTGTAATTGTACTTTGGTGATTTCTTCTACAGCGATGCCCTTGATTAGTGGCGGCTCGTAGAGAAAGCCAAGATCAATCATGCCTTTTTCTAATTTGTCGACCACGCGTAGCGGAGTACTCTCTTCGGCGCGAATGCCCAGGGTTGGAAAGTCGCGGTAGATATCATTGAGCCAGCGCTGCAAAAACACATCCCAGAGGCTTGCGACACCGGCAATCACTAAGCGGCGTTTGTGCTTTTCGCTCAGCGCGGTATCTTCGTATGCGCGATCCCAAGCCTGCAAAATAAAGTGCGCATGGCGCTCCATGCGCTCTCCGGCCGGTGTGAGCAACACTTGATGATGCTTGCGAGTAAACAGCGAAATCCCCAGGTGCTCTTCAAGCTGGCGAATTCGCGCACTGATGGTCGATGGCGAGACGCACAGTTTGTCAGCTGCTTTTGCAAAATTGCGGGTTTGGCTCACTTCAAGAAAGGTTTTTAGCAGCACCATATCCATGGTTAGAACGCTCCATATTGGGTCGAAAGTAAGATTCGAAAATATTGGTTGTGACGGCCAGTTTATTTCGTTTTACGCGTGATGGAATTATATCTAAATTGGCCTAGCAATGTTATGAGGAACCAGTAGATGCCCGCCAATTTAGTGAAATTACTGCCCTTTTTACAGTGGGGCAGAGAAATCAACCAAGCGATGTTCGGAAAAGATCTGCTGGCGGGGATCACCGGCGCGGTGATCGCATTGCCGCAAGGGGTGGCTTACGCGTTGATTGCCGGTTTGCCCGCTGAATATGGTTTGTATTCGGCGATTGTGGTGTGCATTTTGGCATCGCTGTTTGGCTCTTCCCATCATATGGTGTCGGGGCCGACAGCGGCACTTTCGATTGTACTGATGAGTGTCATTAGCCCGCTGGCGAACGGCGCAGAGGATTACATTCAACAAGCGGTCACGCTCACGCTAATGGTTGGCGTGATTCAATTGGCGATGGGAGCGCTGCGCCTTGGTAGCTTAGTCAACTTCATTTCTCACACTGTGGTGATTGGTTTTACCGCAGGTGCCGCGGTGTTAATCGCCGCCAGTCAGTTGCAACATCTACTCGGCGTTGAAATTGCTAGCGGTTTGTCGCTGGTGGATGAACTGCAGGCGATTGCACTGCAAATTCCGAATACTCACGGTTTGTCGTTGGCGGTTGGCGCGGTATCTCTCATCATTAGTGTGATTGCGCGACGTATCAGCCGCAAGTTACCACATCTGTTACTCGGTCTTGGCGCGGCGAGCTTGCTGAGCTGGGCGATAGACGGCCCCCAACGTGGTGTGGCTTTGGTGGGGGCTTTACCGAGCGAACTGCCATCTTTTGCTACCCCGCAATTCAGTGCCGGCGCCGTTAAAACGCTCTCATCTGGCGCTTTAGCCATCGCCATGCTTGGCTTGATTGAAGCGGTGTCGATTGCGCGCGCCATTTCACTACGCTCAGGTCAGCGCATTAATGGTAACCAAGAGTTTGTTGGCCAAGGGCTGTCTAATTTTGTTGGCGCGTTTTTCGGCTGTTTTGTTGGCTCTGGGTCATTTACTCGTTCTGGCGCCAATTATGACGCTGGCGCGCAGACACCTCTGGCGGCGATATTCTCCTCGCTGCTGCTAGCGCTGATTGTGGTGTTCATTCCAGACGTCACTGCTTATTTGCCGATGCCAGCGATTGCCGGTTCGATTATGCTGATTGCGTGGAACTTGTTTGATTTCAAACATATTAAAGAGATTTTGCGCGCGAATTATAACGAAGTGGCGGTGCTGGCTGCGACCTTCCTGTCGACGCTGTTTATCGAACTGGAGTTTGCCATTTATGTCGGCGTGATGTTGTCTTTGGTGCTGTATTTACGCCGTACCTCGCGCCCACGCGTACTTGAGCTGACCGCGCAAGAGGCTTCGTTTCACCAGCAACTTAACCAAATCGGCCTTAAGCAGTCTGACTGGTGCCCGCAAATCAAACTGATTCGAGTCGATGGCTCACTGTTTTTTGGCTCTGCCGACCATGTGCAGCGCCGACTTCGTGAATTAACATCAAGCGGCAATACGCTGGTGTTGATGATCGGCTCAGGGATTAACTTTATTGATTTGGCAGGAGCGCAAATGCTTGAGCAAGAAGCGCAGCGACTTGAATCCGCCGGCGGTTACCTAGCGATCATCGCTCTAAAACATGCAGTCATTGATGAACTTAAAGACAGCGGCTATCTGGACAAAATCGGCGAAGCGCGGTTATTCGCGACTCCTCAAGCGGCGATTGCGATGCTACTAAGAGTGGTGGATAAACAGCGTTGCAACCCGTGTCACCAAAAAGCATTTGCCGAGTGCCTGCGTTAGTTTCTTAAATCAGTTGTTTACGTAAATAAGCTAGTTACTGAATGCGCTAATTAGGCAAATGATTAGTTTGTTTCTATGATGGCGGTTTTTTGCATGCAACAAGATGGTTTTTGCTAGAGAATAAATGCACTTAGAAGCGGGTTAAAGAAACTTTTTGATGTCTGACCTTGTTCAATTACGTCTTGCTAGTGCAGCTGATGCCTGCTCAGTTCAGACGCTATTGCATCGCGCGTTTGGTTGTCATGCGCTTGATGCCTTTGTGTTTAGCGCTGCCACGGTTGAGTTGGCGGTTGTTCAGCAGTGGATAGCGCGTAATGAAGTGTATCTGTGCCTGCGTGGCAATGCTTTATTGGGCGTGTGTCGTCTCAGTCATTACCCACAATACGGCTTGGTGCTAAGCCGCTTGGCGGTTGATCCTAACTGCAAGGGGCAAAAACTCGGCTCAGCGTTGCTCGATTTGGCTGAAAGTGAGGCGCGAGCGCTTGGTCATACGCATCTGACCCTCAAAACGCCAAGCCAACACCCATTCCTAGTCGATTACTATCTTGCTGCGGGATATCGCCGCCAAGGTGAGCATTTTACACCTGGCGATCGTTACGTCGAAGCAGTATTGGTTAAGTCGCTGGTTTAAGTTGGGCATAAAAACGCCGCTGTTATTTCAGCGGCGTGATAGGGGGAGAGGTTGTGACTCGATGCTTGGGTTAGCGGCCAAGCGCTTGGTCAAATTCAGCCCAGCACTCTGTCATATCAATGACGGCTTTTTGTTTGCGCGCCTCATCGATCATAATCGCGGTTAAGCCTGCTTCGAGAGCATCCACCACCGATACTTTGAGCGGCGTGCCGCGTAGCATGTGATTGACCACTTCTTGCGCCATTAACTCATCTGAACCGTAATGGCCGTCATAGGCGCTGCCTTCATACTGTTTGTCGATTAAACAATCTGTGGTGCGCGCATCGTGCAGTTTGAAGAAGTTACGCACAAAATCGCCTTCAGCTTGGCCATCCGTACCGATCACACAGAAGCGGCGAAACTCATCGGGTACGTTCAAGTTAGCGTGAAACGATAACGTCGCACCACCTTGATATTCGATGATTGCGTTTTGGTAATCGATGATGTCGGCATCACTATCAAACACCGCATCGGTGCTGCTCCAACCGCTTGGCTTGGTATGATACATTTCCGAATCTGCGGTCACTGCGCCAGTGGGTGTGTGCTGTGGGGTAAACGATTTGCGACCGCCAAAGCTGGCAACTCGAACTGGGCGTTCACCCACCAAGCCTTGGTAGAGATCGATATCGTGGCAACATTTTTCCAAAATATACGGCCCCGCGTATTTCTCCATTCGGCGCCAGTCACGCATAAAGAATGCGCCATGATATGGTGGAATATGCTCGGTGGCTTCAATGGAAGTAATTTCGCCCAATACGCCTTGCGCTTTGGCGTTGACCAAATCTTGATAGAGCGGTGAATAGCGTAGCACCAAACCGACGATGATCTTGTCTTCACCGTATTCGCGCACCAGTTTTGCCAGCTCGATGCTCTGAGCCTTATCGATAACCACAGGCTTTTCGGTGAATACGGTGTAACCCGCTTGCAGTCCGGCGCGAATATGCTCAAGGTGCAAAAAGTTCGGTGTGCCGACCATCAGTAAATCAAAACCGCCAGCTTCCAACATCTCTTCAAGGCTTGAATAAGATTGGCCGGGTTCGATACCAAATTGGTGTAAGTTGTCCAGCCCCGCGGGCGCTGGGTCAACATAACCTGTGATTGAAAATTCTGGGTCGGCTTTCTTCATGTCTTTGGCGACGTGAGAAAGTCGATGTCCTAATCCAATTATCGCTACTTTCATTTTTCCTCCCTGGCCAGCGATGTCTTGAGCCAAGCTCCATTCTGGCAAGACAATTCATATCAATGGATGAGTGATATTTAATCTACTCCATTTAGTTCACGAAAAAAAGTAATATAAATAATTATGCTGAATGTATTTTGTTCATTTTAACTTTAATTATTAAAAAACAGTTATTTATACTTTATAAAATATTAAAACTTAATTTATATGGAATCTTTTTTATTGATATCGTCATGGTTTTTTCCTATTTTAGCTAGAGGTGACAACTTGGATGTGACCGATTTCTCGCTAAGAGAGCAAGGAGAGACAATTTGGACTGTCAATATTTTATCGGTGTGGATGGCGGAGGCACTCGCTGCCGAGCACGTCTGACACGAGCGGATGGCACTGTGCTCGCCGAATGCGAGGCTGGCTCAGCCAACATTTATTCGAATTTTGATAAAGCTTTAGAAACGGTGAGCCGTTTGATTTCTGGTACCTATGCGCAAGCCGGTTTAGCGCTAGAATCTTCTGCTCAAACCAGCGTGGTACTGGGGCTGGCGGGGGCGAACGTTGAGTCGTATCGCCTACGCGCAGAAAAAATGCTGACTGGTTTTGCCAGTTTGCAAGTGCTCTCTGATGCGGAGATTGCTTGCATCGGCGCCCATTTAGGGGACGCTGGCGCGGTGCTGATCGCTGGCACCGGAAGTCAGGGCGTGCGTTGGGACGGTGCTGAATTTCGCCAAGTCGGCGGTTGGGGGTTTGATCTCGCCGATCAAGGTTCTGGCGCGACGTTAGGGCGCCGCGCGGTGCGTTGTGCGCTGCAAGCCCATGAGAATTTATTACCACCTAGTGCGTTTACGCATGAAGTTATGGACTATTTTTCCCATTCGCCGGAGCAGATGCTCAGTTGGGTAAGCCAAGCAACCCCAGCAGATTGGGGGCAATTCTCACCAACCTCTTTTCATCACGCAGAGCTTGGCGATGCGCTTGCAACGCGACTTGTGCGACAGACAGCAAGAGAAATCGACCAAATACTGGATTATTTAACCGCGCAAGGCGAGAATGGCGCCACTTTAATGGGCGGGCTTGCCAAACCCATTGAGCCTTGGCTTGATGAGCAAAGCCGCGCCGCCCTGATTGCCGCCAAAGGTGACGCGCTAGATGGCGCACTTTTATTAGCCCGCACCCCTGTGCTATCGACCACATAACAACCATAAACGAAATCATTTTGAGCTAAATTTATGCCGACACCACCATCTATCACAACTCGTATTCTGCGCTTGATTGTGGAGCATGCTTCCATCAGCCAGTCAGACTTAAAGGTGCGTAGTGCGCTGAGTATGTCGGCTGTGTCGCAAGCCACCAATAAGCTTTTGAATAAAGGCATAATTCGCGAACTAGGGCTGCGTAAAGTCTCGATGGGCAGGCCAAAAACCTTACTCGGAATCAACCCAGACTTTACTTACGTGATTGGGGTTCAGCTCAATGCTGAGCGAAATCTTATCGTGATGACGGATTTAGCCGGCACCTTGATAAGCGAGCAGGAGATCCCGGCGGGAAAACTCACCCCTAAGCAGCTCGGTGATGCGTTAGCCAAGTTTATGAAATCATCGGCGCCGCAGCGTCAAATTGGTGCGATTGGCCTAGCGATTTCTGGGATTGTTGACCCAGATTCTGGCTATTGCTTACGCTCTATTTTGCTCGACTGGAACAATGTTGATATCGCCGCTCAGCTCAGTGAGCGCTTTTCGATTCCGGTGTTTATCGAAAATGATGCCAACGCTCTGGCGCTGGCGACGGTGGTGTTTGGTCAAATTGGTCAAGCCCACTCGGCGATCATTGCCACTTATGGTCAAGGCATTGGTGCCGGAATTATTCTCAATCGCCAGCTGTATCGTGGTCGTCACGGCAACGCTGGTGAGATTGGTAACGGTTTAATTGGAGATGGCACAGAGCGAGTGCTTGAAGATGTTGCCTCGTCGCGAGCGATTTTGCACTATCTATGGGAAAATGACCCAAGTATCGATAAGCGTAATCCCCCACGTACGTTACAAGAGCTTGAGCAAAACCCAAGTCCATTAACCTTGGAAACCCTAACCACGGCTGGTCATCACCTTGGGGTTTCGTTGGCGAATTTGTCCATCGCCTTTGACCCCGATATCATCTATTTGACCACGGAGCCGCAAACCGTGTCGCGAATTTTACTCGACCAAGCGCTGCAGAGTTTCCAGAAGTATCGCTTGCGTATCACGCCGCAGGTGACGCCAATTCACTTTCTCACCGAATCGCATATGTGGGCGCAAGGCGCAGCGGGGTTTGCGGTGAACCGCTTGCTGGATATGTTAGCGACGGATATCGATAACGATAAATAAGCTGTTAAGTCGCGAAGCATTTTTAAGCTGTAATGAATGGCTTAAAACCATGATTAAACAAGCGATTACTCACAACGCTATGCCTAAGAAAACGCCCTCAATTGAGGGCGTTTTTGCTTACGCTGTTTATGGTTTGGTTAGCGTAGGCGCAGGCCATTATCGTCAAACAGCAGCGCTTTTTGCGGATCAACCGCAAAGCGCACGCGCTCATTATTAGCAACGCTATCGCGAATTCGTGATTCGACCACAAACATGTCTTCTTCGCCGACATCGAGATACAGATAGTTGGTATGGCCAAGGTGCTCGCTAAAGGCAACCGGCGCGTCGAAGCAGTGCTGCTGCGGTATGGTTTCAACAGCATCGAGAATGTGTTCGGGGCGAAAACCTATGCTGATGATTTGGCCTTCTTGCAGCGGCGCTTCAAGCTCAATCATCAAGCTGTCGATTCCAAGTGCCGGAACGCGAATTTGTGTTTGGCCCTGATAGCTGTTGGCAACTTCACCTTTGAGCAGGTTGATTTTTGGCGAGCCAATAAAGCCAGCGACAAAGAGGTTGTCTGGGTCGTGGTAAATCTCAAGTGGTGCGCCAACTTGCTCAATCTTACCATCGCGGCACACCACGATACGGTCGGCAAGGGTCATGGCTTCAAGCTGATCGTGGGTGACGTAAATCATGGTGACCCCCAAAGACTCGTGTAGTTTGGCAATTTCGATGCGCATTTGTAGCCTTAATTCGGCATCAAGGTTGGAGAGCGGTTCGTCAAACAAAAAGATGTCGGGCTCGCGAATAATGGCGCGCCCAATCGCGACTCGTTGCCTTTGACCGCCAGACAGCGCTTTAGGAAGCCTATCGAGCATGGGTTCAAGATGCAGAGTTTTCGCCACTTGAGCGACTTTTTGTTTGATCTGCTCTTTTGGTTGCTTCGCCATTTCTAACGGGTAGGCCAGGTTATCGCGCACCGACATGTTGGGGTACAGAGCGTAAGATTGGAACACCATTGCGATACCGCGCTCGGCAGGTGGGGTCGTGGTCATCTCTTTATTGCCGATCACCAGTGCACCTTCGGTGATGCTTTCCAGCCCGGAAATCATTCGAAGCAGGGTGGATTTTCCACACCCAGATGGACCGACGAAGACGACGAATTCACCGTCTTTGATTTTTAAATCTACGCCATGAATGACTTCGGTTTTATCCCAGCTTTTTCGCACGCCGATAAGTTCAAGCTTTGCCATTTTCTGCCTTCCTCTGCATTACAGTTTGCGACCCATATAGATAGCGTTGCTACGAACGATATGGGTAAATCCTTGTTTTTGATAAAAATTACATACTTTTTCGTTTTGCAGGCTTACGCCAAGATGCACGCCACTGACTTGCTTACGCTTAAGCGCTTCAATCACAGCGCTGATGAGTTTGCTGCCCCAGCCACCACTTTGCACTTGTGGTAGCAGGTTGATATGCAGATGCGCGGGCCAGTCCTCCACCAACATTGGGTCAGCAACATGCGGGTCATTAATCTGGTTGAGCACTTTACTGTCAAACGGCTTTTGTGGCTGGCGATTGGCGTAGGCTTCGCGCAGTACCGGCCACCATTGCTCGTTTAGAGTGGTTTCGAATTGACGCGTGTCGGCGGTGGCAACGGCGTAGCCCACCACTTGCTCATCGCAGGTCAGCACGAAGGCTAAATCCGGTTCAAAGCGTGCATAAGGCACCACATAGAGCTGGCCTGGGTAGTGTGGGTCACTGTAGACGTCACTGGCATCGACGCCCGCTTTGGCGGTTTTTAAACAGATTTGATACAGCGCTTCTTCATCTTCAGCGCGGGCTTGGCGAATGGAATAAGGGATCGACATGACAGAACTCCTTTCTGTATTTGGCTATATCCATATTTGTCGGCTAAAACAGGCCTACTTAATTTTTAGTAAATAATAAATGCAAATATTAAGCAAGGTTTAATCTATACAGTTAATGCAAAAATGCACAATTTTTACTCACGCGTGTCAAGACTAAGCTGCGCGAAGTGCCCGTGTATATAGGCAATGAAAATGATGTGCTCGCCAAGCGAATGCAGTCGGTTTTAGAGGTTATTTATCTCATCATTAACGGGTTTTATACCTTTATTGCACTTCGGTTGGCGCTGTTTTTCTAAGGTTAACGCCATGCGCGAGAGGTTTGCCAATTTAGATATGCACGCAGTTGATAAGTAGTGTCGTGCAATCTCAATTTCACCACTATTTATAAAATAAATCTTTACTTTGTTTATTAAAAGAAGTAAGTCTATTTATAGGTTAGGTCAAACCTTGTACAGGAAGTACGGCTTGGTTGGCCTAGAAATGATGAATTGTGTTATCGGAGAGTCCACATGAATCGTAAAACCCCGCTATTTCACACTGCACTGCTTACGTCTATGGTGATGTCCAGCATCTCATTTGGCGCCAACGCCCAAACCAATTTAGACGAATGGGATATCTACAACTACCCAGGTCAAACCGCAGTGATTGAACATGCGATCGAAAATTTCACCAAGCAGCATCCAGATATCAAAATCAAACGCTCTATCCACTCGTTTGAAGACATGCGCATTCCGCTTAAATTGGCACTCAGTTCTGGGGACGGCCCGCAAGTCGCGCAGGTAAACCAAGGCGGCGGTGACATGGGCGCGTTAGTTAAACAAGATCTGTTGGTGCCAATGGACAAGTTTGCTGATAGCTACCACTGGACCACTCGTTTTCCAGAATCGATTCTCAAGCGCAACCGTTGGTCTAAAGGTCAACAGTTTGGCGAAGGCGAATTGTACGGTGTTGCCAGTTTAGGTGAAATGGTCGGTTTGTATTACAACCAGGCACTGCTTGAGAAAGCGGGCCTTAGCGTGCCAAAAACCATGCAAGAATTCGAAGCGGATATGGCTAAGCTGAAAGCGAAAGGCATTGCGCCAATCATGCTTGGGCTTCTTGATGGTAATGCTGGGCAACAGATGCTTAGCGCAATTTGGGAAGATCAAATTGATGCCAGCAAGCGCGCACCACTGGATAAACTTATCTATGGCGAAGGCGGTAGCTTCAAGAATCCAGCGCTCGAAAACGCGGCCAGCTTGATGCAAAACTGGAGCAAGAAAGGCTACTTCTTCCCAGGCTTCCAAGGCATAGGTCACGATGATGCGGCGACCTTATTCCAAAACGGCCAAGCGGCGTTTTTTATCAGCGGCACTTGGTATTCGGGGCAATTTAAAACCAGTAAAGATATCCACTTCGTAGCGATGCCAAAATTTGCAGGCGTAGACAAGCCTTTGATGGTGGGGGGAACCGACTTACCGTTCTCGATCACGCTAACCGCGAAAAGCGATCAGCAGCAGCAAACCGCGGCGCAGTTTATCGACTACTTAGTGTCGGGTGAAGTGGCTGCGGATTGGTTAAGCCACGGTTTCCTTCCAGCGGCGCAAGCGGATGAAGTGATCCTGCCAAAAGACAATCAATTGCTTGGTGATATCTATACTGCTTGGGTTCAAGTCAATAAAGACAACGCGCTTGGTCACTATGTCGACTGGTCGACGCCAAGCATGCTTGCCACATTAAATGAAAACGTGCAGATGTTGATGGCAGAGAAAATTACGCCAAAGCAACTGACCAGCAATCTGGATAAAAACTATCAAGACTATATGACATCACTTGGCCACTAGTTTTTGCTCCAGTAAGGGCGCAAGCACGAGTAGCTTGCGCGCCTTTGTCGTACAGGGATTTGTACCATGCTCAATCTTTCTCTCACCAGAAACGCACTCTATATCTTGCCGTCACTTGTCATCTACTGTGTGTTTCTGCTGTTTCCTTTGATGACATCTTTGGGTGTTAGCGTCACCGAATGGGATGGGGCAAGCCAGCCGATTTTTGTTGGGTTACATAATTTTATCGCCATTTTCAACGACCCGAAATTCTGGGTTGCGATAGGCAATAACGTCAAATTGATGGGTTATTACACCATTTTGCCGATTGCGCTTGGCCTGGCACTGTGTAGTTTTCTCAATGAAATGAAAAATCCGCGCGAATTGACGGCGCTGCGCATTTTGTTCTTTATGCCTTACATCATGCCAATGGCGGTGCTTGGCGTCGTGTGGCGTTGGTTATATAACCCAGCGTTTGGACCGATTGACCAGTTTTTTCGTTTCATCGGAATGCCGTCCATGGCGAAAGCTTGGCTAGGAGATTTTGACTGGGCATTGCCCGCTACGGGGCTTGTTGCGGTGTGGTATTTCTTTGGCTTTTGTTTGGTGCTGTTTATGTCCGGCATTCAACGGATGGACCCGTCGATTCATGAAGCGTCCGAGCTTGATGGCTCGACACATTGGAAAAAATTCATACGCATTACGCTACCTGCGTTACTTCCTGAGGTACGTGTTGCGCTGATTTTAACTGTCATCGCCAGTCTTAAAGCGTTCGATCTTATCTACGTCATGACGCAAGGCGGCCCGGGGACTTCAACCCTAATTACCAATATGTATATGTATCAACAAGGTTTTGACTTACGCCACTTTGGCTATGCATCGGCGGTTGCGCTGGTCAGTATGGCGATTGTTTTTGCGGTCAACGGATTGCTGCACTTTGTGCTTCGGGAGCGAAAATAATGACTCAAAATAACCCTATGTTATCGCGTGTTTTGCTGTGGTTTTTCGCCATTTTAACCGTTGCACCGTTTTTGTTGGTGTTGTCGGCATCGTTTAAATCGCAGTCGGAAATGCTGCAGGGCTTCTTCTCGCTGCCTGAGCATTTCAACTTCCGTCATTATGTTTCGGCGTGGCAGGAAGGGCACTTTAAGGTCTACTTCGTTAACTCGCTTTTGATTGTCTTTCCGGTGGTGATTGCCAGCATTGCACTCGGCACTTTGTCGGGGTTCGCGTTTGCGTTTTTGAAGTTACCGGGCAAAACCTTTATTGCGCTGCTATTGGCACTTGGCATGGTGCTGCCATCAGAAGCGTTTATGATTCCGCTGTATCACGAAATGCATTGGCTTGGGCTGATTAACACCCATTTGGCGCTGATTTTGCCGCAAGTGGCGCTGTCGATTCCGTTCAGCACTTTGATGATCGCCACTGCGTTCAACCAAGTACCGAAAGAATTAATTGAAGCGGCGGTCATCGACAACACACCGCGCTTTACCATTTTGTGGAAAATACTGCTGCCCGCGATTCGTCCAACTCTGCTGACTTTGGCATTGCTGCTGTTTATCTGGACGTGGAATGAATTCCTGATTCCGCTGATTTTAGTCAACCAGGAAGACCTGCGCACACTGCCAATTGGCATGATGTTTTTCCAAAACCGCAACACGATTAATATTCCCGTGCTGATGGCTGGGGCGATGATCGTGATTCTGCCGCTAATAATCATGTTTTTGATTTTCCAGAGAAAATTTATCAGCGGTGTCACCGAAGGTGCGGTGAAATAGTCGCTAGCCAAGAGAGTTGCTATGTACACCAATTTGAATGATTTTGCGCCGACCGCCGATGGCGTCACGCTCAATACCCATGTTTTTGAACGGGCGATTGCCACGCTACGCGCTCAAGGTGGTGGCATTTTATATGTGCCGCCGGGGCGGTATTTGAGCGGCGCGATTTGTTTAGAGAGTAATATCTCGCTGCATTTAAGCGCGGGTGCCGAGTTGATCGCCTCACCCAATTATCAAGATTTTTGCGCCGCGCGCAGTGAAGTGATGGCTGAAGGCAGCCACTATGGGTTTATCTTCGCTAAGGGTAAATACAATGTTGGCATCAGCGGCGCGGGTGTGATCAATGGCAATGCTCCGGCTTATAATGCCGAGCAGGCCGATGAATTGGGGTATAGAAAGCCACATTCGCTGCGCCCGCGCACGGTGATTTTCGAGCAGTGCCAAAGTGTGTTGATTGAAAACATTACCGTCGTGGATTCGCCGATGTGGACGCTACACATGGTCGGCTGCGAGCGTGGTCAGATTCGTAATATCAAAGTGCAAAACAGTTTTAAATACACCAACACTGACGCGATTGACCTCGATGGCTGCCGTGACTTCATCGTTAGCGGCTGCATGTTGCGCACAGCCGACGATGGTGTGTGCCTTAAAACCAGCCGTAAGTCTGACGGGATGGATTGGCCGTGTGAGAACATTTTGGTTGAGAATTGCTTAATTCGTTCGCACAGTTCGGCGCTTAAAATCGGCACTGAAAGCTACAACCTGTTTAACAACATCAAGTTCAGCAATTGCATTATTAGCGGGTCTAATCGCGGCTTGGCACTGGTGTCGCGCGATGGCGGTGCCATTCGCAACGTGAGCTTTGATAACATTTCAATTGAAACTGAGTTCACCGCGCCATGTCATTGGGGCAAGGCCGATCCGATTTACGTCACCGCGAAGCGTCGCCATGGCGAGCGTCCATGCGGCGTGATTGAGCACATATCGTTTTCCAACATCACCATTCGTTCGCCCGGCGCAATCAATCTTCACGCCCAAGAGTTAGGCTTGGTTCGCGATGTGCGGCTGTTTAACGTTAATCAGCAGCAGCTTGATAGCAGCGACCCAGACCGAGGTACTTATGATGTGCGCCCGCCATGTAATCCGATGCAAAGTGATAATTCCGGGATGGATAACGCTTACACCATCTTGCAAGGCGAGACTCGGCCTTGGGGCGTTTGGTCATATCCTGATGGTATACCGGCGGTGTATGCGCACAATATCGCCAAGGACGAGCTGCGGTTGACTTGTTGCCAGTTTGACCAGCAGTCAGGCACACACTGGAATGCTGAAAAAGTAGTTTTTATTCAAGGTGATGCCTAGCGTTAAGCTAGGCGATTGCTGAGTCTTGATTGAGACTCGCCAGTGAGGCTTTGAGAAATTCAATAAACACATTGACGCGTTTCGGGCGGTCGTATTCGCTGTCGGTCAGCAGCGCGACAATGTCCGCATCTGGCAGGCGGTAATCGGTGAGAATTTCACTTAGCAGTCCGGCTTTGATCTCTTGGGCGACGTCCCACTCTGAGCGGTGAATGATTCCCAGACCATTGAGCGCCCAGACTTTGACCGCATCGGCGACATTACACTCCAAGCGCGGTTTAATTCGCACATTGATGCGCGCCCCAGTATGTTTGTGGGTAAACGGCCACTGCATGGTGTCTTCATTATTTTCAACCAGCGCAATGCAGTGCTGTCGGTTGAGGCATTCCGGTGTCTCGATGGGGCCAGCTGCAGCAAGATACTGCGGCGACGCGCACACCAAGCGGCGGTTTTTGGCCAGAACAATCCGCTTCATCGATGAATGGCGCAGTTCGCCGATATAAATCACGATATCCGCATCGGGAAAGCTTTCAATATCTGGGCTATCAGACATCAACAAACGAATTTTCAGCTGCGGATAGTCAAGGGAAAACGCGCCAATCAGCGGCGCGATATGCTTTTCACCAAATCCTACCGGCGCCAGCACCGTCAGTGTGCCAGACAGCGCATCCTGCTCACCTTTGATCTCGTGGGTGAGGGCATCAATGTCATCGAGAATGGTTTTACAGCGGCTCTCTAATTTGTGACCGCTGTCGGTGAGCTTAAAACTTCGAGATGAGCGTTCGACCAACTTCAGCCCCAATTTCGCTTCGAGATTTTGCAGCCTCTGAGTCACGGTTGGCGCGGTGACGCTTAATTTCTTAGCCGCAGCGGAAAGGCTGCTGCTGGTGGCGACAACGTGAAAGAAATGCAGATCCTGAGAAGACAACATTAAATTTTTCCTTATCGCTAATTAAGAAATTATAAATTTTCATCATGTATAACATAATGATACTAGTAGATAAATACTTCATTCTAGCTAACAACGTCAGCAAGGGAGCTTTATAGATGTACCTTGAAAAACAACCCACAACTAAAAAATTACAGCTAGATAAAATGGGGTGGCTAGTACAACAACATAACAATGGCGAGGAGGTGATTCTCAATAACAAGTTACAAGTGAACTTAGTCGAGTTTGCTTCTTCACTACTAAGCCATGGCTTTTATATTGGTGAGAGCGAGCTTGCGCCGTCAAGTGACGAACTGGATTCCTCGTGGAGTGATTTCAAGCGCACTTGGCATAACTTGCCCACCGACACCTATATGAAAGACAACGGTACTTATCGCCAACGTCGCTACTCGACCATGTATTACTCGGCCAAGTTGCAGCAGTTGGTGCGTAAGCCCTATGTGCCGTTGTACAAATCCAGTCTATATAACAGCTTCGCCGGCGATCTGTTTCGTTATTTTGAAATGACTGAGGCGAGTCTGTACGCCAATAAGCATTTCAAGCGTGCGCTCACTTTGGCGCTGAAAACCTTTAACCGCTGTGAAGCCCTGCTTGGTAACACCACGCCACAATGGTTTGTTGAACTCGACCAATATCGTATCGTTGCGGGCGAAACCACACTGGGTAAACCGACGCCCGAAGGTATGCACAGCGATGGCACTTCGTACTTCTTGTTGATGCTGGTAGAGCGGCATAACATTCAAGGCGGAGTCAGCTCGGTGTACAACAGCAAGCGCGAGGTGATTGGCCAAACGACGCTGAAAAATCCCGGTGATATTATGCTGATTGATGACGCCAGTGTATTACACGATGTGTCGGATTTAATCAGCGATAGCGCCGGTGGTCACCGCGATATTTTGCATATCTCATTTACCAATCTCAATTCCACTCAAGCGATTCAGCGCCGCTTTGGTTTAAGCGAATCTGAGCTAGCGCTGCTGGCGAGCGATGAGGTGCAGTCGCAATGGATATAGCCGCCTTTTTTATCGCTTGCGTGGTGTTTAGTTTGTCGCCCGGCTCGGGCGCAGCGGTGTCAGTCAATAATGTGCTGGTTAACGGTTTTCGCGGCGCCAGTTTTGGCATCCTTGGCCTGCAAGCGGCTTTAGCTCTGCATCTGGTGCTGATTTACCTCGGGATTGGCATTTTAGTTTCTCAGTCGCCAACGCTGTATAACATTATTAAGTACGTGGGTGTGGCCTATCTTGCTTATCTTGGCGTTGAAAAAATCATTGCCAGCATCAAAGCCGATAACAGCCTGTTTGCCGAAGGGACGCAGCAGAGCAAATCGAGTTTGGTCAAACAGGGCTTTACCGTCAATCTGACCAACCCCAAATCGATCATCTTTCTCAGTGCATTTTTGCCGCAGTTTGTCGATATCCATGCCGATCAAGCTACGCAATATTTGCTGCTGGGCGCGATTGTGGTGCTGGTGGATACGGCGGTGATGTTTATTTACAGCCTTGGTGCCAACTCGTTTAAACGTTATTTATCCGATGGCAAAGTGATTCGCACCATCAACGGTATTTTTGGCGTCATTTTCATCGCCATTGCCGCCACCATCGCTTTTTAGTTTCCCTTCCTCAGCGGCGTCTCGGTAATCCCCATACTTGCTAAAGGCGCCGCTATTTTTTACGCCAGTTCAATCAAGCGTGGTGCTTTTTGTACCGCTAGCAATTATTTGCTTGGGTAGCAGATAATATTGTCAAATACTGCGCACTCGCTGAGCGCTTGATAGCCATGTTGTTGATCGCTGAAAAATCGCACCCGTTCACCGGCTTTCAGGCGGTGCCAGTTCTGGTCGAAAAATACCTGCATTTCACCTTGTTTCACCACGATATGTTCAATCACCCCAACGGCGTGAGGTGAGGACATTTGTTGATGGAAATGGGTTAGGGTGATCTCAAACATCTCCATTTTGGCGTCATCTTGATAAGCAAACAGGGTATTCACCTTCATATGAGTATCGGCGGGAAACGCGCGATCGCTTACATGCAACTTAGGATCGCCGGCGAAAAACGCAGAAAACGACGTGCCAAGGCCGCTGGCGATTTTCCACAGTACCGAAATAGTTGGGCTCGATTCTTGGCGTTCAATTTGGCCGAGCATCGCCTTGGACACGCCTGTGAGTTTAGACGCGGCGTCGAGGCTGATGTTTTGCGCTTTACGCAGGGTCTTAAGGTGAAGGGCAATTTGCGCGCGAAAATCGGCGTCTTGCATAACAAAATCCTAAGCTTGAAATATTGTTTGTGCGTTATAACGCACAGTGATACTCTTTTTGAGCGTTATAACGCACACGAAATAGTAGCATCATCACAAGGGATAGGAAATGTTAGCAAGGTGGTTTAATCCGGGGCATATCTCGGCAGGCTTTGGCGCGGTTCTGGTTGGCTATACCAGTTCGGTGGTGATCATTATTCAAGCTGCCAAAGCGGCGGGTGCCAGTGCGGCGCAAATTGAAAGTTGGCTGTTGGCGCTCGGTTTGGTGATGGGGCTGACGTCGATACTGTTTTCATGGCACTATAAAAAGCCGGTTCTCACTGCGTGGTCTACGCCGGGCGCGGCAATGTTGGTCACTGCAGTGGCGCAATATTCGCTGAGTGAGGCGATAGGGGCGTTCATGATAACCGGGGTGTTGATTGTGATTACCGGTTTAATTACGCCGTTAAGCCGCGCCATCGAACGGATTCCGCCACAGCTTGGCACTGCGATGCTCGGTGCAATTTTATTGCCATTTTGCTTAAAAGCATTTACGCCGCTAAGTTCAATGCCAATGGTATTTCTCCTGATGTTTGCCAGTTACCTGCTAGCCAAGCATCTGATGCCGCGCTACACCATGTTAACGTTGTTGATTGTTGGTGTGGCGTGCGGGTTATTCGGCGAGCAAAGCCAAGGGCTCAATGAGTCGCTCAGTGTCTCGCTTGCCAGTCCGGTGTGGATAAAACCTGAATTTACACTGCCCGCAGCGGTTAACCTTGCACTGCCGCTGTATGTCGTGACTATGCTGTCGCAAAATTTGCCCGGCATTGCGATGATGAGAAGCTATCACTATGACGTGCCAGTTAAACCGTTACTGGTCGGCACTGGGCTTGCCAATTTGCTGTTTGCACCGATAGGGGGTTTTAGCGTCAATCTGGCGGCGATTTCAGCCGCCATTTGTATGAATGAACAAGTCGACAGTGATAAATCGCAGCGCTATCGCGCTGTGATTTGGGCTGGGATGTTTTACTTGATGGCAGGACTATTCGCCACATCGGTCGTGGCGCTGTTTTTGGCGTTGCCGAATGAGATTTCCCATATTCTCGCCGGATTCGCGTTATTAGGGACTTTGCTGATGTGCTTAAGTAGCGCCTTTAAACAAGATAACTACCGCGAACCTGCGCTGTTTACCTTTTTAATCACCTTATCTGGTGTGAGTTTTCTGGGGATGAGCTCAACGCTTTGGGGGCTTTTAGTCGGGCTGGTGTACTTGCGTCTTAGCCATCAATCCGGCAAAGCTTAAGTGGCGCGTAACTTAAATAAATGTCAGAAAGTAAAGAGCCTGCGCAATGCAGGCTCTCTTCAATTATATGCACCGTTTTTAGTCATTAAGCCTGCGGAGAGACGCTCACACTGGCGCCAGTTGCGCTGTAACTGACCGACACATCGTAACTGGTGCCTGAGCTATCGCTGGCGGTAACGCTGTCAAATTCGCCATCAAGATAAGCGGCGGAAAGAATGCTAAAGCTCTCTGTCTCGCTCAGGGTTGGGACCGTGACAACCAGATTGCCACCGCTTAAGTAGATGCTGCCGCTAGCGCTAAGTTTAGCGTTATTGTTAAGATCAAGCACAAGGCTACCACCATCTTGAACATAAGCGCCGACATTAAGTGTACCTTGCGAGCTATCGCTGCTGCCATCGTCAATTGAGATTTCAAGATTACCATCTTGCTGATAGAGCGTGCCGCTGCCAAATGCACTGCTTGAGGCCGCGATTAAGCTACCTGCTTCAAGTAGTGTACCGCCGGAGTAGTTGTTGTCACCGGTGAGCGTTAAGCTGCCCTCGCCAAGTTTGGTGAGCAGGCCCGCGCCGCTAATATCATTACGCCAAGTATCTTGGGCGCCAAATTCACCATCATCAGAACTCATAGTGATGGTTACGTCGCCATCAAAAGCGCCGTAACCATCGGCGGCAGCAAATAGATTTAAGCGTCCCCAACCACGAGATTGATTGATAACCGGATAGTTGGAATCGATCTCTGTGGTGGCGAGCACCGCGCGGCGCTGGTCGTCATCAAGGTAAGGAAAGCGTGATGCGAGCAGAACTTCGGCGCCTTTTGGTACTTCGGCAGCGGCGCTGTCTTCATCAAGCGCTTCGAAACCGTAGGTCAATGCCGCAAGATAACGGGCCTTCATTTCATCGTGGTCGCTGTAACGCGCCGCTTCCACATCGCTGACATCGCTGTGAGCATAGTCATCGATAGTATCAAAACCGGCAGTTTGCGCTTTGGCTAAGAAATACTCGTTGGCTTGGCTTAGCGCTGTACTGGCAACGGTTGGGTTGGCATTGAGCGCCGCCGCAGTGACTGCGGTGCCCATAATCCGTCCGCCAATCACATCCAGCGGTGAGTGCATACCCGCGACAATTCGGTTGGTGCCAAGGTCCACCGCGCGCATCGCCATTTCAGCAAAACGCGCAGGAATCGTATAGGCAAGCCCTAAACCACGGTCGACCGCTTCAGTGGTATGGCCGCTAGGAAAGCCGCCGTCTTTAGCGCGGCCAGATACCCATGCATCGCCACTTCCCGCCGTGTAGTTGGAGCTAAAGCTGCCGTCGCCGTTGTCGGTATAGATGGTGCGTCCGGCGCAGCGCAAGCCAATCAGCGGTGAGACAATCGGGTCGCTTGGGAAGTCGTAGAATTTTTCCGTCACGCTGTCATCAAGGTTATGACATTCCAGCGCAGTGACATCGTCAATGCTGCTGAAGCTGGCGACACTGTAGTCGCTTTCCATGCGCCAAGGACGCGGAGATTCAAAGTGGTATTTGGGCGCTTCGGTTGAGGCGCCAAAGTCACGAATGGTATCCAGTAGCGCGATAACATCATCGAGTTCATAACCACTTTCACCATAGTTCGTGCCACCTTCACCTAAGCCTTCATTCGGCAAGTTGCTGTCATCAAATATATCAACCTCGGTGTCATCAACCAGCACCTCTGTGCCTTCATCGTTATATGAGTAAGGAGAGGTTGAATTGGCGCCAGTGCGATAATCATCAGCTAGAGCGCCAAGACCTGAGGTGATGCTGTAGCCTTTTTCACGTTGGTCATCGAGGTAGGCAAACACTTGGCTGGCGGCATCATCGCGGTCGACATCGGGCTCGGTTTCGCCGCTGCGAGTGAGGGTTTTGACATAGTCAAAGTTGTATTGCCAAACGTCATCATCAAGGGTGTTCGCGCCGCTGAAATCAAGCAGGAGTGCGCTGCTGGTGCTATTGGTCGCGCCGCCGTCGACGCCCGTGTAGCTTTCGTAGCCATCAGCGACGTCAAGGTCCGCGGAGCCAGTGCTAGACCAAGTGCTATCGCCAACACTCCAAATGTCGTTGAAACCAGTGAGAACTTGTAAAATCGGGTTAACCGCTTCGTCGTAAGCGACGATATTTTTCTTATAGTTGGTGACCTCAATATCACCATCGACCACCGCTGTACCTGAAATGTCAGGTGTATTAACGGTTTGTTCGTATCCAAGCCCCGTTGGCAGCGCGGGTTTTGTGTAACTGGCTTCACTGTCTGAGTCTGAATTACACGCGCTGAGTAGCGCACAGGTTAGCGCGGTGAGGGCGAATGTTTTCTGCTGATGTGAAATCTTCATGATCAAAGAGGTTTCCTTACTTCTATAAATGGTTTTTTGTGAATCTGGTTCAGGTTGTGCGCACAAGGAAGCGAGAAAACTAGCAATCAACAATGACGATTGCGTGACATCATGATGAACAATTTATGCTGTCACATAACTGTTACTTGTTGTTTTAAAAGAAAATATGTCATTTATTTCATATCGTCGAAATGTAAGGATGGTGCTGATTTGGGAAGATGAGGCAGGCGATAGAAAACAAAAAAAAGCCACACTAGTGGTGGCTTTATCCGTTGCAACATCAATAAGGGCTAGGCCTTTTTGAGTTCTTTCTTGATTTTTTTCACTTTAGATTTGGCTTTTTTAAGTGACTTTTTCAACTCTTTCTTCGTTGATTTTGCCATGATTTACTCCTTTGAATAGGTCATAACGACGGAAATGTCTCGCGCAGCCTATCTCGACATGTTTATGTATCTGCGTTTTTATGCGCCGCGATAAATTGCTGGATGAATTTGCGTATTTCTCGGGCTGCTGAAGTGTCCTGCTCTTCGCATATCGCTATAAATTCGTCACGTACTTCGCGGTTGATCCGTAACAGTAGTTGGCTGTCTTTCGGCTTTGATGACTTTTTACGGCCCATGCCACCATCCATAAAAAACGTATATACATTGTATATATAATGCGCGTCAGCATAGTGAAATCAACGCTTTCTCGCATTATTTTCGTTGTGTTCGTTATTGAGAGTTTTGTTGCGATGTTTTAGCAGCAATGTGATCGGTGACGGTTTGCTTTTATTGATACAAAGGTTTAGTGGCTCATCCAAACGATGGCTTTGGTGAAGGAAGAATTTTTGAATCAGTAAAAGTTACGATACGGTTCCAGAATTATTTTGTCTTCATCCATAATACTTTCGAATTTGCTAAATATTGTCTATTTTCAAAATAGTTACACTTGTGAAACGAATTTAATTGGTTTGTAAGTTGAGTATCAATTTGAAATCAAATGAAGCAACTGTTGTTACATATTGTAATATTTTGTTACAATGTGTGCGACATGACATGCATCGGTAGTAATGACCCAGTTTAAGGGATTGTTTCTACTGAAAAAATCCCCTCGACTGCCAATGGCTTAGTCAATAAGTTGTTCCCCCTGGTCGTTCGTGTTGGTCATTTAGTTCAAGTGAACTGCAATACTTTTGAAGAGTCCCAATCAGATAAGGATAGCTTTATGAAAAGAAGACAAGCTCTCAAGCTGTTGGGTCAAGCTGCGGCTACTCTCGCCATCGCCCCGCGTATTAATGCAGAAGAAATGCACGGTGTGCCACTCGAGACGGCCTTAAGTTCTGACCATTTACCCAATCCAGCACACGCTGGCGCCTATCGAGTCTTAACGAAAAAAGTTGACCGAGACACCTTATCCGCCATTTATGACCGCCTCATTCCCCAAGATGAATACGGCCCATCAGCGACCCAAAGTGGTTGCATTGAGTTTATCGACGACCAGCTTTTTGGTGATTACGGCTCAGGTAAAGCATTGTATTTAGAAGGCCCGATGGACCGTGCCAATGAAGAAAAACTGATGGGCAAACCTCAGTTTCTTGAAACGCCAAAACAGCGTTATTTGAAAGGGTTAACTGCGATTGAAGCGTACGCGCAGAAAAACCTTGGCGGTGCATTCGCAGCGCTGTCTCCAGATCAAATCGACGACTTTCTGCTTAAACTCGAAGCTGGCAAGATCAACTTAGGTAGCGATATCGACGGTGCTGCATTGTTTGAACTCATGCTGCAAAACGCCCGTGAAGGCTATCTGTCGGACCCTATTTATGGCGGCAACAAAGATATGGCTGGTTGGAAAATGATCGGCTTCCCAGGTGCACGTTATGATTATCGTCCTTACTTAGCCCGTCGTGGAGAAGAGTTAAATCTTATCCCAGTTAGCTTAATTCCAAACGATTAGGCTGGAGAAATATAATAATGATAAAAGAAAGAGCAAAAGTCGACGCGGTTATCTGTGGATTAGGATGGGCAGGTTCCGTCATCGCAGAAGAGTTAACTCGCGCGGGTTTAAATGTCGTCGCCATCGAACGAGGGGCTTGGCGTGATACGTCAACCGATTTTCCACCGGCAGTGGATCCTGATGAACTTCGCTGGCAAACCAGACGTTCCATGACTCAGCCAATGAGCGTGGAAACCACCACATTCCGTAACCATGACGGCCAAAAAGCGGCGCCAGTACGTAACTGGAACGCGTACCAGTTCGGCTGGAACGTTGGCGGTGCTGGCACACACTGGGCTGGCATGTCATGGCGTTTTAACCCTTGGGATTTTGAAGTTAAAACCAAAACCATCGAGCGTTATGGTGTTGAACGCACCAAGGGACTACAACTTCAAGACTGGGGCGTTACCTACGAAGAGATGGAACCGTACTACGACCGTTTCGAACGTATTGCAGGTACCTCAGGCAAAGCGGGTAACATTCAGGGTCAAAAAATTCCGGGCGGTAACGTATTTGAAGGTCCGCGTTCGCGTGAGTACCCAACGCCTGAACTTCAAGACACCAACTGGATGTCCAAATACCGCAAATTGACCACAGAGATGGGCTATCACCCATTTACAATTCCTGCGGGTAACTTGTCGCAAGCCTACGTTAACCCACTGGGCGTGACGATGGGACCTTGTACTTACTGCGGTTTCTGTGATTTTCATGGCTGTGGTAACTTCTCAAAATCGTCACCACAAGCGTGTATTCTTCCAGCCTTGATGCGCCGTAATAACTTTACGTTGCTTACTGAAACTGAAGTGCTTCACGCTGAGAAAGCCGAAGATGGCAAAACCGTTACCGGCGTGAAATTTATCACTAAAGATGGTGAGCAAGGTTTCCAACCTGCGGATATCGTTATCTTCACTGCCTACCAGATGGACAACGTACGTCTGATGCTGCTTTCTCAAGTGGGCGAGCAGTACGATCCAAAAACGGGTAAAGGCACCATTGGTCGTAACTACAGCTATCAAACCTGTTCATCGGTTACTGGTTTCTTCGACAACGAAAATATGAACCCATTTATCGGCGCCGGCGCGCTAGGGGTTCAGATCGATGATTTTAACGCAGATAACTTTGACCATAGCGATCTCGATTTCATCGGCGGTGCGGGCATCATGGCCTTTAACACCAATGGTCGTCCGATTCAAAACGCGGACGCGATTCGTCCGGGCACTCGCCGTTGGGGCACCGAATGGAAGAAAGCCTACGCGCGTGATTACCAAAATGCGGCGTCGATTTTCTGTCAAGGCACCTCGATGCCATCGCCAGGTGCTTACCTAAGTTTGGATCCGGAATACAAAGACCGTCACGGTCAACCGTTGCTGCGTGTCACCTTCGATTGGAACGAAAACGATAAGAAGATGGCAAAATACGCAACCGAAAAAGCCGTTGAAATCATGAAGCGCGCAGGCGCGAAAGACATCATGGTCGACAACCAAGCCGAAGCCAGCTGGAACCCATATAAACAGCACAGCTCGCACACAATTGGCGGCGCAGTGATGGGCGCAGATCCTAAGACTTCAGCGCTTAACCCTTACTTGCAAAGCTGGGATGCACACAACCTATTTGTGGTCGGTGCGTCTGCGTTCCCAAATAACGGTGGTTTCAACCCAACTCTCACAGTCGGGGCTCTAGCGGTTCGCGCAGCGCGCGCAATCCACGAAACTTACGTGAAAAATCCTGGCCCATTGGTAGAGGTGTAAGCTGTCATGACTGATAACAAACGTAAGATTTTAAAGATCGTTATCGCCATCGTTGTCGTGGTTGCGATCCTAGCCTTGGTACGTCTGTGGCAAACGATAGACACTTCACGCTCGGATGTCGCGGATGACACTGTCACCTTGTCGCAGTACAAAACCGATGATCTCGACGCGATCAAACGTGGTGAATACGTGATGCGAGTTGGCGACTGTTCGGCGTGTCATACCGCTGGAAATGGCTATATGGGCGGTGGCTACGACATCAAAACGCCATTTGGTGATCTCTACAGCTCCAATATTACGCCTGATCCTGAAACCGGTATCGGTAACATGACCGAACGTGATTTCTACAACGCGGTTCGCCAAGGTATGGGTTCGCACGGCTTCCTCTATCCAGCCATGCCATACACGGCTTATGTGAAGATGTCGGATCAAGACATGCATGACTTGTGGGCTTACTTCTCCACTGTGAAACCCGTGAAACACGATATCGATGAAACCAAAGATATGCCATTTCCATTCAACGTGCGCTTGTCGCTTGCGGGCTGGAATATGCTGTTCTTTGATAACTCAGGTCTTGAGCAAGATGCGAACCAAAGCGCAGAGTGGAACCGTGGTAAATACTTAGTGGATGGCGGCGGCCACTGCTCGGCATGTCACAGTCCACGTAACTTGCTGGGCGGCGAAGTCACCAGCGGCTACATGCAAGGTGGTAATTTAGGTGAATGGTATGCGCCAGATTTAACTTCCAACCCTCACAAAGGGATTGGCGATATGTCTGAGCAGCAAATCAAAGACTACCTAAAAACCGGCTCTGATGGCATTGGTGTAGCAACAGGTGCGATGGCGGAAGCGATTGAGCACTCAACCCAATATTTCACTGACGAAGACCTTGGCGCGATTGCCACTTACCTTAAGAGCATTCCTGCCTCACAAGGCGGTGAGCCGCATCCGCAGCTGAAAGTATCGGACAAAGTCGCGCTTAGCTATGAAGTGAACTGCTCAGCGTGTCATGGTCTGGAAGGTGAGGGGATTAAAGGTATGGTCCCTGCGTTTGCGAAAAACAATGTTATCAACGCCGATGATCCAACCAACCTAATCCATGCCATGCTCAAAGGCGCTCGCGCTGCGCATACTCACACGGCGCAAACCGCTGCCGGTATGCCATCATTTGCTTGGAAGATGAACGACCAAGAGATCGCAGATGTTCTTAACTATGTGCGTAACTCGTGGGGCAACACTGCGCTTGAAGTGACGGCAGACCAAGTGGCTGAAATGCGTGATTCTCTAGGCGCAAGACAAAAACTGACTGTGCCAGCGAAATAAGTGTTTATTAATGCTTAAGCGCGTAGGCGCAAAGTGATTAAACTAAAAGCCCTGTGAAAACGGGGCTTTTTTGTATCTGAAGGCGGTTGTCTTGTGATGGCATCGGCCTTGAGTGCGTAAATGCATGCTTAACCGTGTTAAGCCAACGCGCGAGTATTCCAGTGATAAATCTGCCAGTTTTTGCCTTGCGCGGCTTGCTCAAGTTGCTGACAAGGGTTAATCAAATAGGCGTGGTCAGCGTATTCACACAGCGGCAAATCGTTGATCGAATCGGTGTAGAAATGCAGCGCAGAAAAGTCGCTTTGCTGGGCGTTAATCCATTGCTCAAGGCGAGCAATTTTTCCTTGGCGATAACTAGGGATGCCGACAATTTGCGCGCTGTAGTGGTCGCCTATCACCGCCATATCAATGCCAAGCGCGTGTTCAACGCCTAACGACTTGGCGACTTGGGTGACGATAAAGCTCACCGTTGCCGAGATGATAACCATCGGTATTTGCTTGGCTTTTAAATCGGCGAGCAGCGCTTGCGCTTCTTTAAACACACGCGGCTCAACGTACTCTGCAACAAATTGCGCCACTAATTCATCGACTTTGGTGCATGGCATGGCCGCTAATGGCTGCATCGTAAAGGCCAGATACGCTTCCATATCCAGTTTACCCACGCCGTACAACGCCATCAGTTTTTGATCTGTGGTGAGAAAGTCAGGGTCTTTGACAAACCCTTTATCGACCAAAAATTGATTCCACAACATCGAGCAATCGCCATCGATGAGGGTGTCATCCATATCAAATATATACAGTGGTGACGGCATATTACTCTCTTACCGGTTGGATTTCGTTAAGGTTAAATAGAATGTCGATGTAGCTCCCCGGCGCCAGCAAACGCTCCGATGAACGGTTAAGCAGATCGACGGTCAGAGTTTGCGGGCCGACCATGATGGTATAGCGAATCACATTGCCGAGCAGCTGATGCTGCGTAATTTTTCCGTTAATTGGCGCCGAGACATGCGTTGGATATTGGCGACCGGCTTCGCGTACGTAAATCGATTCCGGGCGAATCGCCAGTGTTGATTGCGCGTCCACGCCAAGCCAATGCCGAGCAAAGTTGGCTTCGACCAAGTTGTAATGCCCCATAAATCCCGCCACAAACTGGTTTTTAGGCTGGGTATAAATCTGCTCTGGTTTGCCTTGTTGGACAATTTGTCCTTGGTTCATTAAGAAGATGCGATCTGACATCAACATCGCTTCTTCCTGATCATGGGTGACGAAAATCGTGGTCAGATTGAGCTCTTTTTGAATATCACGAATTTGCAGGCGCAGGTTTTTACGAATTTTGGCATCCAGCGCAGAAAGTGGCTCATCCAGCAGCAAAATTCGTGGTTGCATTACCAGTGCTCGTGCTAGCGCAACCCTTTGACGCTGTCCTCCCGAGAGTTCGTGCGGATAGTGGCGCTGCTTACCAGACAGTTCAACCAAATCGATAAAACGCGCGATGTCTTGCTCGGCTTGCGCTTTACTTACGCCTTTCATTCTCAGGCCAAAGCCGATGTTATCGTGCACCGTCATGTTGGGAAACAGCGCGTATGACTGAAATACCATGCCGATTTCGCGTTTTTGCGGCGCGAGGTGAGTCATGTTTTCGCCATCCACCCAAATCTCGCCGTGATCGACATCGTCAAGGCCGGCAATGCTGCGCAGTAGCGTTGATTTTCCGCATCCACTTGGGCCAAGTAAGGTGACGAATTCGCCTTGCTCAATCGAAAAATCGATCGCTTTAAACACCTGATTGTCGCCAAATGCCTTGGCGAGTCGGGTCACTTCTACATAGCTCATTGTTTACTTCCTGCACTAAGGTATGAGGCCAGCCAAGTACAGACAAAAATGAACACAAAGTAAGTCATTACCAGGGCTGAGGTGAAATGCCCACTGGTCTGGCGCATGTTATAAAGATAAATCTGCAAGGTTTCGTAGCGAGTGCCAACCAGAATGTTGGCAAATACGAATTCTCCGAGCAAAAACGAGAACGAGACAAACAGCGATGCCATTAAGCCTTTCTTAATATTGGGCAAAATGATCAGCAAAAAGGCTTTGCTGGTACTGGCACCAAGTAAGTGCGCAGCATCGATCAAGTCGCGCAGATTAATGGCGATAAAACTGTTGGCAATCGCGCGATACATAAACGGAAGCGCGATGGTGAAATAGGTGCCAATCAAAATCCATGGCGTACCGACCAACGGCACACTGCTGTCGGCGTATATTTGTAACAGGCCGACAGACGACACCACCGGCGGCACTGCAAATGGCAATAAGATCAGAATGTTCATTAACTTATCGAGCTTTGGAAAGTAGTAGAACACCACAAAGATCATTGGCAGTACCAGTAGCGTGGCGAGCAGCAAGGCGCTAAAGCAGATAAACAGCGAACGGCCAAACGCGGCGAGAAATCGCGGGTCGGTGAGTAACGTTAAATACCAATTCAAAGTAAAGCCTTCGGGCAGAATGGTCGCGCCCCAGCGGCTGGAAAATGAATAGGCGAGGGTGGCGAGAATCGGCATCAGCAGCAGCGCGACGATGCTGTACACCACGGTTTTATGAAAGCGTTGCGAACGATTATGCATGGCGATAACTCCGTGACACTAACCACTGATTGACCGCAGTGACCAGCGCCAGAAGCGCCATCAGTAGCACCGAAATCGCCGCCGCCAGATTAGGCTCAAGGAACAGATCGCCCGAGACCAAGCTTGCGATGCGAATGGTGATCATATTGTAATTGCCAGTGGTGAGTGCATAGACACTGGCATACGCGCCAATGGCGTTGGCGAACAAAATAATAAAAGTGCCTAGTAGCGCAGGGGCAAGGACTGGAATCCCGATATTGAGCCAGTAACGCATTGGGCTTGCGCCGAGCAGTGCGGCGGCGTCATACCAATCTTGTTTAAGGGCGTCAAAGGCCGGGTAGAGCAGTAAAATCCCCAGTGGAATCTGAAAATAGATGTACAGTGTGAGCAATCCCCACTGACCGTAGAGATTAAAATCGTCAATGATGCCGGCTTGCTTAAGCAGCAGAGTAACGGCGCCGTTGGTGCCGAGAATGATGATAAAAGCGAAAGCCAAAGGCACGCCAGCAAAGTTGCTGCTCATATTGGTAAAAGCAATCACGGCGCTGCGAATGCGGTTGTTGAGATGGCGCAGTGACGAAACCATCAGTGCGGCGATCGCAAGGCCTACGATACTTGACCAAAACGAAATCCATAAACTGTTGGTAAAGCCCTGAATAATGAATTTGGAGTCAAACACTTCTAGGTAATTGCCAAGTGACCAACTGTCGTCATAGAGAAAACTGTTGATGACAACCCAGATCATCGGCGCCAGTTGAAACAAATAGAAAAACGCCGCAAACGGCACGACCAATAGCAAGGGTCGAAGCTTTTTTAGTTGGCGTTTACGCCTGTTTTGAGGTTCACAAGACGATACGATTTTATCCATGGTGGTATTGACCTCGCGACTCATAGCAAACATTGTGGATTGAACAGTTTGTGATGTTCAAGGCCGAGTAGCTGGCAAATCAGCCCGCATATCTCAGTTTGCTTGATATCGGCGCTCTGGTGGGAGAAACCCTTTCCAGCAACATACAACGGGACTTGACGTTCTTCCGCCAGCAATCCGCCGTGGGATTTGTCATCGTTCATACCATGATCGCTGGTCACCAGCACTTGATAGCCCATGGCAATCCACGTCGGCATAAAGTCGGATAACACCACATCGGCGTAGCGCGCACTGTTGCGGTATTGGGCGGAATTGAGACCAAAACGGTGGCCAGCGTCATCGATATTCATTGAGTGCACCAGCAGAAAATCCGGGTCGTAGTGATGGCGAAGATACTCTGCATCGAGAAACAACGCCTCATCGGGATAGTGGTCCCAATGATAAAAAATGCCGTTGTGAATGTTTAAGCTTTGATCATGAGTGTGACGGTCGCGCTTGGCATCATAAGGCGCGCGGTTATAAAGCTCACTGACCCAGTGATAAGCCGCCGCCGCCGTGGTCAAGCTTTGTTTAGCCGCGAGGCTGAATACCGACTCATGATGAGAAAGGCGAACCACGTGATTATGCACGATCCCGCTTTCGATTGGCGTCACGCCCGTTAGCAAGCATTCATACAAAGGCCGCGACAGAGAAGGCAGCTCACTGGTGATGGGGTAATACGTTGCTTTTTGTTGCTCAACCAAGCCATTAAGGTAGCCCATACCTTCACGGGCTACCTGCTGGTTCAGGCCATCAAGAACAACAAGAATGACCTTGTTTTGCATAGACTTATCCAACTATTGCTGATTGATCAAAACACTTTCTTGCCATTGACGTGGCAGTTTGCGCGCCGATTTTTCCCAAGCTTTGAAATCTTTGATTGGGTGCACGTTGGAGTATTCTGAATTTGGAATCAGCTTGTCTTGAACGTCTTTTGGCAAGGTCACGTTGGTGCGAATTGGGCGAGCGTAACCTTTGGCAAGGTTGATCTGTCCTTGGTCACTGAAAATGTATTCGCGCGCCAGCTTAGCGGCATTGGGGTTTTTGGCGAATTTGTTGATGATGGTGGTGTAACCGGAAATCACCGAGCCATCTTGCGGAATGGTAACGGTAAAGCGCGAGCGATCAATTTTATCGCGGTAGTTGAGGGCGTTGAAGTCCCACAAAATCGCCACTTCCACTTCGCCTTTTTCAAGGTTTGCCAGTGATGGATCGGTGAACGATAAACGACCTTGTTTCGCCAATTTGGCAAAATAGTCGATGGCTGGGCTCAAATCGGCTTCGCTGCCACCGTTGGCAAACGCCGCAGCTAATACCGCGTTGTTGGCCTGCGCCGCAACCCCGACATCACCGACGGTGACTTTGTAATCCCCTTTAAGAATGTCGCCCCAAGAGTGCGGTGCGTTCTTGACCAAATTGTTGTTGGAAATAAACGAAATGGTTCCCGTATACGCCAACATCCAATTGCCATCGGCATCTTTCGCCCAGTCAGGGATTTCGCTCCAAGTTGAAGGTTTATAAGGTTGGGTCACGCCTTTTTGCACGGCAACGCGGGCAAAGGCAAAGCCGACATCACCGATATCCGCGGTCGCGTTGGATTTCTCGGCGTCAAACTTGGCGATTTCTTGCGCCGAGCTCATGTCGGTATCTTGATGGGAAATCTGATATTTGCTGGTTAAATCGGCCCAAGTGTCTTTCCAGTTGGCCCAGCTGTCAGGCATACCAATGCTGTAGACCTGACCTTCTTTTTGTGCCGCTTTGACTAGGGCGTCTAAGTCAGCGGCCCAAACGGTGCTGGCGCAGCAAATGCTCGCCAGTGTTGCGGTGATAAGTAGTGGTTTCATAATTATCCATCCTATGGACTAGTTCAGTTAGTGTGTTTTCTATCCTTTAGAAAAATTATTACGGTTTAAATCGAAAAATATGAACGTTTTTTTACCTATTTTTGACAAATTATCGAAAATAAGAACAAAATTTCACCAATTAAAGCGCGATTTGCATTTGGTTTTTAACCCAGCTAAGGTTGAGTGATGGTATTTTCTGGACTAGTTCATGGATGGCGGGTAGAACCACGCAACTGAGCAAAATTAAAGCGGTGATTCGCGAACAGATCGCAGGTGGTGTGATTACCGCGCAGCAAAAATTGCCTTCTGAGCGTGAGCTTTGTGAGCGCTTTGCGACCACGCGTATCACAATTAAAGACGCGTTAAGCTCACTGGAAACCGAAGGATTGATCTATCGTGAGGAGCGTAAAGGCTGGTTTGTGTCACCACCGCGAGTGCATTACAACCCGTTGTCACGTAGCCACTTTCATCAAATGATTCATGACCAGCACCGTATTGCAGAAACGCGATTATTAAGTGTTGAAACACAGATGGCGCGCAGCGACTATGCACGCGTGCTTGAGCGCAGTGATTTGCCGACCATTCATTTGATTCGTCGTTTACGCTATATCGACGGGCGCGCTGTGTTGTATGTTGAGAACTGCCTGATCAGCGAGTTGTTTGAAGGGATTTTAAGTGAGAATCTTACCGCGTCATTGACGCAGCTTTACGAGCAAAAATATGGTTATACCACCAGCCGCTCGCGATTTGATGTGATTCCAACCGCCGCGCCGGATGCGGTAGCGAAAGCACTTGGGATTGCCAGTGGTCAGCAGGTACTTAAGATTTGCCGGGTTAACTACAACCAGTTCAATCAAATTATCGACTGTGAATTTGAATATTGGCGTCCGGATTCGGTGATGATCACCATCGACAGCTATTAACAGCTATTAAGGGCTTTTAAAGGTAAATCGGTGCAAGACAGTTGCTAATAAGTCAGTGGTTAACAGAGCAATGAACAAGTTCGCCCTATTGGTGGTGACAAATCACCAGTAGGGCGAACTCGTTTGGTTGGATTACAACGCTTTTAGATTACAGCGCTTGTAATTGCCCGAGCTCCACCTCGCGCAGGCGCTGTTCGTGAAAGCTTGTCGTGATTGGTACGACATTATTTGGTCGCTGGTTTAGCACATGGGCTAACACCTTGCTGGCGTCAAACCCATCGATATCATCGATATGCACGCAGCGCTCACCCAACAAACCATACATTTCCGGATTGGTGTGAGTGTAGAGACCAATACAAGCGACATCAGCGGCATCCGCTAAATGCAGCGGACCCGTGTCGCAGCTAATAAAGCCATCCGTATGCTTCAAGAAGCACGCCAATTCGCGCAAACTAGAAGCGCGGTAGGCGTGGTCACATTTGCCAAGTGGCTGACAAATTTCCGGCCCCATCACTTCAACCCAATTGATCGGGGTGTCGCTGGCCGCGTCAAACTTCTCAAGAATTGAAGTCCACGCTTGGTCTGACATCTTTTTATCCCCGCGAGCGCCGCGAAAATAGGCCATCACCCGTTTATCGTTGGAACCTAGAGCTTGGCGAGCCGCCTTGCCAACCTCAAGTTCTTGTTCGCTAAACGTCATTTGATGACTGGTTTTATGCAGCGATTGATGCGCCAAACGCGGTAACAAACTCAAACATCTTAGTGAAGCATGAGAGTAGACAACTTGCGGTTCAAAGGTGTGAGTGAACGCATTGTTGTAGTGCTCATGACTCGGTGCGACTTTGTTTTTGGCATTGATCAAGGCGCAGGTAATCGCATCTTGCGACGACGCAAATGGCATCAAACACAAATCGTATTGTGTTTGACGTAACGCCTTAAGATTGCGCAGGCATTGTCGCCAATTTTTAAACGTAAACTGAGTAAAGCCAAACTTGGCAATGCCCATGTTTTCGAATATTTGCTGCTGCCAAGGCATCTTTTGGATCAAGGTGATTTCAGCGTCAGGATAGAACTGCTGAACTTGACGGATAAAAGGAATCAAGAACACCGTATTTCCAACACGACTGTTGTTTCGCACAATCGCAATACGTTTTGTTTCCTCGGGTTTTAGCAATTCTGTTTCGCAACTGGTTCGATTATTTAGCGCACTTAATAAGCTTCCTGTTAGCGATTGCATCTGCCTTTTACGTGCTTTGTCAAAGCGACGCAAACCATTTTTTATTGTTAAGGTAGTGCTCATAGACAACCCCTTGTGATTATTATTTGTTATTTCCTACAACCATTAATTTAGGGCGGCTTTATTAAGATTTACTTAAGAAACGATGAAAAGCTACTGATATCGAATGAGACGCATGGCAACTGGAATCTGGCTTCCTAGCTGGCAAATTGTTGCGTAATAGAACAGTGTTCTCGTGGGGTCAAGATCGCATAAATTGGAGTTATATTGTTGTTTGTACGTTAAAAATGCGGATTTTTTGGTCGATTATGACTTCCAAGCGCAGACGTTTTTGGCTGAGAGTTGGGAAAAATGTGAGCTTTGACAGACTATCGCTTGAGTGCTTTGCATTTTCCATCTCAACCAATGCATGGCTCCGCAACTGGTAATGTTAGGGTTTTGTTACATTACAAAATATGATTGTGATTGCATATTTGAAATGGATTGGTTAAAAACTTTGCGCTACGCAAAATTCAGAGTTTCTTAAGTCATCCTTAAGTTAAAGAGCACAGTATTCTGAAAGTTATATTGTCCCTTTAAACGAAATTATGAGCTTGAGAATTTTTCACAGTTTTCCCCGTATTGAACTCAAAATGACCACCTTCGTCGCACTGATGGCGCTCTATTTTGCAACGGTGCTGAATTATCCGGTGGTTGCTAAAATATTCGACCTTAGTGAAGGCGCTGCCCATCCGTGGTTTCCCTATACCGCGCCATTTTTGTTGTTCTGCTGTTTTGTGATCATCTTTTCAGTGTTTGCACTGCCGTATTTGTTCAAACCTCTCATGGCACTGTTTACCCTGACCTCAGCAGCAGCGCTTTATGCCGCAGTGAATTTTCAGGTGATGTTTGATACCTCGATGATGGAGAGCGTGTTTGAAACTAACCTTTCTGAAGCCTCCTTTTATTTCAACATCAGCTCAATTCTATATGTGTTGGTGTTTGGGGTGATTCCCACCGTCTTTATTTTTAGTGTCGATATAGTGCCTCAACGAACTTGGTTTAAAGTGCTGGTGGCGCGTAGTAGCCTGATATTAATGGGTATCGCTGGCATTATTTTCGTTGCTGCCATCAGCTATAAAGATTACGCATCGGTTGGGCGCAACAATAAGTACCTGAGCAAAATGATCATTCCAGCACACATTTTTAACGCGGTGCGCTATATCGATAAGGCTCATTTCACTACTAAGCTGGCATACCAACCACAGGGTGAGGACGCGACGCTTAGAAAAGCGCAAAATGGTAAACCGACCCTAATGGTGTTGGTGCTTGGGGAAACCGCGCGGGGAATGAACTTCGCATACAACGGCTATGAGCGTGACACCAATCCCTATACCAAAGACTTAAATCTGATTTCATTTCAAGATGTCTCGTCATGCGGTACTTATACCGCGCTCTCGGTGCCGTGCATGTTTTCAAGTTTTGAGCGCAGTAACTACAACAAAGCCAAAGCGATGGCGCAGGACAACGTGCTGAATGTGATTGCCCATGCCGGAGTGGATATTTTGTGGATCGATAACGACGGTGGCGACAAAGGTGTCGCGAAAAAACTGGCGTATAAAGAGATAAAATCGTCACTAAAGAATGACGATTGTGATGGCAAAACCTGTTTTGATTCGGTGATGTTGGCAGATGCCGATACCTTTATCAACAAGGATGATGCCGACAAACTATTGGTCCTGCATACGATTGGTAGCCACGGCCCCACTTATTGGCAGCGTTATCCGCAGCATATGGGGACGTTTTCTCCTGCGTGCAATCGCAGCGACATCGAGAAATGTACTGACCAGCAGATCACCAATGTCTATGACAATACTCTGGTTTACACCGACTACATTTTGTCGCAAGTGGTGAAAAAGCTAGAAGGTCATGCCGACCGCTACAATGTCGCCATGATGTACATTTCTGACCACGGTGAATCGTTGGGCGAGAAAGGCTTATATTTGCATGGTACGCCGTATGCAATAGCACCGATTGAGCAAACTCAGGTTCCTTGGTTGATGTGGCTACCAAGCCAGTATGCGCAGCAAAAGGGCATCGACACCGATTGCCTGGCTCGCGAAGCTAAAACCAATGCTTACTCCCATGATAACTTCTTCCATAGCCTGCTCGGTTTTTACGGTGTGGAAACTCAAGTGAAAGATTCAAGCTTAGATTTAGTCGCTCAATGCCGACCGTCTTAGCGCCTTTTTGAACGTCGCTGCCTCGCGGTCAACTTCATGAGGCAGCGCGTAATCTAACACTGCAAAAATACCTTTTACTCTCAATCAGGTTAGCGCCATGAACTGTGATAATATCGAGCCAATTCAATCCATCACCTTTGAGCAAACCATGAAGCTATTAATTATTGAAGATTCAGAGCCGCTGCGCCGCAGTCTGTCGGTTGGGCTCAACAATCTCGGTTTTGCGGTGGATGATAGCGGTGATGGTGCAGAAGGGTTAAGTATGGCGCTAAATAATCACTATGATGCGATTGTGCTGGATCTGATGTTGCCCAGTGTTGCGGGCATGGACATTCTTAAAACCATTCGCCAGCAAGCCATTCATCAACAAAAACCTATGCCCCAAATTTTGATTTTGTCGGCTAAGACTGAAACGCAAGACCGGATTGATGGCTTACTGGAAGGGGCTGATGATTACCTTACCAAGCCGTTCTCGTTTGAAGAGTTGCATGCTCGAATTTTAGCTATCACTCGGCGCAGTAATCCATCTGCGGTCGATAACCACATTCGCGTGGGTGATTTTGATATCGATAAAAGCCTCAAAGTGTTTTCTTATCGTCAGCACTCGATTGAGCTGACCAAAAACGAGTTTAAAATTGTCCAGTGTCTGTTTGGCGCCAAAGGTCGAGTGGTCAGCATTGAAATGATCAGCGAAGCGGTGGTCGGCAGTTTTGATCATTTATCGAAAAACTCCATCGAAGCGCATTTATCTGCGGTGCGTAAAAAAGTCCGCCAGCTCGGCGCTGATTTACCGGTCAAAAATAAGCGTGGCTTTGGCTACATTGTCGAAGAGTAAGTTTCGCGTTGTTAGGTGAATCAATCTATGCCACATACAGCTAAAACTCAGGAGCTTGTCAAAACCAAGTCGATCAAACGCAATTTGATCAACTCGCTGTCGGCGGTGTTTGGTTTGATTGTGTTTGGCGTGTTTTTGAGCGTTGATTTGAGTGTGGATGGTTGGGTCGACAGCCAGTTTGACCAAGCGATGCTCAATAAAGCCAACAGTCTGAAATCGCATATTCGCCAAGTCGATAGCCATATTGATGTGGCGCTAAATAGCGATGCTGCGCCGGAATTTAAGCCCGGCAAAGATCCGCAGTTTTACCAAGTGTGGCAGGGTGAAGAAAGTTTGCAGCGCTCGGCCTCACTTGAGGCTTACTCGAACGTCGATTTACTGAAAACCGAATTGCCTCTTGGCAGCAGTAAAATCGTGCCCGTTGAGCTGCCTAATGGGTTATCGGGGCGTGCCTCGCTGTCGTATTTTGTGCCGAAATTAGCGCGCGGTGATGGCAACCCTGTGCCAGTGTACTTGACCATTTATAAGTCTGATCAAAGCACGGAACACTCGCTGCTGATCATCGATATTTTGTTAGTGAGCGGTTTTTGCCTATCGCTTGCAGTCATGCGTTACTTGGCGGTTACCATTGTTGATAAAGGTCTAAAGCCGCTGGATTCACTCAATCGCGAGTTGAAATCGATGCTGGTAGAAGATCACGCGGGCAGCAAAAAAGTGTCCAGTAATACTCCACGTTTGCTGTCAACGCCGGCGCGGCCAGTGGAAGAGATTGAACCGATTCGCCAAGAGATCAATAACTATATCCAAAATAACTTTAAGTTATTAAGCAACGAAAAACGCATTACCGGTGATATCGCCCACGAGCTGAAAACGCCGATTTCGGAAATCATTGCTCTGACCGAAGTGTATATTCGCTATCCCAATGATGCGCGCATTGGCGAAACCTATAAGCAGGACATGCTGTCGATTGCGAATCGTATGCGCAATATTGTCGAGAAACTGCTGTTACTCCAACGCACTTCTTCAACCTCAATCGAGCGCCATATTGAGCCGCTTGAGCTTAGCGATCTGCTTGAGCAGATTGTCAAAGAGCTGTCGTTTAAACAGCCTGATACTGCTCAACGGGTAACGATTGAAAGCGCGTATTCAAAACCGCTGATGGCAGATAGGTTTAGCCTCGAAACCATTTTGGTCAATTTACTTGATAACGCGCTGTTTTATGGCGTGCGAACGCAAAAGGTACGCCTCAACAGCCAAGTGGTTAATAATGCGCTGGTGCTGCGTATCGTGAATCACGTCGAACAGCCGCTCGATGATGAGCAACTCGAGAAGCTCACCGACCCACTGTTTCAAGTCGATTTTGCCCGCAGCGATGCTACGCGCTACGGTTTAGGGCTATCGATTGTCAATAATCTGTGCCATTTAAACGGTTGGACGCTAAGCCTTAGCCAAGCTGCGGGCAATACGTTTATTGCCGCGCTCAGTCTGCCGCTGACCGATACCCGTTCAGCGAGCTAAAAACTGCGCAATCCAACCCATCACTACGCTGGAATGGGGTGGCAGCTCCAAACTGGTGAGCGCGTGGTCATATTGCGCTTCATTTAACAGCTTACGCTTACGTTCAATGAGCTTGCGTTCAAACTCCAAACTGAATTCAGGATGCCCCTGAACGGTAAAGATATGTTCACCTTTACCAAGCATATAATTGGGGCAAAAATCGCTTGCAGCAATCAGTTCAAGTGAGTCAGGGCGGCGCAGCACTTGATCTTGATGGCTCACCAACAGCTGCAGTGTGTCGAGCTTTGGCGTCATCCATGGTTTGTGCTGCTCGATGCGATTGATGCTGACGCCCAATCCCCAGCCCTTATCGGATTTCGCCACTTCACCACCCAATGCGCGAGCAATAATTTGATGGCCAAAGCAGATGCCGACCAGCGGTACTTTGCACGCCTCGACCTTTATAATCCAAGCGGCGAGTTGCTCAATCCAGGGTTTATCGGCGTATGCATCGTGAGTGCTGCCGGTAATGATAAAGCCGTCAAACGCTTCAACATCGCTTGGCAGTTGCTGCATCACCGCATCAAAACAGTGATATTCAAATAGAGCAGGGTATTGCGCTTGTGAAAACGGCGCTAAGCCAGCCATGATCATATCGGCGTATTCACCAAATTCGGCGGCCAGTGGCGGCGCGACGGCGTCACAGACAATAATTGCTATTTTTCTCATCAACACGACTCCTTGTGTTTGAGCGCGGCAAGCCATGCCGCGAGGTTGAGATAGTCACAATAAGCTAATATATTTAACATTATTGCTGTTATTTTGCTTATTTAGGTTCACAAAAGTCAAAATAATGAACACAATTGGTTCTCGTCACTGTTCTGCTAACCGTTCTGGCAACAGCTGTGGTAACAGAATCATTCTTTCTAACGCGCGATGGAACGATGCGCGAAACCCATACACTCGCTCAGCGAAGCAAGGAATATTATGGACAATCAAACTTGGCACGCTTTATCCGAACAACTCGAATATTCAACTCAAGCGTTTATTAACGGCGAACTGACCGATGCGGTCAGCGGCAAAACCTTTTCTTCTCTTAATCCTGCCACTGGTGAGTCGCTGGGGCAATTCTCTCAGTGCGATAGTGCTGATGTCGATCTTGCGGTCGGTTTCGCGCGTCAGGCGTTTGAAAGCGGCGTGTGGTCGAGTAAATCGCCCAGCGAGCGCAAACAAGTGCTACTCGAATTTGCCAAGTTGATTGAGCTAAACCTCGACACATTGGCGCTGTTGGAATCGCTCGACGCTGGCAAACCCATTTCTGACACCCTTGGCTATGACGCGCCGGCTACTGCGCGCTGCATCGCTTGGAACGCCGAAGCGATTGACAAACTGTACGACGAAGTTGCGCCAACCACATCCGATGCTCTGGCTTTGGTCACCCGTGAGCCACTTGGCGTGGTTGCGGCAATTGTGCCGTGGAATTTTCCTGCCGTGATGGCTTCTTGGAAACTGGGTCCTGCGCTGGCGGCGGGCAACTCGGTTATCGTTAAACCATCGGAAAAAAGCCCGCTGTCAGCGATTTATCTTGCCAAGCTTGCGTATCAAGCCGGGCTTCCCGCTGGCGTTTTCCAAGTGCTGCCTGGCTTTGGGCACGAGGCGGGGCAAGCCCTAGCGCTGCACAGTGATGTCGACTGTATTACCTTTACCGGCTCAACTGCGGTGGGTAAAAAACTGCTGACCTTTGCAGGTGAGTCAAATCTTAAGCGTACGTTTATGGAGTGTGGTGGTAAGAGTCCGCACATCATTTTCCCTGATGTCAAAAACTTGGATAAAGCGGTTGCCACGGCAGCGGCGGCGATTTGTTATAACCAAGGTGAAGTGTGTACCGCAGGCTCGCGTTTACTCGTTCATCGCTCGCTGTATCAAACCGTGGTCGATAAACTGTGTCAGCAAGTACAAGACTGGCAGCCACAAAACCCATTGCTACTTGAGTCGAAAATGGGCGCAATCATTGATGAGCAGCAGATGAATAAAGTGCTTGGATATATTGAATTGGGTCAGCAGCAAGGCGCTACGCTTGCGTGCGGTGGTAAACAAGTGCTGAGCGAAACTGGCGGCTTTTATATTCAGCCAACCATTTTTAGTGATGTGACGCCTGATATGGCGATCGCGCGCGAAGAGATTTTCGGCCCTGTGCTGTCGGTGATTGCCTTTGATAGTACCGAACAGGCGATTCAAATTGCCAATGACAGCGAATATGGCTTGGCGGCAGGGTTGTGGACGGCAGATATTTCAACGGCGGTGCGAGTATCACGTGCGCTGCGCGCCGGTACAGTCTTTGTTAATAACTGGGATGGTGGGGACATGACCATGCCATTTGGCGGCTACAAGCAAAGTGGCAATGGCCGCGATAAATCTTTGCATGCGATAGAGAAATACACTGAGCTTAAATCCACTTGGATTGAACTCGACTAAGCGCTTTGGCGCTGGTTACTTGCAATAATAAACCCGCCAATTGGCGGGTTTATTATATACCGTAGAGCGAGCAGAGAATTTAGAACGTCGCCGGTGTCGCGGCGCTAATCAGTTCACATTCCACTTTGCCTTTGTTTCTGAATCGATGTGGAGTGCGCGTATCAAAATAGTACGAGTCACCAGGTTTCAGAACTCGGGTTTGATTACCAATGATGATCTCGATTTCACCGCGCAGCACGATGCCACCTTCTTCACCATCATGCTTCATGAAATCGGTACCCGTATCGGCACCCGGCGGGTAAGTTTCACGCATCACTGACAATTTACGTTTGGCGCGTTTGCTGCCGACCAGCAACATTTGAATCGCGCCATCGCCAAGGTCGACCAGCTCGTCTGCGGAATAGAAAATTTGTTCTTTGTTTTCAACATCAACGGTGAAAAATTCACCCATCGACACCGACATCGCATCTAAGATCTTTTTCAGTGAACCCACGGATGGGTTCACTTGATTTTTTTCAATTTGAGAAATCATGGAGTTGGTCACTCCACTTAATTTCGCCAGCTCACGCTGCGAGATACCTTTCATTGTTCGAATGGCTTTTAACTGGTTTCCCACGTCCATACATTTCTCCAGAAGTCTTAGGTCGCAGAACGTATTTCCCTCTGCCGCTTCTTCTCTGCTCGCGCCATCAGCCACCAAGCAAGGAAGGTCGCACATGATACAATAAGTATCATCAATGTCGCTAGTGCATTGATTTTAGGGCTGACACCAAGTCTCACACTGGAAAACACCACGATTGGCAGCGTGGTGGCGCTTGGCCCAGAAACAAAGCTTGAGATGACGAGGTCATCCAAAGACAGCGTAAACGCCAAGAGCCAGCCCGCCGCGAGCGCAGGGGTGATGGTGGGAATAGTGATTTGAAAGAACACTTTCCACGGCGGCGCGCCTAAGTCCTGAGCGGCTTCTTCAATTGAGCGGTCAAGCTCTTGCAGGCGCGAGTTAATCACCACAGTGACATAAGCGGTGCAGAAGGTGACATGGGCAATCCAGATGGTCATCATGCCGCGCTGTGCAAACAGTTCAAAGAACTGGCCGAGCGAGATAAACAGCAGCAATAGCGACAAACCGGTAATCACATCCGGCATAACCAGCGGTGCGGTGATCATAAATGCAAAGCTGGTTTCGCCGCGAAATTTGCCAAAGCGCTGCAGCACAAATGCGGCTATGGTGCCAAACACCACAGCCGTCGTGGCGGCCATGGCGCCGATGGTTAAGCTCAGTTTCAAGCCGTCAATCAACTGCTTGTCGTTAAATAGCTCGACATACCATTTGGTGGAAAATCCCGCCCAAACCGTGACCAAACGGCTTTCATTAAACGAGTAAAACACCAAAATCATGATCGGAATATAGAGAAAGGAGAAAACTAGGCCGAGCATGACCCATTTCCACTTGGTGTTGTAAACAGGAATCGCGTTCATTAGCCGTTCTCCAATTCACGTTTTTGATAGCGATGGAACCACAAAATTGGCACCATCAAAATAAGCAGCATAGTGATAGCCACGGCAGACGCCACCGGCCAGTCACGGTTGTTAAAGAACTCTTGCCACAACACTCGACCAATCAATATTGAATCTGGGCCGCCAAGCAGTTCGGGAATCACAAATTCGCCCACTGCAGGAATAAACACCAGCATTGAACCGGCGATGATGCCTGCTTTGGTCATTGGCACTAAAACTTGGAACAGCACTTTAAATGGTCTGGCGCCAAGGTCGAATGCGGCTTCCACCAGCGAGTAATCGACTTTCATCAATGCGGTATAAATGGGCAGCACCATAAACGGCAAATAGGTGTAGACAATGCCGATGTACACCGCCAAATCGGTGTGAAGAATCTTAAGTGGCTGGTCGATAATGCCGATGCTCATCAACAGGTTATTGAGTAGGCCGTTGTTTTTCAAAAGGCCAATCAATGCGTAAACGCGAATCAAAAAGCTGGTCCACGATGGCAAGATGATCAGCATCAGCAGCACATTTCGAGTTGCCGGTTTGGAGTGCACAATTGCCCACGCGGTTGGGTAGCCAATCAGCAAACACAGCAGGGTTGAAATGGCTGCAGTACGAATCGATAGCAAGTAAGACGAGGCGTAAAGATCGTCTTGCACCAAATACAGGTAGCTGCCGACGTTGAGAAATACCTCGAGTTTGTCGTCGAGATAATTGAACAGATCAGAGTAGGGAGGAATCGAAAGTTGCGCTTCAGCGAAACTGATTTTGAACACAAATAGGAACGGCAGGAGAAAGAACAGCAGCAGCCACGTAAATGGCACGCCGACCACCGCGTACTGCCCATAGCGAATCGACTTTAAGTAATTGAGTAACTTCATATTGTCAGTACCACCCCGCTGTCCATTTCCCAATACAGGCTGATGGGCTCATTCCAAGTTGGCATTTGCGAATTAACGCGGCTGACGTTTTGTACTGAGGCGGTGACCAGTTTGCCACTTGGCAAACGCACATGATAAATCGACTGACTACCAAGGTAGGCAATGTCTTCAACGATGCCGGTACACGTATTGCCTTGGCTGAGCGATTCTTGGCAAATGAAGATTTTCTCAGGGCGCACCGCGACCATCAGTTGGGTGCCGACGGTGGCTGAGATGCCGTGGTTGAGTATCACCGGTTTTTTTAGCGCATCGCAGGTAATTTCGGCGCGGTCGCTGCGCGATTTGGTCAGCGTGCCTTCAAAGATGTTGACCGAACCGATAAATTCGGCGCTCATACGTGAGTTTGGCGATTCGTAGATCGACTCCGGCGCGCCAATTTGAACGAATTGGCCTTTATTCATGACCGCGATGCGATCGGCCATGGTCATGGCTTCTTCCTGATCGTGCGTCACCATCACACAGGTCACGCCAACCCGTTCGAGAATATCGACGATTTCGAGCTGCATTTTTTCGCGCAGGTTTTTATCCAGCGCGCCCATTGGCTCATCAAGCAGCAGCAGTTTGGGCTTTTTAGCAAGGCTGCGCGCGAGCGCCACACGCTGGCGTTGACCACCAGAGAGTTGATGCGGTTTACGGTTGGCGTAGTCTTGCATGTGAACCAAGGTCAGCAATTCGTTGACTGTGGTTTTGATCTCTTTCTTTGGCACACCATCTTGCTTGAGACCAAAGGCGATATTGTTGAACACCGTCATATGGGGGAACAGTGCATAGGACTGAAACATCATATTGACTGGGCGTTTATAGGGCGGGATTTTAGATAGGTCTTGACCATCGAGAATGATTTGCCCTTTGCTTGGCGCTTCAAAACCCGCCAGCATTCGTAGCAAGGTCGATTTACCACAGCCAGAGGCACCAAGCAGCGCAAAAATTTCGCCTTGGTGAATGGTTAAATCAATGTTGTCGACGGCAGGTAGACCTTCAAACTCTTTGCTGAGTCCTTTGATTTCAAGTAAGACTTTCTTGTCTTTTTTGCCAATATTCAAGCGCGACTCAATCGGTGTTGGGGCTGATTTCACAGCAAGCATAGTCATAACAAATCCTTGTTCTACATAACCTTTTCGCCCTTGGCTTCATGCCAAGGGCGTTTTCCTTGATCAGTTTTTAACGAAGTCTGTCCAAGTACGAGTCAGCGCTCGCGTGGCTTTCATTGGCAGAATTGCGTTGGTGTAGAGCTTCTCTTGCACCGCTGGCGTCGGGAAGATACTTGGGTCGTTAATGATGTCCGGTTCGACGAATTCACGTGACGGAATATTTGGGTTTGAGTACCAAACATAGTTGGTGATATCGGCGATGACTTTTGGACGCAAAATGTAGTTGATGAATTTCTCGGCATTCTCTGGATGCTTGGCATCTTTAGGAATGGCGAGTAGGTCAAACCATGCTAGTGCGCCTTCTTTTGGAATCGAATACGCGATTTCAACACCGTTGTTGGCTTCGGTTGCCCGGTCAGCCGCTTGCATCACATCACCAGACCAGCCGATCACCACACAGATATCGCCGTTGGCCAAATCGTTAATGTATTGCGATGAGTGGAAGTAGGTGATGTAAGGGCGTACTTTCTCCAGCATGGTGAGTGCATCTTTGTAATCTGATGGGTTGGCTGAGTTGGGATCTTTACCGATGTAGTTGAGCGCCGCAGCCATGATTTCGGTTGGCGCGTTTAGGTAAGCCACGCCACATGAGGCGAGTTTTTCCATGTATTTAGGCTCAAAGACTAAATCCCAACTGTCGACAGGCGCATCATCACCCAGCACTTGTTTGACTTTTTCAACGTTGTAGCCAATGCCCGTGGTTCCCCAAAGGTAAGGCACGGCAAATTGGTTGTCTGGGTCAACAGAGCTTGCCAACATGCCCATCAATTTCGGGTCGAGGTTGGCGTAGTTCGACAATTTGGCTTTATCAAGCGGCATAAATGCGCCCGCTTTGGCTTGGCGACCAAGAAAGTCGTTACTTGGCACCACTAAGTCAAAACCCGTGTTACCAGACAGAATTTTGGCTTCCAGCACTTCGTTCGAATCAAATACGTCGTAGACGACTTTAATGCCGGTCTCTTTTTCAAAATCGGCAATGGTGTTTTCCGCGATATAGTCTGACCAGTTGTAAATGTTCAGCACTTTTTCTTCTTCCGCCTGAGCAAAGCCAGACACGGCAACAGCCATCAGGCCAGTCAACAACGCATTTTTCTTCAGAGGGTTAAACATATGGTTCTCCGATCCTTGGGGTTGATATGTTTGACAAGGGTTATAAGTTCGCTAACGTCTTGTCGAGGGCGAGTGTCGCTCGTTCAACGAGCAAATCAATTTCCTGTTTAGTGATGATAAGCGGCGGTGACACGATCATGGTGTCACCCACAGCGCGCATCACCAGACCACTGGCAATACAATTTTCGCGGCACATCATGCCCACTTCCAACTCTTTGCTGTAACGCTCCTTACTGGCTTTATCGCGCACCAGTTCAATGGCGCCAACCATGCCTTTTGAGCGAGCTTCACCCACTAATGGGTGCTGCGCGAGTTGCTGCCATTTATCGGCAAAATAGGGAATGATCGACTCTTTGAGCGTGGGAATGATGTGTTGCTTTTGCATCTCTTCAATATTGGCAATCGCCACCGCGCAAGCCGCTGGATGACCAGAATAGGTAAAGCCGTGGGCAAATTCGGAATTGGCGTCTTTGAGCACTTGTGCAACCTCATCACGCACCATCACACCGCCAAGTGGCAGGTAACCGGAGGTGATGCCTTTAGCCATGCACAAGAGATCAGGGCGAATGTTGTAGGTTTGGCTGGCAAACCATTCACCGGTGCGGCCAAAACCGCAAATTACTTCATCGGCAACCAGCAAGATTTCATATTTATCGCAGATGCGTTGAATTTCTGGCCAGTAGCTTTCAGGTGGAATGATCACACCGCCTGCGCCTTGAATAGGCTCAGCGATAAAGGCCGCGACGTTGTCTTCGCCAAGTTCTAGAATTTTCGCTTCAAGCTGACGCGCACGTTCAAGGCCAAAGGCTTGAATATCATCACCATCGTACTCACCAAATGCGTAGGGTTGGTCGATATGCACAATGTCTGGCACCAAGCAGCCAGTTTGTTTGTGCATGAACTCCATGCCGCCAAGGCTGGCCCCTGCGATGGTACTGCCGTGGTAGGCATTTTTACGTGCAATGATGGTTTTCTTGTTGGTCTTGCCAAGGTTATTCCAGTAGTAACGCACCATGCGCACGACGGTATCGTTACACTCTGAGCCTGAACCGGTAAAAAACACATGATTCATGCCCTCGGGTGTGACTTCGGCAAGCAATTTAGCCAAGCGCGCCGCTGGTGGGTGCGAGGTTTGGAAGAACAAGTTGTAGTAGGGCAGTTCGCTTAGCTGCTTGGTGGCCGCTTCAATCAGAGGTTGACAACTGTAACCTAAATTAACGCACCACAGCCCTGACATACCATCAAGAATTTGGTGGCCGTGCTCATCAAAAATATAGACACCTTCTGCGCGCTCGATCATACGCGAGCCTTTGCGGTTCAAGTCATGATAGTTACTAAATGGATGAAAGCAGTGCTGGGCATCGTATTCAACAAGTTCTGACATGAGAAATCCTTTTCTTATTCGTGACTTTGGTCAGTGAAATCCGTATCTGTGTCGCTGGCGTGTTAGCACCTTGATTAATGCATTGATTAATAACGTGACTCACACATTGAGCAGCAAAAACTCCCGTTCCCAAGAGCTGATGACTTGGAAGAAGGTTTCGTATTCTTTGCGCTTAATGGCAACGTAAGCCGCAACAAAACGTTCGCCGAGAATCTCTTTAAGTTCATCGCACGCTTGCAGTTGTACCAGAGCATCTTCCAAGGTATGCGGTAGCGTGTACGGATTTTGGCTGGTGTCCTCGGTCGAAATCGAGGTCGGTTTGAGTTGGTTTTTTACGCCCAAATAGCCACTCGCCAAGCTTACTGCCATCGCCAAATATGGGTTGGCATCAGCGCCGACGTAACGGTTTTCCAACCGGCGCGAGTTTTTGCCTGATACCGGAACGCGAAGCCCTACGGTGCGGTTGTCTTCCCCCCAATCAAGGTTGGTTGGTGCACAATCACCAAAGATCAAGCGGCGATAGGAGTTGACGTTGGGCGCATAGAACGCAATCGCTGCCGGGGTGTATTTCTGCATGCCGCCGATGTAGTGCATGAAGAATTCGCTGTTGGTGCCATCTGGGTTGCTAAATAGGTTGTTGCCGTCAGCATCAAGAATGTTTTGATGAATGTGCATCGCGCTGCCGGGCTCTTGTTCCATTGGCTTGGCCATAAACGTCGCGTAAACGTTGTGGCGCAGCGCCGCTTCACGTACGGTACGCTTAAATAAAAATACTTGGTCGGCGCTTTCAAGTGCATCGCCATGGTCAAAGTTGATCTCCATTTGCGCCGCCCCGGATTCGTGAATCAGGGTATCGACATCAAGCTTTTGAAGATCACAAAAGTCGTACATCTCTTCAAACAGCGGATCAAACTCGTTGACTGCATCAATGCTGAACGATTGACGCGCCGTTTCTGGGCGACCATTGCGGCCAATTGGCGGCTTGAGTGGGTAGTCCCAGTCGAGGTTTTGCTGCACCAAGAAAAACTCCAGCTCTGGCGCAACCACCGGCGTCCAACCCTCATTTTCGTACAGTTTAAGTACCTTGCGAAGCACGCTACGCGGCGAAATTTCCGCCGGGTTGCCGTGGCTATCAAAACAGTCATGGATGATTTGCGCGGTGGGCTCTTTGGCCCAAGGGACAAAGCGAATGGTATTGATATCCGGCTCAAGGTGCATGTCACGTTCGGTGAGATCGATCATGCTGTCGTCGTCTGGCCAGTCACCAGTGACGGTTTGGAAGAATAGGCTCTCTGGCAGGCGCATGCCTTGGTCATTGATGTATTTATGCGCTGGAATAATTTTACCGCGCGCATTGCCGGTAATGTCTGGCACCAAGCATTCTACTTCGGTGATGCGGTTTTCAGTAAACCACTGTTTGATGATGTCCATATCACTCAATATCCATGGGTTGCGTAAAGTATATCGAAACATTTTCATAACAATACTAAATCTAGAATTGTCAATTAAACGGTTAATTGTCAACCGCTTTGTTCGATATTTACCTAACTAATTTCCGATTATGGGACTTTGGGAATCTACTGTTGCAATATATTTAACAATATGCCTATTCTATTTGAGTCTATTTTTTGTGCTGTTTGATAAGGAAATCGATAATGAGCCAAGGACGAAGAAAATGGATGACTCAAGAGGATATTCCGCAAGCGATCGCCTTTGCAGAGCAATATCCTGATGTCCACAGCGTGGATCTGATTCTGTTCGACATGAACGGAATGGAGCGTGGAAAGCGCATCCCAATCAACATGTTACCTAAGGTCGTCGAAAATGGTTTGTACATGCCTGCATCGATTTTTGCCCTCGACATTACGGGTGAAACCGTTGAGGAAACCGGGCTGGGATTTGAGCTAGGTGATGGCGACCGCATCTGCCGAATTGTAACGAATACCTTGTCGCTGGTGCCATGGAAAGAGGGGGTGGCTCAAGCGGTGTTGACCATGTTAGATCAAGACCAAACTCAAGGTTTTTTCGCCGACCCTCGCCACGCTTTGCGCCGCCAGCTCAATGGTTTGGCAGAGCAAGAGTTATACCCGTGTGTGGCGGTCGAGTTTGAGTTTTATCTCCAAGACAGTGAGCTTGATAGTGAAGGCAATCCGCAACCACCTTTGATGCCCCTTAGTGGCAAACGCATGACCCAGACTCAAGTCTATTCACTCGATGAACTCGATGAGTTTCGCGGCTTTATCGATGAAGTGATTTCAGTATGTGAAACGCAAAATATTCCCGCATCCAACATTTTGGCCGAATATGCTCCGGGCCAGTTTGAGGTCAATTTGCACCATAACCTCGATGTGATGCAGGCCTGTGACCAAGCTATGCTGATGAAACGAGTGGTACGGGCGATAGCGAAGAAGCACGGTTTTGAAGCCAACTTTATGGCGAAACCGTATTCTGACTATGCTGGTAATGGCTGCCACATTCACGTCAGTATGCAAGACAGGTTCGGCGACAATGTGTTTTGCCAACACGAGCAAATGCTCAAACACGCGATTGGAGGCGTATTGGCTTACATGCCAGAGACCATGGCGATCATCGCGCCCAATGCGAACTCGTATCGCCGCTTTCAGCCCAATATGTTTGTGTCGTTATGGCCCAATTGGGGCTGGGATAACCGCACGGTCGCACTGAGAATTCCATCCGGAGAAGCGGCGGATACTCGCCTTGAGCACCGCTTACCTGGCGCTGATTGTAACCCTTACTTAGTGGTGGCGACCATTTTGGCGACTATCAAAGAGGGGCTGGATAACCACATTGAGCCGCCGCTAGCCGTTGAAGGCAACGCCTACGAGCTGGAAGGTGAGAATTTCTTGCCGATTTCCTGGCCTCAGGCTCTTGAGCGTTTCGAGCACAGTGACGTGCTAAAAAAACGCTTAACGCCAGAGTTCTGTCATGTTTACCATCAGAGTAAACACAGCGAGCAAGTTAACTTCTTTTCCCAAGTCTCACCGTTGGAATATCAGTGGTACCTGTGATAAGTCGTTAAATAAAAGGATTTTATTTAGATGTTAAGGATAACCAACCATGAAGCAACCGCACGTTGATTCGTACTACGCGGCCAGTGCCAACCACGATTTTGATTTTCCACCCCTACAAGGTGCGCAAAGCGCCGATGTGTGCGTTATCGGTGCTGGTATTACCGGTACCGTAACCGCCTTAGAGCTGGCTAAGAAAGGCTACAAAGTCATTGTTCTCGAAGCAGAAAAAGTCTCTTGGGGCGCTTCGGGGCGCAGTGGTGGCCAAGCCATTTTTGGCTGGGCGAGCGAACAAGACAGCTTGGAAAAGCTGGTGGGCGCGCCTGATGCCAAAACCCTGTGGGACCTTTCCGTTGAAGCGCTGGAAACCACTAAAGGCTACATCAAAGATTACAACATCGATTGCGATTGGCGCGATGGTATGGTGCATTTGGCGATCAAAGCGCGCCACGAACGGGAACTCAAACAGTGGCATGAAAGCTTAGCGAACAAATATGGCTATGGTTCACTTGAGCTATGGGATAAGCAGCAAGTTCGCGACAATATTGATAGTGAGCGCTACTGCTTTGGTATGTTTGACCGCAATAGTGGTCACTTACATCCGCTCAATTACACTCTGGGTTTGGTTGCGGCGGCCAAAGCGCTCGGGGTCGAGTTTTATGAAGGCAGCCGAGTCAAAAAGATCCACCACGGGTCGCCAGCCAAAATTGTTACCGCCAAAGGACAGGTAACCGCCGATTATGTAGTGCTAGCTTGTAATGCCTATATGGAAGGGCTGGACTTCAAACTCGAAAGCCGAGTGATGCCTGTCGGCACCTATATCTGCGCCTCTGAGCCATTGGAGCCTTCGCTTGCCGGTTCGTTAATGAAAAACAACATCGCGGCGTGCGACATTAATTTTGTGCTCGACTATTTCCGCTGCTCGGCAGATCATCGCATGTTGTTTGGTGGACGTTGCAGTTACTCTGGTATCGACCCGCGCAGTATCGAAGGCACGATGCGCAAACGCATGGTCGATGTCTTTCCCCAATTGAAAAACGTCAAGATTGACTACGCTTGGGGCGGCTATGTCGGCATTACTATGAATCGCGCGCCGTACTTTGGCCGTATCAAAGACAACGTGTTTTACGCTCAAGGTTTTTCGGGGCACGGCATTGCTGCTACTGGGCTTGCGGGCAAACTCATGGCTGAAGCGGTATCCGGCACTGCTGAGCGGTTAGATGTGTTTGAACGCATTCCGCATCTGCCATTTCCCGGCGGACGCTTACTGCGCACACCAGCGCTTGTACTGGCGATGAGCTACTACCGCCTACGGGATATTTTGTAGTCGCCAACAACAAGGTAAAAAATTAACGACCAAAGCAAAAGCCTGCGCTGAGCGACTCTATAAACTCACCGCAGGCTTTTCTATGTTAAATCTTGCTCAAGGCAAAGTTGCTCTGAATCTCAAAGTGTTTTAAACAAGTTCGGTTGGCACTGTGTCCGAATAGAGCAGGTACTGTTCATCGTCGTACGTTGCAACGATTTTATACTCTCCTGTCGCGAGCGTTGAAACATCAATATCATCAAATTCATCGCTAAACTCGATATTAAAACCATCCAACCACAACCCATTGTTAGCGCTGGCGTTGTTGGCCAATAGCTGCTGATCGATGTTTAGCGTTTGAGTGCTTATACTGGCATTGACCAGCGTTTCAAAGTTCTCAAAATCAATATCATTGATGTGGGTTGCGGTGAGAGTATCGCTGCCGTCACCACCGTCGACATAGCGCAATTGACTGCTCGACTCCGCTCCAGCAAGGATGCATTTGAAACTATCATCTCCCGCACTTAAATCAATGTTAAATTCGGTCCAGCGGGTACCAGCGACAGCTTGCATGGTCAGGTAGTCGCTTTGTTCACTGCCCGTGATTGTAAATAGATTGCTCCAACTCGCACTGTTGCTGTATACCTCGATATAAACATCGCTTTCGCCTTCAAGAGAAGATAAGTCTATTTCTCCTCGCTTGATATCATAAATATTTATATCACTACTTGCCCAACCAGGTTCGCTAAGATCACTACTTAACTCCAAATAGAGATCGACAAAGTTTTTTAGGGTTAACGTGCCATATTGATTGCCACCAAAACCGGCTGACGAATCGATATAGAGTTCTTTTACTCCTTGTTGATTCCACTCGCCGATATTTTCTATGCGATCTTCACCTATGCCATAGTGATCCCAAGAATCATAGATTTCGACTAGCCCTTGCTGTCTGGTTTGGATATCTCCCATGTAAGACCCTGTGAAGCCAAAGGTCAGATCCAGTACTTCGCCGTTTTCGGCAGTAAGATTGGACGCGCTGCCTGTGCCATCAATGTTGGTGGTGCCTACGATTGCGCTCATCACTCGTTCCTTGTGCTCATTGAGATAGGTCATTAGCAAGTATAAAAAGGCTTGGTTTGAGAAAGGGATGATTTTTTATATCGTAACAAGAGACCAATTTTTAGGCAGTGGTTGGTTAAATAGTATTTAGTGAACTTAAACGCTCCCTGTGAGGGAGCGAATGTATTTGAAGGTTACTCGATAAGCGCTTTAACGGCTTGTTCGGTGGGTGTCGAACCTGAAGTTAACTCCACAATACAGCGTGTTAGCTCAGGTAGGGAGGCAATTTGGGTTAAAGCGTTTAAAGATATAAGCCAATTGTTTGCCAAATAGTGAACGACAATCAGCGAACTTCGTTGCTAATTATGTGAAATGGATCTAAGTATTAACATTATGACTACGATGAATTAACTCAATTCGGCGCGAGATAAAAACTAGCAAACGCACTGCTAAAGTGCGTTTTCTTATTTTTGAACCAATTTGGGTCAATAACAGTGAATTCGCTCGAGATAGGTTTTGTGTTGCACGCGATGCTGATATTCAAGCGGAGTTGTGCTTACTAACTTTTTGAATTCCCTTAGAAAATGTGATTGATCGCTAAAGCCTAGCTCGCTCGCTAAATCTGAAAATGCCAGTTGTGGGCTGTGATTGATGTTGTACACCGCGGACTGGCAGCGAATCGCACGGCAAAATGCCTTAGGTGTTTGACCGGTTTCGGCTAGAAATTGACGCTGGATGGTGCGACTGCAATAACCGCTATAGCGTTCAAGTTGTTGAATTTGAATGTTGCCTTGTTGCTGACAAATTTTTCCCACTAACTGGCGGGTTAGAGGGGATAACCGCGAGGCGCTTTTCGCGTGCAGAAATTGGCTCACAATCGCCACCTGTTTAGCAAAATCCGTTTGCTCGACGACTTGCTCAAAAATTGGCTTGGCTCGCGGCATAATGTCGAGAAAATCGATTTGGTTATCAATGATTTCTTTGGCCGATACATCGAGAAAATCGGGAATATAGCCAGGTAAAAAGCGCACGCCAAAATAGCGATGCCCACGCTCAAATTGAATCTCTTTAGCTTGCAAAGCCGTACCGCAAACTTGGGCGATGGGTTCATTCTGGTCGCAATCAAATAGCAGGTCGACACAACCGTCTGGAATAGCAATCGGGTGTTGGTGATGGCCGTCGGCTTCAAAGCTGTAATAGTGGGAAACAAACGGGTTCGCCGAATTGATATGGGTGGAATACTTAGCCGCGCTCATGACAAACCAAGGTTGTTTGGAGCGAATTCCGCTGACCGGAAGGGCACGTAAAAGACCTGTCATTATTGCTATCCATGCAGTGAATGATATTTAGCCTTCTGCAAAGGTGATGCCAAAATCACCAATTTAAAAACACTTTTCAAATGTCGCAAAAATTCAATACAGACATTTTTCACCTCTTTACTATCAATTCACCGCAAGGCTTTTTGCATAGAAAGTCATTGGAGAACGCGGCTTAAATTCACCCAAAGGATAGAGGCGAAAGTATGTCAGACAGCACTAAAATCGATTTCATTTACCTTTCAGAACAAGACATGATTAAAGCGGGCGTAACCGACATGGCGCAATGCGTTGACACCATGGAACAGATGTTCGCGCTACTACACCATGGCGATTATCGTATGGCTGGACCAAACAGTGATTCCCATGGCGCAATGATCACTTTCCCTGAAGAGTCGCCATTTGCCACTATGCCAAAACCGACCGCGGACCGCCGTTTGATGGCGATGCCAGCCTATTTGGGCGGTGATTTTCAGACCTGCGGCGTTAAGTGGTATGGCTCCAATATCGCCAACCGCGAAAAAGGCCTGCCGCGCTCAATCCTGATGTTTACTTTAAACGATGTTGAAACTGGCGCGCCGCTGGCGCATATGTCAGCTAACTTGCTTTCCGCTTATCGTACTGGCGCGGTCCCAGGTGTTGGCGCTAAACATTTGGCACGTAAAGATTCAAAAGTTATCGGTGTGCTTGGCCCTGGCGTAATGGGTAAAACCTCGGTAGCCGCATTTATCGCCGCGTGTCCGCAGATTGATACCGTTAAAGTCAAAGGTCGTGGTCAAAAAAGCCTCGATTCCTTTATCACTTGGTTAAGTGCGACTTATCCGCAAGTCACCACAATTCAAATCGTTGATTCTATCGAGGAAGTGGTACGCGATAGTGACATCGTCACTTACTGTAACTCCGGCGAAACCGGCGACCCGTCAACCTATCCTGAAGTGAAACGAGAGTGGGTGAAAGCAGGGGCGTTTTTAGCCATGCCAGCTTACTGCCGTTTGGACGCCGCCATGGAAACATCGGATGTGCGTAAAGTGGCGGACAGCATTGGTCTCTACGAAGCGTGGTTTGAAGAAGTGCCAAAACCGGCGCACAACTATATTCCGATCATCGGCGTGCGCTTTATGGACATGATCGAGCAAGGCCTGATGGACAAAGCCGAGTTACAAGACTTAGGTGCGATTGTCGCTGGTGATACGGTGGGTCGCCAAAACGATGAAGAGATCATCATTTTGTCCGTCGGTGGTTTACCGGTTGAGGATGTGGCGTGGGGGACGGTTGTGTATCGCAACGCGCTAGAAAAAGGCATTGGCGTCAAATTGAACCTGTGGGATACCCCGGTTTTAAGTTAAAGCCGTGGCATTGATTAACCCATTGAACCCTTTTATCTAAATATCTAAAGCGAAAGGCCATCGCGCCTTTGCTTTTCTAAAGGCAGTACATCATGACTCAAATCGTTAAAGTCAAAACCGGCTCTGCATTTGAACAGAGCGGCAGTTATTCGCGCGTTGTCGCGGTTGATAATTGGATTTTCGTCTCCAATACCGCAGGGCGCAATCCTGACACGAAGCAGATTTCAGAGGATCTGTTTGAGCAGACCGAACAAGTATTTAGCAATATCGAACGCGGGCTAAAAGCGGTCGATGCGTCATTAGCCGATGTGGTCAGCACGCGAGTTTTTATTCAGGACCCAGCCGATGTTGCACCCGTGATGGAGCTATTTGGCGCCAAATTTAAAGGCATTGATCCCACGACCACAGTGACCTGTCCGCCGCTGGGCTCCACGGTTTACAAAGTTGAAATTGAAGTCACCGCTTATCGCGGCGCAGCCGCTAGCGGCACTGAGTATGTGATGGCTTAAGTTCAAGCCCAGTTGTATTTCAAGGAACGAAAGAATGACCAAGACATTAGAGCGTTTTACCACTGAGAGTTTGCTGCCGAAATCAACGCAAGTGGTGATTATTGGTGGCGGCATTGTCGGTGTGAGCGCTGCGCTAACTCTGGCTGAGCGCAATATTCCAGTGGTATTGATCGAAAAAGGTCACGTTGCTGGAGAGCAATCATCGCGAAATCTAGGTTGGATTCGCAAGACCAGCCGTGTTGCTGAAGATGTGCCTTTGTCTTTGGCCGCCGATAAGCTTTGGCAACAAATGCCAGAGCGGATTGGTCGCCGCGTTGGTTATCAGCAGGCGGGCATTATGTTTGTTGCTCGTAGCGAAGCGCAAATGCAAGCGCACGAAAGCTGGTTTGAGTCGGTGAAAGCGCTTGAACTCGACAGTCAGCTACTTTCAACTCGTGAAGTCAGCTCTTTGGTACCCGGCGGAAAAACCGATTGGGTCGGAGCGGTGTATACCCCATCGGATGGCCGCGCTGAGCCAGCACTTGCAACCAGCGCGATGGCGCAAGCGGCTGCGAAAAAAGGCGCGGTTATCATCCAAAATTGCGCAGTGCGTGGTTTGTCGATGGCGGCAGGGAAAGTGAGCGGCGTAGTGACGGAGCAGGGCGAAATCACCTGTGAACAAGTGCTGCTGGCTGGCGGCGCTTGGTCAAGACGCTTTTTATCCCAACACGGCGTTTCTCTACCAACCTTGCCTTTGATTTGCTCGGTTTTGCGCACCAAGCCGATGCAAGGACCGACCGATATCGCGGTCGGCGCACCGGATTTTTCGTTTCGTAAGCATCAAGATGGCGGCTTTATTATCACTCAGCGCGGTGCTTTGGATGCGCCGATTACGCTCGACCACTTACTCGTCGGTCATCGCTATCTTGATCAGCTTCGTCATCAACGTGGTTTTTTACGTATCAAGCTTGGCAAGCATTTTGTCGATGACCTGAAACTGGCGCGGCGCTGGAGTCATCATAAACCTTCGCCGTTTGAAAAAATTCGCACCATGGATCCTGCGTATAACGCTGGCTTAAACAGCGAGGCGCTCACCAATCTTAAAAACGCCTGGCCGATGTTTGAGCAGGCTGAAATCGAAGAGGCGTGGGCTGGGCTAATTGATGTCACGCCGGACTCAAATCCGGTGATTGACCGCATAAATGCGATTCCTGGATTAACCATTGCAACTGGCTTCTCCGGACACGGTTTTGGCACTGGGCCGGCGGCTGGGCAACTGGCTGCAGATCTTGCCACTGGCAGCGCGCCTTTGGTTGACCCAGCGCCGTATCGCTTTGCAAGGCTGTAATTGCAGACATACAGACTATTTACATAACGGTTTTAGTTAACTATTTGGTTTAGTTAGAAAAGGAATAGAAAATGAGTGATTTAGTACAATCAGAACAAATCAGTCGCGCTGAAGGATCAGCAACTAACCAACCAGCGCGAAAAATGGGCTTGGCAACCATGATGGCCATCTGTATCGGATTGGTGATTGTCCAAGGCGCAATGATCTCAGCGACCCAAGGCATAGGGATTGGCGGCATGGCGTTTATCGCTGCCATGTTCGCGGCGTTTATTTTGGCGCAGTTTAATGCCATGAGTTTTGCAGAATTGTCGCTGATGTTTCCGCAAGAGGGGACACTGGCTACCTATACGCAAAAGGCCATTGGCCACTTTCCTGCGATTGTTTCGGTGTTTTCCGGTTACGTAGTGGTCGCGGTATTAGCGCTGCCGGTGGAGATGTTTTTGGTCGACGCTATGCTTGGTGAACTGCTTCCCGGTGTGTTTCCCGCCAAAGTGGTTCCTCTGGCGATTTTGGGCGTGTTGATGGTCACCAACCTTATCGGCGCTGACGTGTTTGCCAAAGTGCAAAATCTGTTGGCGTTTATTTTGGTGAGTGCGCTGATCATTGTTGGACTTGCGGCAATCACGGGTGTAAGCGAGCCGCACCCAACTTTGACTCAAAGTGTTGATTGGAGCTTTGGCGGCGTGCTTGACGGCAGCTTTATCGGTTTGATTGCGCTGGCGATGTGGATGATGGTTGGCGTTGAGTTTATCTGTCCGATGGTCAACGAAGTGGAGCAGCCGCGAAAAAACATTCCTCGTGCGATGCATCTGTCTTTAGTTATGATCTTCGCGATTTTTCTCGCTTTCGCCTACGGCGCCAGTTTGTATCTCAATGTCGACACCTTGGTCGAATCGCCGATTCCTTACTTGGATTATGTTAGTGCGGTATTTGGTCAAAGCGGTTTGATGATCGCAACCATCATGGCGTTGGCCGCGACTTGCAGCACCATCAATACCATTTTGGCGTCGGTACCACGCATGCTTCACGGCATGGCAATGCAAAAACAGGCGTTTCCACAACTTAAAGCGCAAAACCGTTACAACGCGCCTTGGGTGGGGATTGTGATGATGGCAGTGTGTACCGCGATTCCTTTCATGCTGGTGGACATCGACTCGCTAATCGTTTTAGTCATTGCCGCTACCACCAGTTGGTTGTTGGCTTATATCGTTGCACATATTGACGTGCTGGTGCTTCGCCGCCGCCTGCCTAATCAAGAGCGCCCGTATCGCACTCCATTTTTCCCATTGCCGCAAATCATTGGCATTATCGCGATGGGGTATGTGGCGCTTAATAACTCACCGTCGCCTGAAATGACGCAAATGGTCTACAGCATCGCAGGTGGAATACTGGCTGTGATCAGTCTCATCGGTGCGGTGTGGGTGAAATTTTATATGAAGCGCGGTTTGTTTACTCCTGATATGGATTAACCCAGCTTCAACATCAACCAACTAAAACCAAGGCGCTGACATACCAGCGCCTTGGTTGCGTTGAGCGATCGTATTCCAATAGCGATGTTGTCAGATATCGATTGTTGTTAAATATTGCTTGTCGCCAAAACTCGAAAGACAAATAGCAGTTGCTTGATAACCGCAAAAGCCTCAGAATGGCGGACTTTTCGCCGATGAGCTGAGCAAGACTTTTGTCACTCAACCCGATTTAACTGGCGAAACCGTTATTTATCATCAACATTTGAGAATCAATCTATGGGTTTTACCTCTTTAGGTCTATCTGCGCCAATCCTTAAAGCTATTCAAGAAAAAGGCTATGACACGCCGTCGCCGATTCAGGCGCAAGCCATTCCGGCGGTATTGAAAGGGCAGGATGTAATGGCCGCAGCGCAGACCGGAACGGGGAAAACCGCCGGCTTTACTCTGCCTATTCTAGAGCGTTTGTCACATGGGCCGAAAGTGCGTGGCAATCAGGTCCGTGCTCTGATCCTGACACCCACTCGCGAACTTGCTGCGCAAGTGCAAGAAAATGTGGCGCTTTACAGCCGTCATCTGCGTCTGTCGAGTGCGGTGGTGTTTGGCGGCGTCAAGATCAATCCGCAAATGCTGCGTCTGCGTAAAGGTGCGGATATTTTGGTGGCAACACCAGGGCGTTTGATGGATTTGTATCAGCAAAATGCGGTTAAGTTTGATCAACTTGAAGTGTTGGTGTTGGATGAAGCCGATCGCATGCTGGATATGGGCTTTATTCGCGATATTCGCAAAATTCTTCAGTTGCTGCCGGCCAAGCGCCAAAATCTGCTGTTTTCCGCAACGTTTTCCGCTGAAATTCGAGATCTGGCGAAAGGCTTAGTCAACAATCCGGTGGAAATTTCGGTCAGTCCTGCCAACTCAACGGCGCGCACTGTTGAGCAGTGTATCTATCCAGCGGATGCTAAAAAGAAAGCGCCAATGTTGGCAAAACTGATTAACGATGGCAATTGGCAACAAGTGTTGGTGTTTACTCGTACCAAACATGGCGCGAACCGTTTGGCGGCGTTTTTAACCGATAATAACATTGCCGCGGCGGCGATCCACGGTAACAAAAGCCAAGGTGCGCGCACCAAAGCGCTAGCAAATTTTAAATCTGGCGAAATTCGGGTGCTTGTTGCAACCGACATCGCCGCGCGTGGTATTGATATTCCACAGTTGCCGCAAGTGGTGAACTACGAACTGCCAAACGTTGCCGAAGATTACGTGCACCGTATTGGTCGTACTGGCCGTGCGGGTGAGGTCGGTAAGGCTATTTCGCTGGTGTGCGCGGCTGAGGCGGAGGACCTGTTTGGTATTGAGCGCTTGATTCAACAGCTACTGCCGCGAGTTGAGCTTGAAGGCTATAAGCCGACCAATGCGCTGCCAGAGTCGAAATTGGATACACGTCCAATTAAGCCAAAGAAACCGAAAAAACCGAAGAAGCCAAAAGCTGGCAATGGTGAGGTGCAAGCACGCCAACCTGGTGAAGCCAAGCAGGGCGATAAAGCGGCGCGTAAACCGCGTCGCCGTTTTGGTAACGATTCGAGCCAAACTCAGGGTAACAATAAGCCAAACCGCTCGCGTAAACCGAAAAATGCACAAGGCGGCAATAACGGCCAGTCAAAACCAGCGCCGCGCCAAGGGCAAAAGCCGCGCGCTAACAAGCCTTCGCAGTAGCTTGAGCAGGCAGTACTCATAGCGATAAAAAGCGAGCCAATTGGCTCGCTTTTTAGCTTCTAAACCGACTCGGGAAATTAAGCGGCAAGATGATACGAGAGATCGTCAACATCCATAAGCAAGGTGTAACTGTCTTCTCCATAGTAAACAGTTACGGCAGAGTACTCGTCGCTATCAACGCCAACACTATCAAATAAGGCTTGCTGTTCATCGCTCAAGGCTGAAACGACAATGCTTTGAATATCATCGACCAACGCCACACTTGAGTTGACAATCAGCCCTTCGCTCGCAGAGTTATTCTCCGCCAGTAGGGTTTGGTCTAGCTCCAAATCACCATCAAACTCGACATCAACGTATTCGAAATTGGAAAAGTCTAGCGCGTCTGGTGCTTGCTCAAAGATAATTGTGTCGACACCATCGCCACCATCAATACTAAAAATGCCGAAATAATAGTTGTCGGAAGCAGGACCATCGTCATAGTCGTAATAGGTGGTGAAGCTGACGTTATAGGCGATGGTGTCATCCGTGTTGCCAAACTCAAAACTAAAATATTGTGCGCTATCTTCGTCGTAGCTCGCATCCAGTTGATACACGATGTTGTCCGCGCTATAGGTAATATATTGCAGTTCAGTGACTAGCGAATATGTGCTGTCACCGATTTGCAAATCCAAGCTTACCGGAACATCAAGGGTAGCGACGTAATAATCATCGTAGCTATAACCAGAAGTGTATTCGGTCGATTCGATGTAATAGCTGTCTGTACCAGAGAGCAAATTCACGGTCATTTGATCGATATTCTCAGTGACTTCGAAGTCACCAATCACGACTAAACTGCTACCTGCAGCGTTATTGTCTAACAGATCTTGAGTTAAGAGTAAGGTGTCGCCGGAATGGTTATAAATCTTTTCAAAATTTTGAAAGTCTAAACCGTTAACGTCGTCATAAATGAGCAGAGTATCAACACCGCCAGACCCATCGATAGAGCGAGTAATCCCATCATTGGCTGCGGATGCCAGTTCGTATACCACGAGTGAATTCCCGTAGTCCAAGGTGGCGTCAACTTCCAGCCATTGAGAACTCTCGTACTGATACGAACTCCAGAGATTAAAATAACTTAGGCCGGATGTGCTTAACCAATAGGTATCACCGGAACTGCCACTGGTGTGCAGATAGTTAAAGGTGCTGTAGTCAATATCCGATTCTTTAACAATTAAGGTATATTCTTCGTCATACAAATAAGCATTATCGCCATCACCGGTGTACAAGGTGACCGCCACATAGTCTGTGCTGTCGTAACCATTTTCTTCTAGCAGCGCGAGTTGTTCGTCACTAAGCTCGTTGATTGCCATACCTAATAGTGATACATCATCCGCTAATGCGACCTTGCCGTTGACGATTAGTCCTTGTTCAAGCGCGCTGTTGTTGATCAAATCTTGTTCCGTTAGGGTTAAGGTCTCGCCGTCTTCAAGCTCAACATACTCAAAGTTGACGAATTCAATATCGGAGTTATCGCCACTGAGCAGCAAGCTATCAAAACCGTCACCGCCATCGACGCTGCGCTGCTGCGTATCGCTTGCGGCTTCTTTGAGTGCGTAGTCAAAGGTGTCGTCGCCATCACCGAGATCAACATCAAACTCGGTCCATTTTGTCGAATTAGGGTTGGTGCTGGCGGTCATACTAAAAGAGACATAGTCATCGCCAGATCCCATCGTGACTTGGTACAAGTTGCTCCAATGATCATTGTTGCTGTAAGGCGTAAGATAAACACTCACCCCTTGGTCTGAGTCACTTAAGTCTATGGTGGCGCGTTTTGCTTGGTTGATGATAATCGATTCATAATCGCCGTCGGTAATCGCGATATCAACAAAATCGGTGATGGTCAACTGTGAGTAATCACCATCAGTAATGGAAATTTCTTTTAGATCCGCCGCGCCCCAACCCGCTAAGTTTTCGATATCAAGGTCACCATCGTCTAAGTAAGCGGCGAGATAACCGGCTTGGTAGTAACTGTCTTGGTCGAGAATGATTTGGGTGCCATTGTCGACGGTAAGGTCTGCCGCTGAACCTTTTCCGCTGGTATTCGTGGCACCAACAAGAATTTGTGTCATGAAAAGTTCCTCTCATGTCCGAGTTGTGTTAGGTGATTGTCAGCGCTGCGTGAGGGAGTATATCCACAGCCACACCTGTATGGCTCTAGCTAGGAGGGGATTTGGTACTTTTATAATACTGACGAATTTCTAGTCAAAAATGACCATTACTTTTCGGCTCAGAATCAATGCGCGCGCAATATTTTTACTGCGCATTATCCTTTCGCGATGAGTGATAGGGTAGGTATAAGACGGTAATAAGAGGTGAATTTAGTAAGTTGAAACGTCGTTTTAGTTCATTGTTATTTTGTTCGAGTATGAGATGAACCCAATTGGCAGATAAACTCAATTGGTATATAAACCATCAGATGAAAAACATCTGTGTAGATTGAGAAAAAGCGAGCCGATTGGCTCGCTTTTGGGTTGGTGGCTATCTTTGCGTGTTTGCTTAGTATCTCAAGGTCTGCTCAATTTTGCCGCGCTTCATTGTGACGCCAGCATCGCACATATAGTCGATGGTGTGTGGGTCATGGCTGACCAGCAGCATCGTGAGCTTATATTGCTGTTTCAGTTCGTTGAGTAAGTTGAGGATCTCAGCCTGAACCGACATATCCAGCGCCGACGTTGGCTCGTCAAGCAACAGCAATTTGGGTTCGAGTAGCAGAGCGCGTACGATCGCGACGCGTTGACGCTGGCCGCCCGAGAGCTGATGGGGATAGCGATCAATCATATCGCTTGTGAGGCCAACTTGCTTAAAACCCTGCTCAATGCGATCGTCAATCGCATCCATTTTCAGGCGCTTAAGTGGCTCAGCTAAGGTGCGACGCAGGCGATGCTTAGGATGCAGCGAAGCATAGGGATCTTGGAACACCATTTGTACGTCACGGCGTAGCTGACCGCGAAATTGCTGGCCTTGTTCAAGCTCTTGACCCAGCATCGAAATCTGACCAAACCAGTGTGGATTGAGCCCCGCGAGCACCCACAGTAACGACGATTTACCACACCCAGATGGCCCTTCCAGACCAAAGCATTCGCCTTGATTGACGCTCAGGCTGACATTGTGCACCACGGTATTGGCTTGGTTACCTTGGACATGGCTGACACTGACGTTATTAAGCTCAAGAATCGGCATACTGTTTCTCCAAAGCGGTGCGATCCAGAGTCGGCAGTGGCTGACCCCGTTTGTCGATATGTGGCTGACATGACCACAATGTTCGAGTGTAAAGATGTTCGGCGCTGGCAAGTTTATCTGCTGGCAGTTCGTCGACCAGACGACCTTGGTACATGACCATCACTCGTTCACTGTATTGCGCCACTTGTTGTAAATCGTGGCTAATAAGCAGCAGCCCCATATTGCGCTCATCAACCAGGGAGTGAATCAGCTCCAACACTTGATCGCGCATGGCGTGATCGAGCGCCGAGGTGGGTTCGTCAGCAATCAGCAGTTGCGGGTTGCCAATCAGGGCAATCGCCAGCATCACACGTTGACCCATACCGCCAGAGAGCTGATGTGGATACCAGCGGCGCAGTTTGGCTGGCTCCGGTAAACCGACGGCTTCCAGCATGGCTTCGACGCGTTCGATACGCTCACGACGCGGCAATTTGTGATGCAAAATCAGCGTTTCTTCAATCTGCATGCCGATGGTACGCGCTGGATTGAGCGCGTATTTCGGATCTTGCAACACCATCGCTACTTGATTGCCGCGCAGACGGTTCCACTTTGCTTGACTAAGTGAAAGTACCGGCTCGCCCAGTAGCTCAAGTTTGTCGGCGCTGGGGTGACAGGCGCTTGGCAGCAGCCCCATCAAGGTGCGTGCTGTTAGCGATTTGCCGGAGCCAGATTCGCCAACCAACGCCACCCGTTCACGACCGATGCTAAAACTCAAATCTTTTACCAATGATCGGCCAGAATCGAGCTGAATATTGAGGTTTTCTACCTCGATAAGAGGGCGGTTATTTTGCATGGCGTGGGTCCAACTTATCTCGTAAACCATCGCCTAACAGGTTAAAGGCGAGGCTGGCAAATAGAATCGCAAAGCCCGGTACGGCAGCGACCCACCATTGATCAAAAATGACTCGGCTGCCACTGGCGACCATTGAGCCCCATTCTGCGGCGGGTGGTTGAATCCCCATGCCTAAAAAGCCCAGTCCAGCAGCTGATAAAATAATGCCACCCAGGTTGAGCGCGGCGCGCACAATCGCACTTGGCAGACACAAAGGCACAATATGACCAACAATCAAGCGCCAACCGCCAATGCCTTGCATTTTTGCGGCGGCTAAATAGTCGCTGCGGCGCAGTGCGAGGGTTTCGGTACGCGCTTGGCGAGCAAACGATGGCCAACTGGTGAAGGCCAGCGCCAGCGCGCCATTCATTAGCCCGGGGCCTAAAATGGACACTAAGGCTAACGCAATAACCAGGCTAGGTAGCGACATAACAATGTCGGTAAATCGCATCAGCAGTCTTTCGGTCCAGCCACCAAAGTAGCCAGCGCAAATGCCAATCATCAGTCCTATCGGCACGGTAATAATGACCACCAGAGAAACCAACACTAGCGTTGGGCGCGCGCCATACAGCACGCGAGTCAACAGATCACGGCCAAACCGGTCGGTGCCAAACCAGTGCAGCGTGCTTGGCGGTGCAAGACGTTCACTGATGTTTTGCACGTTTGGGTCATAGTGGGTAAATAGCGGCGCAAATATCGCCGTAAGCAGCAAAATCGCCACTAAAATCAGGCCAAAATTGAAGGTGTTAAACCATTTTGGCAGCGCTAAGCGCGAATTGTGTTTTGTCATTAGCGAGTCCTCGGGTCGACCCAGCGAGTAAGAGCATCGGCCAGAGCATTGAGCAAAATAAAGCAGCTACCAATCAATAGGGTGGACCCCAGTACCGCCGCGGTATCTGATGCAAACAGCGCGGTGGTGAGATAGCGGCCAAGTCCAGGCCATGCAAACACGGTTTCAGTCAGTACTGCGCCTTCAAGCAGACCGGTGTAGGAGAGGGCAAGGATGGTAATCAACGTGCCGAGCACATTCGGGAAAATGTGCGAGAACAAAATTCTTGCGCGGCTTGCGCCTTTGGCCTGCGCCAAAATCACATACTCTTTATTGCTCTCTTCAAGCATCACGGCGCGCAAAAGGCGGGTGATGGAAGCCATTGACAGTAGCGAAAGTACCGCAACAGGCAGCCACAAATGACCAAGCGCATTGAGTATGATTTCACTGTCACCAGAGCGCAGCGCATCCCACAACACAAAGCCACTATTAAATTCCATGGTGTAGGTGTAAATGTCATCCAAACGCCCAGGGCCAGCCGACCAGTGCAAGGTGGCGTAAAACAGCAATAGCCCAAGTAAACCCAGCCAAAACACCGGTACAGAATAGCCCAACAGTGAGATAAACCGCGCGACATGGTCGATGATGCTGCCCGGTTTATACACCGCGAGACAAGCCAAAGAGATGCCGAGCAGTGCGCCAAAAATCATCGCCACTGTCGCCAGCTCAAGTGTCGCTGGAAAGACGTGTTTGAGATCCTCAACCACGGGTTGCTGGGAAACTTGAGATATGCCTAAATCGCCCTGCAACAAGCGCTCAACATAACTGAAAAATTGCACCGGTAGCGGGTCATCTAAGCCGAGTTGGTGACGCGCCTGCTGGTAGGTCTCTTCGCTGGCGTGATCGCCAACCAGTTGCAGCGCAGGATCAATCGGTGCGGCACGTGACAGTACAAAGGTGAAAATTAACAGCCCAAACAGGGTGAGTAAAAAGGACGAAAAGCCGCTCAGCAAAGGCTGAAAGCGGCTTGTCCATAACCGGCTCAATGAGCCGGATAAGGGGTTGGTATTATTCATTGATCAAACAACGTTATTTAGAAACAAAGTTATGTATAAACACAGTTATTTAGAAACGTTTTTGTAGAACACCATTTCCGGCGTAATGCCTTGCACGTAGCCTTTGATATCGTCACGCAGTGCGACCAATTTCTTGTTTTGCAAGCCGACAACATAAGGGGAAGACTCACGGACCTGGCGTTGCAGATCTTGGTAGATCGCGGTGCGTTTGGCGCTGTCGGTTTCTGAGCGTGCTTCCAGCGTCAGTTTATTCAGCGCTGGAATGTGCCAGTTGGCGCGCCATGCCAGCGTCTTACTGCCGTTTTCTGGGTTGTAGGCAAACGCAGAAGCGTTGGTGTGCGGGTCAAAGTAGTCAGGGCCCCACGATGTCAACGTCGCTTGGTATTTATGTGCTTTGACATTGGTAGCGATCTGGCTGCTCACACCCGGGATAAGCTCAACATCGATGCCTGATTTAGCAAAGCTTGATTGCAGCGCTTGCGCGATATCTAAGTATGGCGGTTGGTTAGAAACCACGAGCTTAAAGTGTGGATTGCTAATTCCGGCGTCTTTTAGAATCTGCTTGGCTTTTTCTGGGTTGTATTGATATGGCTGATCATCCAGCGCGCCATTAAAGCCGACTGGCAAGAACGATTGCTGAACTTGGAATTGACCGTGCATTAGGTCTTCAGCAATGCCTTTGTAATCAAACGCGTAGCGCGCCGCTTGCCAAAACTCTGGTTTACCAAGGGCTGGGTTATCGGCGTTCTCAACGTTAAACATCAAGTAATAAAGCGATGCGTATGGCAAGTTAAGCGTCTTCACACCTGGCTTGTTTTGCAGTGAGAAGTATTGGTCAGTACCTAGGTTGCGAACTAAGTCTGCATCACCTTGCTCAAGCAGCAATTGACGGGTTGCTGCGTCTGGGACGTTTTTCAGCAATACATATTTAAGCTTTGGCGCGCCAGATGGTGAGCTTGGATTGGCTTCCATCATCAGCACTTGCGATGGCACGTATTTGCGCAATTTGAACGGGCCGCTGCCAGCGGAGTGGCTATTTAGCCAGCCGTGGCCAAGGTCGTTTTCTTGGTCGTGCGCCATGGCAGTTTTTTGGTCAACGATGGATGCGGCTGGCGCTGAAAGTAGGCTGAGTACGAAAGACGGGCCGACATTGACATCCCAAGTCAGTTTCACTTGGTTCGCCGAGACTTTCGTCAGATGGCTATCAACGTTGTCTTTGTTCCAACCCAGTTGAGTCAGAATAAACGCTGGCGCAAGGTTAAGTTTTACCACGCGACCTAGGCTGAAAATTACATCCTCTGGGCGAACAGGGTTGCCAGATGAAAACGTCGCGTTGTCTTTAAGTGTGAAAGTCAGGCTGTTTTGCTCTGATGCCCAAGAGGCGGCTAACGTTGGTTGCAACTCGGTTGGGTTATTTGGGTTCGATTGCACAAGGCGTTGATAAAGGTTGTTAAAGCTTTGAACAGAGGAAAGCTCAAAACCTTGCGCTGGGTCTAGGCTAGTTATGTCGTCAAGAGACTGTGCCACAACCAGTGTATTATCGGGGGTTTTGGCATAGCCATTGGCCATGCTCAGTGCAAGCATCAAGCTTGACACAACAACGGGGAATGTTTTCATTTATTTTCCAATCGAGTCTGTTTTTTTAATCCAACCGAGGAGCAGAACGGCATCCTACAAAAGTTGATGAAAATCACATTTAGAAAATAAACGAAACAAATTGTTACAACAATCGCTTTGTGTCACCAAACTATAACTTTTTTCTATGGCTTGAAGCGAAAAAGCATAATCCTGATGAATTACTGAGCAGTTTTGTTTAAAAACAGAACTTTTGCCCTATTTTGGTGATAAAAGCATCATTATCCATGTGTTGCTGATAAGCGATGTTGATAGGGGATGACGCAGTGGGTTGTGATAAAAGCTGAGAAACAAGACAGAGATAAACAAGACAGAGATAAACAAGACTGAGTGAGAAAATAGTCGCGCGGCGGCGGGTAACTCGACGGTTTATTTAATAGACGGTTTATTGAATAACAGCAGTCACCGCATAGGGGTGACTGCTGCAAAGCGCATCGTATTAAACGACTTACAGCTGAGTCATAAAGGTGCCTTGTGGCTCAACGGGTAAGTATTTTTTGTAGAACGCTTGGTAAGCTTTGTTTGGCTCAAGGTCTTTAAACAGCTCTGGATACAAAGCTTTAGCGTAGAACTGAATCATAGCGCCGTCCAAAATAGTACGACACGCGCCGTGGTAGGCGGCGTACATGCGGTTGTTTTGAACTGCGCTAATTGATGACCAACCGACGCGCTGTTTAAAGCCCGCTAAGCGCTGCTTGGCAACTTGTTCGTCAACGCCTTGACCCATCAGCATAGAATCTTCGCTGCTGCCTGATTCATAACCTGTCATCACAATTACATCTGGATTGTCAGCAATGATCATCTCAGGGTTCATTTTGCCCCACCATTCAACGTATGGCGCAGCAATGTTGTCACCGCCGGCCATGGTTGCAATCGCGCCCCACATGTTTTTGCCAAAGGTATAACCGAGTTCGCTGACACCAGCAGCGCCATATTCGGTATAGACTTTAGGTTTTGGCAGATTGGCTTTTGCCAAACGTTCACTGATCATCTCAGCATTTTTTTGATATTCGCTGGCGATCTGTTTAGCACGCTCGCTTTGACCGGTAATCACACCAATCAGCTCAGTACTGCGCACGTGGCGTTCAACGGTTTGTGCGTTGTAATCAACTACCAAAACGGGAATGCCTGCTTGTTCAATTCGCTCAATATCAGAGCCAAGTGCTTTAAACTGCCAATCAGCAAGCATTAGAACGTCTGGGTTTAGGCTAATCACTTTTTCAACTGAGAAAGTGTTGGTATCAACGCGGCCAATGCCCGGAATTTTATCCAGCGAAGGGCGATGTTTGACGTACAGATCCCAGTTCGCAGAACGCGCTTGCCAAATGTATTTCGACATTCCGACCACATGGTCATAAGCGGCTTCGGTACCGATCGCCATGTAGTCTTCTGGATAGAAACCGACTACCGCACGCTGAGCGGGGGCATCAAACGTCACTTCGCGACCGAGCACGTCGGTCACTGTGGTCATTTGTGCGTACGATAAAGAGCTAAAAGCAAGCGCTGCAACGCTTAAAAGTTGTTTGTACATCAAATAAAACCTTTGTTATTGGAGTGATTTACGTCCATGACTAAAATTTTCACGCTCACAAAACGGCATTGAGCGCGGCTGATTATAAGTTTGTAAATAAAACTTATGCAAACAATTCTCATTAACAAAGTGTAAAAATATAACTGATATTCATTATCACCTTGTTGTGGTAGCATGCGCGCAATAAAAAACACCACTGCGAATGTTGCATATTCGTGAGTCGGTGATGCTCAACTTGAAACAGGAAACGCACGAATGTCGCCTTCGACGATACTTTTGCAAGCCATTGAACAACAAAGAAAGAGTGAACGCCGCCGCTTGATGGTTATTTCAGGTTTTGGCGCGATTTTATTGGTCAGTTTTGTCCTCGATATCATGACTGGTCCATCGATGCTTGACGCCTCTAAAGTGATTAACGCGCTGCTGGAATTTATCGGTTTGCCGTTTCAAGTTGATCGTTCAACCCATGTTATCGTCACCAACTTACGTCTGCCGATTGCGCTGATGGCGATCATTGTCGGTGGGTCGCTGGGTGTTGGCGGCGCCGAAATGCAGACGCTTTTGAATAACCCAATGGCGAGCCCATACACACTCGGTATGGCGGCGGCTGCGGGGTTTGGCGCTGCGATCACCTTGTATGTCGGGTCGCTTGGCATGAATGGTATGTACGCCGTGCCGATTGGCGCGTTCTTGTGCTGCATGTTGTCGGCGTGCTTTTTGTTTGCGTTGGCCTCAATGCGCCATATCAGTTCTGGGCAATTGATCCTGGCGGGTATTGCGCTGCTGTTTTTGTTCCAATCGCTTCTGTCGTTGGTGCAATTTATTTCGTCGCCAGAGCTGAGCCAACAAATTCTGTTTTGGCTTTTTGGCAGCCTTTCTAAAGCTACTTGGACGAACTTAGCGATTACCGCTGTGGTGGTGATTGGCGGTTTTTTACTCTTGCTGCAAGATTCCTGGAAACTGACCGCGCTGCGCATGGGTGAAGAGCGCGCTAAAAGCGTCGGTGTGAACGTCACGAAGCTGCGGCTTAAGACGCTGTTTATCGTTGCTGTGATGACCGCGACCGTCACCAGTTTTGTCGGCATTATCGGTTTTATCGGTATTGTTGCCCCCAATATTGCCAAAATTTTGGTCGGTGAAGATCAGCGCTTCTTTTTACCATTGTCATTTTTAATTGGTGCGTTTTTGCTGTCGGCGGCGTCAGTACTGTCTAAAAGCATTGTACCGGGCGCACTGTTTCCGATTGGCATTGTCACCGCGATCATCGGCGTGCCGTTTTTCTTCTGGCTGATCATCGCAAGGCGAGGTTAATCATGCTCAAAGTGAACAATCTGAATTTGCAATTTGGCAGCTTAGTGCTGGCGCGCGATGTCAGTTTTACGCTCAAGCCAGGGCAAGTCACCGCGATTCTTGGTCCAAATGGCACGGGTAAAAGCACGCTGCTGAAAACCCTCTTTGGCGACATCAAAGTCGACAGTGGTGATATTGGTTTTGGTGATGAGCATCTAACGCCAAAAACCTTGGCTAAATGGCGTTCGCGGTTTGGTTATATGCCGCAAGATATCCATTTTGATATTGGCCTGAGTGTGGTGGAAGTGATTCTACTTGGCCGCATCGATGCGCTGAGTTTGCGTGTCGATGAAACCCTGCTTAGTGAAGCGTTGGATATTCTCGATAGTATGGGGCTTGCGCATCTTGCCAACCGAGATGTGCGCACCTTAAGCGGCGGGCAGTGCCAGATGATGCTCTTTGCTCAAGCGCTGATGCGTAAACCGCAAATTATGATGCTCGATGAGCCAGTGAGCGCGCTTGATCTTCATTACCAGCATGTGCTGCTAGAGCATCTTCGCCAGCAAACCCAGCAGCATAATTACACCACGGTCATGGTATTACACGATCTCAACCTTGCCGCGCAGTATGCCGATAATCTATTGGTGCTCAAAGGCGGCGAGCTGGTTGCCACCGGCGACCCGAAACAAATACTCACCGCTGAACTGGTTGAAGATATCTATAACGTCAAAGCGCAGGTCTTTTGCGATGAAAGTGGCGTACCGTTTGTGCGTACTTTACGTTCTAATCAAGCCGCTTAGTTTAGCGGCTTACTCTGACGGTTTCCTTTCACGAAATGCTTTGCCGGATGAGTTTGGAAGTTCGGCGCTGTTGTTCTGTCATTGGCAGCAAGGTTTGGCCAAAACTGGGTTAGTAGCGCGGGTGTTGGGCAATAATGCTCGAGAGCCAATTAAGAAATTCACTTAGCCGCTTAGGCTGCTGGCGCCGCGATGGATAAAGCGCGGCGATTGGCATCGATTCGCAGCGATAGTCGCTTAACACTTCAATCAATTCACCGCTTCGTATCTGTTGCTCTACACCACTTGCTGGCAGCTGAATGATACCAAGACCATTGAGACACGCGCTTAAATACGCATCTGTGGTGCTGACGGAGATAAAGCTGCGGGTCTTTACATAATGAGTTTGACCATCGGCATAATACTCAAAACCGAGTTGTGGTTGGCGCAGGCTTGGCGCGTAATCCACTACGTAGTGCTCGCTTAAGTGCGCTAAAGTGAGTGGCGTGCCAAAACGCTCAATATAGCTTGGGCTGACACAGTTGAGCATGGTCATTTCGCCAAGTGGCCGAGCAATCATTTCGCTGTCTTGCAGCTTTCCAGCGCGAATAACGCAGTCCACTTGTTCCTTAATCGGGTCGATTCGATAATCGGCGCCAAGCAGGCGAATTTGGGTGTCAGGGTAGCGAGCAAACCAGTCAGTCAGATGCGGCGCCACTAAAGTGGAAAAAAATCGGCTTGGCATATCGAGTTTCAGCACGCCGCTGAGCGCCGCGCTCTCACCTTGAAATTGAGTTTCTAATCCTTCGAGTTCAGTAAGCAGTGCAAGGCACTGAGGGTAATAGCGCTCGCCCGCCTCGGTGAGTGACACACGCCGCGTGCTACGGTGCAACAGCCGAGTGTTGAGGTGGTCTTCTAAGCGGCTAACCGAGGTAGAAATCGCCGATTTTGGCACATTAAGCTGCTCTGAGGCGGAGGTAAAACTGCCGGTTTGCGCCACCGCGACAAAGCGCTTCATGGTTTCAATTTTATCCATCAAATTACCTATTGTTCATTTTATGTGAACAGTCTTATCTTATTGTTGCTATTTTTCAAGCTATTAATGCGACCTAAACTGATGACTATCCACTCACCAAATCAACAATACACTTAGCAAACCAACGAAAAGGGTAGTTTATGAGTCAACTAGCACTAATCACTGGCGGTAGCCGCGGACTTGGGCGCGCAGGCGCTCTGGCTTTGGCCGATCAAGGCGTAGACATCATTGTCACTTATCATCAAAATCAATCAGCAGCGCAGCAAGTAGTCGCTGAGATTGAAGCCAAAGGACGAAAAGCCCTAGCTTTGCAGTGTGATACTAGAGACGTGGCATCTTTTGCCGCTTTTGCTGAACAATTGCAAACCTCGCTCAAGAGCCATTTCGGCCGTGAGCGATTGGATTATCTGCTCAATAATGCCGGCACCGGTATTCACGCCATGGTTGAACAAACCAGCGTTGAGCAGCTTGATGAGATGTATAACATCCATGTCAAAGGGCCATTTTTCTTTACTCAGGCAATATTGGACCTTATTGAGAAAGGAGGCCATATTGTCAATGTTTCCTCTGGGCTCGCGCGCTTTACCTTTCCGGGGTCCGGGCCATATGCGATGGCAAAAGGTGCGGTTGAGGTGATGACGCGCTATATGGCGAAAGAGTTTGCCGCGCGCGGCATTCGCGTCAATACCCTTGCTCCGGGCGCGATTGCAACCGATTTTCGTGGTGGCGCGATTCGCGATAATGATCAAGCGCAAACGATGGTGGCATCGGTGACCGCTTTAGGGCGCGTGGGCGAAGCCGAAGATATCGGTAAAATTATCGCAGGGCTGTTTAGCCAAGGTTTTGAGTGGGTGACGGGCCAACGCATTGAAGCGTCTGGCGGTATGATGTTGTAACTCAGTCAGCGCTTGTTGGCTTTGGCGAGTAAGCGCTGAATTCTGCAGACGGGTAAATTCCATGCATTGGTAAGTTAACTATTTGAATAATTACGCAAGTACTAAAAAAGGAAAGTACGAAAATCCATCTAATATATTAGAATTATAGCCATTCCTTATAAATGATAACTAACAATCTAAATTACAGTATTTACAACTCTATTATTAATAATTATGTTATGTGGGATATTAATCCATAAAAATAATAAATTGTTAGTGGCTGTTGTAAATGAAATGTTTTAGTTATCTGTTTGTGATCTTGATAGGGTGGTTATGCACTTTTTCAAATCATGAATTGGGGTTGTCGCGAGTTAGGGCCGAAGTCTTACTATCGCACGCGACAGAAAAAATTGGCCATATTCAAGACTTGCAATATTGGCTCGAGCCGCAAGGCTCTGACGATGAGCTGACCCTTGATGCCCTGCGTGGCCAGTTATGGGAAACTTCCGAGGATTCGACGCTTAATTTAGGCAGTGTTGATAAATCTCTATGGCTTAGATTCCAGCTTGATTCTCAACTCAATTCCGAGTCCAAATGGATCATCAAATTGGGTTGGCCGATGCTTCAAAATGTCTCTCTGCATGTCTACGATAATTACAGCCATCGATGGTTATCGGATATGCAAATTTCAAATTGGGCCTCCTATCAAAGTGGTGTGGACCCGTTTCCTCATGTGCTGCCGATTCAAATTCCTCCTCACGCCAATCTTGAAATCTATATCCGCGTCGAAAGTACCGCAAACCTCGTGGTTCCAATTGCCATCTATAGCGACCAGAGTTACCGACATTGGGTAAGCAGCCATAACCTTTTAATTGGCACTTTTTTCGGCATGCTTATCGCGCTGCTCAGTTATAACTTGTGGCTATTTCTGTTCCTCAGAGATGAAAAGTACGGTTACTACACGCTGTATGTGGTGTGCATCGCTTGTTACACCTTCGCGACAACCGGTGTGGGGCTGGCGTATTTTTGGTCGGAATCGTCTTGGCTTAATCAACATATTTACGGCATGAGTTCGACCGCGTGTTTTCTGGCTGCAGCTTTGTTTAGCCGCGAGTTTCTTAATTTGCAGCAGTACGGCGGATGGGTGCTACAAATCAACTATTGTGGGCGGTTGCTTTGGTCGCTGATGTTGGTCGCCATGACCCTTTTTTCTAACCAAAAGTTGTTTATGTTTTCCGATTTTCTTGGCGTATTGACCTGCTCTGGCGCGATGTTGTCTTCCTCCTACCTCTGGTATCGCGGTGATATATCAGCAAAGTATTTAACCTTGGGGTGGGGGCCACTTATCTGCATTACCGGGGTAATGCTGGCAAGTCTGCTTGACTGGTTTGGTTACTGGGGCGGCATTTTGTATCTTCAAGCGGGTGGATTTGGCGTTGAATTGCTGTTTCTTTCGATGGCGGTCGCCGAGCGCGTGAGTCGCAGCAGACGAGAAAAGCTTATTGCTCAAGAGCAGGCGCTGATGATGGAGAACAAAGCGCAGCAGTCTTATGCGCGCGAAGCTCAAATGCAGCTGCAATGGCTGGAGATGGAGCGTCAAACCAAAGATATTCTTACCATGGAAGTTGAGCGCAAAACCCGTGAGTTGAAGCTGGCTTTGAGCTCGCTTGAGCAAGCCAATCTGGAACTTAGCGAACGCTCACATACCGATGCCTTAACCAAAGTAGCGAATCGCGGCTATTTGGATGAGCGCTTATTACATGCTTTGCAACGTGCGCAGCGCGAGCAACAGTCCTTGGCGATTATGATGCTAGACATTGATCATTTTAAGAAGCTCAATGACGACTACGGACATCAAGTTGGTGATGAATGTTTACAGCATGTCGCGCAGCTTTTTAAGCAGTTCGTTACCCGCGATTGTGACCTCGTCGGCCGCTATGGTGGCGAAGAGTTTTGTTTGTTTATTCTTGGCCAAACACTGAGTACCACGCTCGATCTCGCTGAGAACATTCGCCAAGCGGTGAGTCGTATTGAATGCCAGCGCTACAGCGACATCAGTATTACCATCAGTATTGGGGTTTGTTGGGGGATTCCAGAGCCGGAAACGCGCGTAGAAGATCTGATAAGCAATGCTGATTCTGCTTTGTACCGAGCTAAATTTAATGGCCGTAATCGAGTGGAATATTGTGATGAGATTAAAGATGCGATAATTGACGCTGACCTGGTTCATTTATAGCCAAGGCAGTTGTAGCCAATGTACTTATCGATAAAGCATTTATAGACAAAGTCTTTGTAGATAAAGTATTGAAGCGAAACATATGGCGTTTTGGCGCGCAAAAAACAGGGCATTTAGCCCTGTTTTTTTATCCTTGGCGACGGTGATTTATTTAGGCTGCCAAACTTTTAATGCGCTGATTTTCTGTGCGCGGCGCTCTTCACCACTCAGGCTCCAGTTGCCACCAAATGCAGCACTTTCAAACGAGCCATATTCAGGGTTTGGCATCATGATCCAGTCGCTGCCCCAGTGTTTGCTGTTGGCTTGATAAGTTTTGAGGCGCTGCTCAGGGCTACCTGATGGATCGGTAAAGTCGCCGAGGTTATCACCCACCATCAACACCACGCGATATTGATTGGCCACCACTTGATCGCGACTGGTCTTATTAGAGCCCCAATCTTGTTGCTCACCTTTGGTCATCAAAGTGTCGACTTTGCTGTCCATCGGAAAACCCAGCGATTGCATATTGTCAAAGGTTGCCGCTTCGTCTTTGTGCTTACGGTTGGTGATGTAGAAGATCTTGGCGCCTTTTGAAGTCACGTAATTGGCGAACTCGACCGCGCCGGGCATCGCTTCGGTGACTTTGTCTTGCACGTATTGAGACCAAGTTTTTGAGCTGTAACTGGTGTTATATTTGACCAAATACGCTTCGTACACATTGTTGTCGAGAATCGTCTCATCGCAGTCGACGATGACCGCAGGTGGTAAGCTTTGGTAGCCAGATTTTTGCAATTCAGGCAGAGCAGTACTGTCTTTATTGGCTAACGCCTCATCAAAACGAATTTTAGCAAGTGCGAACATACCTTGTACGTTGGCTTTATATTCCACCGAATTTTGCATCCACAATGTGGCGTTAAGTAGGTCGTTAGGTGCGGTTTCTTCAGCATGAAGGGCGGTACAAGCGAAAGTGAGCAGCGTGGCGGACGTCATTGTCACGGCGCGAGCGCTCAGTTTGGGTAAAGTCATTATCATTATCCTTTGAGTGAACTTATCAGTAACTAAGCATGCAATGCGCGATTGGCTATTGGTTAGTTGTTACCATTAGCTGCGTTATTCACGAATGGCGAAGTTTTAACCAATAGCGAATCTCTATGGCGCATCGAAGGCAGTTGCCAAATTGGCAACTGCTTAATAGATGTACATATTTTTTATATAAACTTCAATATTTAATGAAACATCTATAAAACTTTGCAGGATAACTGTGATGTAAAGAGGGTTGAAGCGTTAGAGAGAAGGCGGCGTTTAACGCGCCGAATTTACCTTGTTGGGGCGAATTCGGCGCGGCAGTTTATGCGCGCGGCTGACCAAGATGGAAGTAGTCAATGTCGCGCTGCAAATCAAACGACAGTTGAGTCAGCGCCTCGGTGGTGTGCTGGTTGTTGTCGGTTTCAAGTTGAGCGTCTTGCGACATATTAAGGATGGTGTCCATTGCCGAGGTTACATCGGCAATCGCGCCGGTTTGCTCCTGAGTATTGGTGGCCAGTTGGCTTACCCAAGACAGCGAATCGCGCGCTTGATTGGTAATGTTATCCAGCAGTTGATGGGTTTTCATCACTTGCTCTCGACCTGATTCGACTTGCGGCTGGGTGGTTTCTACCGCCTTGACCAAAGCTTGAGTATTGGTCGAGATTTGGCCGATCATCTGATCGATCTCTTTAGTGGCGTGATGGGTATCTTGCGCCAATTTACGCACTTCATCGGCCACCACCGCAAAGCCTTTGCCTGCTTGTCCGGCTCGCGCCGCTTCAATCGCGGCGTTGAGCGCCAGTAAATTGGTTTGATCAGAAATACCGTTAATCACCTGAGTAATCCCAGTAATTTGCGCGATATCGCGCTCTAAATCTTGGACCCGGGCTACGGTATTGGCCATGGTCGTCGCAATCAGTTCCATCTGCTGCTGGCTAATCAGCACGCTTTGCTGTCCTTGGGTGGCAAACTCCAGCGTTAGCGTCGAATTTTGCTCGGTTTGAGTGGCAGCAGCGCTGACATCTTGAATGCTGGCGCGCAGCTGATCCAAACTGGCAGCAGTGGATTGGGTCATCGAGGTTTGCACTTTGGTTGATTCGGAAATGCGCTGTGAGCTTTGTGATACATCTTGCGCTTTAAGGTTGAGAGCGCTCGCGACGTTGGCAATATTGGTCACGGTGGCAGCGAGTTGGGTCTGCATTTTGACCACCGAGGCCATCATACTGGCGGAGTATTGGCTGTTAATGCGCTGCGACAAATCGCCCGAAGCAATGGTTGCCAAAGCTTGTTCGGCTTCAAACGGTTCGGCGCCAAGTGACTGGCGTAGGCTACGTTCGATCAGCAAACCGACCACTATGCTTACCAGCACGGCAATCGCAGTGGCGCAAAGCATCAGCGTAGAAAAGCCGCTCGCCACCTCACGAGCTTTCGGGGTGGCGATTTGGTTGGCATGTTCTTGATAATCGATAAACTGGTTAATGGTGTCGAGCCAGTCAATAAAGGCGGGCCGCACCTGCTCAAGAATTTGTGTGGTGACATCACTGCCGCGCTTTTTGGCGGTGATGATATGACTTATCAAGGGCAGGGTGCGTGATTCTTGCGCATCGATGGCGCGCAGTATGTCACGCTCCTCTTGGCTAAACACGATGCCAGAATCGCGCATCAAGCTTAATTGCTGCTTGGAGCGCGCGTAGGTTTGGCTCAGTTCAGCTATCACTTGCTCATATTGATGAATTTGGCTGTCTTGGGTTGCCAGTGCAATATCACGGATCGCAATCGCTCGGTCATGAACGCTGCCTCGAAAATCAATCGCATAGCGCTGTTTCACCGCGTTAATGTCGCTGATTTCGCTCAGGGTATCATCGATAAAATTTACGTTACGGACGCCAATGACGGTGAGCGTCACCATTAAAATCAATAAAATGCCAAAGCCGAGAGTTAAGCGGCGGCGAATCGACAAATTGGATAGCACAGACACGTATCCTTCCTCATTCTTATCATTGTTCTTTGAGCAAGGATTGTAGCGCGGCGCTTTTCGACCCGACTAATCGGAATTTACGATATTATTAATTGGTAAAATCATGCCTATTGGTGAGTAATTGTGACTTATGTACGTTAAACCGACAAAAATGTCATACAAACGGTGAGCTAGGTGCTTAGAGCAAGACTTCCTCAGGGCGCAGCGTTAGCACTTCATAGCCTGTTTCTGTGACTAGCAAGGTATGTTCTGATTGTGCCGAGAGTTTTTTATCACGGGTGACCACCGTCCAGCCATCACGTTTGGTTTTGGTTTTGGCGCCGCCTTGGTTGACCATCGGCTCAATGGTAAAGGTCATGCCCGGCTTGAGTTTCATACCTTGGCCTGCCATTCCATAGTGCAGCACTTGCGGCGCTTCGTGCATCTCTTGGCCGATACCATGACCGCAATATTCGCGCACTATGCTATAGCCGTGTGACTCGGCAAAGGTTTGAATGGCGTGGCCAATATCGCCTAGCGTTGCGCCGGGTTTAACTTGCTTAATGCCTTGCCACATCGCTTGATAAGTGACATCCACTAGGCGGCGGGCAATTGGGCTCGCCTCTGGCATCACATACATTTTGCTTGAATCAGCGATAAAGCCATTTTTTTCCAACGTGATATCTAAGTTGATGATGTCTTTGGCTTTTAAAATTTGGCTCTCGCTTGGCACGCCATGACACACCACCTCATTGATCGAGGAGTTGAGGACATATTGATAGCCATATTGGCCTTTACTGGCCGGGCGGGATTCAAGCTCTTCGACAATAAACGCTTCGACGCGATTGTTGATCGCCATGGTCGAGACGCCGGGTTTGACGAACTCATCCAGCATCGTAAACACCTTGGCCAGCAGCTTACCGGCTTGGCGCATCAATACGATTTCTTGGTCATTCTTGATGGTGACGCCATTAGTCATTTAACGCCTCCTCATGGCTATCGGCGTCTTCTGTTGTCGCGATATTCGCGGCTGAAACCTGAGCCGATTGCATCAAATCATTCATGATCTGGTTAAAGCTCAGATTTGGATTGAGCTCTGCCAGCATGCCCATTTTGATCCAGAACTCGGCTTGTGAGTTGATCGAGCGTGACATCACCGAGCTGGCTTTACGCAGCTCTTCGTGCAGTTGGTCGGAGATTTTAACGATGCCCATAATGATGATACCAATAATATTTGATGTATATATAAAACGTATATAAATTGTATTCGTTTGTAATGGTATGTCAAATGCTGGTTTACAGAGGATGGAATGATTGGTGGTTTGCCCTCAGTCAAAGTGTTAACCCGAGAAATAAAAAAGCCCTCGTAAACGAGGGCAATAACACAGAGAGAAAATAGCAGTCACAACTAAGTAATCAAGTAACTAAGTAACTAAGTAACTAAGTAACTAAGTACCGAAGTAATCAAGTAACCCAGTTTCGACTAGGCAACCGCAAGGAAGAACAGTGCGGTGGCGACAATACCGATCAGCGCATAGGGGAATTGGGTGGTGGCGTGTTGCATGGCGGTACAGCCTGAGCCTTGCGCCGACAGCACGGTGGAATCGCTAAAGAAGCATGAGTGACTGCCTGCAGCGGAGGCCGACAGCAGCGCCGCAACGGTTAAATGTAGCGGCACACCCAGCTGCGCGCCAAGTGGTAATACAATCGGCATTGCGACCGCAAATACACCCCAAGAAGAGGCGGTTGCAAACACCAAGCCGCCAGTAATCAAGAAGATAATTGCTGGGAAGTATTGCGCTGAAAGATAAGGGCTGACGGTTTCAATCACGTATTGAGTCACGCCCAGTGAATCATTGACGTTTTTAAGCATAAAGCCGCCAATTACGGTCGCCAAAGGCAGCAACATCACTTTAATGCCATCGTAAACCGCTTCAAACATGGCGTTCATCGGAATCAAACGCTGCACACCGTAAAAGCAGAAGGTAAAGATCAGCGCGACAAACACACCGGCAAGCAGGTCAATGCCGAAATACCAGCTCGCTGCCACTAATACCACCATAGGCGCAAGAAAGTTAATCAGCCCCATGGTCGAATTACTGTGCGCTTCAACCTTGTCACCTAAATCGATATCGGTGGCGTTATCTGGGCGAACTTGACCACCGCGAGCGCGTTGCTCTGCGGTTTTCATTGCGCCTAAGTCAGGCAGTTTTTCCATTGCGACCAATAGCACGATGATCAAGGTGACCCAGCCATACGCCATGTAAGGAATCGCCTCGATATAGGTGTGAATGCCTTTGCCCGTTTCGGCAACGCCGTTGGCTTCTAAAAGCGAACTAAAGAAAATCGCCCACGTTGAAATAGGCACAATAATGCAGATTGGCGCAGCGGTGGAGTCGACCAAATAGGCGAGCTTTTCGCGTGAGATTTGATAGCCGTCGGTGACTTTTTTCATCGATGACGAAATTGCAATCGCATTGAGGTAATCGTCGATAAAAATCACAATCCCCAGTACAAAGGTCATCAGCATTGACTGGCGACGGCTTTTCACTTTGGTCACCAACAAATTTGAAAAACTTAAAATGCTGCCGCCTTTTTCCAGTACCGCAATTAAGCCGCCCATCAAGCCGCACACCAAAATGATCCACGCAATGGTTTCATCCATCATCACATCCATTGAGATGCCGACAATTTGCTCTACTGCTTCGGTGGGGTTGAGCATCAGTACACCAGCAATCGCACCGCTAAATAGGGCTTCCACGGTGCGATGAGTGGTGAGAGCAAATACCAGCACTAGCGCCGTCGGTAATAGGCTCATCCAGCCATAACTGTTATCTGGGTTGTGATTGAGGCCGATGGTGATAAACGCCACGAAGGTTGCAATCACAGCAAGGCTGACCCAGAGATGCTGGTTGGTGATTTTCAGCGGCGCATCCAGCGCCTTTGTTTGCGTAGTCATTGGTTATTTCCTTATATTTTGCGAAGTAGCGAATACTTATGCCGAGTGCAGCATCCAGTCGATTTCAAGTGGCGTGATCAGACGTTCAAACTCCGCCAGTTCACTGCGTTTACACGCTAAATAGATGTCGACAAAATCTTTGGACAGATAGCTTGATAGCTCGCTGTGCTCAAGTTGGTCTAACGCCTCAGACATGCGCAGCGGCAGTGCGACTGCGTGCTCATGCAAAGGTGGCGGACACTGGGCTTTGGTGTAGTGGTCACTCGCTAATACTGAACACAGCACTACTGCAGCGAGAATGTAAGGATTGACGTCGGCGCCGGCGATACGATGCTCGATGCGACGATTTTTGGCATCGCTGAGTGGCACACGTAGCGCCACGCCGCGATGGTTTTCGCCCCAATCGGCAAAGGTAGGCACGTAGGCGCCTGGCACAAAGCGGCGATAGGAGTTAACGTTTGGACAGATAAGCCCCATGGAATCTGAGGTCTGCGCGAGCATCGCCGCCATCGTCTGATAAAACAGTTCGCTGGCTTGGCCATCATTAGCGCTAAACAGATTGTCACCGGCTTGATTCATCAAACTCAGGTGAATGTGCATACCGCTGCCGGCTTGTTCGTCAAACGGTTTGGCCATAAACGTGGCGTCAAAACCATGTTGATGGGCGACTTGGCGAATCAGGCGTTTAGCAATGATGATCTCATCGCAGGCGCGCAGCACATCCTGAGAATGATTAAAGTTAATTTCAAATTGGCCCGGCGCCGATTCTGATAACGCCCCCGAAGTATTTAAACCTTGCGCCAGCGCAGTGTCATTAAGGTCACTGAGAAAATCGGCGTAGTCGTCAAGGCCGTCTAAATCGTACACTTCGGTGTCGCATTCACGAGTCTGTTTGGTGGGGTTGATGGCGGTTAACAGCTCGCCGCGCGGGCCGCGTTTTTTATCCACCAAATAAAATTCCAGCTCAAGAGCAATGCACGGCAAGCGGTCTTGGTTGTGTAGCCTTGCGACCATATCACCAACAATATTGCGGATGAACAATGGGTTAGGGCGCTTGCCGCTGTCGTCCATCATGGTCAGCATTAGTTGACCCGTTTGGGTTTTGGCGGTTGGCATCAGGGTATTGGCGACCGGAAAACACAAGTTATCTGGCTCGCCCAGTTCTTCACCAAGCCCGGCTTCTTCGACGACATTGCCTTTATTATCTAAGCTGATGGTTGAAATTGGCAGCGCGACACCGTTGGCAAGTTTTTCGAGCCCTTCGACGGGAATACGTTTGCCACGCGGCGTGGCGTTGATGTCGGTAAAAATCAGATCGATGAACTCAATCTCCGGCCATTCTTGGCGAAAATTTTTAACTTCCTGCAGGTAAGATTCCATTCTTATTTCTCCAAACAGCCGTAATCAGACGTTTAATGCCTCATTATGTTGCAAATATTAATACAACGAATGATTTGATTAAGTTGATACTGACTTATGTTTATTATTTACAATGAGTTACGTAATTATTTGCGAGTTCTAAGGCCGATAATTTCATTCGTTCTTTAACTAACTTGTAACAGTTGGTGGCTAATTGCTCAATATTTCGAACGTGTTTTGTGCTTTTTTCGACCAAAAAGGAGAGTTGAATCACGATTTGTTTAATATATCGAACACTGCTGTTGATAATTTTTTGCGCGGTTTGTAGGGTGATTGTTAAATAAATCGAACAAGGATGGTTTGATGTCTTCAACTAAAAAGCCAGTTATCGGCGTAGTCAGTTGCGCTAAATCGCTTAAAGGCTACGACATTCAGGCAGTCAACGAATTTTATCTCAAGGCCATCAGCGATTTTGGCGGCGTGCCGATCATTTTATCGGCGGCGATCGATGTTCAGGATTTCGAACAAGTGTTAGCGATGTGTGATGGACTGTTGTTCCCGGGCAGCCACTCCAACGTGGCGCCTTATCGTTATCAAGCCACCCACACGGAAAGCTACATGGACGAGCGCCGTGATGAGCTTTCTCTGTCGCTGCTGCGCTACGCGGTGGACAACAACCTGCCATGCCTTGGCATTTGTCGCGGCTTTCAAGAGATGAATGTTGCCCTTGGTGGCAGCCTTGATCCTGCGGTGCACAAATCTGGATTTGACGATCACCGCGAACCATCGACTGAAGATTTTGCCGTCAAGTATGCCGCGGCGCACCGCGTTGTGGTAGAGAGTGACGGCGTATTTAAAACTTGGTTACAGCAAGCCCACTGGCCGCAAAGCGATGCATTTGAAGTCAACAGCTTACATAACCAAGGTGTAAAAGCACTGGCGCCAAACCTTAAGGTCGAAGCCAAAGCGCCAGACGGGTTAGTAGAGGCGTTTAGTCTGCCGTTACACAAATTCTTTGTTGGCGTGCAGTGGCACCCAGAATGGAAAGCGAAAAGTAATCATTTCTCTCAAATTTTATTTAAAGAATTTATATTGGCAGCTTCTCTCTAATACAGGAGCTGTATGAATGGACAATCAGTTAGTTGGTAAAAATATTGTTCAGCTACGCAAAGAGCATGGATTGTCACAGCGGGAGTTAGCCGAAAAAGCTGGCATTACCCACAGTGCGATTTCATCGATAGAGAATGGCAAAGTCAGTCCGTCGGTAAGCTCGTTGCAAAAAATTGTTAACGTGTTTTCGTTGTCGCTGTCGGAGTTTTTTATCTTTGAACAGCAGATAGAGAATCAGCGCAAAGTGGTTATTCCCGCCGATGAACTCGTTGAAATGGGTAGCGAATCGGTATCGATGAAACTGGTCACGAACGGTAACCCGAAGCAAGTAATCGGTTTTTTGATTGAAGAATACCCGCCGCACGGCACCACAGGTTCGGCGCGAATAGAACACGAAGGTGAAGAAATTGGCACTGTGCTTGAGGGGGAAATTACCCTCGAATACAAAGACCAGGTTTTGCTAATTAAAGCGGGTGAGTCGTACATCATAGATACCACTCAGCCGCACCGGTTTACAAATCACACAGACAAGCCATGCAGAATGGTGAGCGCGCATACGCCTACCACCTTCTAAGTGGCCTGCCAGACAGCAGGAGAGCGTATGAAAACCCAGCAACAATGGAATGAACTCAAACAGCGCTGCGCGATAGAAAGTCGTGCTTTTATTAACGGTGAATACGCCAGCGCCGCCACAGGCCAAACCATTGCTGTGGTCAATCCCGCCAGCGATGAAACCATCGCTCACATTGCAAGGTGTGATCAGCAAGACGTCAATGCCGCGGTGCAGTTTGCGCGTGAGGCGTTTCAACGCGGCGAATGGAGCCAAAGTGCGCCGAGCGTGCGTAAAGCGGTACTAAATAAATTTGCCGACCTTATTGATGCCAACAATGATCAACTTGCGCTGCTAGAAACTCTAGATACCGGTAAACCGATCGCCCACAGCGCCAGCACCGACATTCCGGGCGCGGCCAACGCGCTGCGTTGGTACGCTGAAGCGGTAGATAAAGTGTACGGTGAAGTGGCGCCAACCGAGCAAGATGTGCATGCCTTTATTACGCACCAGCCGATTGGTGTGGTGGCAGCGGTGGTGCCGTGGAACTTTCCGCTGTGGATCGCCTGTTGGAAGCTAGGACCCGCGTTAGCCGCCGGTAACAGCGTGATTCTGAAACCGTCTGAAAAATCTTCGTTAAGCGCGATTTTCCTTGGTCAGTTAGCCATTCAAGCTGGGCTGCCAAACGGCGTATTTCAAGTGATTACTGGCTACGGGCACGAGGCGGGAGATGCGCTGGCACGGCATATGGATGTCGATTGCATTGCATTTACGGGTTCAACCCGCATCGCCGGGCAACTGATGGTCAGCGCCGGTGAAACCAACCTTAAGCGCGTGTTCGCCGAAGCCGGTGGCAAAAATGCCAATATTGTATTTGCCGATTGTGGCGACCTTGACCGCGCCGCGGCAGAAACCGCTGCGGGCTGTTTTTACAACCAAGGTGAAGTGTGCGTTGCGGCAACGCGTTTGTTGGTCGATAACCAGATTAAAGATGCTTTTGTTGAAAAAGTTATCGCCGCTGCGAAGCGCTTTACGCCAAAAGATCCGCTTGATCCGAGCTCGGCAATGGGCGCACTCATCGACCAAGACCACAAAGCCAAAGTGCTCAATTATGTTAAACAAGGCGTCGCCGAAGGGGCGCGACTGCGCTGCGGCGGCGATGTTGGCGGTCAAGGCGCGTTTGTTGAGCCGGTGATTTTAGATAATGTTGATAACCGCATGACGGTGGCTCAAGAAGAGATTTTCGGCCCAGTGTTGTGCGTGATTGGCTTTGATAGCGAACAGCAGGCGATTGAAATTGCCAACGATTCAAAATATGGCCTTGGCGCGGCGCTTTGGAGCGATAACATCAACCGTGTACATCGGGTTGCCAAGCAACTGCAAGCGGGCTCGGTTTGGGTCAACAACTATAATGAAGGGGATATGACGGTGCCATTTGGCGGCTTTAAAATGAGTGGCAATGGCCGCGATAAGTCGTTGCACGCACTGGAAAAATTCACCGAAACCAAAACCACATGGATTCGTCTGCACCGCTAAGGTCAGGCGAGATAATAAGGACGATTGAGATGAACAAACATACCGATTCCTACTATGCCCATTCGGTGGGGGCGGGCAGCGATTATCCGCAGCTCAACGACCACATCGAATGTGATGTCTGTGTGGTTGGCGCCGGATTCTCCGGGCTCTCTTCTGCGCTGCACTTGGCCGAAAAAGGTTTCAAAGTGGTGGTGCTGGAAGGCAGCAAAGTCGGCTTTGGCGCCACTGGGCGTAATGGCGGTCAAATCGTCAATAGCTACAGCCGCGATGTCGATGTGATTGAAAGCCGTTATCCGCCAGAGCAAGCCAAAGCGCTGTGCAATATGATTTTTGAAGGTGGCGATATCATTCGCGGCCTAGTCGATAAATACCAAATCGATTGTGACCTCAAGCATGGCGGCCTATTTACCGCGCTAAATAACAAGCAGCTCAAAGGTTTGGCCGAACACAAAGCTGGTTGGGAGCGCTATGGTAATGACCAACTCACCATGCTCAGCCAAGATGAACTCGAGCAGCAAGTGGGCACCCGCGCTTATGTCGGCGGCCTTTTGGATATGCGCGGCGGTCATATTCATCCGCTCAAACTTGCCCTTGGTGAAGCGGCGGCGTTTGTGTCATTGGGCGGGCAGATTTTTGAGCAATCGGCGGTAACCGAAATTCAAAAAGGCACCAATCCCGTAGCGCACACCGCAAACGGCAGCGTGAAAGCGAAGTATTTGGTGCTGGCGGGCAACGCCTATCTTGGCGGCTTAGCGCCGAATATCAGCAATAAAGCGATTCCTTGTGGCACTCAAGTGATTACCACTGAGCCACTGAGCGAGCAGCAACTGGCTGAAATTCTACCCAGCGATTACTGCGTTGAAGATTGCAATTACTTGCTCGATTACTTCCGCTTGACCGCGGACAAACGCTTGTTGTTTGGTGGTGGTGTGGTGTACGGCGCGCGCGATCCAGATAACGTCGAAGCCTTGATTCGCCCTAAAATGGAAAAAGTCTTTCCGCAGCTCAAAGGCATCGGCATTGATTACGCGTGGACTGGCAATTTCTTGCTCACTTACTCACGCATGCCTCAATTTGGCAGTTTTGATGACAACATTTATTACCTGCAAGGTTACAGTGGTCATGGTGTTACTTGTACCCATTTAGCGGGTAAATTATTGGCCGAAGCGCTAACGGGTCACGCCGAGCGTTTTGATGCTTTTGCCTCGCTTAAGCATCCGACCTTCCCGGGCGGACGACATTTCCAAATTCCATTTACTGCCATCGGCGCGGCGTACTATAACCTGCGCGACAAATTGGCCATTTAACGAATTGATAGCGCTTGTAAGCGATTGAGAAAAAGGAACATTCAACATGAGTAGAGTGGTAAAGTTTGCCGCAGTGCAACTGGCAATCAGTTGGGATCTGGCCGATAACTTGGCCAAAGTTAAAGCGGCGATTCGTGAAGCGGCGGCCAATGGCGCGAACGTAATTTTGCCTCAGGAGCTGTTTGCGGCGCCGTATTTCTGCAAAAAGCAGGAAGCGAAATATTTCGAATTGGCGCAGAGCACCAAAGAGTGCGAGGTGATTTTAGAGCTTAGTGCGCTTGCCAAAGAGCTTAATGTGGTGATTCCGGTCAGCTATTTTGAAAAAGCCGGCAACACCTTTTTTAACTCACTGGTGATGATCGATGCCGACGGCACGGTACTGGAAAACTATCGTAAATCGCACATTCCAGATGGCCCGGGTTACAGCGAAAAATACTATTTCAGCCCTGGCGACACCGGTTTTAAAGTGTGGAAAACCCAATTTGGTGATTTTGGCGCTGGCATCTGCTGGGATCAATGGTTCCCAGAGCTCGCCCGCAGCCTTGCATTGCAAGGCGCCGAAGTGATTTTTTATCCCACCGCAATCGGCAGTGAGCCACAAGATCCAAGCCTTGATTCGCGTGATCACTGGCAACGCACTATGCAAGGTCACTCGGCGGCGAATTTGGTGCCAGTTATCGCTTCAAACCGGGTTGGGGTTGAAGTTGACGATGGCATTGAAACCACTTTCTACGGTTCATCTTTTATTACCGACCACACCGGCGGAAAAATCGCTGAAGCGCCGCGCGAAGGTGAAACCATTATCTACGCTGAGATCGATCTCGAAGCGACCGCCAAAGCCCGCCACGCTTGGGGCTTGTTCCGCGACCGTCGCCCTGAGCTGTACGGCCATGTCGGCAAACTAGCGCTGTAATTAGGAGAGTGAGCATGGAACGCTTAACCACCCCAGCCGAGGATGGCTTTTATTTTCCCGCCGAGTTTGCCCCCATCGATCAGGTTTGGCTGGCTTGGCCGGAGCGCAGCGATAACTGGCGCGATGGCGCCAAGCCTGCTCAGCAAACTTTTGCTCGCATCGCCAATGCCATCGCAAGTGTCACTCCAGTGCGCGTCGCAGTCAGCGCCCAGCAGTGGGTGAATGCTCGCGCGCAGTTGGATGAAAAGGTCGAGCTGGTTGAGATGGCGTACAACGATGCTTGGATGCGTGATATTGGCCCGACGGTGCTGGTTGATGGCAAAGGGCAGCGCCGCGGCGTCAGTTGGCGGTTTAACGCCTGGGGCGGTGAGTTCAACGGCTTGTACGCCGATTGGCTGGCCGACGACCAAGTGGCGGCGAAGGTGTGCCAGCACATTGGAATCGAACACTATCAAGCGCCATTTGTACTTGAAGGTGGCTCGATTCACAGCGATGGCGAAGGTACGCTGTACACCACCGAAGAGTGTCTGTTAAGCCCTGGGCGCAATCCGCAGCTGAGTAAAGCACAGCTTGAGCAGCACTTGGCGGATTATCTTGGCATTCGTAAAGTCATATGGCTGCCAAACGGTTTGTACAACGATGAAACCGACGGTCACGTTGATAACATTTTGCATGTGATTGCACCGGGCAAAGTTGTACTGAGCTGGACAGACGATCCAAACGATCCGCAGTATTCGTTATCGAGGCTGGCTGAGCAAGCACTCAAGGCGCAAACCGATGCGATGGGGCGCACCATTGAAATCATCCGCTTGCCACTTCCCGGGCCGCTGTATTATAGCGAGCAAGAGGCCAGTGGCGTTGATGCCAGCCAAGGGATGGTGCGTGATGCCGGCGAGCGTTTAAGTGCCTCTTACGCGAACTTTTTAATCGTTAATCAGCATGTGTTTTTGCCGTTGTTGGATGACAAGGTTGACCAGCAGGCTGTCGCAATTTTGCAGTCAGCGCTGCCAAGCTACACCATTGTCGGTATTCCAGCTCGTGAAGTGCTGCTCGGTGGGGGGAATATTCATTGCATTAGTCAGCAAATTCCTGCTCCATATGTGCTTGCTAAATAGCTTTTACACCCCAAAAATCTAGCCCTTCAATAAGCTTTAACGCCGAAACCAGACTGTCTGATTTCGGCGTTTTGTTGTTGGTGCCAATGTTTTTTGATAATGAGAATTGACATCATTCGCAACTTTTGGCATTTATAAATTCCTTTTATATTTCCTTAGGTTATTAGCAAGCGTGGTACCAACGTCGAGCCGATTTGGTTTGTGGCGCTATTGCCTCACTTGCTTGCCCCTTATATTGAGTTGTTATCAATGAAATCCTTTTGGCTTCCCGCTTCTGTGCTCGCTATCGGTATCACTTTTAGTTACTTTTATGGCTTCTATTTAGGTTCGCATCAATCAAATTCAGCCAGTGTTACTGAGTCATCGATAGCGGGCGATGATCAACATGATGTGGCTATGAGTTCAAATCCAGACTCTCAAACGCGCGCCATCACTGCACCATCAACGGCTGTAATATCTAAGCGCGATGTTGGCGATTATCCCTACATTGAGCGGTCATTGGCTGAGTATGGGATGAGCCTTCACAATCTCGACGCACAAAAGTGGCAGCAGTTTCTAAACTGGCAGGGGATTGGTTACATCGTTGATCAACTCGGTGATGGAAACACGCTGTTTGACGCTGCGATTAAGGCCAACAATACGCAATTGGTTAAACAAATGCTTGCTTTTGGTTTTGATGTTAATGAAGCGAAACCGGATGGAGAGTTCAACTCGCCATTGCAAAAAGCCGCTTATTACGGCGATATCGAGATGTTTCGTACCATATTTGATGTCGTCAATGATGTGAACGATAAGCGTTATAGGCGCTTAATTGCTTTTATTGTTACTTCAAGCCTTAGCGAAGCGAGTAAACACGCCAAAATCCAATATTCCCTTGACCACGGCTATCGATTGACCGACGTTGGTTTCCATGTCATGCCTCTGCTGCGTTACGGTAATTTAGACTCCAATCCGTATCTATCAAGTTTTGAAGGCACTATCGACTTCAATCAAAAATTAGATGGCAGCTCAGCCATGCTCACTGCGATACGTATGCGGGCAAATGATGCCACACTGCAAGATTTGATTGCTGACTTTCACCCCGAGCAGCTAGCAAAGCAGGAGCAAAGTGACATTTTGCATCGTGCCGTCATCTCACGCGACATGACAAATATAACCACCTTTGAAGATCTGCTTGATAGCGGTCTCAATCCCAACTTAACTGACCGAGGTGGATATACGGCGGTGATGAAATTGGCGATGGTTTTGGCCTATTCGAGTAAGTCTAATATTTCTGCTGAGTTAGTCGATAGTACTAAACAAAAACTAGCGGCGTTACTGGCCCGAGGCGCAGACGTTACGATCAAGAACCATAAAGACCAAACCGTGTTTGATTTGATTGATCAGGTAAAAGTTAGCGCTGAGCAAAAACAGCAAGTACGTGATCTGCTGAACTAGCGGTTTTATCGTGTGATTTGCCATCAATAAAAAAAGAAAACCGAGCCAATTGGCCCGGTTTGTTTGTGATCTTTAAGTGCTGCGAGGAAGTATTACCACTTAAAGATCTCAATCGATTTATTCAGCGTGCCAGCGATTTGGGTCATCTCTTGCGAGCGCAGGTGGTTGCTTTCAGACACATCAAATGTTGATTTCGCCAAGTCGTTAATTTCCACCACATTGGCGCCGATTTCAGAGGCCACATGGCTTTGTTCTTCCACTGCGGCGGCTATTTGGGTGTTCATGTCTTGAATCAGCGCCACTGAGGTTTGAATCTCTTGCAGTGCTTGGTTAGCAAGTGCCGATTTTTCCGAGGTAGTCTGAGCATCTTTCATATTGATGCGCATCAGCTCCACCGAGCGGCTGGCTTCATGTTGCAAGCGATTGATGGTGTCTTGAATCACCGTGGTGCTCTCTTTGGTTTGATTCGCTAAGCTGCGTACCTCATCGGCCACAACCGCGAAGCCACGACCGTGTTCACCTGCACGCGCCGCTTCAATGGCTGCGTTAAGCGCCAGCAAGTTGGTTTGCTCCGAAATACCGTCAATCACTTCCAGAATTTGACCAATGCTTTGGGTGGCTTTTTCAAGCTCAAGGTTGACGTTCACCACGGCTTCAATACCGCCCACCAGTTCAATAATGCTCTGGTTCATGTCGCTGACCATGCGCATCCCTTGCTCTGAATAGCCATTAGCGCCTTTGGCTGAATCTGATGCTTTAAGGGCGTTACGCGCAACTTCATCCACCGATGCCGACATTTCGTTCATTGCTGTGGCGGCTTGCTCTAATTGCAGCATTTGCGATTCAGAACTGATTTTTACTTGTGATGAGGTTTCAGACATCTCAACCGACGAGTGGTCGATTCGCTCAGCCGAGGTTTGAATTTGTTTCATGGTGTCTTTGAGGTTGTCGACCATGGCAAGGGTCGCCGCCAATACACCGGTTTCATGACCGCGCGCGCTGCCCGCGAGAGATAGGTCACCGGCGGCAACTTTGCGCACGATAGCTTCAATTTCAGTCGGCTCACCGCCAATTGGGCGATACATTAAACTGACCACTAAGTAGTAACTCAGCGCGCCAGCAATGGCGAGGGCGACAATGCCAAGAATCAGGCTGTTTTGCAGATTGTCTCTGGATGGCGCAGTGATATTTTGTACGCTTTCCCAGCTCCACACGCTCCAGCCTAGCTCTTGAGAAATGGCGCTTACCACATAGAAGGCTTGATCGTTATGTTCATAGGTGTGGCCTGACCCATTTTGTTGGCGATAGCTGGCGTAAGTTGGGCGCAGTTCAAATAGGTTTTTACCCACGCTTTCGGCATCTTTGGCCGACAGAATGTAGCCATCTTTACGCGCGACATAAATTTGCTGTTTCTCAGACAGGTTTTTGATGTAGGACGTAATACCATCAAGCGCGATATTGGCACCGATAATGGCCACAATTCGACCATTACGCTTCACTGGCTCAACCAACGACATAATAATTTTGCCCGACGATGCTTTATAAGGGGTCGTGATAACGTCAACTTCGCCGTCCATGATTCGTGTGTACCATTCGCGGCCAGCGGCTTTGGCATTGAAGTTTTGAATTTCACCGTCGACGCGATAAGTGGTGCCATCCGCCGTACCGAAAAAGGACGCCACCATGTCATAGTGACCTTCCATAAATTTGAGTTTTTCGACCAATTGCTGTTCGTTAAGCTCGCCGGCTGCGTTGATGTCGATGGAGTCGGCCGACATTTTGAGCATGTCAAAGTTACGCAGCATTTTTTGTTCAACGCCAGAGGCAATAAGTGCCGCCTCGGTTTTGAGCTTGTCGGTATAATTTTGCTGAGAAGAGTCGCTAAACGAGATGTATCCCACGCCGATAATCAAGGCGATGACGAACATAAACAGTCCGCCGATCGATAATAGTATTTTGTTCTTTGCGCTCATAGTTCACCCTTTGAAGACATAAATATGAAGGACTTTATTATTCAAGCTCGCACGTCAGTGTTAAGGCTTGCTTTTAATTCATCAGGGCGGCGAATGAGCTTCGAAACGGCGATAGACTAAACGGCGAGAAACAAGGCGACCTAATGATCAAAAGTGATGTTTTTGGTTACCCAATATAAGCAAGTGAACGCTAGGTTTCTTTGTGCATATGAACAATAAACGCCCTTTAAAAACAGGGCGTTATTGTGCAAAAGTATGAAAATATTTTGCGGCCGTAAAATGCGGATTTAAGTACTGAGTCAGTGGTAAATGTAAACTTTTGTATTACTTAGATTTTGTTGGGAAATATGGCTAATCACAAGGCGTAGCTAGAGTTAATACTCAGCTTGGGAAATTACTGATTGATTCACAACTTTTAAGTGGTCAATTTATCATTTTGTGATTTTTAGCTAAAAGTTATTGTCAATCAATCAGTTGTTACACTTGGTTTGGCTTTTCATTGATTAGGAATTGGCGCGTTCGAGTGATTCAATTTGATGAAGATCGTTAATCAGTGCCAAAAACAGCGCGGCTGCGGTCTCAAGCAACGGATCGGGAAAATCGTAATCAGGGTTGTGCAATTCTGGGTGGTGCTCGCCGCTGCCGATGCAAAACAGTGCGCCTTTGGTTTGCGCCAAAAACTCAGCAAAGTCTTCTGACCAGCGCATCGGCTCTGCCAGTTCGGTGACGTTTAGTCCCAGCGCTTGTGCTTGTTGTTTGACCATTTGGTAGTGCGCCTCATCATTGACCGCGGCTTGAAAGGGTTCATCCCAACTAAGGTGCACGTCAAGCTCGCTGTGTAATTTTAAGTGAGCGAGTTTGTCACTTAGCGCCTGCTGCATTGCAGCAAACGTCTGGTTACATTCGCTGCGCATCGTCGCCAGTATGGTCGCGCTGCCAGGTGCTACACCAAACACAGCGTCACCAAGTTTGACGTGCGCGACCGTGACTAGGCTGAATACATCGCGATATTGATCGGGTAAGGCTTGCAAAAATTCAATGATCTCAAGCATGACTGAGGTTGGATTGATGCCGTGCTCCGGCCATGCCGCGTGTGAGGTTTTGCCTTGCAGTTCGATTTTAGCGCCCACTGATGCACAGGCAAAGGTGCTCGGTTTAACGATGACTTGATGCAGCGGATGACCGGGTAAATTGTGATAGGCGAAAGCGTGGTCAATCGTCATACCACTGAGTTTGCTGTCGCTTAGCATCGCGGCTGCACCTGTGCCGATTTCTTCCGCTGGTTGAAACAGCAAAATGACTTTGCCACATGGTGGTGGCGTTAGGCTAAGCTGCTCGGCGACTTTAAGCAGCGAGGTGGTGTGGCCATCGTGGCCGCAGGCGTGCATGATTCCCGGTTTCTGGGAGATGTGACCATGGCTTGCCACCTCGGTAATTGGTAGCGCATCAAAATCAGCCCGTAACAATGTGGTGTCACCTGCGTGTTCCCCTTCGATAATACATATGATGCCATGACCACCGATGTCGGTTATCGGCTCAAGCCCAAAGCCTTGTAACTGCTCGCAGATTGCGCGAGACGTATGTTGCTCTTGGCCTGAGAGTTCAGGATGTTGGTGCAGTTGGCGACGAAAAGTCGGCGCGTCAAAGGGGGGAGTCTGAGTCATAAGTTATCCTTAACTTTATCGCGTGTTACTCGTTGTTATTCCACGTTAATCAAATTGGCGTTTGGAAGCGAGTGTTTATTATTCAGCCGCTTTTATTTGGTTGTTGATGAATTGAGCAGAAAAAATAAAGGCATGCGTTTAGCATGCCTTTACAGGTAATTGGGTGACGCGAACCAACGCGTTTTAAGGTGGTAACGGGTTATTTAACCGTGATGACATCCATCACCAATTTGCCGCCTTCGCGGACTGGGCCGTCAGCTTTGGAGCCGAGTGTGTATTCAAACACGCCCGTTTTCATGCCGCCATCCTCGCCGTGCAGCATTAACATCAGCATATCACCCGACATAACAGGTTCGGTCAGAATTGCGGTGACGTCATTGTTAGCCCCTTTTTTCAGCGGTGCGTAACCAACCACAGGTCCCGGTTTCATCATTTTATCGGTGCGATGTACCACCATCCAGCCGTTGGCATCGGCTTTAATCATTTGCGCAGTGACGGTGCCACCAGACACATCTTGATCCATGGCTTTCACACTGAGGTGGTGTCCCGCCCACGCAGAAGTAGAAACGCCAATCAAGGCCGCGCTGAGACATAAGGTTTTTAACGACGTAGTAAACGGTGTATTCATGATCGATTCCTATCATTATGATTGCGTTGCACGTTACAACGCGAAGCTGTAATTCCCGCTAGCGATACGTCAGCTAACCCGATTTCATACGTTAAAAGATTAGAATCGGTTCACTAAAAAGTATGCAATTATGCGATTATTTTTTTACGCCTTAGGGTGTGGTTGGGGGTATGTATATGCAAATCATGGAATAAACGAAAATACTAAATTTTTTTCCATTGAACTCATTTTTCACTGTATTTGGTCGTCAATTTAGTTGGCTTGATTGCTCACTAGGCTTGAAATGTAGTGCAAGCTCAGTATTGGCAAGGGGTTAGGGGAATTTCATCATATTTGCAGACTAATGTGATGGCGAAAGAATCTGATTGCATCTTAAGTTTTGCACGGTAGTATGCTTTTTTAGATGTCTATACGTCTATATATGATGTTGTTATGGAGGATGTAATGAAAACAATAAAAACCGCGCTGACGTGGTTATGTGCAGTGGGTCTTGCGCTAGGATTGAGCGCTTGCGGCCAAAAAGAAGACAAAGTACTTAAAGTCGGTGCAACGGTTGGGCCTCATGCTCAAGTGGTTGAAGCGGCGGTAAAAGAAGCCGCTAAGCAAGGCCTTAAAGTGGAGTTGGTTGAGTTTTCTGACTTTATCACCCCTGATGCGGCGCTTGCCGATGGCAGCATCGACCTTAATAGCTATCAGCACTTACCCTTTTTGAATAATTTCAATAGCAACAACGATTCAGACTTAGTGTCGATGGGTAAATCGATTTTGATGCGTATGGGCGTGTATTCAAACCGTTATAAATCTCTGGATGAACTTCCAGATAATGCGCGCATCGCGATTCCAAACGATCCGACCAATGGCGGCCGTGGTTTGTTGCTGCTGGCTGATGCGAACCTGATTAAGCTAAAACCGGGTGTGGGCTTTAAAGCAACGGTTAACGATATCATTGATAATCCAAAACATTTTGAGATTCTAGAAATCGACGCCGCGCAATTGCCTCGTACTTTGGATGATGTTGATGCAGCTGCGATCACGATGAACTACGTGATGTCGGCAGGGCTGGATCCGAAAAAACAAGGTATCTATCTTGAGCCAAAAGATGCGCCGCTGGCTGTGATGGTCATTGCTGCGCGTAAAGAAGATCAAGACAAAGAAGCCTACAAGAAATTCGTTAAGATTTACCAGTCTGAGGCGGTGCGTCAGTTTATCGACGACACTTTCCACGGTACGATTGAGGCGGCATTCTAATTCGCTGGCGAATTTGTAGCTGATGAAAATACAAAAAACGCTTTGGTTTCGGTCAAAGCGTTTTTTTGTGCTTAACGAATTGCTAAGCCGCAGTTGAATGTTAGTAGTCGACTTTGCCGCGTAAGTTTTTGGTCACTGCGGTGCGTTTTTTCGCCTCGACGCGTTTGATCTGCGAGCTTTTGGTCGGTTTGGTTGGGCGGCGCGTTTTTACTTCTACCATTGCAGATTGAATCAGCTCTTTGAGCCGATTGAGCGCGTCTTCTTTATTTTTTTCTTGAGTGCGCTGCGACTGAGCTTTAATCACAATCACTCCATCTTTGGTGATGCGACTGTCTTGCAGCGCCAACAAGCGTTGTTTATAGACATCCGGTAGCGTCGAGCGCTGAATGTCGAAACGCAAATGAATGGCGGTGGCAACTTTATTGACGTTTTGTCCACCGTTGCCCATCGCACGTATCGCCGATAGTTCAATTTCCCAGTCGGCAAGTGTCACCTTGTTAGATAGCGTTAACATGGTAGTAATAAAACCAATTCCTAATGTTGTTTTCTGGTTGGCCGATTGCCAAGTCGGCTATGTTTTCAGTGCCTAAGCTCTTTGTCAATCTTTATAGCGAGTACGGCGTGTTTCAATGTGTTCGCAGTCGCGCTTGACCTTTAGGCAAGCTAAGCGCAGTTAACGCTTTTTATCTTGGCACTTACTGTTACAATAGCGCCCTTTATTGCGACTTGGTTAAAATTTAGCCACAGGATTCATTGTGACATCATCCAACACCGACTTTTCTTCTCTGGCGCTTAAACCGTCTTTACTCAGTACCCTTAAAGAACTTGGCTTTAGCGCCATGACGCCAATTCAACAAGCCAGTTTGCCCGCCATTTTGGATGGCAGGGATGTATTGGCGCAGGCCAAAACCGGTTCAGGTAAAACGGCGGCGTTTGGTTTGGGGCTGCTTGAACGTCTTGAAGTAAAGCGTTTTCGTGTTCAGTCTTTGGTGCTGTGTCCAACTCGCGAATTGGCCGACCAAGTGGCCAAAGAGCTGCGCCGTTTTGCGCGTGGTATTCATAACATCAAGATTCTCACTTTATGTGGTGGTGTGCCGGTTGGGCCGCAAATTGGCTCGCTGGAACACGGCGCGCACATCATTGTTGGCACGCCAGGGCGCGTACTTGATCACCTGCAAAAACAGCGTCTGGATCTGAGTCATTTAACTCAGTTGGTGCTGGATGAAGCGGATCGCATGCTAGAAATGGGTTTTAACAAAGATTTAGAACAGATCTCGACCTTTATGCCGCGCGAGCGTCAAAGCTTGCTGTTTAGCGCTACCTTCCCAGAGCCTATTGCGCAACTGGCGCGTGAAATGATGAACAACCCGCTTAATATTGAGCTTAAAGAACGCCACGACCAGCTCAGCATTAGTCAGCGTTTTTACCAAGTCAACGATGCCAATAGCCGTTTGCAAGCTGCTCGTCTATTGCTGCTAAAACATCGCCCTGAAAGTGCAGTAATTTTCTGTAACACCAAGCGTGAAGCTCAAGATGTGGCTGATGATTTGGATGCCCAAGGCTTTAGTGTTAAAGCGCTACATGGCGATCTGGACCAGCGTCAGCGCGACCAAGCTTTGGTGCAGTTTGCGCTGAAAAGTGTGTCGATTTTAGTGGCCACCGATGTGGCGGCGCGCGGCTTAGACATTGATGCGCTGGATTTGGTGATCAACTACGATATGGCTCATGAGCCAGAAGTGCACGTTCACCGCGTAGGTCGCACAGGCCGTGCCGGTGCTAAAGGGGTAGCTGCCAGCCTCGTTGGGCCAAATGATGGTATGCGTTTAGCGCTTATTGAAGACAAATTCGGCCCGCAAAGCTTTAGCAGCTTGCCGAGCGAGTCGGGTTTGGATACCACGCCGCTGCGTGCAGAAATGACCTGCTTGCGTATTGAAGGTGGCAAGAAGCACAAATTGCGCCCGGGCGACATTCTTGGCGCCTTGACGGCAGGCAAAGTGATCGCGGGTAGCGAAGTCGGCAAAATCCAAATTAAAGACATTTGGTCCTATGTCGCAGTGCGTCAAAGCGTCGCGAAAAAAGCGCTGAATCTGCTCAATGATGGCAAACTGAAAGGCAAATCATTTCGCGTTTGGGCGATGAAATAAACGGCCAGTCCGGTTCAAACGTTTGATTGGACATGCAGTGAAAGGGTTAGCGATAGGCTAGCCCTTTTTATTGGCGATAAGCGGCTTGTTTATCAAAACCGTTGCTTATCGAAACGGCTCTGTTATCGAAAGAATGATTTTTTTTGGTATATCGTGTTGAAAAATAACTCTATTTTTATCGTTAAAGCACAATTGTGGGGAACCTGAGCATTTGTGGTGCAACGGCGCCGCCGCGCTTAGGATAACACTCGAATACGCTTTCACGGCGCTGCTTGGTTCGAAAGCGCTAGCTAAATAGTCTGCAAGGTATTCATTAAGTCGGTTTATTAATTGCATTGTTGAGTGATTTCTCAATCGCGGTGGCGTTTCGCGCCTTATTGCATGGATTAAACAGAGGGAACTGGCCTTGCTTATCGGAATTTTATTTTGTCTTAGTGCATCTGTGCTGTTCGGTGCCTTGTCTTACTACAGTGTTTGGCTTGAACCATTAGATGGTTTTGCTGTGTTTGGTTGGCGGGTTATGGGGACCGTCTTTATCATGCTGCTTGCGCTCGCTATCGCCAAGCAAGGACGCGCATTTCGCGAGGCGCTAAGTGAGGTTATCCATACGCCACGCTCGCTGATGATAGTCGTGGTGTGCAGCGTATTAATGAGTGTACAAGTGTGGTTATTTGGCTGGGCGCCACTTAATGGTCATGCGCAAGATTTGGCGATGGGTTATTTTTTGATGCCATTGACCTTGGTGCTGACTGGCCGTGTGCTGTTTAACGAGGGTTTGTCACGCTTGCAAAGTCTAGCGGTTGGCTTAGCGCTGATTGGGGTAGGGGCTGAGCTTTTACGTCACGGCGGCGTTTCTCTGGTGTCATTGGTGGTGATGCTCGGTTATCCGCCGTATTTCATTTTAAAGCGTCGCCTGAATCTTTGTGCATTGCACAGCATGATGGTCGAACATTTGGTTATGCTGCCGTTTGGCGTGGCGATTTTGTATCAGAAAAACTGGAACTGGGCGTTCTTTGCTGAGCAAGGTAACAATGGCTGGTTGATCATCGCCGGGCTTGGCGTTTTAGGTTGCATGGCGCTGCTGAGCTTTATTGCCGCCAGTCAGCGGATGCCGCTTTCGCTATTTGGCATGCTTAGCTACGTGGAACCTCTGCTGCTGTTTCTGGTCGCGCTTGCACTTGGAGAGTCGTTTTCCGAGGCTGATTTCATCACCTACGTGCCGATCTGGCTGGCGGTGGGATGCTTAATGCTCAACGGCTGGGTTGTTTATAAGCAGCACTATCTGATTGTTTCGACAAAGGCGCGGGCTATTTCAGCCTAAGTGCTGAAACCTTGCCACTGGGTTAATCTGTGTCAGGCAGAGATAGCCGTGAACTCCTGTTCAAAGGAGATCACACGGTTACGACCGTAATGCTTGGCACGGTACATGGCTTTATCTGCATTAGCGAGCGCCTGTTCTAGGCCAATCATATCGTTAAGTGGCGCGCAGCCTATCGATACCGACAGCGCGCCATGAACATCGGTAAAATCATTGATGTAAATGCCTTCCACCGCCATACGAAACTTTTCGGCAATGATCAGCGCTCCTGAATGAGCGTTGACATCCACCAGAGCGACAAATTCTTCACCGCCATAACGGCACAATAGGTCTGTCTCGCGAGAGCTATTTGTTAGCGCGTTTGCGATGGTGGCTAACACTTCATCACCCACACTATGACCAAAGTGGTCGTTAATTTTCTTAAAGTAATCCACGTCCATGAGCATCACATACAGAGTGGAGTTTTTGCGCCGCTGCCACGCCATACATTTGCTTGCTTCTTGGCTAAAGGCGACGCGATTATACAGCCCGGTCAGTTGGTCAAGGGTTTCAATTTGGTTCAGTTTACGCTCGACTGTGCGCCGTTCGCGATCGATTTTTTCTTGCGCTGCAGCGCTCATTGCTACGAGCAGAATGATAAACCAACTGGTGGCGACCACATACGCGCCAAACAGGTTTTCTAAGCCAGTGTTGACCAGCGATTGCACCAGCATATAGCCCAAAATAAAGCAAAACAGATACCCGACCACGACCTGCACCCGCGCGATTCGACCACCAATGTAGGGTGAAAGCACGGCGCGCACGATACCACGGCTTGAGGTAATAAACAGCGAACTTATCGACAGCAGCAATCCTAGTGTTGTGGTTATAAGTGACATGTCGCCATAAAAATTCTCAAGCCCGTAAGCATAACCAGTGATGGCTACCGTCGGAATGGCGAGTGCGATAAAGCTGCATATTTGTGATAGGAACGCTTTGCGATGGCGGCGAAAAATATTAGCCAGACACAGCAGCAGTAACATCGCCGTCGTGTTTAGCCCCATCACATTGTTGCGTGGGTCGTTAAGGTGCTCAAGGGGGTTGTAGAGAAAACTGGTGATCAACGCAGCGTTACTGGTGCCAAATTGTTCATCGACTAAACGCATGCTAATAAACAGTAACCCAATGTAGGCGCACATCGCTGAAAGGCAGGGGCGAGTGCGTGGTGGAAGCATCAAACCCAGAGCCAGTAGCGTGGTTAAGATTGCGGTTAATGGATTGGTGGCAGGACCACTTGGAATTGGGCGATACAGCACCTCTAAATCGACCAGATAGCCACTGAGGCTAAGGAGCGAGAAACCCAAACAGATGGCTGCCAGTGGTCGACAAATTTTGACAAAATAGCGAATCAAAGAGTGATGCTTTACATGCGGGGCTGAATAAACCAAATGTGTATGCCTATGCAATCTAGTGAGTATAAATAACAGGCTAGTTTAGGCTTTTGACTCTTGCCACTTGGCAGAAAAAAATTGAGTAATAACTGTGAATCAGCTTAAAAATGAGCAACATGAGGCATTTTAGTCGCACGTGATTTGCGTAACTGTCAGGGCTCTATGCTGCTCGGTTTAAGATCAAACACCAACGCTTAACGCATCGGTTCATTACTCTGGGCGATGGGTTAATAAAAAGTCGCGAATGCGCTCTAGGGCTGTTGCAAGCACCGCTAAATCGCAGCCGTAGCAAATACGCAGATGTTCACTGCCGCCAAGACCAAATGCCTCGCCTGGTGCCACACCGACTTTCGCCTCTTCAATCATACGTAAAATATACGCTTGGCTATTGGCCGCAAGGCCATCAATTTTGACAAACGCATAGAAGGTGGCAGGCATGTCATACAAGGTCACGCCAGGAATATCGCTGAGCGCTTGTGCCACCATGTCACGGGCGGTCAAAAAGCGCTCGCGAGTTTGTTCGATAAAACGTTCACCTTGGGTAATCGCCGCCAAACCACCAGCTTGTACAAAGCCTGGTGCGCATGAGACGTTAAACTCAATCAATTTGGTGATGGTGGGTGTGATGGCGCGCGGCAAGGTTAACCACCCCAAACGCCAGCCAGTCATACACCAAGCTTTAGAGAAACTATTGCAAACGATGATCGGGTCAGATTCGCGCATAAAGGTGCAAAACGATGGCGCGCTGTCGCCTTCATAGGTGTGGCGTGCGTACACTTCATCAGAAATCACCCAGACATTTTCTCGTCGAGCAAATTCACAAATTGCTTCAATCTGTTCTTTGGTCGCGCACCAACCGGTTGGGTTGTTCGGGCTGTTGATGACAATCGCTTTGGCATCTTTAGCTGCGTGAAATAGCGCGTCTAAATCCAGCTCAAAGCGATGACCATTTTGGCTTAGCTGCAGCTGTTCTACCTTTGCGCCGAGTAGTTGCGGTACGGCGAATAAGGTAGGGAATACCGGCGTGATGACCACCACTTTATCGCCGGCGCTGATGCAGGTCTGCGCGGCCAGCATGACCGCATTCGTCCCAGACACGGTAACCACGATATTGTGCTGGTCAAATTGCTGGTCATAAAGACGGTTTTGATATTCGGCGAGCGCGGTACGAAGCGCAGGTATACCGTTATTCGGGGTATAGCGAGTGTCACCTTGCTCAAGACCGTGCGCCGCGGCTTGGCGAATAAAATCTGGGGTTGGAATGTCCGATTCGCCAAACCACAGCGGAATCACATCCGCTTGGGTCATGCCGAAATTCGCGATAGTACGAATTGATGACTCACTCAACTGCTGAGCTATGGGGCTTAGGGCAGGGGGCAACGGTCTATCCATGACGGGAACTTCTCCTTTAAGTGGGCGTGGGATGGCATCAAAGCCAGAGCCGATGGGGATTACTATCCCATGTTTGGCGCAAAAATTTAATCAACTTGTTGGTTAGTTATTGCTTTTAAAGTGGGTATTTTAAGAATCTTTCCGATGTGATTTATCAGTTCAATATGATGCTATTGGGTAAATAATCAACAAGTGCTAGCCGATATTTTGCTAAAACTACCCTTTGTCTGGGTTGTGCATCGCCCTTAGCTATGATGATTTATTAGGCAAGCAAATCGTATTCAGGGAAGAATGTATGAGCCAAGCCTACTACTTATGGCTGCGCCTCAGTCGCTTGCTGCTGGTGTTGGTTGGATTATCGGTGATCATTTTTGTGGTGGCGCGCCTTATCCCCGGCGACCCAGCACGGATAGCACTTGGCCCGTTGGCGACCCCACAACAAGTCGCCGAACTGCAACAAAAGATGGGGCTGGATAAATCCATCGCAGTGCAGTATTTCGACTATATCAGCAATGTGTTTGATGGCGATATGGGTCAATCCACCATTACCGACCAGCCGGTGTTATCCGACATTACTCGCGCATTGCCAGCAACGCTTGAGTTGGTATTGGTGGCGGTATTTTTTACCGCGGCCATTGGCATGCCGCTGGGCATTTTCGCTGCTTATCGCCCAAATGGCTGGTTCGACCAAGTGTCGCGGGTCGTTTCATTGGTTGGGGTGGTGACACCGTCGTTTCTTCTCGCTCTGATCCTGCAGCTGCTGGCAAGCCTTGGTTGGCTTGATCTACCAGTCACCGAGCGTCTCTCTTCCTCAATGAACTTCAGCGCCGATTTTTCCGGTTTATTGTTGCTCGACAGTGTATTGCAAGGGCGCTTTGATGTGTTCCTTAACGCGCTGCAACATATTTTGCTGCCTGCAATTGCGCTGTCTGCCGCGGGTATTGGTCAGGTGATGCGCATTACGCGTTCGTCGATGATCGAATTTAGTCATCGCGACCACGTTGAAACGCTGCGTGCGTGCGGCGTTTCCAAGCCAGTGGTCAATTTCAAATATCTGCTGCGTCTGTCAGCGTCAGCGCCTCTGACCATTTTGGGCCTTGAGTTTGCCTCACTGATTGGTAACGCCTTTGTGGTCGAGATGGTGTTTTCGTGGCCGGGCGTGGCGAGCTATGGCGTGCGCTCGATTCTGCATAAAGATTTTAATGCCGTGATTGGCGTGGTGTTGGTGTCCGGTGTGTTCTTTATCGCCGCCAACTTATTGATTGATTTTATTATCGGCGTGGTCGACCCGCGCGTGAAGCACAAAGGAGCCTAACATGATTCCGTTAGAGCAAACCCATCTGCCTCATGGCGAGCAAGAGTTCACGCCATCTAGCGCGGACAAGCAATACTCCAACTTTGGTAAAGCCTGGTATCGCTTTACCCGTAACCCAACGGCAGTGATTGGCTTAGTGATTGTAGTGAGTGTGGTACTGTTCGCGCTGCTAGCGCCGCTTTTGGCGCCGTACCCTGAACACGCCGGCAGCTTTGTTAACTTTCGCGCTCGCCACCATGCGCCAGATTGGGATTACTGGATGGGCACCGACAACGTTGGCCGCGACATTTTAACTCGCGTCCTTTACGGCTATCGCGTGTCATTAAGTTTGGTGGTCGGCGTGCTGGCCCTGTCCGTGCCAGTTGGCGTGCTACTTGGCATCGTTGCCGCCTACGCAGGTGGTTGGATTGAGCAGCTCATCATGCGTTTTAACGACATGTTACTTGCGGTTCCGCCACTGGCATTGGCGCTGGCGATTACCTCGATTCTCGAGCCCAATTTAACCAACGCGATGCTGGCGATTGCTTGTCTGTGGTGGAACTGGCACTGCCGCTTGGTGTATCGCTTGGCTAAAAGCATTGTCACCGAAGACTTTATCGAAGCTGCGCGCCTGTCTGGTGCGAGCCACTGGCACATTGTGGTCAAAGAAATTTTGCCGAACTGCGTGGCTGCGATCAGCGTTAAAACCACGCTCGACGCCGGATTTGTGATTTTGTTTGGCGCGACGCTGAGCTTTCTTGGCCTAGGCGTTCAGCCGCCAACTCCAGATCTTGGCACCATGGTGTCGACTGGCGCGGCGTACTTACCCGAATATTGGTGGGAAGCCATGATGCCGGGGCTGGCGATTTTGTACGCCATTTTAGGCTTTAACTTGCTTGGCGACGGCCTGCGCGACTTTTTTGATGTGGAGGTATAACCATGCAGCCATTAATTGAAATTTCCGATTTTAGCCTGGCGTTTAAAGTCTATGGTGGTCAGCGCCAAGTGTTGCATCGTATTTCGCTGCACATTCATCCGGGCGAGCGCGTTGCTTTGATTGGCGAGTCGGGCTCAGGCAAAAGTGTCACTAGCAAAATGTTGATGGGCACGCTTAACAGCCAGCAAATCGTGATCAATAGCGGTGATATCAAGGTCGATGGTGAGTCGCTGCTGAGTATGGAACACAGCAAGCGCGAGAGCCTTAAAGGCTCAGTGATGTCGATGATTCAGCAAGATCCGCAGACCTCGTTCAATCCGGTGTTTCGCATTCGCACTCACCTTAACGACATCATGAAATTCGTTGAGAAAACCAGCGGCGTGAAATACACCAGAGCCGAGCGCAAAGCGCACATTTTAGCGGTACTGGACAAGGTCAAGCTGACCGATACTGAGCGGGTATATAACGCTTATCCATGGCAACTTTCCGGTGGTATGCGCCAACGAGTCTTGATTGCGATGGCGCTGCTGCATCCCACCAAATTGCTGATTGCCGATGAGCCGGGGACGGCTCTGGATGTGACCACGCAAGATGAAATCATCAAGTTGATTAACCAGCTGGTGGAAGACGAACAACTGGCGCTACTGATGATCACCCATAACCTTGGCGTGGTGCGCAAAACCGCCGACCGCGTGTACGTGATGCAGCATGGCCGCATTGTTGAACACGGCAGTGTGGCGAACATTTTTGACCGCGCTAAGCACTCCTATACCCAAAGGCTGTTTGATTCGGTTCCGCGTCTTTACGCGCCAAACCAAGAACCAAAACCGCCAAGCTCAAAAGCGCCGTTGGTTCGCTTTGTTGAAACTTGCAAAACCTTTCACGGCAAAAAAGATTGGCGTGGACGTGTGACCTCGCAAGTCAAAGCGGTTAAGCCACTGAATTTAAGCATCAATCAAGGCGATACGTTTGGTCTGGCTGGCGAGTCTGGCTCTGGCAAAACCACCCTTGCGCGCATGCTGATGGGCATTATTGATTGCACCGATGGCAACATCATGATCGAAGCCAAACCGCTAGCCACTTGGCGCGCTAATCAGGCCAATCGTCACAGCATTCAGATGGTGCATCAAAACCCGGCGGCGTCGCTTAACCCGCGTCGCACCATCGCGCAAACGCTATCGGTACCACTCAAATATATCGGAAAATCTCAGGACATTGATGGCGAAATTCGCCGCTTGCTTGAATTGGTGGAATTGCCACAAGAGTACGCCGAGATGTATCCGTCAAGCTTATCTGGCGGGCAAAAACAGCGAGTCGCTATTGCGCGTGCTTTGGCAGCGAACCCCAAAATTTTGGTGCTCGACGAACCGACTTCCGCGCTGGATGTGTCGGTGCAAAAAAGCGTGATTGAGCTGTTAGAACGCCTGCAAAGCGATCTGGGTTTGACCTATCTGTTTATTTCCCACGATCTGAGCCTAATGCGCCAGTTTTGCAATCGCGTGGCGGTGATGTATCGCGGCGAACTGCTTGAAGTGGGCGATACCCAAACGCTGTTTGATATGCCGAATCACAACTATACCCGCGCTTTGATCCGCGCGATTCCGGTGATCAGCGAAGAAGAAGAGCGCCACAAACCGTATGTCAGTGATGCTGACGCCAAAGCAGCTTTAGCGTCAGCATAGAAACAAGGAGTAAAAATGAAATCCAATTATAGGATAGGAATTGATGTTGGCGGCACCAATACCGATGCGGTCATCATGCAAAACGACACGGTACTGGCAGCCACTAAACAGCCGACCACGGCAGACGTCACTTCAGGCATCGAGAATGCGCTCAAAGTGGTGTTGGAACAGTCGGGCGTATCGCACGCTAACATCAGCGGCGTGATGATTGGCACCACCCATTTCACCAATGCGGTGGTTGAACGTAAACACCTGCAAAAAACCGCGGTGATCCGCGTGTGTTTACCGGCCACGTTGAGCGTGCCGCCGTTTGCAGATTGGCCTCAAGACATTCAAACCATGCTTGATGGCGGTTGTTATCTGGTCAAAGGCGGCTACGAATTTGACGGTCGTTTAATTAACCCGCTTGATGAAGCGCACATCAGCCAAATCGCGTTGGAATTAAAGCAAAAAGGCATTAATTCGGTCGCGGTCAGCTGCGTGTTTAGCCCAGTCAACGATGACACTGAATATCGAGTGCGAGATTTGATTCAAGAGCTGCATCCAGAGTGCGATGTGGTGCTGTCTTGCGAAGTGGGACGCATCGGTCTTTTAGAGCGTGAAAACGCTGCGATTCTTAACGCGAGCCTGCGTCAGCTGAGCCGTAAAACCGTGCAAGCCTTTGCTAACGCGCTCAAAGTTTGTGGCCTGAACTGCCCATTTTTCATCACTCAAAATGACGGCACGCTAATGAGCGCCGAATTTGTTGAACGCTACCCAGTGCTGACCTTTGCCAGCGGCCCAACCAATTCTATGCGCGGCGCGGTATTTCTTTCCGGTGAGCAAGACGCGATCGTGGTCGATATCGGTGGCACCACCACAGACGTTGGTTTGGTTCAGCAAGGCTTTCCGCGCCAAGCAGCAATGTCGGTCGATGTTGGCGGCGTGCGCACCAACTTTCGCATGCCAGATATGGTCAGTGTTGGCCTTGGCGGCGGCAGCTTAGTGCGTCAAAAAGCCGCTCAAGCCAAGCCAAACATCACCATCGGCCCAGACAGTGTCGGCTATCAAATCAGCGAAAAAGCTTGGGTGTTTGGCGGCAGTGATCTGACTGCGACCGACATCGCCGTTGCCAGCGGGCGCGCCGAAGTGGGCGATGCCAGCAACGTTGCCAGCCTAGATGCTGAACAGGTTAATCAAGCGCTGGCGGTGATGGATGAAATTATTTTTGATGTGGTGGAGAAAAACCGCCTGTCAGCCGCGCGTATTCCTGTGATTGTCGTCGGTGGTGGCTCGGTCCTTGCGGCCCAGCAAATCGGCGATTTGGAAACCATAAGACCGAACCACTTCTCTGTGGCAAACGCTGTAGGGGCAGCGATTGCACAGGTGAGTGGGGAGGTCGACCGTATTTTCAGCTTAGAAAACATTTCTCGTGACGAGGCGCTGGCACAGGCAAAACAAGCCGCCACCGACAAAGCCATCGAAGCGGGAGCGAAAGCCGATACGGTCGTGTTAGTCGATCAAGAAGATGTTCCGCTCGCGTATTTACCGGGTAATGCCACGCGCATTCGCGTCAAAGTGGTCGGCGAATTGGAGTTTTAATATGCAAGAGTTAACAGAAAAAGACATTCAAGCGATTGAAATTGGTGCCGGCATTTTGGGTACGGGCGGCGGCGGTAACCCGTATTACGGCAAACTGCACGCGATTGCGGAAATGCGCCGCGGCGCCAAAGTACGGCTGATGAGCCTTGGCGAACTTGACGACGATGCGTTGGTGATTTCGGTTGGTAACATCGGTGCGCCAGCGGTGTCGATGGAAAAGATCTGCGAAGGCAACGAAATCGTGCGTGCGGTACGCGCTATCGAAGAAGAAGTTGGACGTAAAGTCGATGCCATTATCGCGGTGGAAATCGGCGGTGCCAACGGCATTCGTCCAGCGGCAATTGCCGCGATCATGGATCTTCCGCTGGTCGATGGCGATGGCATGGGCCGCGCTTTTCCTGAAATGCAGATGACCACGTTCAGTATTTATGGCCACTGCAGTATGCCAGCGGCGATGTCCGATGCCCACGGTAATACGGTGATTTTCAAACATCTGGTCAGCGAGCTGTGGCTTGAGCGTTTAGCGCGCAGTTGCGTGGTGCAGATGGGTGCAGGTGCAGGCATGGTGGAAGCGCCGATGAGCGGTAAGTTCGTCAAGCAATACGCGGTGCCGGGCACAGTTACTCAAGCGCGCAACCTTGGCCTTGCGGTAATGGAAGCCAACAAAGCCAATCTCAACCCGATTGAGCAGATTTGTCGCCAAGAGAACGGCCAAGTGCTGTTTGAAGGCAAGATTGTCGATTTAGAACGCAAAATGGTGGCCGGGTTTACTCGCGGTAACTTGCAGCTGGAAGGCATTGCCAATTTCTCAAATGAGCAAGCGAGCGTCGACATTCAAAACGAAAACCTCATTTTCCGTATCAACGGAGAAGTGAAGTGCAGTGTGCCGGATTTGATCATCATTTTGGATATCGAAACTGGCCATGCGATTACCACCGAAGTGCTGCGTTACGGCCAAAAAGTGGCGGTACTGGGCATTCCGTGTCATCCATTGCTGCGCTCTAGCCGCGCACTTGAAGTGGTTGGTCCTAAAGCGTTTGGTTACCCAGATGTCAGCTATCAACCCTTTGAACAAAATTAACCTAAAAGGAATTTAGTTATGAATTACAAACCGCTTGTTGCTTTGGTCTCTGGGCTTTTAGCTGCTCAGCCTGCGCTGGCAGAAAAATACGATGACCTCACCGCGACCGTCAACTTGATTCAAATTGTAGGCACCATCGACCCGGCTAAAGTCAGTGACTACACCGAATACATGATGGCGGTAAACCTGTATGACGGCCTCACCACCGCTGATACCACAGGTAAAATTCAGCCACTGCTGGCGAAAAGCTGGGATGTGTCGAGCGATGGTAAAACCTTTACTTTCCACTTGCGCGAAGACGCCAAATTCCAAAATGGCGATGAGGTGAAAGCGTCTGACGTGGTCTACTCAGTGCAACGTTTGCTGACCATCAACCAAGGTGTTTCGGGCTTCTTTAAACCATTTTTGGCCGCTGATGGCGTCAGCGCGGTAGACAAACACACGGTGAAATTCGCCCTTAAACAGCCGTCTTCTGCATTTCTTGCAATGACGCCGCTGCTGTTTGTTATCGACCAAAGCGTAGCGCTTGAACATGGCAATGAAGGCAGCAAGTGGTCAGAAGACTACCTTTCTTCTCACTCTTTGGGTACCGGCCCTTACAGCCTTGGCGAATGGCAACGCGGTAGCCGTTTGGTGCTAGAGCGTAATCATGATTACTTCGCAGGTTTCCCACAAAACCCACTCGAGAAAGTGCGTCTTTTGATCACCAAAGATGAGTCAACCATCAAAGCACTAGCCAATAAAGGCGAGCTGGATCTCAGCAGTACATACCAAGCCAGTGAAACCTTGGCGGCGATCGATAAAATTCCGGGTTACCACATTCAAAACCTTGGCACTGCAACTGGCTATTACATTAAGTTTAACAACCAGTTAGCGCCAACTGATGACGTGAACATTCGTAAAGCTATTGCTTTGTCTATCGATTACGATTTGGCCAATACCGAGCTGCACCCAGGTGAGTCGATGGCTGGGCCGTTGGCATCGCTGTTTAAAGACGCGTTTTTAGATGGTTTAGAAGCGCCGCACTTGGACCTTGCTAAAGCGGCAGAGTACGTCAAAAAGTCTAAATATGCAGGGCAAAAAATTCCGCTAACGCTCGGCTATGTCGCCGGCTCTGCGTATGAAGAAGAGATTGCGCTGATGATGCAGGCTAACCTGCAAAGCATTGGTTTTGATGTCAAATTGCAAGCTGACCCTTGGAGCCGCGTGACCGAAATCGCCGCCAAGCCAGAGACGACGCCAAACGTGAACCAAATCTTCTTTGGTCCAACGTACTCATCGCCTCTGTCGGTGTTCTACAACCAATACTCGTCGAAATCAGCCGGTTCTTGGGCATCGATGTCTTGGCTTAACGACAAGCAAGTGGATGAGTGGATCGATCAAGCCAGTACTGAGCTGGATGCCGATAAACGTAACGCCATCTACAAGAAGCTGCAAAAGTACATTGTGGATAACCAAGTCGATGCGTTCTTGCAAACCACGCGTTACCGTCAAGCGGTTAACGACTGTTTGAGCGACATGAAATTCGTACCGATTCAAAGCTTCTACTACGACTTCTCGAAATACAACTGGCTGTGCCGACCAAACCGCAAATAAAGATTGGGTAGCACTAAGCTAAGCGTTAAGTCATAAGCGCCCACAAGGGCGCTTAATCAAGACGCAATTGAAACCGAATGTGAAGTTTCAAATTTAACTCGGGTAATCCCAACAAGGACGGTTGTTTATGACCTTAAAACAGACATTGGAATTTTATGAGCTGTTGGATGACGCGCATATTGATGGCGCGCAAGTCGCCGAGAAGTTCTATGGTCGCGATCATACTAAAGTATCACGTGACAGGGTCACAGGAAGCAAGGGTTTTACCGATGTGCTGAAGATTGAAATTGTCGGCACTCAAGGAAAAGCACAAGGTGGCAGCGCGCCAACCCTTGGTGTGATTGGCCGTTTAGGCGGCATTGGCGCACGTCCTGCGCGCATTGGTTTGGTATCGGATGCCGATGGTGCGATTGCTGCGCTCGCAGTAGCGGACAAACTTGCGACCATGGCGGCCAAAGGCGATCGTTTAGCCGGGGATGTGATCATCACCACTCACATATGCCCCAATGCGCCAGTTCGACCGCACAAGCCGGTGGATTTTATGGACTCGCCAGTCACCACCGCAGAAATTTTAGGTTACGAAGTGGACGAGCGCTGCGACGCAGTGATTTCGATTGATACCACCAAAGGCAACCGCTTTTTAAATCAGCGCGGCGTGGCGATTTCACCAACGGTCAAGCAGGGCTACATTCTTCATCCCGCTGAAGATCTGCTGCGGTTGATGGAATTTGTCAGCGGAGAGCCGGCGCTGTGCTTGCCGCTTTCAACCGCCGACATCACGCCGTATTCCAACAATCTTTATCACATTAACAGCATTATGCAGCCCGCCACCGCGACCGATGCGCCGGTAGTTGGACTTGCCCTGACTACCCAAGTGGCGGTACCAGGCTGCGCCACCGGCGCAAGCCACGAAACCGACATCGCTTATGCAGCGAAGTTTTGTATTGAGGTTGCCAAAGCCTATGGCCGCGGTGAATGTGACTTTTACGACGCCGAGCAATTTAACGGCTTAGTTGCCCATTATGGCTCGATGCAACATTTGGTGACCGACCCAATGCAAGCGTAGTGCAACTTTAGATAGGCCAAAGCCTATCGCAACGATTAACTCCTTTCCTGTGTTATTTGATCCACTTTTTGGATTTCGCCAGTGCCAATAAGGCCTGGCGGTTTTTTATCTGATACTGTTTAAACAGATTTTTAAGGTGAAATTTGACGGTACTTTCACTGATACCGCAATACTGGGCGATCTGCTTATTTGATAAACCTTCGGCCAGACGTTGAATCACTTGCAGCTGTTTGGCACTAAGCTCTTCAATCTCAGTTTGGATGCTGAGCGCTTGATGGCGCAGCTGCCAAGCGCGAGTTGCTTCTTCCAATTGCGTATTCAGATGGCGCTGTTTCTCTTTCTTCCACAACCATTGCACCGCCGCATTGAGCCACTGACTTTCCAACAGCAGTACAAACCAAAATTGCAATCGATAGCAACGCACTAAAAGATCCGCCAGAGGCGACTGCATTTTGCTGTATTCGCGTTTAAACCACAGCAGTTTGATATGCTGAATTTCGCTGGCGATTTCCATCAGCGGCGTGGTTTGAATGCTGTTATCGAGCGGCGCTACGGCGCGTTTTTGTTGATGAATACAAATCAGCCCGACTTGATTGCGCAGCGCCAAATAATGGTGCAGTTCGCGCACATTGGCGCTTAACCTTTCTGGTGTTGCATTTAGCATGTCGAGGTATTTTTGCGCATCCACCCAGCGCTCTTGTTGCTGCAAAATCAAAATGTGCAGCAGAGAGAAAAACACGTTGCCGCTGTCGTCGGTAAAGCTTAATTGGTATTCGTAGCGCAGTTCGTCGTGCAAGCGATACGCGTCATCCATGGAATGTTCGAGCAGCTTGGTACACAGACCAAACAGATGAAACTGCATCAAAAAGTCGGGCCAGATTTCTGAGTGTTTACGTAGGGTGGCGACTTTATCCCACAGCTTGGCAGCTTTTTGCATATTGCCGCTCATCAGCTGGTGAATACCACTCACCAAATCAACAAAGTTTCGCTCAAAGGTGAGGGTCGGGTAGTAACTGACGCGCTTAAGGGCAATGTCGGCTTGCTCGATATTGCTCAGTGCTCGCTCCGGGTAGCCCATGCGCAGGTCAAAGCGTGCTTTATTAAAGTGGCAATAAAAAATCAGGTAGGGAATGTCGTGCTTTTGCGCCAAGGCCAGCTCTTTGTCTTGATAGACCGAGGCTTGAAACCATTCGCCATTATTGGAGTGGGTCACCGATGCTGACGCGTAGTAACTCATCAGCGCACCGTCATGCCCTGCGAGTTCCTTTTCCAGTTGGCGATGCTGAAGAAGTTGCTGCGCAGACGTTTGCGGCGAGAAATAAGCACGCTGCTTACTTTTCATCAGCGCGACGATGCCGCGATCTTCTTGTGATTCAAAATGCCCTGATGAGTCGAGGGATAGCTTTTCAAGAAAATGCTGCGCTTGCAAAAACTGCTGCGATTTAAGCAGCGACAACATGTTCGCCCACGCTAAATGCAGTTCTTGGCTAAGCATGAGTTCAGGAAACAGTGCCAGCACTTTATCCAGCTCTTGAAAGCCGTGGTAATAACCGTACATACCGCCGCCACTGTGTTTAAACCACTGTAGCGCCAAATCGAGGTTATTGGATTCAATCGCGGTCTGAATCGCCTCAAGGCGTTGACCACTTTGCTGATAATGCTTGGAAACAACGCGCATCGCCCCTTGGAACAGTCGCACTTCTTTACTGGCGATCTCTTTGAGTACTGCGCGTAAATAGGGCACGCCAAGGCGCAGTTCGGCAAGGCTATTGAGCTGCACTAGTGGGGCCATGGTTTCGATATTCAGCGGCTCGGCGTGAATGGCGCTCTGTTTCAATACCGGGCAAAACGCCAGCGCGACCAGCAGCCGCTGCTCGTGAAACGGCAACTGCGGCAAAATGCGCGTTTGCATAAAATCGAGCCAAGAGTGGCGAACACGCTGCGCAGCGATATTGTCCCAGTTCGCCACCAATACTGGCCAACCGGCGGTTTGCAGCCACACTTCACTGGCGTTTGCCTCAGGCAGCAAAGCTTGGATTTCGTGCTCAGACATAAACAGTTGCTGCTGCTCTATCACGGTGACTTTTTGATACAACAAGGCTGATGAAAGCCAATGGTTTTCGCCAACCCAACAGGCGGTCATAAACAGGGTTTGACCACGCTGCTCGAGGCTTGGCAAACGATGTAATACTTGCTGAAGGTGTTGTTGAAACGCGCCGCTGACCGGGTCCCAGAAGAGTTCGGCGCCGCTTGGATGGTCGGCAGGCTCGGGCAAGCTGGTGCGAATATCGCGATTTAGATATTGGGCAAGCTGCTTGAGAACCACCGACTTACCACTGCCGGGTAGGCCATTCAGAATCACGATCGGGGTTTTGATCGCGCCTAAGGTGTGGATCAGCGAAAGCCGAGGCTGCATGCGAGTAACTTCCTTGTTAGCAATGAGTCTGATAGGAAGTTATCACGGTAGCGGTGTGTTGTTATAGGTTTTTGGTGAAATATTTGGTGGATTTATAAATGGGAAGTTTATGTAGAGGGTGGGCTTTTGGGGTGGTGTTGGTCTGTATGTTGTTGTTTAGGTGAGTGGGTTTGTATGATGCGCTTTGCGCGCGGCGATTTATTTACTATCTGCGATAGCGCACCAGTTCCTTTTGTTGGCGCAAAAGGAACCAAAAGCGCCTTTCTGTACTCAGGTGTTGTCCGGCCCGGTTTTACGCGTTCCCGACGCGGAAAACCTAAAAATTCATCCATGAATTTTTGCCTATGGTTTGGGTTTCTTGTGTTGTGGTTATTTTGCTGTGGCTTGGTTACGCATTGTTGATGTGAATTGTATGTGTCGATTGCGAGCATTACTCGCCACCGTCATGCCACAAGCTCAGTATGAGCTACCCGGAATCTGGATTTTGGGATAGGAGTTCTATTTTTAAATGTCAATTTCGAGAGTTTTTCTTTTTCATTTCTCTATTTTTTAAAAATCCGGTAACTAGAAATAAAACAGCGATATAAATTGCAAGCGCAATCTTATGATTTATAAGTAGGGCGCCACAGAACATGAACAATAAAGCGAGAATCCGTCGATGAAAACCTTCAGGTTTTTCATAATTATATTGGAGTGTTTCAATAACGGTATCGTCAATAGTTAACGTGCATACATAAATACCTTTGATAATGCTTTGCACTTGAAGATTAACTTTAAACCGCTTCCCATCGAGCTGAAACTCATGAGTTGAATTCCGGTATAAGTTACGCTTGCTGGATATAATGTCACCATTAATTGTGGTTATTTCTTGACCAGAAGCCTTACTGACAGATGCTACTATTTCATACCCTTCTACTGAGAATTCGAAGTTAATAGTATTATTCTCGTTTGATTTCAAATCTATCGCTCCGCTCTAAACTCGCTTTTTTAAAGCTGATATAACGCTTGATATGCGGCGCAAATAGGTTGGTTTTTAAACTTATTGTTGGTTTAAAAAAGGTGAGGGTTTGAATTGGTTTGGCTGGGCGGGTTTGTATGATGCGCTATACCAGCGGCGGTTTATTTACTATCTGCGATAGCGCACCCGTTCCTTTTGTTGGCGCAAAAGGAACCAAAAGCGCCTTTCTGTACTCAGGTGTGGTCCGGCCCGGTTTTACGCGTTCCCGACGCGGAAAACCTAAAAATTCATCCATGAATTTTTGCCTAGTTTAATGGAATTGTTGGCTAACGAGTTTTGGACAAAGTTTCTTGAACGCCATTGTTTCATTCTTTATTTTTCACTTAAGAGGTAATAGTCTACAGAGCCAAATGGTGTCCTATTATCAAACTCAAAATCGACAAACTTAGCACCATCTTTCTCAATGCTAACTTGGGCATCGCTTCTTCCAACTTCCTTTTCCCCTGAAAAGGCTTTGAGAATGAAGCTTCCTTCTACGCCATCTTTTGACAGAATATAAACCGACATTCCTTCTTTCGTACTTGACGTAATTTGTTGAGCACGACTAATTTCTACTTTTGTTGCCGATATATTTGCATCAACTTTGATCTGCTTTTTTGTTAGTGATTCGTCAAACCCTTTTCCAAGCCCAGAAAATACGTTTCCTACGCCTTCAGCGACTGTAGAAGCAACGCCTTCCCCTTGTTCTTTTACAACGCCCCCTACACCTTGTATCAGGTCAACCTTCTCTTGAGCAAGAGCCTCGCCTATTTCTTTAGCAGACCTTTGATCACAAGCTGAAAGAGATAACAGAATCGTCATTGCCACTAAAATTTGTTTCATTCAATGTTCCTTAATATTATTTTTACACCGGAAATCACTCAAAAATAATTCGCGTGGGTTTTAGCCGCTTTTCATGCTTCCTAGAAATATGGTCACCATTCCCATTTGCCGTTTTCTTTGAGTAGCAGCTTACCGTTTTGAATTACGCTTAAAACACCAGTTTCTTTTACAGAGTATGTGACATTGCCATTGTGAAATTCATAACCGATGAATTGGCATGGAGTGACTCGATCTGAACACATGCGATGAAGTGTTGTGCCTTTTAACGTAATCGTATTACCCGTTGATTTTGATTTCCCGGTATAGGTTACGTCATCACAAGTTACATTACCTTCTGCGCAATTTGACTCGATGGAAACGATATAATTATCGGTGACTAAAGTACTGCCAAAAGCGATAGGGCTTATAGCGCAACACAGTGCTAAAGTAATTAATTTATTCATAGTATCTTCCAAATATATATTTTCACTCACTATTAATTAGATAGATGGAGGAGTGCCTGTTGATATCCTCGGTACGTCAAAATCAGTGTAATGCTAGCTATGTTCAATAGCTTTCTCGGCGTTGTTTTAAAGTCCCAAAAGCAAATAATTATTACCCCAATCAGTAATCCGGAAATTGTATATTTTAGGGTGTATAAGGTTATCTCGATGGATGTTAAATATTCTATTATTACTAATATTAAAAGCTCTAGCATTGCTCTTGATGATCTATTGATGTTAAGCGCTAAGATTCAATATGCGACAACTACCAAGCAATCATTTATTTGTTTTCGGTAACAGGTTGAGTAGAGCAGAGTAAATTGATCGTTAAGCCAACTCATTAGGCAAAAATTCAGGACGAATTTTTAGGTTTTCCGCGTCGGGAACGCGTAAAACCGAGCCGAACAGCGTCAAAGATACAAAAGGCATTTCTGGTTACTCTTTGTGCCAGCAAAGAGTGACTGGTGCGCCATCTCAGATGGCAAAGAAATTGGCAACCTTATGGCGCATCATATTAACCAGCTAGTTGCCCGCATCATACAAATCCACTAATGACAAAAACCAAACACTAACCAATAACATTCCTCACAAACCTCACCATTGCCTCGCCTTGATTGCGATAACAATACGGCTGCGAGCTGGCGTATACCACCGATTCGCCAGCCGACAATACTTGAGTGTGATTGGCAAAGCACAGAGTGAGCGAACCTTCGATAACGTGCAGCATTTCATTCCAGCCTTGAGGGTCGGCTTCGGCCTCGTATTGGTCGCCGGGGGCGATAGTCCACATCCAAAGTTCGACTTGATTGGTGTCTTTAAACGAGCAGGAGAGATACGCTTCGCTGCCGGGGCGACTGCCGCGCCAGGCGAGAATATTACGTTTGGTTGCGCGTTCACTGTCAAAAGGGCTCACCAACTGGGCAAAGCTTACGCCAAGCACCGTGGCAATTTGGTCGAGTTTCGACAAACTGATATTCGCGTTGCCAATTTCCAGTGCGGCAATCATGCGCCTGCTGATGCCAGATTGGTCAGCTAACATCTGCTGGCTGAGCTGATGCTTGGCGCGCAGACGCTTTAAATTGGCGGCGACGTGTTCAAGCACTGTCGCGGTTTGAGAGTCAGTCAAAAATATTCCTTGTGCAGTATATTGCACCAATGTGCAGTTTAAGGTAGTTTGTGCATTATATTGCACCGATGAATGCTTAATGACAATGATATCGAAACACAAATTAACTCAAAAACTGGCGGCGAAAGCACCGCACCTTGCGATGGTGTTGGTTACTATGGTGTGGGGAACCACGTATTTGTTGGTTCAACACGGCCTTACCGCAAGCTCGCCAATGTTTTTTGTCGGCTGCCGTTTTGCCGCAGCAGCGTTTGCAATTGGCTTGATTTCATTTAAGCATCTGCAGCATATCACCAAGCAAGACCTCTGCGCGGCGGTGGTGATCGGTTTTTCCATGACCGTCGGTTATGGCGCGCAAACCATTGGTCTTCAAACCATTACCAGCTCAGAATCGGCGTTCTTCACGGCATTATTTGTGCCGTTTGTACCGTTTATTCTCTGGGTTGCGTTTAAAAAAATTCCCCATTTCATGAGCTTGCTGGGAATTGTTTTGGCGTTTATCGGCTTGATCTTTCTTTCAGGTAAACAGTTAACGGCGCTCTCTTTTAACTTTGGCCAATTGGTCACCATTCTTAGCGCATTTGCGGTGGCGTGTGAAATCATCTTGATCAGCCATTTCGCGCCCAAAGTCAATTTGCAACGCGTGACGGCACTGCAACTGCTGTTTGCCTCGATGTTCGCTTTTATCGCCATGCCGATGCTGGGCGAAACCAGCATACCGCCGTTTTCTACCACCTTGGTGACATTGACTGTCGGCCTTGGTATCGCCAGCGCGTTTATTCAATTGGTGATGAACTGGGCACAGCGCGTGGTGGAACCGTCAACGGCATCGGTTATCTACGCCGCAGAACCCGTGTGGGCGGGCATTTTTGGCCGCATGGCCGGAGAAAGGCTTTCACCACTTGCGCTGTTTGGCGGCGCGCTAGTGGTGATGAGTATTTTGCTCAGCGAATATCGGCCCAAACGCAAAACGGCCCGTAAGCCCATCGAACTCGTTGACCGCAACCCATAACTTCAATTTTGTAATTGTTGTGATCGCGCTATGCGTGGTCCATCTAGGTCAATACGCGAGGCAAAAATTCAGGACGAATTTTTAGGTTTTCGGCGTAGGGAACGCCTAAAACCGTGCCGGATAACACCAAAGATACCAAAAGCATTTCTGGTTACTCTTTGTGCCAGCAAAGAGTGACTGGTGCGCTATCGCAGATGACAAAGAAAGCGCAGCAGTATTAGCGCATCATACCATCCCACTCAAACCAAATTTCCACTAAAGCGCTCGCCAACAAAGGGCACTATATTCTAAGCCTACTGAGATTGCTTAATCTGCATGAGTAATCCACGCGCTGCCTCCCGAGGATCATCCGCATGGCAGATTGCCGACACCACGGCAATACCATCCACACCCGTTTGTGCAATCGGCGTGAGCGTCTTGGCGTTAATGCCACCAATCGCCACGATAGGGTGGTGGGTATGCTCAAGGGCCCATTTTAAACCGTCAATTTGCCATTCAAACTTGGTGTCGGTTTTGGTGGCGGTGTTATAGATGGCGCTGAGGCCAATATAATCAATCGCTAGCGCATTAGCGTCGAGTAGCTGTTGGTGACTTTCCACCGATAAGCCAAGGATTTTATTTTCGCCAAGTAGCGCTCTGGCGTTTTCAACTGGCATGTCTTGCTGACCAAGATGCACGCCGTCGGCATCAACTGCGAGGGCAATATCGACGCGATCATTGATGATCAGCGTCACGTTGGTGCCTTGCAGCATTTGCTTAAGGATTTGGGCTTTACGTAAAAAGCGCCGTGTATCGCCGTGCTTTTCACGTATCTGCACCATGGTTACGCCGCCTAACACTGCTTGCTCAACAATAGCTATGAGCTCTGCTTCGGAAATTTGGTCGTCGGTGACGAGGTAAAGTTGATAGTTTGGGGAATGCATCGGTAAAGCCCTAATGTGCGTTAATAGCTAAATGCTGAGTCAGCGCCTTGGCATCGAGGTGATAAAGCGTATCCAGCAAGTTAACTTGCAAACTGCCCGGGCCTTGGCTGATTTTGCTAGCCAATTCTCCGGCGACGCCCATTACTGAGGCAGCGCTAAGGCCAGTATTATCGCCAACGGCGGCAAACGCGCCAGTCAGCGCGCTTAAGCTGCAACCAGTGCCGGTCACATAGGGCATCATCGGCGAGCCATTATGCAAGGTGATGTGGCTTTGATCAGTAAGGATATGGTCAGTGGGCCCAGACACTACTACGTTGGCCTGATAGCGCTCAATCAATTGCCGAGCAGCGTCCACGGCTTGTTCGCTTGAGTCAAGGGCGTCGACGCCTCTGGATTGGGATTTTTGGCCGGCGAGGGCAATGATTTCTGAAGCGTTGCCGCGAATCGTCAGGCGCTTCGCAAGGGCTGAAAATTCGCGCGCGGTTTCGGTTCTAAGCTTGGTAGCGCCGCAACCAACCGGATCTAAAATTACTGGCCTTTGGTAGTGATTGGCTTGTTCAATCGCGTGGCGCATTCGCGTAATCCAGGCACTATCGAGCGTGCCAATATTGACCACCAGAGCGCCGGCAAAGCTCATCATTTCAGCCATCTCTTGCTGTGAGTGAGCCATGATTGGTGATGCACCAATAGCAAGCAGGGCATTAGCACTGTTATTCATCACCACATAGTTGGTCATATTAACCACCAGAGGTTTTTGTTCACGCACTTGATGAAGAGCGTCGATAATATGTTGAATCGTCATTGAAAATTCCTTTCTGATTGAGTCGAAAGCGAGCAGTTACGCGCTGCGGTGCAACGAATAAAAGTGGTCAACTGGCCCATGCCCTTGGCCTATATTCAGCGCATCGGCGCTGCGAATGGCTTCGGTGAGGTAGTTTTTGGCTTGCTGGGCGGCGTCAACTAGGCTGCTTCCTTGCGCCAAATACGAGGCCATTGCCGAGGAAAGCGTGCAACCGGTGCCGTGGGTATTGTGAGTATTGATTCGCTCGCTAGAAAAGGCGTCAACTTGCGCTTTAGAGATTAGCCAATCAATGCTGGCATCCTGTGGTTGCAGGTGCCCGCCTTTAAGCAAAATTGCCTGAGTAGGCAAGGTTTTCAGCGTGTGAGATAGCGCCTCAATATCGCCATTAAAATGACCTGGATTTTCACCAATGAGCGTGAGCGCTTCCGGAATATTTGGTGTGATGACTGAGGCGATAGGCAGCAGATGTTCAATTAAGCTTGTGATGGCGCCGGGCTGGACAAGTAAGTCGCCGCTGGTGGCGACCATCACCGGGTCTAATACGATGTGTTTGGGTTGATACTGTTTGAGCTTTCGCGCCACCAGTTTAATGATCTCAGAACTGGCCAGCATGCCAATTTTGACTGCGACGATATTTAAATCGCTGAATACTGAATCAAGCTGGGCTTCAATTTCAGGCAGTGGAATTGGGAAGATCGATTGCACGCCAAGGGTGTTTTGCGCCGTGATGGCGGTAATCACACAGCAGGCGTAGCTACCCGTCGCCGAAATGGCTTTAATATCGGCTTGGATGCCAGCGCCGCCGCCGCTGTCGCTACCGGCGATGGTCAAAACAATGGGTACTTTGGGCGACAATGTGTTTGCTGAGGGTATCGCTTGGCAAAGATGGCTCATTTTAGCTCCTTACGCATCAGCGATAAGGTGACTAAAAAATGCCTCACGAGAAAGACAGCGATGGCAAAGCACGCCTTCTCAAGACAAGTTGATAGTTCCCTACGCCAGTGCTAACTGAATCAGGTTCAACGGGTCTCGCAGCGCGATCTCAGCTTTTCAGCTCCCCGACTATTTACCCAACGATTCTATCAGAAGCTACTCAAAATTCAGCAACAAAACCGATGCGTTATTTTAGAAAGCAGACCAAGTCTTGGTTATTAGATGAAAACAAATCACAGAGGATAATGAATCTGTTCGTAATAACGAGGCAAAAATTCAAGGATGAATTTTTAGGTTATCGGCGCAGGATGCGCCTATAACCGTGCCGACCAGCGACAAACAAGCAAAAGGCTTTTTTTTGGTTCCTTTTGAGCCAGCAAAAGGAACTGGTGCGCATTCGCAGAACACAAAGAGAGCGGTGCACGTAAAGCGCATCATACAAATCAGCACACACGGAATATCGCCCAAAACACTAGATTGCGGATAACTCATTCTGATTTCCGGAATGACGATGTTTGGTTTACCGAGAGGTATTATTTGCCAAGTTGAGAACAGTAATAAACCCAATCGCTAGGCAAAAATTCAAGGATGAATTTTTAGGTTATCGGCGCAGGACGCGCCTATAACCGTGCCGGCCAGCGGCAAACAAGCAAAAGGCTTTTTGGTTCCTTTTGAGCCAGCAAAAGGAACTGGTGCGCGTTCGCACAGCACAAAGAGATCGGTGCACGTAAAGCGCATCATACAAAACCACAAAACCACAAAACCACAAAAC
>NZ_FNDD01000006.1 GCF_900100015.1 Vibrio xiamenensis | reverse complement strand
GGCTAACCCCTCGGCACACACATTCATTCGTCGTGCGACTTCTGCAATAGGCTCATTGCGAAAAAACGCCATTCCAACAATAAGCCAAAGAACCATATCACTAGGCAAGCGACGTCGACGTATAGTCGCTTTATCGGAAAGTGCTGCCGCTTTAGCAATCCACTCATCAGGAATATGCTCAGAGAAGGTGGTTAGCTGAGCGACATCAATCGGACTTTCTTCAAGAAAGTCGGCAAAACAATTTTGGATAGACATAAAAAATCGAAGACCTATAAACAGGTCTCCGATTGTCTCTTATCAGAAAGATCGGTCAACCGCTCCTTATCTGATCTACATTGCCGTGAATACGGGGCTTTTGGTATTGGTTAGACATCGCTTGGCAAGCGTTAGGACTTGGTTAAGTCTTCAATGATCGGGCAGTGGCTGTTGCCATCGCCAGGGCATGAGGAGACCCACTGACTCAGTTGGTGTTCAATCTCTTGCAAGTGCTGAATTTTGAGTTTGATTTCGGTGAGCTTATCTTGAGTGCGCTGTTTCACTTCGCTGCTTTTACGGTTTGGATTATGCGCCAAATCCACCAAGTCGCGACATTCCGCCAGCGAAAACCCAGCGTTTTTGGCCCGTGAGACCAAGTTAAGCTCTTGCAGGTGTTGGTTTGAATATTCTCGATAGCCCGCATCGCTGCGCAGCGGCGCGGTAATGATGCCTTTTTCTTCGTATAAGCGAATCGATTTGGTGGATAGTCCAGTGATTTGCGAGATAGCGCCGATATTCATAAACACCTCCTTTGTATGCCAACTTTTGTCAGTGTACTCCTTCGCTGAACGATTCTCTAGATGCAGATAAACCGCACGCTTAGTGGTTATGCAGCGACTCGGGTTGATAGCTTTGCGTCCATGGAATCACCGCAGCTAAAGTTTTGGGCTTGGTAAAATAAAAGCCCTGCATGAAATCGCAGTTCATTTGCTTGAGCATTTTGATGGTTTCTTGGCTGGTGATACCTTCCGCCACCACGCTATAACCAAGCCCGTGGGCGAGGGTGATGGCGTTTTCCACGATCGCATAATCTTTGTGGCTGGATTCAATATTGCCGATAAAAGAGCGGTCAATTTTAATTTGATCAACCGGTAAATCACGCAATAAAGACAGGGATGAAAACCCAGTACCGAAGTCATCAAGGCTTATCTTAAATCCAAGGCGACGCAGCTTTTCAAACAACCTCTCTGGTTGGCGCAGGCGGTTAATCGCAACGCTTTCGGTGATCTCCAAAATCAAGCGCTGGTTGAGGCTTGGCTGCTGTTTAAGCAGCGAGGTCAATTGGTCAATCAGTTTCGAGCCTAAGAGATCTTTAGCGGATAGGTTAACGTGCACAGCAAGTTCGATGCCGTGCTTGGTAAAGTGGTGGATGTCCTTTGCGACTTGATCGAGTATCCAACTGGTGATTTTAGTAATTTGGTTACTTTGCTCTGCTACCGCGATAAAGTCGTCAGGCGCGATCATCTCACCGCTTTGGGTGCGACAGCGAATCAATGCTTCATAACCTTCCAAACTCAAGCTCTCACCATTAAAAATGGGCTGATAATAAAGTTCAAAGCCGCCATGGTTAATCGCATGATCCAACTGTTGGGAAATACGGACTTGCCTGGCTGCATCATGAGTCATTGAGTCATCAAATACCGAGAGTAACTGACCGGAGTGTTTGGCGTGATACATGGCCAAATCGGCATTGTTAAGCATTTCGTCAGGGCTGTCGCCATCAAAAGGAAAGCGGCTTAAACCGATAACGACGCTGGCTGAGATGCGATAACCTTCGATTTCAATCGGATTGGCAAGTTGATTATGAATTTGGGTGGCGAGCGCTGCAGACTTCAAATCATTACTGCCGGGAAGAAGTAGCACAAATTCATCGCCGCCGATACGGGCAAAACAATCTTGTGGTGTAACCAGTTGATTGATTCGTGACGTGATTTGTATCAGCAATTGGTCGCCGCAGTGATGTCCCATACCGTCGTTGACTTGCTTGAAGTTAACCACGTCAAACAACATCAGGTCGAACATCTGTTTCTCATTAATAAGAGCACCAATGGTTTCGACAAAATGTTTTCGATTTGGAATGCCAGTCAGCGTATCGTGGGTAGCGTTATAGCGCTCTGCATTCGCCAATTGCTGCAGCTGATTGATAGTTTTAAGGCTGTTAGTCACGACGACGTAAACAAAGATGCCGCCAAAGAACAGCACCATGCAAAGAATCAGGATTAGCGGGCCAAATTGGCTTTGGTGGAGCAGGGTGGTGAGAACCGCAGCATAACCGGTAATAAAACCGAGAATAAGGTAGCTGAGTATTTGCCAGCTTTTTGACTGAATTAACTGACAGATTTTTCTTGCGGGAATATAGCCAACGACTAAGAAAAATAGCCCGATACACACCAGTGAAAAGCAAATTATCGACAACCATACTCTCCTGTAGAGGAGTTTAATTAATCCACGCGCCGCAAAGATTAAGTTTCATAAAATTGATGTAAAGAGCACCAGTTTTATATTGATAGTTTGAAAAGTAAACAAATTATTTAATTCTGACATTAAAAAAAATTGAAATTTGAGTCAGATCAAGAAAAAAAACTACATTTAAGTTAAAAGATTAAAAGAAAATTGAATTATTCAAAAAATATTGAATAATGGAGTCTCCCCCACAGAAGTAGAATGCTTCGCAACATAATCTGAAACAGGATGAACAGTTCATGTCTAATTCATATGTATTGGTGATTAACTCAGGGAGTTCTTCTCTAAAATTCGCAGTTATCGACTCGAATTCTGGAGACGCGCTCGTTAGCGGGATCGGTGAGTGCTTTGGTCTGCCAGAAGCAGCGATTAGCTGGAAATACGACGGTGAAAAAACCGAAGAGTCGATTCCTGCCGGAGGTAATCATCATCAGTACGCATTCGAGCGAATCGTCAAACTGTTGGATGATCTAAACCTGACCGAAAAATTTGTTGCTATCGGTCACCGTGTGGTTGCGGGTGGTGAATCGTTTAAAGGGACGGTTCGTGTTGATGAAGCGGTTGTGGCTGAAATTGATCGCCTTGCTGAACTGGCACCACTGCACAACAAAGCAAACGCAGACGGTATGCGCGCAGCGATGGCGGTTTTCCCATCTTTGCCTCAATTCGCTATCTTCGATACGGCTTTCCACCAAACCATGCCTGCCAAAGCGTTTACCTACGCACTTCCTCACGAACTTTACGATGACTACAAAATCCGTCGCTACGGCGCACACGGCACTAGCCATTTCTTTGTAAGTCGTGAAGCGGCGAAAATGCTGGATAAACCTGCGGAGAAAACCAACCTTATCACTGTGCATTTAGGTAACGGTGCTTCTATCACAGCAGTGAAAGATGGTCAGAGTGTTGACACTTCAATGGGTCTCACTCCACTTGCGGGTTTGATGATGGGTACTCGTTGTGGTGATCTGGACCCAAGTGTGATTGAGTTCTTGATCCGTAAAGGTTGGGACTCAGAGAAAATCTTCGAAACGTTGAATAAGAAATCTGGTTTCTTAGGTGTGTCTGGCCTTACATCTGATGCTCGCGGCATCATGGATGCGGTTGATGCGGGTAATGAACGCGCTAAATTGGCATTTGAAGTCTTCACTTACCGCGTAGCCAAATACATCGGTTCTTACTTGGTTGCACTCGATAGCCTAGACGCCATCGTATTTACTGGTGGTATCGGTGAAAACTCACTACCGATTCGCTCAGAAATCTTAAACAACCTGAAAATTCTTGGTTTTGTTGAAGATGCAGAGGCAAACGCTGACGCTCGCTTTGGTAAGTCTGGTGTGATTGCGTATTCAGAATTGCTTGGCGCCCAAGCGATTGTGATTCCAACTAACGAAGAGTTGGTTATCGCACAAGATTGTGTCAACTTGCTTTAATTCTCTTATCGCAAACGCTTCATAACTTGAGCCCAAGTCATTTGACTTGGGCTTTTTATTGTCCTTTTATTCGAACTAGCCACTCTGACTTTTCTGTGTTTCGCAACGTCTCTTTTTTAACGCTTCACGTCCGCTTCATCTCTAGTCGCTAATTAACCCATTTCGCTTATAAATTAGACTCTTTTGCTACTTTTTAGGAATGTCGTTCGCATTAATTAAAATCGTAAATATTAACAGTGGGTCGTATTGTATATAACGCTTAACCAGGTCAGTCATAGCCCAATCGCTGATTATTGAGATAAATCATAATAACGATTGATACATCACGGTTGTGGTAAAAAAGTTGCAATATCGCCAGCGCTTAGTTAAGCCTCTGCTAATGTTTATTAATAACACAGGCTTAGGTTACGTCAGCGATTGTCTAGTAGAAGGAAAGTATCATGGGAAAGCGCAATCAGAGTATCATCGATGAAGAGGTGAAATTTTCTGAAGAGCTGGTATCTACCACGGATTTAAGAGGGGTAATTACTTACGCCAATGACGCCTTTTGTCGAGTTGCTGGGTATTCCTATGACGAATTGGTGGGGAAAAATCACAATCTTGTTCGTCATCCCGATATGCCCAAAGCGGCGTTCCACGATTTGTGGCAACACCTCAAGTTAGGCAACTCTTGGCGCGGCGCGGTAAAAAACCGTTGTAAAGATGGACGTTATTACTGGGTTGATGCGTTTGTCACGCCGATTTTTAGTCACGGCAGTGTGATTGGCTATCAGTCTGTACGTTCGCCCATCGACAGCCAAACCAAAGATCGCGCGATAAAAATGTACCAGTCGGTAAATAAAGGGAAATCTCTGGCGGGCAAATTGGACGCTTTTCAAGTGCGATTAGGAATATTCGCTGTGTTGGCCTCTGCGTTAATCTGGGCTGCAGTTGCGTTTTCGCCATGGACCTCGCTACTGATGATCATTTTGCCATTTGTCTGTTTTTACAGTGAATTGTTTGTCGCTCAGCAGTTTAATCAACAACTGAAAAAACAATATGACAGCGTTTCGCGTTTTATCTATTCGGGCAACCATCCCCATAGTATTGCGGATTACCATTTGAAAATGTCGATTGGCAAAATAAAAACCATTCTTGGCCGGGTTACTGACAGCTGCAATAAACTGCAAACGAGTGTCGCCAGTCTGCACAGCGCTGCCGAAGTGACCAAACACAGCGCCGATCAGCAAACCAGTGAATTGCAGCAAGTGTCTACAGCGGTCGAAGAGATGGTTACGACTATCGACGATGTTGCCAATAACACGGCAACCACGGCGCAAAAAGTGATGGAGGCTAACCGTGAATGCGAACATGCCAACGATCTAATGACCAAAACACGCAATGCCATTGATGAGTTGTCGGCGGAAATTGCCCGTTCTTCTGAATCCGCGAGTGAGCTCAATGTCGAAGCGGAGAAAATTGGTCACATTATGGAAGAGATCAAAGGCATCGCCGAACAGACCAACCTGTTGGCGCTTAACGCGGCGATAGAAGCGGCGCGCGCCGGAGAGCATGGCCGGGGTTTTGCTGTCGTTGCTGATGAAGTGCGAAATTTGTCGAGTCGAACCAACGGCGCGACCGAGCAGATACAAACCTCTATAAGCGGAATTCAGCAAACGTTACGTCAATGGTCCGATGTGATGGCAAAAGAAAAAGACACCGCTGATGGGTGTGTGGAGCAAGCGCGAGAATCGCAAACTGTGGTTGATGCCGTACGCGCTCTTATCACGGATATTTCCGATCTTTCGACTCAGATTTCAAGCGCCGCCGAGCAGCAAAGCTTGGTGTCCCATGAGATCAGTCGCAACATTGTTAACGTCAATGATTCCTCGTTGCAAAATGCCAAACAAGCCGATGTCGTGAGTGAGCAAAGTGAGAGTATTACCGATCGAGTGGACAGTTTGGTTGGCTTGAGTGCGACGTTCGGTATGAAGTGATTTACAATGTAAAATTATTTAATATTAGATAGTTAAATCCGACTAGTTGTAAAATTAGTCGGATTTTTTATCGCCAACGGTTAGGCCGCAGTTTGGAATTTGGTTTTTTCAACCAACTGATCAAGGCTGAGCGAGCTAAAGCAATCGGTAATAAAAGTTTTGCTTAGTAAACTCGAAAGATTAAGCGTTTCGGTGGCCTTTACCCGCAGTTTGAAATCATTTTCAATACGATGCGCCAATTGGTTTAGCTGGCGGCGTGTATTGAGTAGCGACAGTACCACAAATTCGTTGTCGTTAATTCGCGCAACAATATCCGCTTCACGGCAGGCACTTTTTAACACATCGCTTAACGTGGTATAGCACTGCTCGGCAATGTCACTGCCGTACGCGGCGCTGATTTCACTGACTCGGTCAATTTGAATATAAATCACACCAATCGCCAGTTGATAACGGGGCGCATCTTTGACTTTTTGCGCCCCAAGCATGGCAAATCCTTGCGGGTTAAGTAATTCGGTCAAATCGTCTGTTAGCAGCGAGCTGCGTTGTTCAATAAACTGTTTAAGGTCACTTGTCACTAAACGAGCAAAGTGCGGAGAAACGCCCGCCATCATGGGCGATGACGTCGCGCTGCTCAGTGTACACAACTGTGCAAACAGAGTGCCGTTTGGCCAGTATACCGGCGCGCAATCTAGGCTCTTGATCGGTGTGTGCTCAAAAGCGGCTTGGAACTCAGGCTGAAGAATCGCAATTTGTTGCGATTGAGCTTCGCTTGGGTAAGACCATTGTGCAAACAGAGACGACAGCCCAGTTTCAACCGATTCCCAATCACAAATAGGCTGCTGATTGTCATTTGCAATCAGCATCTTATATTCTCCTTGTTGTTTTACCATCAGCGCACATTGACAATTTGAGTCTGTTGATGCCAATGTGTTGAGCATTTCACGCCAAAGCGCGAGGGGTTTGCTGTTGTGTTCCAACTGCTGTAGCCATTGTGTTGTATTAAACATTTCCGTTACCTTTCGTTTTATATTTTATAGGCAGGTAATCCCTTGGTTAAATAGGGTGAACCTACACTTTCTATTTATTTGCCATTGCCTTAGACTGACCGCTTTCGATTTATCTAATGAGTGACACATGGACTTGCAAAACTACTTAACAAAGTTGAAATCATCGCCTCAAGACATTGAATTTGAGGAAACAATGAGCATTATCGAGCTGAGTTACAATTTTAAGCCGAGTGCATTTCTTAATGGTGAGACGAAAAACGAAGAAAACCAGAATAATGGTTCGTGCAAAATTTTTGCTTTTGGCTTATTGCATAAGCTAGATGTACAACAAACGTTGGCGTGTTTTGGTCGTTATTACCGAGAAGATGTATTAAACAATCCAGATGCGAATGACCATCAGAACATTCGCAGTTTTATGAAAACGGGTTGGCAGGGTATTCAGTTTGATCATTCGCCGCTAAGCGCCAAGTGATTGAAGTCTTTGATTCGATTTATCAATGCTTAAAGGAGGACATCAGTCCTCCTTTATTTTTTAATTAACTTGGTGAATTCTAAGCGTGATAGTTAGGTTTATATAGACACGCGTTAAGCAAGAGCTTGTTTCGAGAGGCAACTGCGACATAAACACAGATCTTGATTCTTCGCATCAAACGGTTCGCGTTCGTCAAGTTCAAAGCACCAGCAGTGATCTTTCCCTGCCGCAAGGTCACAATGAGCGCCGCCGCCGCAACTAGGGCAGGTGTGCGTTTGAGTGTTACCAACGAGCTCAGCCATGATTTGCTCGCGCTTTTGGTCGTCCATATTCTTCCAATCAATGATTTCACGGATGGTGCGCTGACATCCGCTACAGATACCGCTGTTATTTTTACAAGCTGCAATACAAGGTGTTTTCACCACGTTTCCCTTTTTTATTTTCAGCGCGCCACTATACGAAGATGTGTCAAATTATACAATTTGGGCTTGAAACTTAACGCTAGAGTGATTAATATCTAATGCAAATGAGAATTAATATCATAAAGTATGTTGCCATTAATTATTGCTGTCATTTTCATCGTTGCATTAGGTAAAAAGATCCACAGTTCGCCAATGCGAATGGGCATTTGGAGCGCAGTCACCATAGTTGCTGATCTCTTTAGCCACAGTGCGGCGGTGTGCGTATTGTTGGCGCTGTTTATCGGCGCGCCATTCATGTTGCATCTGAAGTCGTTTAACGCCAAACAGACGCTATTCAGTGTTTGTGTTGTGTTCGCCTGTACGGTGGCGATTTTTCATCTTCATCCGTTCTAATCTTGCAGTAATGTTTGCTTCTCAATGATAAAAAAAGGACATCTTATGATGTCCTTTTGAGTTTATTAGTGAATGATTACAGTGCGTTAGCACGTAGCATTTCATTGCCTTCAGCAAGTTCATCGGATTTGTGGGTGGCTTTGAAGTACACAAAACCAATCACAAACAACACCGCAAAAATTACTGCAATCAAGAAGTTGTAATACACCATCGCGACCAAAGCGAGAACCGCAAGACCAAGCGCAACCGCTGGTGCAATAGGGTAAAGTGGGGCACGGAACGGACGCTCCAAATTCGGTTCGGTGCGGCGCAGTTTAAACAGTGCCAGCATAGAAACGATGTACATCACGATGGCACCAAATACCGCCATTGTAACAATGTTTGCGGTTAATGGCTGACCGCCGATAACGATGAGGTTGTCAGAGAAAATCGCCGCAATACCCACAACACCGCCAGCGATGATTGCCCAGTGTGGAGTTTGGTAACGGCTATTGACCGCTGCCAATGATTTAGGCAAAAAGCCCGCACGTGCCAGAGCGAAAATTTGACGCGAGTAGCCCATGATGATGCCGTGGAATGAGGCGATCAAACCAAACAGACCGAGCCAAACCAGCATGTGTAACCAGCCGCTTGAATTACCCACGATCATTTTCATCGCTTGTGGTAGTGGGTCGTTGATGTTGGACAGTTCGCGCCAATCGCCAGCACCGCCTGCAAAGAACATCACGCCAACCGCAAGTACAACTAGAGTGAGAATGCCGGCGATAAACGCAACCGGAATGGTGCGTTTTGGATCTTTGGCTTCTTCAGCGGCCATTGAAGCACCTTCAATCGCCAAGAAGAACCAAATAGCGAATGGAATCGCCGCGAAAATGCCAGAAACCGCCGTCGCTGAGAATTCGTTGCTGCCAGCCCAACCATTGGCGGCGAAGTTTTCCATTGAAAAGCCTGGAGACACTACACCCATAAACACGACAAGTTCAAATATGGCAAGAATGGTCACAAAAAGTTCAAAGGTTGCCGCGACGCTCACGCCGATAAGGTTGAGTGCCATAAACACTAAGTAAGCCACAACTGCGACCATTTTCGGGTTTAAGTCGGGGAACTGAACGTTAAGGTAAGCGCCAATCGCCATTGCGATAGCCGGCGGTGCAAAGACAAATTCCACCAAGGTTGCAAACCCCGCCACATAGCCGCCAAGCGGGCCAAAGGCGCGATAGGCGTAGGCAAAAGGGCCGCCTGCATGGGGAATTGACGTCGACAATTCAGTAAAACTGAAAATAAACGCCGTATACATGGTGGCAATCAAAAAGGTGGTGATCAGGAATCCAAGTGTTCCTGCTTGCGCCCAACCATAGCTCCAACCAAAATATTCGCCTGAGATAACCAGCCCTACGGCGATACCCCAAAGGTGAAATTTCCCGAGGGTCCGTTTAAGACCCTTACTGTTTCCGTTTTCCATAGTACTTCTTCCTCTGTTAAAGTCCTTTGCTCATTATTGTTATATTGCTGCTCACTCTTTTTGAGTGGTCAGACAAAATTGTTGGGTTGACTCGTGAGCGAGTTCATTGTCTTCTGAACGATCTTTTAAGCCGACACCCGTCAGTTTCAGACGTCGTGATTCGCTGAGTAAGTAAAAGCATTTTTGCGCTGCGGCTTGATATTTGAGCCCTTGCGGGCGCACATTGGAAATGCAGTTACGCAGCGAATCTTCGGTGCCACGCACTGGATTCCAAGTCAGATATAAGCCCAAACTGTCAGGGGAACTCAGCCCCGGGCGCTCGCCCACTAAAACCAACACTTCTTTGGCGTTGATGGCTTCGCCGACATCGTCTCCAACCGCGACGCGGCCTTGCTCAACGACGCACAGCGGCGCTAGCGTCCACGGTGTATGGTCGTCAACAAATAAGCTCACTAGCGCATTAAGAAATGGTTTGGCGTGATGCGTGATGGCATAAGAAGAGAGTCCATCGACGATTACGATCGCCAGATCATAAGGCGTTAGAGATTGATCGCTATGCGCTTTGAGTGTGGCCATGGATTCATCATTCAAGCGGCGACCCAAATCTGGGCGCTGCAAATAGGTCATTCGATCGACTGCTTGGCTGTGCAAGCTAAAACCCGGTAAATAGGGTTTTAGCAAGGCGTCTTGCGCCAGTTCTGTTATCAGTTGCTCGGTGTCCAACGGCACGTGAACCGCATCGATCGCTTGGGCGTGAGAGAGCTGAAATTGCAGCAGTTCTTCGGTTGGAATGCTGGTACCAACGCGGCCAATGCCAATACGCGCATCGGTAAATTGTCGCAATTTACGCCACGGATCTTGATGGATTAACGGATCGACTTTGGTGATGCTCATATCGCCTCCGAAATCAGACCCAGTGGTTTGGTAAAGTGCGGCGAGAGGCGGTCATTAAGCAGAGATTGGCCATTGTGACCTGCGATTTGCATCTTTTGCAGCCAAGCTTCAAATTCTGGCGCCGCTTTATGTCCCAACACTTGGCGTGCATACAAAGCATCGTGAAAAGAGGTAGTTTGGTAGTTGAGCATGATGTCGTCAGAGCCTGGAATGCCCATGATGAAAGAGCATTCGGCAACACCAAGAAGGGTCAACAAATTGTCCATGTCGTTTTGGTCGGCGTAGGCGTGGTTGGTGTAACAAATGTCACAGCCCATCGGGAGCCCAAGGAGTTTGCCGCAAAAGTGGTCTTCAAGGCCAGCACGAGTAATTTGTTTACCATCAAACAAGTATTCCGGGCCAATAAAACCGACCACGGTGTTGACCAGCAAGGGTTTGAAACGCCGCGCTAACGCATAGGCACGGACTTCGCAGGTTTGTTGATCAACATCGTGATGGCCATTAGCAGACAGCGCGCTACCTTGACCGGTTTCAAAGTACATGACGTTGTTGCCCACGCTGCCGCGATTTAGGCTAAGAGCCGCGTCGTAGGCTTCACTGATGACATTTAAATTAATGCCAAACCCTTGGTTAGTGGCTTCGGTCCCGCCAATCGACTGAAACACCAAATCGACCGGCGCGCCTTTTTCTATTGCTTCTACCGTATTGGTGACATGGGTTAGCACACAAGATTGAGTTGGAATTTCATAGTGTTGAATCACCTCATCCATCAGTTTCATCAGCTTGATGGCTTGACTGACGTTGTCGGTTGCTGGGTTAATACCAATCACCGCATCGCCATTACCATACATTAGACCGTCGAAAATCGACGCCGCAATACCGTTGAGGTCATCGGTGGGGTGATTCGGCTGCAGGCGAGTAGAGAGCCGGCCAGGCAAGCCAATGGTGTTACGAAATGCAGTGATCACTTGGCATTTTTTGCCAACCAGTATCAGGTCTTGGTTACGCATGATTTTACTGACGGCGGCGGCCATCTCCGGGGTTATCCCCGGACTGACGCGCGCGAGCTCAACTGACGTTGTTGATTCTTGCAGTAACCAGTTACGAAAATCGCCAACTGTTAAGTGAGCAATTTCTGCGAATGCGATTTTATCGTGGCTGTCGATGATTAAGCGGGTGATCTCGTCTTTTTCATACGGGATTAACGCTTCGTTAAGAAACACTTTAAGGGGTAAATTTGCCAGCACCATCTGCGCAACCACGCGTTCTTCAGCGGATTGTGCACACACTCCGGCCAGCTGATCGCCAGAGCGAAGTGGAGATGCTTTCGCCATCACTTCCTTCAGTGAAGCAAATTGATACGTCTTGGTGCCGATTTGATAGCGATACTGCGCTGCCATACATTCCTCTTTAGTCGGTCTAATCCTTGCAATCTGCATAACTATTGAGGAGCGAATTTTGTTCCCGACGAATGACAAAAATGCGCAATGTTATTTTATTTATATATAACAAGTAGTTATGTTTGTAGATGCATCAAGATTGCACACGAAGGAAAGATGAGGATTTTGCATATGCATCATGAAGGAACTTCAAGTGCACTATCAAGGTGCAAAAGTTACAGCTATGATGTCAATCAGCAGGCATTGAGCCTAACCGCGTGGGAACAACACTACGATCAGCACAGTAAAGGGCATTTTTTCGGCTACTTAGATGAGATAAAAGTGCCGAAAATTCATCTCTTTGAAGAGTTTACTAATCGAACCTTGATTCAGCAGTGTTACGTTAATCCCAATGCGTTTTGGATTGGTTTTTCGCTTCAGCCGCAGCGTCCGAAAGTCGATGGGCTGACGGCGGATCGCTCGCAGATCATGCTGCGTCCGGCTCAGCAAGAATTTGAACTGCTGACTCCTGAATCGTTTCAAATTTTTGGTTTGGTGATCGATCAAGCCTTGTTGGAGGCGCGTTTTTCCGAGCAAGACTTTGCCACTTGGCAGGGGGCCAAAGTGCTTACCAGTGATGATTCCAGCGGTGCGTGCTGGAAACTCGCTGACCTCATTAGCCAAGTGTTAAAGCGTGATTCGATATTGGGACAGCGACTTGGTTGCCCAGAATATGCCCACCTTTTGCCGCTGTTAGAGAACAGTGTGCTAGACCGTTTAAGCGAGTTCTATTTGCAAACCGCCACACCCGTTGAAAATGCCTCAACTCGGCGCAGCGCGCTGAAACGAATTTTGCAGCATATTGAAAGTGATGGTCATTATCCGCAGAGCATCAGCGAGCTATGTAATATCGCTTGTGTCAGTCGCCGCACGTTGCAATACGTGTTTGAACAAGAGCTAGGTATTACGCCAATCACCTACCTTCGTGATTGCCGACTGAATCAGATTCGCCGCAGTTTGATCCATGGCGATGAAACCTTAGCGGTGTGCGATTTGGCGCTTAAACACGGTTTCTACCATATGGGCAGTTTTCATCACTATTACAAAGCGTTATTTGGTGAGACGCCGAATCAAACCAAACTCCGCGCTCAAGGCTATCGCCGTCAACTCGCGACCATGAGTTAAGCAAAATCGCCTCGACAGGGTGGAGAACCTGTCGAGGCGAGAGCTGAAACGATGCCGTTATTTTCTGTTACTTACGATTCTTCTCTTAATTGCTATTCAACCTCTGCTAAATAGTCCCCGTAGCCTTGGGCTTGCATCTGTTGTTTAGGCACAAAGCGCATTGCCGCCGAATTCATGCAATAGCGCAGACCGGTTGGTGCAGGGCCATCGTCAAATACATGACCTAAGTGAGAGTCGGCAAAACGGCTGCGTACTTCGGTGCGGGTATAAAAGAGACTGTTATCATCTTTAGTGACAATGTAACCTTTGTCGATCGGTTTGGTAAAACTTGGCCATCCGGTACCCGATTTGTATTTGTCTCTCGACGAGAACAGTGGCTCACCGGAAACAATATCAACATAGATTCCGGGCGCTTTGTTGTCCCAATAAGCATTGTTAAATGGGCGCTCGGTACCTTCATGTTGAGTCACGTCATATTGGAGGTCAGTCAACATGGCTTTGATTTTCTCATCACTGGGGCGCGAATAGGGTTTAAGTGCCATCACCGTTTTGCTGGCATCGATCAATTCGCGCAGAGTTTTAGGATGCTCATTACGCTCTTCGCCAAAAATGTCATCGAGATACTGGTCGCGACCTGATGCGTAGCGGTAATAGTGATAGCGCACTGGATTACGTTGGTAATAGTCTTGATGATAGTCTTCGGCAGGCCAGAATTTTTCAAATGCAATCAGCTCGGTTTTCAGCGGTTTCTTATAGATGCCAAGCTGCTCTATCTCGCTGATAAATTGCGCCGCGATGTGCTTTTGTTCGGCTGAATGGTAGAAAATTGCTGGGCGATATTGCGGGCCTCTGTCGACAAACGAACCTTGGTCATCGGTGGGATCGATATGGCGAAAGAATTGATCCAGCACTTGCTCATAGCTGACGACGTTTGGGTCAAAAGTGACATTAACACTTTCGATGTAGCCTGTTTTGCCTGAAGAAACCTGTTTGTAGGTTGGGTTTGGGGCTTTGCCGCCGGAATAGCCGGAAATGACATCCACTACACCGGGCAGTTTTTCCATATCGGATTCAGTACACCAAAAGCAACCGCCGGCAAGTGTTGCCGTTTGATAATCGGCGGCTTGAGCGTTAGTGGTCAGGCAAACTAGGCTGAGTAAGCTACTAAGCAGCCAGGTCGATAAAGTGATGGTCTTTTTCATGTCGCGCCTCTTGGTTGGAGTAGGACGTGCTGCGTAATCAGTACTTAACTTTGTACGCAGCCTTTAACCAATAGAACGAATAACCAGCAAAAAAATTACAACCAAGTGCGATGAAAAGGGTAATCAAGGTAGCAGCGCCAAGTACAAGCGCTGCCTAAACGGACGATTTAAACGTTAGGCGAGGCCAATAATATCGCCGTTTGCATCAATGTCGAGTTCCATAAACGCAGGTTTATCGGGCAGCCCGGGCATGGTCATGACATTGCCGCACAGGGCGTAAATAAATCCTGCTCCTGCGCACAATTTCAACTCTTGAATTGGTACGTCAAAGCCGGTAGGCGCGCCTTTAATCGCGCTGTCGGTGGTGATGGATAGCGGCGTTTTTGCCATGCACACCGCAAGATTTCCAAAGCCTTGTTCATTGAACAATTTGAGCTGCGCTTTAGCTGCATCGCTCAAGGTTATCGAAGCTGCGCCATAGCCAACTTCTGCAAGGGTTAGCAGTTTTTGCTCCAGCTTCATATTTGAGGTGTATAGCGGCGTAAATGGGTGCGCTGTTTGGCACTGTGTCACCACTTTTTGTGCCAGTTCGAGTGCGCCTTCTCCGCCTTTGGCAAATGCATCGCTGATGGCAACATCCACATCGTCGCCAAGTTCGCGCACCCACTGGGCAAGCTGTTGTAATTCTTGCTCGCTGTCTTGGGGAAAACGGTTGATCGCCACCACCGCAGGGACACCATATTTGCGCACATTGTTAATGTGCCATTTTAAGTTGGTGAAACCTTCGAGCAGCGCACGGTGATCGGGCTGGTAAAGCTGGTCTGGAATCGCTTGTCCAGGGCGTAAGTCATAGAGTCCAGAGTTGGCTTTTAAGCCGCGAAGCGTAGCGACCACAACGGCGCAATCAGGTGCTTTTCCTGATGCTTGCGCTTTGATATTACACGCTTTTTCAAAACCCATGTCAGAGCCAAAGCCACCTTCCGTGATGGTAAATTCAGCAAGTTTGGTGGCTAGGTTATCGGCGATAATTGAAGAGTTACCGTGGGCGATGTTGGCAAACGGGCCGGCGTGAATTAACGTTGGTACGCCTTCAAGGGTTTGCATCAATGTCGGTTCGATGGCGTCTTTCATCGTGACCGTCATGGCTCCGGCCACTTTGAAGTCTTGAGTCGTTAACGGGTTGCCATCTAAGTCATAGGCCAGCACGATCCGTCCGATGCGCTCGCGAAGGTCTGCAAGATTTGATGCCAAAGCTAAAATTGCCATCAATTCGGAGGCGGCAGATATATCAAAGCCGTCTTGGCGCTCAATACCATTGATGGTTTTGTTTGGCGCATTGCGCCCAACGGTCACCATTCGCAGTGCGCGGTCGTTATGATCCATCACTCGCTTCCACACCACACGCTCGATATCAATGCGTAAAGCCTTCATACCCGAGCGCGCTTCAAATGCGTCATAGCCTTCACGCTGCTCATGATAAATACGAGCATCGATAGCGGCGGAGGCGAGGTTGTGCGCAACGGTGACGGCGTGAATGTCGCCGGTGAGATGCAAATTCAGCTCTTCCATTGGCGCGACTTGAGAGTAACCGCCGCCCGCCGCGCCGCCTTTAACGCCAAACACTGGCCCCATGGAAGGCTGACGAATGCACGCCATCACAGAGCGCTCTAATTTAGCGAGACCCTGAGCCAAGCCGATGGTGGTAACGGTTTTACCTTCACCAAGCGGCGTGGGCGTAATGGCGGTTACGACCACCAATTTACCACTTTGATTGGCATTTAGCCGCGAGAGTGCATCAAGAGAGATTTTTGCTTTGTAGGCACCTTGAGATTGTACTTCGTCGCTGAGAAAACCCGCTCGGGTTGCGACATCATTAATTGGGACAAGCGGAGTTTGGCGGCAAATTTCAATATCCGTGTGCATAAAACCTCATCAATTTAGGCCGAGGGAAACGACCGTACAAATAACCAAAGTGGCTAGGAAAACGTTTGCCTCGGTATGATATAGAAAAAAACGTGTCAGAAAAGACCTGATCGAAAAATAAGAAAAGCCCTGCATCGGCAGGGCTTCGACTCGATAGGTGTTTAATACGATGGTGCCGGGGTTAGGACCAATCGTCTTCTTTAAACATTTTGCCTTCTGGGGCATAAGGGTCGTCATCAAACGGGTGCTCAGCTCGGCCTCTGAGCAATTCCAGTTGATTTTCCAGAATATTCACTGTGTCGTAATCGCCTTCGGAACACGCGATATAAATCTGTTGTTCTAAGGCCTCGATACTTTCTCTGATATTCATAACCCACCTCCTAGCGCAAGGGCACTTGGTTTAACGGATTTTACCTATTCTCAAACCTATTGTAGTCAAGCAAACCGAATTCGATAGGTTGATTTTTTTTATACCAGGCGTGAACTTTATCACTAAATGACCAAAAATTTTTCGAGCTGCGGCGAATCGCAAATTTATCCAATAACTTAACGTAATCCTCCTCACTTCGCAGGCTTTTTAGCCGTTGAACTAATTCTGGAATTTGCGATTCATCAAGCGCCAAATAGGCGGCCGGATAACTGCCCAATACACCACGCACTAAAGTTAAGTCATCGTGCTCAGGGTCGCGATTACTCTCTTCATCAAACAAGCTGGAAATATTGGTATGGGCGTTATCGTGAAGTAGGGTGAATAGTTGGTCATCGCCCTGCTGGCTGGTGATCATCAGCATCATGATTTGCGGCACACTCAATAATCCTTTGCCCTCAATATCATTAACTTGGCGCAGCAGAGCTTCGTTTTTGGGGCTAAAGCCAGTATCGACGATGTTGTAGCGATCGTTCAAAACGGGTGCGAGTTTGGCTTTTAAGATGCTAAACAGCTCTTGTTTGTAATCTGTGGTTTTATACGGTACGTGAGATGCTTGGTCGAACGGTTTGACGTTGTGCTGCATAAACTGGCTGAACTGGGGTGACTGATCTTTGTACCAACTGTCGTGCTCTTTATGGCGCACCGAACGCGGTAATAGGGTGAGAAAATTACTTTCCCCTTCAAGACGCAAAAAGTCCATAAACATGCGAGTAATCAGTTGATGACCAAAATTACCGTAAACGTCAAAACCCGCCACTAACAAATAGTGAATTCGCTCAAGCAGGGCGTAGTCGAGTACCCAAGCGGTTTTTGGCGGTTTACCAACCAAGCCTTGTGCAACCGATGCGCTATCAAAATGGCGCATCACGGTCAGTGCGGCGTTGGGATTAATTCCGTTACCAGTCCAGATGACATCAGTGGTTAAATGCGCACCGTCTTTGAACCATTTGTTGGTGAATTCTGATTTGGCTTCGAGGTACTTAGCTTGCTGAGCGGAAAATTTCACCCAGTTGTGTAGTGGCAGGGTGTTACTTTGCAGTTCGCCGGGGAGTTTTAAGTTCTCAGCTTGTGAGCGATAGAACTCGTTGACTTCGGGAATATCGGATTTATCTGGGTCGAGAAAAAAGACCCAGAAGCGGTCATTGATGACGTTAAGCGCCAGTTGCCCACGGCACACCGGGCCTTTGATGTACGCCATAATGGTGTTTTGCGCGTCATCGAGCATAAATTTAAAGCGCGATTTAACGGGCAGATCAATGAATGCGGTCATCGGGTTGGCGGCTACTTGCGGTTCATAGCTTGGTAGTGACTGAACAGAAAAGTCGGCATCTACAAACCATTTGTGCCAATGGGTCATACGCTCAAGATTAAGGGCGTAGGGCATATGGGTCTTGTCGACAATCGTCCCTTGCTCAGGAATGATGCGGTAGTAGACGCGCGCAACTTGCGGATCGCCATAAGGGCGGCGAGTAGCGATGCGTTCAACGGGCTCGCCCGGCGGCGTTTTTGAGCGCACCAGCACAAAAAAGCGTGGCGACTTTGAGTGTAAATCGGAAAAATACAGGTGTGAAAGAAACAGGTGTTCATAAATATATCGCGCGGAAAGCTGAGCCTTTAGCGAATCGCCATTTAAGAACCGCTCATACTCGTCTATTAAGGCTTGCTGCTGAGTGCTGACCGGAATATGCGCATTCATTTTGGCGCCATTCTCAAGCCACACCATAAGAGTATTGTATTCGTGCTTATCAAGGTTAGGCATGCCGTAAGGCATTCCCCAAGTAGGATTTTTCGCCTGATATTGATCATACTCTTCAATCGTTGGACAGATCTGTTCCCGATCAATCGAGAAATCAAAGCCTTCAAGTTGAGTTTGCTGTGGCAGCGGATGCTGCTCTTTTTGCATCAGCAAGCGTGCAACGAGGCCTGCTTGCAAATTGACCGGGCTAATTTGGTCACGTTCATTGAGTACCGGATGAAAGCCCAGTGCGCGCCATTCTTGGGTGGTTTGCGCATCTTCAAATAATCGAGTTGGAGTGGTTGCTGCAATGCGCGTGCCTTCATAGACTTTTTCTTTGCTGGCACCACGGTCAATACCTTCGACAGAGGAAAGTTTAAGCTGGCAAGGGGCATCGTAGCAGGCGTGACAAACGACGCAGCGATTGTCGATGATGGGTTTGACTTGCGATAGAAAGTAGCTCGCCTCTTTACTGGCAACTGGACTTTGCCGTGGGCGTACTTGTTGCTCACCAAAAAGTTGGTCGAAATTGAAACTGGTGTAGGCGGCACAGCCAGCAAAGACTACTACTAAACAAACTGTCACTATTTGACGAAATTTCATCGAGTTACCATGCGTAAAAGTGAGACATTTAAGTATACGTAAAATTTATGATTAATCTAAACTGCGCAATTAATGATAGAAATGTTATATATGCCATAGATATAGGTAGGAATTGATAAATTGGCGCTATTTTTACACTTTTGATCACAAATAGTCGATATAATACCAAGGTTTAACGCGCTCAACTCGTAAGGAATCCAGATGGAAGCGAAGCTAAAGACGACACTTCTAGCGACGGTGCTGATGTCGCCTTTTATAGAGGCCGAAGAATTAAATACTTATGACCAATGCTTACTCTCCGCAAGTAAAACCAACAGTGGAGAGCTGACTCTTGATGAAGTTCGAGACCGCTGTTTGTCAATCAGTGAATCTGATCCTGAAACCAAGGAGGATCCGCAACAAGACTTATTGAGTCAGCGTCGTGAGTCGGAAAAAAGTACTGCATTTCGCCCGTTTTTGATGACGGCGCATAAAATGAACTACATATTGCCAGTGACTTATACCGATAGCGTCAACCATGAAGCGTATGAAGATACCGGATGGTCGGATGCGCTCAAGCATGCAGAAGCGGAATTTCAGATTAGCTTTAAGGTGCCACTTAATTACAACGACTTAATGTTTGAAAATGACGGACTGTTTTTTGGTTTTACTATGCGATCCTATTGGCAAGTGTATGCTGGCTCAATTTCACGACCATTTCGCGAAACCAATTATCAGCCGGAAGTGTTTTATTTTACCCCGACTGAATGGACGCCTTTAGGAGGTAAAACGTGGTTGGGATTTGGTCTTGAACACGAATCGAACGGTCAGCGCCAAGATTTATCACGCAGTTGGAACCGCATCTATGGCACCTTAGGTTATGAGAAAAACCGTTTGGCACTGATGTTTAAGCCATGGTGGCGCTTTCCTGAAGAAGACAAAACCTACGCCGACGATCCAAGTGGCGATGATAATCCAGATATCGAAGACTACATGGGACATTACGAACTCGGCGCCGCCTACAAATGGGAGGAGTTCTCTTTAAGCTTCCTAGGGCGAGAAAACTTTAAAACCCATAAAGGCTACGCCGAATTAGGTCTGACGTTTCCTATTTGGGGTAAAGTGCGCGGTTTTGCCAAATACTCAACGGGTTATGGTGAGAACTTGATTGACTATAACCACAATCAGCAGCGTTTTGGTATCGGTATCGCAATTACGGATTTGCTCTAATGCATCGGACTTAGCGTTGAAATTTAGATAAAAAAGCGGAGTGTAAACTCCGCTTTTTTACATTTGACTAGATTAAACGTTAGGTACGATAACGGCTTAAAATTTCGCCCAAATTGATGGTCGCTTTAGAGAGGTTAGATACGCCAAGCGACGAACCTTGGGCAACTTCACGAATGGTATTGGATTGGCTACGAATGTCTGCCAGTTCGGCGGCAATATCATTGGCGACCGCACTTTGCTCTTCTGCAGAGGTTGCAATTTGAATACTCATGTCGTTGATGGCATTGGCTGAGCGCGAAATATGTTGAATGTCTTCGCCTAAGTCAGCAATTAACTCGCTACTGGTATGTGCTTGCTGCACCGTTTGCTCAGTAATCGAAGCAATGCTGGCACTTTCTGTTTGCAATTGACTGATCATGTCCTGAATCACGACAGTCGCTTCTTGAGTGCGACTTGCCAAAGTGCGAACTTCATCGGCCACCACCGCAAAGCCGCGCCCCTGTTCACCAGCACGCGCCGCTTCAATGGCTGCGTTAAGTGCCAATAGGTTAGTCTGCTCAGAAATGCCATTAATCGTGGTAATAACATCGCTGATTTGCGAGGTATTTTCGTTAAGGGTCGTCACTGAGCGAGAGGTCTGGCTGATAAATTTCGATAGTGTTTCGATTTCTGCAATCGCTTTGTTGACGCGCGCAGCACTCTCTTTTACTTGCTCGCTATCAGTTTGTGCTTGAGTGGTTGCTTGACTTGCTACATTAGCCACTTCGTGCGCTGCTGCAGTCATTTGTTCCATTGCGGTAGCAACCGAATCCAGTGACGCGTACTGGCTTTCAATTTGATTTTCGCTACGTTTGGTCTCTTGCTCAAACGATGCACTGGTTTCGTTCAACGTTGTGGTGTTGTCTTTAACTGACACCACCAAATCACTGAGCGTGTCCATCGCGTTATCCATTGCCACACCAATGGTGCCGAACTCATCGCGGCCAGCGTGAAAACCGAGACGCGAGGTTAAATCACCTTCAGCGATTTTCTTGGTGGTGGTGTAAAGCACCCAAAGCGCGCCACCAATAAATGTCGCTACCCAGTAACAAAACAAACCAAACGGTGCTATCCACAAATAGCTTAGTAACCAAGAATAGAGCGCCGATTGCTGCTGGCCTTCTATCTCTGTGCTTTTATCTTCGGTGAGACTATAACGCTTACCATCCGACGCGGTTTGTACGGCAGTGACGACACCTTGAGCCAAGCGAGACTGGGTTTCACGGGTTTGCGCAAAGCCTTTTAAGGTTAGGTTTTGGTAATTGGCGGTTGAGAGAATGCCGGAAAGTTTGGATTCAACAGAAGTGATGGCACTGCTTTCGATACGCTGAGTGGCATCAAAATAGCGTGCGCCAGAGATGCCACTAATGGCTGCGATAAACAGCAGCACGATAACCCACATTTTGTCGTTGATAGACATCTTGATGAATAATCTGTCTATCGTCCTGAAATCGACTTCTTTCATTGGTTACTCCAGTAACAATCGGTAAGTGAGCGGATAAAATGAAGTCTCTACTATGCGGCATAACACGCAAAATTATGAAAACTTTGTGGTAATTCGTGTTAATAACGAGATCTTGATCATTAATTCTCAAACAAGAGAAAACATCCACTTGCACTTTACAGAATTGTTACCCGAGCGCCGGTAGGTTTCCTGCCGCGACCAACAGCTGCACAATCACAATGATTCCACCAATAACACTAACGGTAACTAGCGCAAAACGGCCGCCTTTTACTTGGTAAAGATTCGCTTGTTGGTGGGTCGCGCGCGATTTTTTCACCATTGCAACTGGCAGAAAAATTGCCAGTACTACGAGTGCGATTGCTGCGTAACCCAAGGCAGTAATGAACCCTTGTGGGTAAAACAGCGCAAATACCATCGGTGGCAGGAAAGTGACGAGCGAGGCCAACCAGCGTTTTGGTTTACGCATGTGATTTTTCATACTGTCGCCAAGGAATTCAAATAAACCAAGGCTGACACCAAAAAAGGAGGTCAGTAGCGCGAGATCGGCGAACACACCAATAATATGACTAAGTTGACCGACGTGAACCTTGCTTGTCAACTGGCTAATCAGGGCGCTCAAACCTTGATTTTGCGCCATTTCTTGCTGACTCAGTACGCCTAACGTTACCAATTGCCAAAAGATGTAAATAATCAGTGGAATCGCTGAACCAATAACAATGGCTTTTTTCAGTGCGCGAGTATTGCCGTCGAGGTAATTGACAATCACTGGAATACTGCCGTGAAAACCAAACGAGGTAAAAATTACCGGCAGCGCGGCCACGATCAAGCCTTGCTGCATTGGCATGCTCAGCAGGTATGATTCGCTGATGTTCGGCGCGAGGAAAAACAGCACCGATACCATAGCGATCATTTTGGCGATAAACAGCACGCGATTGAGTTTATCTACTGCCGATGTGCCTATGGTGACCACAATCGCGACGATGGCGGTAAACAAGATAGTGGCAGACTTCGGAGTCAGTGTTAGATCAAAGAGTTGGTTTAGTCGCTCGCCAAATTGTGCTCCGCCACCGGCAATGTAGGCGGCGCAAAGCGCGTAAAATAGAAACAGCATTGCACTTGTGGCGAGCCATTTGCCTTTCTCTCCGAGAAATTGTTTGGCTAAGGTGTGTAATGTGGCGTTAGCCAGCGCATGTTGATGTAATTCAACCATCAAAAGCGCAGTAAAGGCCATCAAAGCCCACAAAACTAGCATAAGCAGTAGCGAAGTGGTGAAACCGATGCCAGCCGACGCCAGAGGTAGAGCCAACATACCGGCGCCAATGGTGGTGCCGGCAATAATCAAAGTACTTCCAAAAATCTTTGAATTTGTCATGTGTACACTTATATTTACAAGTTTGAGCTAGGTAATCTGTGTGTCGATGATCGAATTACTAGCTTGATTATCTTTAATGGATGCATTTTGTAGTATTTGTGCAGGTTAAACAAGCGATGTGTACAAATTATTATTCGTTTATGTAAAATTTTATGAACACTAAAAATATTTAATTCGAATGATTGAATGTGTTTTATTTGAGAGCAATATCAATTCACATTGAAATTTCGCTTTTTTGTCTGGTTAATCTGTCATATAACAAGATGAGAAAGGGACACAACGCATCCTTGAGCGCCTTGATTTAATCACGCTTGATGGGTGTCACGCGGTTTAGTAACGGAGGTCAGAATGAGCGACCAATATCAAAATGAAGAAAATTTGGAACTGTTAGATGCGATGGAAATTGGTATCGACTTGTCCAAATATCAAATCCCCCAAGACGATGTCATTGAAGACAGCTACTGATATTAATTCAGCCAACCTATTTCATCAGCCAGTGCAATTGCACTGGCTTTGTGTTTTTATGGCCTTAAATTAGGTTTGCTTTTCTTCGGGGTGAAGATGAATTTTTTGGCGCATTTACATATTGCACAGCACTGTCAGTCAAGCTTGCTGGGTAATTTGCTGGGGGATTTTGTTAAAGGCAATCCGCAAGGAAAATTTCCCCAAGCAGTCGTTGAGGGGATTCAGCTGCATCGTTTTGTGGATTCGTTTACCGATCATCACCCAACGCTTATGAACATTAAGCCGCTGTTTGATGGTCAAAGTCGCCGTTTTTGTGCCATTGCACTGGATATGTTTTGGGATCACTGTTTAGCTCACCGTTGGGATGAGTTTGACCGCGCGCCTTTAGCAGTTTTTTGTCACAGTGCAGAAAGGCAAGTAAAAGCAGAAATGACAACGCTTGATGAGCAGACCATTCCCCAGCGTTTTATTTCGGTCAGCGGACATATGTGGCAAGGGAAGTGGCTTGAGTCGTACGCTGAACTCGACAATATCGAGTTTGCGTTGATGCGAATGTCAACACGCTCAGCGCGGATGGCGAACCTAACATCTTGCTTTCCCGTGCTTGAAGCTCACTATGATCACTTGATTGATGTCTTTGATGATTTGTATTCGAGCGTTTTAGAGGCAGCGAAGCGCCAAGCAATCTGCTAGAATCGCGCCCAATTCCATTTTCCAATAAGTATTTGCTATGTCTCCATCGTTTGAAGCCCTCGGTCTTTGCTCTTCACTGTTAACCACACTGAAGCAGCTGCATTTTGATACGCCAACACAAGTGCAGCAACAAGCAATTCCTCTGGTGTTAGCTGGTGAGGATGTGCTCGCCGGGGCGCAAACCGGGACAGGTAAAACCGCTGCGTTTGGTTTACCAATGATCGACACCTTTCTTGGCTGCCATACTGCGCTTGAAGATAAGCAGGTACGCGGTTTAGTGTTGGTGCCAACGCGTGAGTTGGCAAAGCAGGTGTTTGATAACTTGTGTGCTTATGCGCAAAATACTGAGCTTAAAGTGGTGGTGGTTTACGGTGGCGTGAGTATGAAACTTCAAACCGAACAGCTTAAAGGTGGCGCAGATATTTTGGTCGCGACACCAGGACGCTTACTTGACCATTTGTTTAATAAGCACATTAGCCTTCACCAAACTCAAACATTCGTGCTGGATGAAGCCGACCGAATGCTGGATATGGGCTTTATGCCCGACATTCAACGGATCTTGAAGCGTCTGCCCAGTGAGCGTCAAACTTTGTTCTTTTCCGCCACCTTTGATCAGCGCATCAAAAATTTGGCTTACCGAATGCTTAATGCGCCGCAAGAAATTCAAATTAGCCCGCAAAACAGCACCGCAGAAACCGTCAAACAGATGGTTTATCCAGTCGATAAACATCGCAAAAGTGAGTTGCTGGCATTTCTAATTGGGTCTCGCAACTGGCAACAAGTGCTGGTATTTACCAAAACCAAACAGGGCAGTGATGCACTGGCAAAAGAGTTAAAGTTGGATGGTATCAAAGCGGCGTCTATCAATGGCGACAAAACCCAAGGCGCTCGTCAAAAGGCGCTAGAAGACTTCAAATCTGGCGCCATTCGCGCACTGATTGCAACCGATGTGGCTGCACGCGGCATCGATATTTCCCAGCTAGAACAAGTCGTAAATTACGATTTGCCGTTTAAGGCCGAAGATTATGTGCATCGTATCGGACGCACTGGACGTGCTGGGCAGCCGGGTAACGCAATTTCATTGATGAGCCGTGAAGAAGAGGGGCTACTTAGTGCCATCGAACGTTTGCTGGACACGCGTTTGCCTCAGGAATGGTTGGCAGGTTTTGAACCTGGCACTATGCCCAATGTTGAGTTAGAAAGTCATCGCCGTAAAAGTCGCTCATCCGAAAAGCGTAAGTTAAAAGCTCGGCTTGGGGTGCATAAAGGTCGCGGCAAAAAGCGCTAGTAACGCGTTGTTAGTAAATTAAATGTTCAGTAAAGCAAATGCCCACCAATTGGTGGGCATTGTGTTGTCTAGGTTATCCCATTAGATTGCAGGGGATAGAATGAACTAAATCGCTGACTTGTTTAGGGCGTAATATTTTGTCTTCTGGAACATTAAAACGAAACGCCATCATTTGATTAAACATGCCCCAGTGCTTGAGCAAACATTGTGAGTGATCGTCTTTAATTTCCTCCCAAGTCGTGTGCATGATAGGGGCTAAGCTACTGGCGCCCTGAGCAAACATCATCATTAGCCATTTGACTTCCCAAATGTTGACTTGGTTTTGCGGGTTATTTTGATTGTAGTCTGCTGCCATTTCAGCGATCGTCAACTGAACTTTATGGGTTCGGTCGATAAAGTAATCCGTCAGTTCATCTTGACGAATACCGTCAGCAAGTAATTGTATTGGGCGCTTTTCGATCAACATGTGCGCCAGCACTTTCACGGTAAAAAAGTACAGCTTTTCGTTTGCGGTACTGTCTTTGGGAAAGTGCTCGACAATGACATTCAAGTATTCTTCGAAATACTGATGAAGGCCATCGCTTATTGCATGCCAGATTTTCTCTTTACTGCCAAAATGGTGACGAATCAAGCTGTGTGAGACACCGGCTCTTTCACTAATGTTTCGTAGCGAAACACGCTCGTAACCTCTTTCGCAAAAAAGGTTTGCGGCGATAGACATAATTTCACATTTTGTTTTTTCAGCGTCTTCAGCACTGCGACGCCCGGCTTTTCTTTCTTTCATGTTTTCAAGTCTTTGTTTCGTGCGCGCCATTTGTACCAGATTTGTGATCATTTTTCATTATTTTAAATTATCATCCATATGGACAATAAATCCATTGATCTTAATTATGATTCACTTATACTATCCAACTGTAAAGCAATTCTGTGAGAAATATTAGTTTATTGTTCAGTTGTTCACCAATTCGACTTGAACAAGCCAATGTTTTTTCAGATATCGCCTACAACCATTTGTTCGCTCTTTTCTCGTTTGACTGAGACGGGTGGATATCTCGACCTCCAACGCCGATGATTTCCACCTCTGTGATGAATCAGTCCATTCGTTACTGAATCAGTAAAGGATGATCGTTAGATTTTTTGAGCTCGCCCTAAGCAATTTTTGCTTAGGGCTTTTCTCTATATGGCGGCCAATTTTTCTATATTATTCAATGTAATATATTTTAGTAATGCCAAAATACCGTCCATATTGGGCTAAAGCCTATATCCTGATTGCAAACCCACCTAAACCTTATTTACTACATGGTTTTACATTTATATGTGACTTTACTCATATAAGCATATTTATCTACTACAAATGGTTGAAATGTGAGCTGTGCCCATTAGCTTTAATGAGTAGGTAAGTTGCAAATTTTGAATCATGCTTAGGGAGTAATTCAGTTATGAATACGGATGTCGCAGTAAAATGGGTTGAGCAAGTGGATGCTCCGTTAACCAAGTACAACAAACTGGTCAAAGAAAATGTTGAGGTGCTGACCGCGCTTCATTTACAAGCGATTCGCACTTATAGCGAAATGGGGCTAACGAAAATTAAGGCTGCGAGCGAAAGCGCTGATGGCCGAGAACTAGCGCAATTTAGCCCGACACAACTGAGAGTGTTGGCGGAATTGGCGCAAAAAATGTTGGATGACAGCGATAAGCTTCACCGAGTTGCACTGCGTTTTAAAGATGATGTAAAGCGCTTAAATTTAACCGAAGTTAAAAAAGCGACGTCCGCGTAATTGAATCACTTGAACGTCTGTTTGTTTTTGGTTGGTGTTTATTTGTTACTGAGTTTGTCCTCAATTTATCGGAGCTTAAAGGCTCCGTTTTTTTTGCAAGCTCGTTAGGTATGCCGATTATGGTCAGTCGACATGAATGCAATAATTTCGCCAAATCTTAATTTCGGCAATGACACTTGAGACTAAATTTGTTGTAGTGGTACCACTAATTAGCGTCAGGACAGACTATGAAAACAATCGGTTTAATCGGCGGTATGAGCTGGGAGTCGACCAGTTCTTACTACCAATACATCAATCAAGAAGTGAAAACGCAACTCGGTGGACTGCATTCAGCACAGATTGTTTTAGTCAGTGTTGATTTTGCACAAATTGAGCAGTTTCAGCGTAATGATGAATGGGACCAAGCGGCACAAGTATTAGCGGATGCGGCTAAGAAACTTGAAAAAGCGGGCGCAGATTTCTTTGCCATTGCGACCAATACCATGCATAAAGTGGCGAGTCAGGTTGAGCAAGCGGTATCGATTCCGTTAGTGCATATTGCTGATGCAACAGGCGAAGCTCTGGTTGAAAAAAATATTGAGCGCGTTGGCCTTCTCGGCACGGCGTTTACCATGGAACAGCCGTTTTACAAGCAGCGAATTGAAAAGAACTTTGGTATGGAAGTGATTGTGCCAAATGGTGTTCAGCGCCGATTAGTGCACGATGTTATCTATCAAGAGCTGTGTTTAGGTGTGGTGAGCAAGCGTTCTACCGCCGATTTTGAAACCATTATCGATGATATGCGCGAAGTTGGCGCGCAAGGCGTGATTTTAGGCTGCACAGAAATTGGTATGCTGGTCGATCAAAACTCCAGCTCGATTCCGATTTTTGACACCACAAAGATTCACGCTAAGGCTCTGGTTAAGTTGGCGTTAAGCTAATTTAGCCGCGGTGTTGAAATAGCCGTTTTGAACTAAAACAGGCGCCATGATTGGCGCCTGTTTTAGTTTTAGCTCGCGAAAGTCTCTAAGCCTTATTCTTAGGCTCGGTAAATCCACCGTATAAGTCCAAGCGCCGGTGACGTAGATTGGTCACCGACCCTTCAGTATGTAGGTGCTTTAGTTTGGAGAGGTCCACATCGGCAAAAATGATCATTTCGGTGTTGGCACTGGCTTCGGCTAAGGTTGAATCGTGGGGAAAGTAGATGTCTGATGGCGAGAATACCGCTGATTGCGCGTATTGAATGTCGACATTATCCACACGCGGCAAATTGCCGACGCTGCCGCCAATCGCCACATAGCATTCATTTTCAATCGCTCGCGCCTGAGAGCACAACCGAACACGTTGGTAACCATTTTTTGTATCGGTCCAAAACGGCACAAAGATAATTTGCACATCTTGTTCGGCAAGCATTCGCCCAAGCTCTGGAAACTCACTGTCATAACAGATAAGGATCCCTACGCGGCCAGCGTCGGTTTCAAATACTTTCACGCTATCACCACCGTCTATCACCCAATCGCGCTGTTCGTGTGGGGTGATATGTACCTTATATTGTTCGTCAATGTTGCCATCGCGGTGGAGTAAATAGGCGACATTATATAAGGTGTCATCTTCAATGACGGGGACGCTACCAGCGATGATATTAATGTTGTAGGTCACAGCCATTTGTGCAAAGCGGTCTTTGATTTGCTCACTAAAGCTGGCTAAAAAGCGAATTGCTTCGACAGCGGTTTGGTTTTTATTCAGCCCCATCAAAGGCGCGTTGAAAAATTCTGGGAACAGCGCAAAATCGGCCTTGTAGTTTGCCAACGAGGAGACAAAAAATTCCGCCTGTTCAAGGAAATCCTCCAGATCGTTCATGGCGCGCATTTGCCACTGAACTACGCCAATACGCACCAGTGATTTTTCGGCATCGTGAATTGAATTGATGTCTTCTTCATAAAAGACGTTGTCCCATTCCAAAAGCGTTGCGTATCCACGAGACGATTCATCTTCCGGTAAATAGCCACGCATGATGCGTTTGACATCAAAATCATTGGCCAATTGGAACGACAAAATTGGGTCGTGCAACTCTTTGCGTTTTACTTTTTCAATGTATTCCGTCACCGACAGCTCTTTAGCGTGCTGGTGGTATTTAGGAATACGTCCACCGGCGAGAATCGCTTTAAAGTTGCCGCTGCGACATAGCTCTTTGCGCGCATCATAAAGGCGGCGACCAAGGCGAAGTCCACGATAATCAGGGTGAACAAACACATCCAGCCCATACATCGCATCGCCGGTGGTTTCATTTTGAATCACATTTTGCTCGGTGATGATGTCAGTGTAGAGGTGGGGAAGGGAGAATCGGTTGTAATTTACTTTAATGGTTAATGCTGCGCCGACAATTTTTCCGTTGTCGACAATACAAATTTGCCCATCAGGAAACTGGTGGATGAGATCCATAATCGTAATACGCGGCCACGCGCCGCCGACATCATGGAATACTAAATCCATCAGTTCGGCCAGTTCTGGATAGTCGGTAGGTTCGATTGTTCTAAGAGTTAATAGATGAGAACGACTGTTTTCCATAAATAATATCTTTCCTGCTTAGCTATAACCTCTTTTACCTTAGCACGGTCAAAGCGAACAATGTCAACGAGTGATGAGTTTAAATCAATGATTAACGATGCGGATGAAAAAGCTGAAAGCACAAAGATATGAACGTGGTTGTTTAAGTAAGTTTACTACAAGGTTGCTAAATTTTAGTAAATCATAGTTTTAACTTGCTATTTTATATCAATAAGTTAAGCAAACTTATCACCGACAGTGACGTTAAACTCTAAATCTCATGAAATGAAAACGTTTTCATATCTATTGTGTCTAGGGTTTCCTTATAACTAACTGTATTTATTGAATTAAATTTTTACGTAATCGTAAAAAGGTTTCATGAAGTTTTATTACACAGTTAGGTGTGAACTGAGAAGAATTTCTAACATTTGCCATCCTCTAGTATGAGTCCCAGAAACATCACCACTATAAACCTAATAAAAAATAGGGACGTAATATGAAACAGCTTAAGCTTTTGCCGATTACCCTCGCAGTGGGTGGCGCCCTAGCCAGCGCCTCAACGTTTGCCGCCAACGATGCCGAAGTCCAGGCGTTGATTGACCGCATCACCACACTTGAAAAGAAAATTGAAACGGACTACGTCTACAGACAGGAATCTGTAGAACTATCACCAAATATTGACGTGCCAAAAGAGATCATTTTCTCGGGTTACGCTCGTTACGGCGCAGACTACCAGAGCAGCGACTCAAGTCGTGTCAGCAGTGCGCTTAGCCTAAATGGTAACGCGACGGGTCGTTTGGGTAACGAAGGTTACGGCGGTGAATTTCAGTTTGGGAAAGTCTTTAAAGCTGAAAGTGGCGCGGTTTGGGATGCGGTGTTGATGATCGATAACTGGTCAGACAGCGACATGAACCTGAAAAAAATGTATGCCGGTGTGACGAACTTTTCTGAATCTCAACCCTCTTTGTACATCTGGGCCGGCCGTGATTTCCATCAACGCGTTGCAACGGGTCTGAACGACTATTTCTGGGTCATGCATGACGGCCAGGGTGGCGGTTTTAAAAACTACGATCTAGGCGGCGCCAAATTTAACTTAAGCTTTGTCGGTCAAGCTGATGCCTCTTCAACAGGCGATACTGGCCGCTATGCATTTACCAGCAAACTGCATGATATCGCCCTTGGTGATGACGCTAAGTTAAATCTTTACTTTAACTACGGTTTTGCCTCTGAAGCGATAGACGACGATTTGAAATCTTACCAAGTAGCGTCTGAGTTTTTCTATGAAGGGCAGCGTTTAGTTTTACGTTACGGGGACAATGCGCGAGATAGTGTATTTTGGGGCGAAGAAGGCCAAAAGGCATTTTTGGTGAGCCTGGATGGCCTCTACCAAGTTGCGCCAAAAACCGCTGTGGAATATGTGGCTGCCTACCAAACAGAAGATGTGGCTGACGACGATTATGATCGTGCTAACTACAACATCAACGTGCGTCCAATGTATACATGGGACGATATGAACTCAACTTGGCTAGAGTTTGGCTACAACGTTGTCGACTTTGACAACCATGACTCTAAGAACACGTCATGGAAAGTGACGCTATCGCAAAACGTTACGTTTGGCCCAGGAATCTTTGACCGCCCAATGATTCGTTTCTTCACTACGGTCGGAAATGCGGATAACGAATTTACTGGTAGCGGCAATACTGATCTCGATACCGTCACCGTCGGTGCAATGTTTGAGGCGTGGTGGTAATTTCGAGGGGGAATAACTATCGGTATCAATTCAAGGCCTCAGTTGTGGGGCCTTTTCTTTTTCTGTCATACAGACGTGATGAAATAACCATAATATCTACCAGGCTGGATGCGTCTTTTATAGTAAAAATCAGCCACTAATTGAAGAATCGGCTAAGCACGTATACAAATGCACCAAAGCCAGAATTACCTATCAAACTTGCAAAGCGCGAAGAATAAGCGCAAGGTCTTGGTTAGCTGGGCACTCTAGCTTCATTGTTGTGGTTATATTTTTAAGCGTAAAATAAATTATTGAGTGCTCAAGCGCATAATTTTGAAGTTATTTTTCATTGTTTTTATAAACTTTTTCATATTTATGAAAGGTTTTCAGTTATTCCCTCCATTTCAACCACAAAAATCCGCCATTTTAGTGATGAAACCAGCCAATCTGAATGAAATGAAAGCGTTTTCAGATTGAGTTTATTTATCTCCAATTATTTTAAGTTATTGAATAAAGTTGTTTTTCGGGTGGTTTTTATAAAATCATCAGTTTCATGGCATCAGCGTGCATAACGACATGTGAGGGCTCGCTGACTTTTGTAAATTCCCATCACCTAGTATGTGCCGAGACCAGAGAGACAAGAAACCTAAAATAAGATAGGGATATATCATGAAACACCTAAAGCTTTTGCCAATAACCATAGCAGTGGGCACTGTACTCGGTTCAGCGCCAATCCTCGCCGCCACCGATGCTGAAGTGGAGGCATTGAAAGCTCGTATCGATCAGCTCGAGAAAAAGGTCGATATCGATTACACCTATGAACAGAAATCGATTGAGTTACCGCCGGATATTGAAGTCCCTCGTGGGGTGATTTTCTCCGGTTATGCGCGTTACGGTTCGGCATATAAGAGTAGTGACGAACGTATGGTTAACGCCTACGGCGCACTCAACGGTAATGCCACCGGTCGTTTAGGTAACGAGAACTACGGCGGTGAATTCCAACTCGGTAAAATTCTTAAATCGGATAAAGGGGCAGTGTGGGACCTAGTGTTGATGGTGGATAACTATCAAGACCGTTCGTGGGCTGAAGATGGTGGTTTGAACGTCAAAAAAATGTACGCTGGGGCGACGAACTTGTTTGAATCGCAACCTACATTATATTTCTGGGGCGGTCGCGACTTCCACCAACGTACCGCAACCAATCTGAACGACTACTTTTGGGTTACCCATGATGGCCAAGGCGGCGGCTTCAAAAACCTTGATGTGGGTGTCGGTCAATTTAACCTAAGCTTTGTCGGCCAAGTTGACGATGACATGGTTGGCGATAACGGTAAATACGCCATTACCAGTAAATGGCATGATATTCCGCTCGGTGCGGCGAACTTAAATTTCTATTTCAACTATGGTTTTGCCTCCGATCGCGTGTTGGATGACGAAGATACTGCGGATTCACGCGGTGTCAAGTCGTACCAAATTGCTGGTGAGTTATCACTCAATGGCCAACGTTTGGTGGTGCGCTATGCTGATAACGCCAAAGACAGTGCGTTTGATCTCGTTGACGACCAACAAGCGTTTTTGGTCAGCGTCGATGGTTTTTATCAACTGACGCCAAAAAGCTCGGTCGAATATGTTGCGGCCTACCAATCGATTGACGTATCGGATGATCAAGACCGCGCCAACTACAACATCAATATTCGTCCAACCTATTCGTGGGATGACATCAACTCAACTTGGGTCGAACTTGGCTACAGCCTAGTAGACTACGACACGATTGATGCAACCAATAAAGCTTGGAAGGTGACATTGTCACAAAACGTTTCGTTTGGTCCGCTTGCAAACGCCAGACCGATGATTCGTTTCTACACCACCATCGGTAATTCTGACAACGAATTCGCTGGCTATGGTGATGATGGTGTCACAGTGCAAACCACCGACCTTGATACTGTGACCGTTGGTGCAATGTTTGAAGCATGGTGGTAAACCGGGGGGATGACCACTGATAGCGGCGCGACACGTCGCGACAATTTGGCCTCGCAGGGCAGAGATGACGAGGCCATCTTTTTTCATGTTTAAATCTGCTCACCTTCCAACCCGCCTTTCATTAGGCGCGCAGAATTCATTCTCTTTTAGGCCAAGTGATTGGCCTTTTTTTATGGCTAAGACAGGCCGTTTTATTGGTGCTTTCACTGTCAGTAATCAACTTAATCACAGGCTTGAAATAGCGTTTCATGAAACTGTTTCATGGCGTGAAAGCAAAGCGCATCGCACCGCAATTTTTGGCAAATTGGTCATTACGCCGCTCGGTTTGGTGTGAAGTCACTCACGCTATGGGCGGCGAGCTTTCTTGATACTTAGCGCTATGAAAGCGCTTTCTTAATCATGCTTTCTACGCATGCAACGCAAGCAAAGGAGAAAAAGCGTGGCCACGATTAAAGACGTATCGGATTTTGCAGGTGTTTCCCAAGCCACGGTATCGCGTGTGATCAATGGCACCTCAAGCGTGAGCCAAGAAAAGAAACACAAGGTCGAGCATGCGATCAAAGTCCTCGGCTACAAACCGAATTCGATTGCCCAAGCGTTAGCATCGAGTCGCACTGGCAGCATTGGTGTTATCGTGCCAGAGCTTGGCGGCGCGTTTTATTCTCAAGTTTTGCAAAGCATTGAAGAGCGCCTGCGTCAAAGTGGCTATCACTTGGTGGTCACCGCGGGCTCCAATCACGAGCAGGGGCAAAAAGAGTCGGTGGAATTTCTATTGAGCCGCCGCGTGGATGCATTGATTCTTCATACCCAACAGCTTAGCGATGATTACCTTATCGGCCTTCAAGAGCAGGGGATCGATATCGTGTTAGTTAACCGCTTCATTCCTGAATTGGCCAGCAGCTGTATTGATATTGATAACGAACTCGGCGGTAAGTTGGCAACTGAGCATCTGATTGAAATGGGTCATCGCAACATCGCTTGTATTACAGGCCCGCTGCATAAATCCGATGCCCGTGGCCGGCTGCAGGGATATCGCAAAGCGCTCGAAGAGGCAGGTATCGCCTTTGATGAATCACTGATTATCGAATCCGGCTTTACCGAAGAAACGGGCGCCAGCGCCATGCGTAAGCTGCTTAAGCGGCCGCATCCGTTTACGGCGGTATTTGCGTGTAACGATCATATGGCGTTTGGTGCCTTTGAAGTGTTGCATCACGCCGGATTCACCGTTCCAGAACAAATTTCATTGGTGGGATTTGACGACATCTTGTTTGCTCGTTATCTGACGCCAGCACTCACGACCGTCAATTTCCCCATTGAAAACATGAGCTACGAAGCTGTTCAGCTCGCCATACAAAAACTACAAAAAAGTAAGCATGACGTGAACTTCAAGTTGTCACCCACCTTAGTGACACGCGAGTCGGTACATCGTTTACCTCAAACCCTATAACCTCGAAGGAACCAACATGAAATTCAAGACTATTACGCTGTCGAGTGTGGTCGCTTTAGGATTAGCTACCACCGCATATGCTGCCGAAGATCAGATCCGTTTTGACGGATTCCCTGATTTTGACAGTAGTCTGAAAGTGATCTTACCCGATTTCGAAAAAGAGACCGGGATTAAGGTTGATTACTTAATGAATAACCATGGCGATCACCACACTAAGTTAACCACTAACCTTGCCACCGGCTCCGGAGCTGGCGATGTGATCGTGGTGGATGTTGAAAAGATTGGTCCATTCGTCGCATCGGGCGGTTTGGTGAATCTTTCCGAGCAATATGGCGTCGATAAATACGCCGACCGTTTTGCCCCATATGCATGGGCGCAAGGCAAGGGCGCAGATGGCAGTGTCTATGGTATTCCTGTCGATTTGGGGCCTGGGGTGATGTACTACCGCCGCGACCTATTTGAAAAAGCGGGCATTGATGTCAATCAAGCGATTAAAGATTGGGATTCGTACATCAAAGCCGGTGAAGAGCTTAAGAAGCACAATATTCAATTGATCGCATCAGCAGCGGATGTCGCGCAAGCAATCATCTTTACCACCGTACCGGAAGGTGAAGGTTTGTACTTCGATAAAGACGGCAACCCAGTGGTAACGTCAGAGCGTTTTGTTCACGCGTTTGAAGTTGCAAAAGAGATTCGTGACAAAGGCTTAGACAGCCGCATTTTGGCTTGGTCTAACGAATGGTATGAAGGCTTTAAACAAGGCACGTTTGCCACTCAGCTTTCTGGTGCTTGGTTACTTGGCCATTTGAAAAACTGGATTGCGCCAGAGACCTCAGGAAAATGGGGCGTATCTGACCTACCTGATGGCATTTATGGCAGTTGGGGCGGTTCTTTCCTTTCCATCCCAACCCAATCGAAAAAACAAGACGAAGCTTGGAAGTTGATTGAATACATGACAATGCGCCGTGATATTCAACTGAAGAGCTTTGCCACCATTGCGGCGTTTCCTGCCAACGTGACCACTTATGACGATCCAATGTTTCAAGAGCCAATTCCATTCTTAGATGGCCAAAAAGCCCGTCTATTGTTTGCCAATGTGGCGAAAAACATCAAACCGGTTGCGCCTGCGAAAGGCGATCACGTTGCGCGTTCAATCATTTTAGAAAACGCGTTGATGGAAGTGCTGGATGAAGGCAAAGACATCAAAACCGCGTTGCAAGAAGCGGAGCGTATGATCAAGCGTCGTACTCGCAATCTATAACTCAACTCGGCGCGCGTTCTCGTGACGCGCGCCACGATTGGGGCGTAACCCTAATTATGAAATTTGATGATGTAAATAAGAACGTGTTTATGAGGGCGTGGCTATGAATCATGCAACAGGCAAGATGATGGACACTACAGACACAGAGCGCCGAGGCTTTATTTATTGGCTGAATTTGAAAGCGCTTACACCCTACGGTTTTTTGTTGCCGTTTCTGGTGATTTTTTCAGTATTTGGTGTGTTTCCGCTGCTGTTTTCCATCTATTTGTCGTTTCATCAATGGAACCCGGTAGAAGGGCTTGCAGCGATGAAATACGTCGGTGCGGATAACTATCACGTCGCTTTGACTGACCCGTGGTTGTGGCGCTCGCTAAAAAATACCTTTTGGCTGGCGATTACCTCCGGGGTGGCGCAGCACGTGGTGGCCATTCCCGTGGCGTATATTCTGGTGTCGATGGGCGACAGAATGCGCCATTGGCTGACGTCGGCTTACTTTTTGCCGTACATCACCTCAACCGTCGCGGCGGCGCTGATTTTCTTCAATATGTATTCGCCAAATTCCGGGATCATTAACCAAACCTTAAATGCCCTTGGCGATAGCACTTTATTTGGTTGGGCGTTTGCCTGGATACAAGATTTTCAGCCGATTCGCTGGCTTGACGATGCAGCGTTTGTCAAACCATCGATCGCCATCATGGTGTTTTGGAAATACACCGGTTTTAACATCGTGCTGTATACCACAGGTTTGATGACCATACCTAAAGACATTCTTGAAGCCGCGCGTATGGATGGCGCCAATGCGCTGCGCCGCTTTTGGTTCGTTTCGCTGCCGATGATTCGTCCATTTATTTTCTTTGCCGTCACCATGACCATCATTGGTAATTTGCAGCTGTTTGAAGAACCGTTTGTATTAACCCGCGGCACCGGCGGTACTGGACAATCTGGTCTCACCATCTCGATGTATCTGTACAAAGTGGGTTGGGAATGGCTTGAAATGGGCACGGCTTCAGCGATTTCATGGCTGCTGTTCCTATTGATTGCTGGCTGTACTGCTATTCAGTTTTTCTTCTTTGGCAAGAAAGGGTTAGGAGATTAATCATGTCGTTACAAGCACTCAAACCCAAAGACACCACGTTAGAGTGGATAACCAAAGTGTTGATGGTGATTTTGGCGCTGGTCTTGATTGTGTCAGCGCTAATGACGGTGTTTCCGTTTTTATGGTCGGCGCTACTTTCAACACGCGATCGCACCGAAATCTTTGGTTCAGGCATTAGCTTTGCGATTGGCGACAGCCTGGCGATCAACTACGAAAAACTGTTGAAAATCATGCCGTTTTGGCAAGCGATGTTTAACTCCATTTACGTTGCTTTCCTTGGCACCACGATTTCGCTGCTGTTTTGCAGCATGGGCGGCTATGCGTTCGCGGTATATAAGTTCAAAGGCAAACAGGTGCTGTTTGGCATGTTGGTGGGCTCGATGATGATTCCGCCAGTATTGAGCTTGATTCCGTATTTTATGATCGTCAAATTTCTCGGCATGCTCGATAACCACATCGCCGTGTGGCTTCCGTTTACCACCACGCCATTTGGCATCTTTTTGATGCGCCAGCACGTGGTGGCTTCGATTCCTAAAGAGTTACTTGAGGCCTCCAAAATGGACGGTGCTGGGGAGTTTCGCACCTATTGGAGCGTGGTTTTGCCGTTGATGAAACCGGCGCTAGCGACGCTGGCTATTGTTCAGTTTGTGTTCTTCTGGAACATGTTTATGCAGCCGCTGGTGGTGCTGACCTCGCCGGAAAACTATGTAATTACTCAAGCACTAAGAAGTGTTCAAGGCATTCCTAATACGCCATGGGGCGCAGTCATGCTTGGAACCACGATTTCAATTCTCCCCTTGGTGACTGCCTACCTGTTCTCATCAAGACAAATGATCAGCGGCCTGACTTCAGGCGCCGTAAAAGGGTAGGTTAAAGGATAATTTATGAACTCATACCAACTTGCAGAAGATTCAAAACTGAACCAGCCAGAATTTGTGTTTGGCGTCGCGACTTCATCCTATCAAATTGAAGGCGGCGTGAACTTGGGTGGTCGTACCGCGTCGATTTGGGATACTTTTTGTCGCCAGCCTGGCGCGGTGGATAACGGCGATAATGGCGATGTTGCTTGTGACCACTTCCATCTGTGGCAACAAGATATCGACATGATTGCCGATTTGGGCGTGGATGCCTATCGCTTGTCTATTGCATGGCCACGTATTTTGCCGCGCGACGGTGAGCTTAACCCGCAAGGGCTGAATTTCTACCAACAGATCATTGATGCCTGTCACGCGCGCGGGGTTAAAGTGTTCGTCACTTTGTATCACTGGGATCTGCCGCAGTACCTGCAAGACAAAGGCGGTTGGCTCAATCGTGAAACCGCATACAAATTTGCTGAGTATGCTGAAGTCGTCAGCGCCCATTTTGGCGACCAAATTGACGTTTACACCACGCTAAATGAGCCGTTTGTGGCGGCGTTTCTCGGCTATCGCTGGGGCGTACACGCGCCGGGCATCAAAGGGGAACGCGAAGGCTTTCTGGCTTCGCACCACATGTTACTTGGCCATGGTTTAGCCATGCCTATTCTGCGCCGCAACGCGCCAAACGCCAAACACGGCATTGTCTTCAATGCTTCGCCGTCGTATCCACTGACACCAAGCGATCAAGGCGCAGCAGATTACAGCGAAGCGGAAGGCTATCACTGGTTTATGGATCCAGTACTGAAAGGGGAATACCCGTTTGAGGTGGTGGAACGGCAAAGCGACAATATGCCGATGATTTTGGCCGGGGATTTGGATTTAATCAGCGCGCCGGTCGATTATGTCGGCATCAACTATTACACCCGCCACGTGTGCCGTTACAACGAAAATGGCGACATCGTTAACGTTGAGCAGCCAAGCGCAGAGCACACCTATATCGGCTGGGAAATCTACCCGCAGGGCTTGACCGATTTGCTGGTGCGCATTCATCAGCGCTATGAGGATCTGCCGCCCATGTACATCACTGAAAACGGCGCGGCAGGCAACGACGAGCTTAAAAACGGCGAAGTGGTCGACCAGCAGCGCACTCGCTATTTTCAAACTCATCTAGAGGCCGTGGATAACGCCATTCGTCAAGGCGTCGATATTCAAGGCTACTTCGCCTGGAGCTTGATGGACAATTTTGAGTGGGCGTTTGGCTACTGCCAGCGTTTTGGCATTGTCCACGTCGATTACCAAACCCAAAAGCGTACCTTGAAACACAGCGCGATTGCCTATCGCAACATGTTGCTGGCGCGCAAACAGGAGAACCAATAATGGCCAAAGTAGAATTTCGCAATGTGAAGAAGTCGTTTGGTAAAGTCGAGGTGGTCAAGCAGTTTGATTTTACCGTTGAAGACGGCGAGTTTGTGGTGTTTTTAGGGCCATCGGGATGTGGAAAGTCGACCACGCTGCGCATGTTAGCTGGGCTTGAAACTATTTCGTCCGGTGAGATTTTTGTTGGCGAGCGCTTAATGAATAAAATCGACGCCAAAGACCGCGATTTAGCCATGGTGTTCCAAAGTTACGCCCTGTATCCGCATATGACGGTGTACGAAAACATCGCCTTTGCGCTCAAAATGAAAGGCATGTCGAAACCGGATATCGATACCGAAGTACGCAAAGCCGCCAAGATGTTGGAGTTGGACAACTTGCTCAACCGCAAGCCCAAAGAACTCTCGGGCGGTCAGCGTCAACGGGTGGCGATGGGCCGCGCCATGGTGCGCACGCCGAAAGTTTTCTTATTTGATGAACCGCTCTCAAACCTTGATGCCAAATTGCGCGGCACCATGCGTGAAGAGATAAAGCAGCTGCATCGCGAGCTTGCCACCACCACTATTTACGTTACCCATGATCAGATTGAAGCCATGACTTTGGCGGACCGAATCGTGATTTTGAAAGATGGTTATGTGGCGCAGGTAGGCACGCCAACGGAAGTGTTTAAACGTCCGGCGAACAAATTTGTCGCGCAGTTTATCGGTAACCCTTCAATGAATATGCTCGATGCCAAACTGGTTGAGCAACAAGGCGAATGGCTAATCGAACTTGGTCAAATCCATATTCCACTGCCGCAGCGCTTTAAAGCATTGGCATCGAAGAATTTGGCGATTCATTTTGGCGTTAGACCGACCGATTTGCATCTGCGCGCCGAGCATATAGACCACGACCGAGTGTTGCCAATTCCAGTAAAAATCAAAGACAAAGAACTGCTTGGCGCGAGCATCTTGCTCAAAACGCAAGTCGAAGGTCAGGATTTGACGGTTGAAACTCAGGCCGCCGAGGTCGATGTCAGCGAACTGACGTTGTATCTCGATTTGGATGCGATTCATCTTTTTGATGCGCTCAGCGAGAAATCGCTCGCCAGTTAAGCTTGGCTCGCCATTCAATTCGTGTACGCAGTTGAACATGATTACGTAAGTTAGACATTCGTACTCAAGTTAAACATTCGTTCGCAAGTTATACCAAGCAATAGCGATTCCCTACCAGTTCAAGATTAGGCTCTGTCGTGGTGACAGGGCCGAGGAAAGTGACGATGAAATTCGGATATTTTGATGACCAACACCGTGAATATGTGGCGACAACGCCTTGCACACCGATTAAGTGGTGTAACTACGTTGGCACGTTAGGATTTGGCGGTATTGTCGATAGCAACGGCGGCGTGCTGCTGTGCAAAGGTGACCCAGCGCTTAACCGTATTACTAAATACATCACCCAGTTACCGAACTCAGATTTCAAAGGCTCGACGTTATACCTCAAGGTGCGAAGCACAGACGGTAAGCAAGAGGTTTTCTCACCGTTTTACACCCCAACCTTAAAGCCGCTCGACAAATTTGAAAATCACACCGGGCTTTCATACAGCCGTTTTATCAGCGAAGGTTATGGCGTGCGCTGTGAAGTGACCTTCTTTGTACCGAGGCACGACCCGGTACTCTTGATGGATATTCGCATCACCAACATCAGCGACCAAGCGCTGCATGTCGATGCGGTGCCAGTGTTTGAATTTTCTCATTTTGATGCGCTTAAACAGTTGGTGAACGCCGATTGGGTGCCGCAAACCATGACGGTTAAAGCGCATCAAAGTGACAACATCACCGTTTTGGAGCAGTACGCGTTTATGAAGCGTGATATGGCGGTCAACTTGCTGACCGCCGATCGTAAAGCGACCTCGTTTGAGGGTGACCGCGCGGCGTTTTTAGGCAATTTAGGCTATGGCAGCTGGGCAACACCACAGGCTTTGAATCAGGCTGAGCTCAGTAACAGTGAGCCGCTTCGCGGTGACAACATCGGCGCGCTCAATTTACGTCTTGGCAATCTTAGCCCAGGTCAAACTGAGCGCACTGTGGTGCAGCTCACCCAAATGCCAAGCCTAAGCGCCGCCGAGCCAATGCTAAGTAAGTATCGAGACCACTCTGCCGTTGATGCTGCATTTAATGAACTCGGCGAGTTTTGGCACGACTACTTACGCATTTTGGAAGTTGAAACGCCAGATGCGGCGATGAACTCCATGTTGAATGTGCATAATCCTCGTCAGTGTCATACCACCAAAAACTGGTCCCGTTACTTGTCACTTTACCAGCTCGGTTATGGCGCGCGCGGCATCGGTTTTCGCGACTCATCGCAAGACACCCTTGGGGTGATGACTCATATGCCAGAAGAGGCGCGTGAGTTTATCGAGCGTTTGTTGTCAGTGCAAAATCGTGACGGTTCGGCGATGCACCAATTCTTCCCATCGACCATGGAAGCCAACGGCGGAGATTCCCGCGAAGAAGAGGACCGCCCAGATTATTACGGCGATGATCATCTGTGGATCGTGTTTGCGGTGACCCAATACATCAAAGAGACCGGTAACGAGTCGTTTCTTGCCAAACCGGTACCGTTTTATCAAAAAGACAAACACGGCAATGCGGTTGAAACGGCGCCAGTATGGGAGCACTTGGTGCGCGCGCTGGCATTTACTAAAAACAATACCGGCGCTCACGGTTTGCCGCTTCTCGGGTTTGCTGACTGGAATGACACCGTTAACTTGCCGACCGGCGCTGAATCTATGATGGTCGCGAATATGTATGGCAAGGCGCTCCTGGATATGTTGGATCTATGCGCATTGCGCGGCGAGAAGCAACTTGCAAAGCAGTATCAGCAAGACTACCAAATCATGAAATCGCGTGTGAATGAGCAGGGCTGGGATGGTCAGTGGTATGTACGCTACTTTGATGAGCAGGGCGCGCCGATTGGCTCGCAGCACAATCAATATGGGCAAATCTATACCAACGGTCAGAGCTGGCCTGTGATTTCTGGCTTTGCCGATAATGAACGCGCGAAAGCCGCGCTTGAAAGTGTTTACCAAAAGCTTAACACCGCGAGTGGCATCAAACTTTCGACCCCAGGTTATAACGGCTTTGATCCGAAATTGGGCGGCGTCTCGACATACCCACCGGGCGCTAAAGAGAACGGCGGCATTTTTCTGCACGCCAATCCGTGGATGATGATTGCTGAGGCCAAAGCGGGCAATGGCGACCGTGCGTATGAATACTATCGCCAAATCAATCCGGCGTCGAAAAACGACAGCCTTGAAAGCTTTGAATCGGAGCCGTATTGCTATCCGCAAAATATCCTAGGTGATGAGCATCCTCAATTTGGCCTTGGCCGCAACGCTTGGTTATCGGGAACCTCGGCGTGGACTTATGTGGCGGGCACTCAATGGATTTTGGGCGTTCGACCTGATATCGACGGTTTGATTGTCGACCCATGTATTCCGCGCGATTGGCCGCAGTTCTCGATGCGCCGCCAATTTAGAAACGTGACGTACCACATTTTGGTGCTCAATCCGCATCACCGCTGCCATGGCGTATACAAGCTGCAAGTCAATGGCGAATGGGTCGAAGGCAACAAGATTCCACTCCTTGGCGAGGGAGAACATCAGGTGGTCGCCATTCTTGGTGACGGGGCGTAACGGGTTTTACAGACGGATTGCTTTGATGAAAAATACCATTCCTTACACCAGCTATCATGGTTTGGCTCAAGCATTGACCTCGTCCGGTGAAGCGGTCGAGTTTATTCAGCCTTGGTATACGCCGATTTCAACCACGCCCGCCAACACTGGTATGGCGGTAGGGGGGATCGGCAGCGCGTTTACGCTAACGCCAAACGGTGATACGCCAAACTTCAGTTTTATTCCCGGCATTTTTATCGATGTTGAACGCAGTGACATTCACTTTAATGACTTCTATTTGTCCGTGGCGAAGTCGCCGAGTGTAGACAGTTTGACGGCGACCAGTCTTTCTGAGCTGCAAGCGCATCTCAAATATTATCCAGCGCTGTTTAATGGTAAGCCTTTGGCAGCAGCAAGTGTTGAACATGCGCTGCAAACCATCAAACAAGCACTGAAAAGCGGCGAGTTCTATCAGCAAAACCAAGCGCAGTTTGAAAAATGGCACATTGAATTTGCGCCCCATACCCAGCGTGCATTAACTCGCGAGCCAAAGGCTATTGCGACCCAACTGCTGGTGGCGATGGACTTTTTTAATGGCATTGTGTTTTGCCTTGATGTGCTCAATCGCAGACTCACCGCTGATAAAAGCAATGCGATACAGGCGGTCAGCGGGTGCGAGCTTGAATATCACGCGCTGTATCCGTTGGCGCAGTACGATTACCATGGGCTTGGCGATGTGGCGGTGAAACGCAAAGTGGTTTCTCCGGTGGTTAAGGACCAGCCGAAATGGTGCACTATGCCGCTGCATTGGAATGAGTTTGAACTCACCAACCACAGCGACGAGACGCGAATTATCACTCTGGTTCAGCCGCTGGCCAATTTGATTGGCTCGACTTATCGCAAAGGGCGCGACGGCGTACAAGATTCTGCCTGCACACTGAGCCAAAATCCGATTGCTCAGCGTCATAATCCTGTGACACTGGAAAGCGGCGCACAGCGCTTTGACGGCGTCTTCATGAGCAGTGATTCGCCTTATGGCGGCGATATTGAAGGCGGCGTGATGTTTGGTGTTTGCGCCGATAACGACGAGTTGAATGGTGGGCAAATCAGCGTATCGGTCAAACCATCGATTTACAGCAGCAAAACCGAGCGTGAGGTCGAAAATGCTCTTAACACCGGGCGTGTAAACCGCCATTTTGATGCTGGGATTTATAGCGGCCGAGAAGCGCTTAGCGCCATTGCGTGCGTGCGACTGGAACTCGCGCCCCAGCAAAGCCTGACAGTACGATTTTTCCAAGTCATGGATCACAGCAAAATTGCCTTAAATGATTGGCGCTCTGAAAAAGCTTATACGCAATACTTTTGTGGCGAAAATCGTATCCAAGCCATGCTGCAATGCGCCTTGGATGAGTATGAGCGGATAGAAAAGACGATTGTAGCGAATCAGCAAGCGTTTTATGCCCAAACACTGGCGCAGTTTTCTCGCCCTGATGTGGCGCTCAAGTACGCCACCATGGCGATGAACAGTTTGTCGTTTTTGGCGGAGTCGAGCGTGTGGGATCGCGACAATCAATTTCTGGTTAAAGAGTGCGTCGACTATCCATTTTTTAACTCACTCGATGTGTACTTTTACGGTTCATTCTCACTGCTGTATTTGCTCCCAAGCCTTGATGGCTTTGTAATGAAAGCGTTCGCCAAAGCGATTTTGGCCGAAGATGACACCGTACGCCGTTACTGGGAATACGAAGACAAGCCTTTTGCCGAACTCGTTGATGACAAATATCAAGGTGTACGCGCGATTCGCGGCGCGGTGGTGCACGATTTGGGTAGTCCTTACGACATCCAGCCCGATGCTTACAGTTGGCATAACGTCAAAGAGTGGAAGGATCTGGCGCCGAAATTTGTGTTAATGGTTTATCGGCACTACCAGCGCTGCGGCGATCTCGATGTTGTCAAAGAGTGCTGGAGTGCAGTTAAAGAGAGCATTGCGTTTCTTGAGGCGATGATTGAACCGGGTGAGCATTTTCCGTTAACTCGCGGCACCGACGATACGTTTGATAATCTCTCCTCACATGGCATTTCGATTTACTGCGGCAGTCTTTGGGTTGCTGGGCTGCGCATCGCGGCTAAGCTCGCTGATTTAATGTCAGAATGTGAGCTTGCCAGTCATTATCAATTCCGCGCTGAACAGGCACTTGCCGAGCTTGAAGCCACGCTTTGGCACGAGCAAAACGGCTATTACCATTTCTTTGCTACGCCCATTCAAGCTCAGCATTTAACCGGGGAGGGGGTTGGTGAATTGAACTCGTTAGGTCTCGCTCTTGGTGAAGATAATCAGACCAATGTGCGGTTATTAAACGCTTGGCTTAATCGTGCGCCTGAACTTGGTGAGCCTGCGCAGATGCTTAGAAAAGCACGTAAGCAGCAACTTTTTGAGTGTGCACCAAAGGCGTTTAACCCAAGTTATGAAGCGATTATTGAGCTTGATTCTGACAACAGTTTTGGTGATGCACTGCTTGCCGACAGTTATCTGCAATTGCTCGGTGAGCCGGGGCTTTTTCGCCCTGAGCGTGTCGAGCGCAGTTTGGAGTATGTGTATCAGCATAACTTTGTCATCAATAGCCCCAAATTGGGCATCGCCAATATGGTGCTTGCCAACGGGGCGCCGCATGAGGCGTTTCAAGCGCAAGATGTGTGGATCGGGGTTCAGTTTAGCGCTGCGACGGCACTTAAGCTGGCAAACAAAAGTGAAAAAGCCGAACGCTTGATTGATACCCTGTATGAGGCGTTGTACACCAGTGCCAAGATTCCTTTCGCAGCGCCAGAGGGTTTTAACAGTTCGGTGGTGGTTACTGAGCAAGCAATGTGCGCTGGGTTAGATATTACACCGCAACAGGCGAAAATTTGGCTCAGTTGTTTTAAACGCTCGCAACTTGTGCTCGAAGATGGGCGGGTGAACCCTGAATTTGAACATCATTTTGCGAAGTTTTTTGCCTTGCTTGAGCAATCACTGGACCAAAGTTCAGTAAAACGTTTACAGCGCTTTTTGGCTAATACCGGGCTTAAGTATACGGCGGGGCGATATTTCCGTCCCGGAATGGTGTTTGCGTTTATGGGTGGGGCAAAAAAATAACAAATAAATCTAGTCACTTAGCATTAGGTGGCTGGATTTTGTGAGCTAAAAATCGTGTTGACAAAAGGACTATTGAGTGTACAGCTAGGGCTCTCTATATTGGGGCTATTCAATGACGAGAATGATTATAATGAAAAAGAAAAAAGCCCCTACTGTGTACGACGTTGCCGACCTTGCGGGCGTATCGCCAAGTACGGTTTCGCGCTTTCTAAATCGCACCACTTATGTTTCAAACGAGAAAAGCCAAAACATTGAGCAAGCGATCAAAAGCCTGGGCTACAAACCGAATTTGCATTTGCCCGAGCAGCAAAAACGCCGCTCAATGACCATTGGTGTTTTGGTTCAGCATCCTGACAGCCCGTTCACCAGCCGCATTCTCAATGACATGGAAAAAGTTTTTATTGCTCAGGGCTATACAATGGCAATCGCCACCGGTCATTGGCAGCGTAATCTTGCAGCTCATGCGCTGGAATATTTGTATAACAGCAAAGTTGACGGTTTGATTATCGTCACTGGCAATCTCACTGATGAGCAAATTCTGCGTTACGCAGAGGAGTTGCCTATCATCGCCGTGGGTTATGAGCTCAACGCGAAAAACGTGCGCTCTATTAACGTCGATAATGTGCTTGGTGGCTATATTGCAACGTTACATCTGCTTCAGCAAGGGCATGCTAATATTGCCCACATTAAGGGCCTATCGAGTCAACCCGATGCACAGGCTCGGTTTGAAGGCTACAAGCGCGCGCTCAGCGAAGCCGGAATCAAAGTGATGCCACGGTTGGTTAAACAGGGTGATTTTAGCTCTGAAACCGGCTATCAAAAAACCATTGAGTTGATTGATTCCAAGGTGCACTTTTCCGCGCTGTTCGCCGCCAACGATCAAACCGCCTATGGCGCTATCAAAGCGCTAAAAGATCGCGGTTATCGAATTCCCGAAGATGTGTCGGTGATTGGTTTTGATGATTTACCAACGTCACAGTACTTCACGCCGTCACTCACCACCTTACGTCAGCCAATCGAAGAGATTGGCGAAGTCTGCGCTCATTCACTACTTAACTTGCTCAGCGGCCAATGCTATGAGGCGCGTTTACCGCCGATCGATTTGGTGGTGCGTCAATCGACCAAGTCGTTGTTTGCTGCACAACGTGTGGCAAGTCTTTGACTCAAATTGGTGCAATGCGGCACGCTTGTCAAGTTTAACCCCTTGTAAATAAAGGGTTGAGAACTTGGCGCGCTCTTTGCTTTATAGTGGATAACGCGAAGCAAACTTCGCGAACCTATAAAAAGATAGTCACAGGCAAAGAAGCCTCTCCCGCTTGGGAGGGGCTTTTTTTTGTGCCAAAAAAGCCTGCGGCGCCAAATTAAAAGCGACGAATACCAAAAGGAAGCCAGTATGAATGCCACACCATGCCAATCGACTTGCCCTTATTGCGGCGTAGGCTGCGGAGTTAGCGTGACTGAACAAGCTATCACGGGTGATAGTCAACACCCTGCCAATTCAGGGGTGTTATGCGTAAAAGGGTCAGCGCTTAAACCGAGCCTTGATATGCCGAGCCGGCTCTTGTATCCAAAGCTCAATGGTCAAGAAGTCAGTTGGGATGTGGCGACCGACACAATTGTCGAAAAGCTTAAACAGGCGGTGGTACAACACGGCGCTCATTCGGTCGCGATGTATGTGTCAGGGCAGTTACTTACCGAAGACTACTATCTTGCTAACAAGTTGATGAAAGGTTATCTCGGCACAGCCAACATCGACACCAACTCGCGTTTGTGTATGTCGTCGGCAGTCGCGGCGCATATTCGCGCGTTTGGCGAAGATGTGGTGCCGGTAAATTACAACGACCTTGAGCACACCGATCTTATCGTGATTTGTGGCGCCAATACTGCCTGGACACATCCGGTGCTGTTTCGCCGTATTCAAGCCGCGCGCGAGGTGAATCCTGAGCTTAAATTGGTGGTGATTGATCCGCGTAAAACCGTGACTGCCGAGCAGGCCGACCTGCATCTCGCCATTGATAGTGATGACGATGTGCTGCTGTTTAATGGATTGATTCGTTATTGTTTGGATACTGGCGCGTGGGATGACGAATTTATCGCCGCGCACACCCAAGGGATTGAAGCGCTGCGTGAAGAAGTCATGGACCCGCAATATTCACTCGCGGCTCTAAGTGCAAAGCTGAATATTTCTTACACGGATTTAAGCAGGTATTTTTCTTGGTTTGCGCAAACGCCTCGCGCGGTGACGCTGTTTTGCCAAGGGGTTAACCAATCAGAATATGGCGTGGATAAAGCCAATGCGATTATCAATGCCCACTTGGTGACGGGAAAAATCAACCAGCGCGGTTGTGGGCCGTTTTCGATGACGGGCCAGCCCAATGCGATGGGTGGGCGTGAAGTCGGCGGGCTTGCGAACCAATTGGCAGTGCATCGCGGCTTTGATGACGAGTCAATTGCCAAGGTTGAGCAGTTTTGGCAGGCGCCGAATATGGCCACTGAGCCGGGTTTAAAGGCCGTTGAGCTGTTTGATGCTGTCTCGCGCGGCGATATCAAAGTGCTGTGGATCATGGCGACCAACCCTGTGGTATCAATGCCAAACAGTATTGAAGTGCGCAAAGCACTTAAAGCGTGCGATTTCGTGATTGTGTCGGATATCATCGCTGACAGCGATGTGGCCGAATATGCCGATCTATTACTTCCAGCCGCAGGTTGGGGCGAAAAGCAAGGCATGGTGACTAACTCAGAGCGAGTGATATCCCGCCAGCGTCAATTCCGTACTCTACCCGGCGAAGCAAAGCCAGATTGGTGGGCGATCAATCAAGTAGGGCAAAAATGGTGCGCGCAAAACCACTGGCAAAATGGTTTTGGTTTTCAAACGCCAGCAGAGATATTTCGCGAATACGCCGCGCTGACTGGTATCAATCGAAAAAGCCGTTTTCAGCTTGATTTGTCGATGTTCCAAGCCTTAAGCGATAGCGATTATCAACGCTGGCAACCGACCCAGTGGGGAGGAGAGCGTCCATTCACCAATCACCTGTTTTCGACCCCATCGGGGAAAGCCCAACTGGTAGTGACTAAGCCGTTAAAACGTGACGTTTCCGGTTTATGGCTTAATACGGGCCGACTTCGCGATCAGTGGCATACCATGACGCGCACCGGTTTTGTGGCGCATCTTGCGGCCAGTGAACCTGAACCGCGCGTCTATATGAGCGCCGCCACCGCCAAACAGCACGGCGTTGAATTTGCGCAATTGGTCAAGCTCAAGCAGGGTGAACACAGCGTCTATGCCAAAGCGGCGCAGGATGAAGGATTGGCAGGCGAGCAGCTGTACATGCCGATGCACTGGGCTGGGCGCTATGGCGGCCAATCCCAAGTGAATCAAGTGGTGCTGAGTCACCATGACCCAATTTCCGGCCAGCCGGCGTTTAAGTCAAGCGCGGTTGAGCTTTGTACTCAGCCAGTTGCCAGTTACGGTCTGTATCTGGGCGAGCAGTTTGATCTTAAGCGGTGTGAATATCTTTCCATGCAGCAGGAGCAGAACGTGAAAATGTGGCGTTTTGCCAGTATTGACGGGCTGAGTAAGCAGGAGTGGCAAGCCCAAGCGGCGCGAAGATTATTGCTTGATACTGACCGCGGTTGGATTGGCGTTGAATGTCGCAAAGTCCAAGACCAGCTGTGGGTGAGTCGAATCTGCATGGTTTCAAATGTGCCGATTGAATGTGATGAAACGCAGTTAATTCAGTGCATTGACGCGCCGCTCAATCTGGCGACATTGCTTAACGCCGCGACGCTGGGTCACCGCAGTAAGCTGGTGTGCAGCTGTTTTCGCGTGACCGACACGCAAATCACGCGCGCGATGCAGAAGCAAGGCTGTGTCACGCTAAGCGACGTGCAGCAAACGCTCAAATGTGGCACCAATTGCGGCTCGTGTGTCAGTGAAATCAAACAACTTATCGATGAAAAGGGTGTGGCGTCGCCGTTATCACAAACCCAGCCGTCACAAGCACAATACGACCAAGTGATCGCCCAAACGGTTATCGACAAATAACTCGAATCGAGAATGAATTAGGAAGTGGCGCGTAAGCGGATTACGCTCACTAAGGAGCCCAAAATGGATATTCGTTTCAACACCTTAACTAAAAGCCGCTTTACTGCACATCAAGATTGGCACTATAGCAACAAAGGCCAAAGCGGCGAAGAATTAGCGCCTGACAAACAAGGCACAGTGACGTTAGTCGGTGCCGGGCCTTGCGATCCTGAGCTATTAACGCTCAAGGCACTCAAAGCGCTACAGTCAGCAGAGGTGGTGGTGTTTGATCGTTTGGTGGGCGAGGATATTTTACGTTTGAGCGATCCAAGTGCGTTGATGATTTATGTCGGTAAACGCTGCGGTAGACCAAGCATGAAGCAAGAGCAGATCAATGCGGTTTTAATCGAGCAAGCCAAGCTCGGCAAAAAAGTAGTGCGGCTTAAAGGTGGCGATCCGTTTGTATTTGGGCGCGGCGGCGAAGAGGCGCTGGCGCTGGTGGCGGCCAATATTCGCTATCAAGTTATCCCCGGTATTACCGCAGCGCTTGGCTGCGCGGCAAGCAGTTTGATTCCGCTCACCCACCGCGAAATTTCGCGCAGCGTCACCTTGGTAACCGGTCAAGTGGTGACTGGCGCGCTGCCAGCGTGGTCTGGGTTGGTCACATCTGGGCAAACCTTGGTGTTTTATATGGGGCTCGAAAAGTCGGCGCAAATTCGCCAAGGCTTGATTGAACATGGTCTTAGCGGCAAGACACCAGTGGCGATTGTTGGCAAGGGATGCAGCGAGGATCAGCAAGTGTATGAGCTCACGCTTGATGAGCTGGAAAGCTATGCACAATCTCTGAAAGGCTTAAGTCCGGCGCTGATTATTTTAGGCGAAGTGGTAAAACTGCGTTCAACCTTGATGCAGACCGTGGCACAGTGTGATATTCAATATGCTTAAATGAAAAACATAGCCACCAAAATAACATCAAGGAAGCGATATGAGCACGATTTTAGACTGTTTGCGCACCGTTGGCCGCGGCGAACGCGGGCGTAAGCCGCTGAGTTTTGAGCAAGCCTATCAAGTGATGGACGAATATCTCTCTGGGCAGTGCGACGATGACCAGATGGCGATGTTGATGATGCTGATTCGTGTCCAAAATGAAACCAAAGAGGAGATTGCCGGTTTCGTAAAAGCATTTCAGCAGCGCGTTCCGGTGATTGGTGCTGACATTGATTGGCCCTGTTATGCAGGCAAACGCGCGGTAACCGGCAAACCTTGGCATCTGTTGGCGGCGAAAATTCTCGCAAATAACGGTTATAAAGTGCTTGTCCATGGATATCATGAGCAGGGCTCAGCACGCGAGCATGCGAGCCACTATCTTGATGCCCTTAATATTCATGCCGCTGACAGTGCGCCGCACGCCAAAGAGCTTATCGCGAAACATAACATCACTTATTTGCCTCTGTCTGCCTATGCACCGCATGCTGAGGTGATGATTGGTTGGAAACATCGCTATGGGCTACGCACGCCAATCAATACTGTGGTGCGAGCGCTTAATCCCGCGGGCGCCAAACTTGGCATTCGCGGCAGTTTTCACCCTGGGTTTCAGCAGCTTCATGCCGAAGTGGAGGCCATGATTGGCCAGCACAGCGAGTCTGTGGTGTCGTTTAAAGGTGTGTCAGGCGAGAGCGAATATAACCCCAAAGTGAGCCAAACTGTGTGGATGAGCAAAAGCGGTGTGGTGGAATCTCATTATTGGCCCGAGCAAATGTTAACCGAAGTTCCGCTGCCTCAATATTGCCCATTCAATACCCCAGAGTCTGATTGGCTCACCATGGCCAATGCCGTAATTTCAACCATGGGCGTGGTGCTGTTTGCTCAAATGCATAATCGTGAGCAAGCCTATGAAAAAGCGTACCTTTTCTGGAAGAATTACTGCGATTCGTTAAGTTAACCATCGGCAAAATCGACCATTTTTAGTGGTCTGGCACAGTCCTTGAAATAGCTCTTATGACTATTAAGTGAAATCAAGGACTGATGATGCCCCACTTTTCAACTCAACCCCCTGTGATTCTGTGTTCCGATAAACGTGAAGAGCGTGCTCAGATTCTCGCCCAATACGCGCCAACATCGCACCGCGTTTTTGATTGTCATTTGACCGAATTAGAAGCGCTGGCGCGCCAACATTCGAATGCTCAAATTCTGCTTTGTTGGTCGGCATCGTGCGCCGAAGTGCAAATGGTGGTGGAGTTCTGCCGCGCCCATGACCGCAATCTCGTGGTGATGCTTAAGCAGTTTAACTCTCAACATATCAGTAATTTAACTCAAGAACTTGACTATGTTGTCATGCCATATTCACCGCAGTGTGATTGGATCAGTTGGTTTGATTATGCCGCCATGGTGCGTGCTCGCTACCAACACATCCAAGCGCAAATTGCGTCATTGCAACAGAAACTTGAGGAGCGCAAAATCATCGAAAAAGCCAAAGGTTTGGTGATGCGTCATCATCGCCTTGATGAGCAATCTGCGTATAAAGCACTACGCGATTCAGCGATGCAAAACAGTCAGCCTATCTATCAAGTGGCGAAGAATGTGCTGGTTAGCATGCAAGCTCAAAGCGCGGCGAAATAATACTTTGGGGGTAGAGGGATTTCTACCCCTTGGTGCAGGATGCACCGCGAAATCGTTAAAACCTGAATTTTAAGCTTGAGTTTTTATTTAACATATTGTTTTTAAATAAAAATAAATATTGGCACGCTAGTTGGATTATATCATTCAGACAACTTAACGAACTTAGACAATTTGAACGCGCCTGACGTGATAACGACAGAGACGCAAACTTAAGATGAGTCAACGGCGGCGAATCTTAAGCGGCAAAGACGCTACTGCTTAACGGCAGTGGCGTCTTTTTGTTTGGTGGTCACTAAAAGGTCAGCGGCAAATTGGGTCAAGTTCATCGCTATCGCAAGCGATGGCCAGCTAAAAAGAAATGGAGATTCACATGAAGACAAGCAGTTTTGTAACCAAAGTGCGCTTTTGCCCTAAAGTGCTTGGCAAGTGCATGTTATCAAGCGCATTAGTGCTTGCAGCAGGAAGCGCATACGCCGAGCTTGGTGAGCCGGAAAAAGAGGACCTGAAATTTGGCTTTATCAAACTGACTGATATGGCGCCGCTTGCGGTTGCGTATGAAAAAGGCTTTTTTGAAGATGAAGGCTTATATGTGTCGCTTGAGGCGCAAGCCAACTGGAAAGTACTGCTTGATCGCGTGATTGATGGTGAGCTTGATGGCGCTCATATGCTGGCTGGGCAACCGCTTGGTGCCACGATTGGTATCGGTACCAAAGCACAAGTGATCACGGCGTTTAGTATGGACTTAAACGGCAACGCGATTACGGTCTCAAACGATGTTTGGCAGCAAATGAAAACCCACATTCCAACCGGCAGTGATGGCAAACCAGTACACCCAATCAAAGCTGACGCACTTAAACCTGTGGTCGACAGTTATAAAGACCAAGGTAAACCGTTCAACATGGGCATGGTGTTTCCGGTTTCAACCCACAACTACGAGCTTCGTTACTGGCTAGCGGCGGGTGGAATCAACCCGGGTTATTACGCGCCAGCGAAAGGTGACAACAGCGGTCAGCTTAAAGCCGATGTTCTGCTGAGCGTTACTCCGCCACCACAAATGCCAGCCACCATGGAAGCGGGCACGATCAAAGGTTACTGCGTTGGCGAACCTTGGAACCAACAAGCGGTGTTTATGGGTATAGGCGCGCCGGTGGTGACCGACTACGAAATTTGGCAAAACAACCCAGAAAAAGTGTTCGGCGTATCTAAAGCCTGGGCGGATCAATACCCTAATACGCACATCCACGTCGTCAAAGCTTTGATTCGCGCAGCCCATTGGTTGGATGAAAACAACAACGCCAACCGCGCAGAAGCCGTCAAAATGCTCGCTAAGAGCGAATATGTTGGCGCTGATGCCAAAGTGATTGCGAACTCCATGACCGGCACGTTTGAGTACGAAAAGGGCGATAAACGTGATGTGCCGGACTTTAACGTCTTCTTTCGCCATAACGCGACCTATCCGTATTACAGCGATGCCATTTGGTATTTAACCCAGATGCGCCGCTGGGGGCAAATTGCTGAGCCTAAAGATGACGCTTGGTTTATGAACATCGCCAAACAAGTGTATCGCCCGGAGATTTACCGCGCCGCCGCCGAGTCATTGATTGAAGACGGCGTGATGAAAGCCAGCGATTTTCCGAACTTCGACACTCAGGACGGATTTCGCGCTCCACAGAAGCACTTTATTGATGACATCGTCTATGACGGTCATAAGCCCAACGAGTATTTGAACAAGTTTGCGATTGGCCTTAAAGGCGCGGACAAACTCTAAGCTCTCAGCAGGGCGGTGCGCCGCCTTGCCGACATTTCTACATTGATTAGGACGATTCAGGCAATCTCAAGGAATCTATTATGGCGACGAAAGTGATCTCTATGTTCCCCGCAAAAACGGTGGTGGTGAACAAAAGCAAAGTGTTGTTGCTGCCGATCATTGGTTTACTGGTGTTTTTAATGATCTGGCATTTGGCTGCGCGCCAAGTGCATACCTCGCTTGGCACTTTGCCAGGGCCTTCGCAAACCTTTACTCAATTTAGCAACTTGGTCAGCGAACATTGGCGTGAGCGTGAAAAAGCCGCCGCGTTTATTGAGCGTCAAGAGAAGCGCAATGCGGCCAAACTGGTCAAAGACCCAAATGCCAAAGTCAAAATTCGCCCCTACACAGGTAAGCCAACGTTTTTTGACCAGATTGGCACCAGCTTAATTACTGTGGCGTGCGGCTTTTTATTAGCGTCACTGATTGCGATTCCATTGGGTATCGTACTTGGCCTCAATCATGGCCTGTATCAGGCATTCAACCCAATTATTCAGTTGCTTAAACCGGTGTCGCCGCTGGCATGGCTGCCGATTGTCACTATGGTGGTGAGCGCAACTTATGTCACCGACGATCCACTGTTTGCCAAATCGTTTGTCAACTCGCTGTTTACTGTGGCTCTGTGCAGTTTGTGGCCAACGCTTATCAACACCAGTGTCGGTGTGACCAGTGTCGACAGTGACTTGCTCAATGTGTCGAAAGTCTTACGTCTGTCGTGGTGGAAACACATCACCACCATCGTATTGCCTTCAGCGATTCCGATGATATTTACCGGTTTGCGTTTGTCGCTTGGCATCGCTTGGATGGTATTGATTGCCGCGGAAATGTTGGCTCAAAACCCAGGGCTTGGAAAATTCGTGTGGGATGAATTTCAAAATGGCAGCTCAGCTTCACTGGGTCGAATCATGGTGGCGGTGTTTACCATAGGTTTTATTGGCTTGCTGCTCGATCGCGGCATGTTGCAGCTACAAAAATGGCTGTCATGGAACAAGCAGCAAGCGCTGCGTTAAGCAAAGGGAGTATTACACATGACGAAAACTTATCTCGATCTGTCTCAGCTTGGCATGCGTTTTCCAACGCCGAAAGGCGAATTTGTCGCCCTTAAAGGGGTTAACCTGCAAGTTAAAAAAGGCGAATTTATTTCTCTGATTGGTCACTCAGGTTGTGGTAAATCAACGGTGCTGAATTTGGTTGCTGGGCTTTTAATGCCAACCGATGGCGGTGTGATTGTCGATGGTAAAGAAGTTGATGGGCCGGGGCCTGAGCGCGCAGTGGTGTTTCAAAATCACTCATTGCTTCCTTGGCTAACGGTGTATCAGAACGTTGAGTTAGCGGTCAAACAAGTCAATAAAGGTAAGTCCAAAGCTGAGATTCGCGAGCAAGTGGAACACTACCTTAATCTGATTCAAATGCAGCACGCCGCGAGCAAAAAGCCGGACGAAATTTCTGGCGGCATGAAGCAGCGTGTTGGTATTGCACGGGCGCTGGCACTGCAACCCAAAGTGCTATTGATGGATGAACCGTTTGGCGCGTTGGATGCGCTAACGCGTGCCCATCTGCAAGATGCCTTGATGCAGATTCAAGCTGAGCTTAACAACACAGTGATCATGATTACCCACGATGTTGATGAAGCGGTGCTGCTGTCAGACCGTATTGTAATGATGAGTAACGGCCCTGCAGCAACGATCGGTCAAATACTTCCGATTGAGCTGGCGCGCCCGCGTAATCGTGTTGATTTAGCCGATGATGCCAATTACCAGCATTGTCGCCAGGAAGTGCTGCGATTCTTATACGAAAAGCATTCGCATGGGCAAGTAAAATCGAATCAGTCCAATAATGGCGCCGCGGTCATGCTGGCGAAACAAGCCTAAGGAGAGGGCGATGGAACATATCGTAATTGTAGGGAATGGTATGGTTGGCCATCATTTGGTGGCCCAACTGGTTGAGAAAGGCCAGCATTTGACACATAAAATTACCGTATTGGGTGAAGAGCGCAGCGTCGCGTACGACCGCGTGCATTTGTCGGCGGTGTTTGGTGAAAAGAGCGAGCAAGATTTGTTGCTCAGTAGCCTTGAGTGGTATCAGCGTCACGGTATTGAATTAGTTTTGAATGCGCGAGTGAGCCACATTGACCGCGCAAAGCGCACGCTTGCCATTGATCACACCTCAAGCGGTGCGAGTGAAATGCTAAGTTATGATCGTTTGGTGCTCGCCACCGGCTCGTTTCCGTTTGTCCCACCGATAGAGGGCAAGGATCGCGACAACATTTTTGTCTATCGCACACTCGATGATTTAGAGGCGATCAAAACCGCTTGTGCCAGCGCCAAAACTGGCGCCGTGATTGGTGGTGGGCTGCTCGGCCTTGAAGCGGCCAACGCGCTGAAATTGCTCGGCGTACAAACCCATGTTATCGAATTTGCGCCGCGCTTGATGCCCGTGCAGCTTGACGATAACGCTGGCGCACTATTGAAAAGCAAAATTGAGCAAATTGGTCTCACGGTCCACACCAGCACCGTTACCGAAAAAATTATCGATGGTGAAACGGCCTTTCATCGCATGGTGCTAAAAGATCAGTCGCCGCTTGAAGTGGATGTGATTGTGTTCTCCGCCGGTATTCGCCCACAAGACGCGCTGGCGCGCACAGCAGGGCTCGAAGTTGGCGAGCGAGGCGGCATCGTGATTAACGGTAACGGTATCACAAGCGATGAGCGCATTTATGCGATTGGTGAATGCGCGCTATGGCAACAGCGAATCTTTGGTCTAGTCGCGCCGGGTTATGCGATGGCACGCGCCGTTGCTGACCACATTTCAGGTGTGGATGGTCAAGGCTTTCAAGGCGCGGATATGAGTACCAAACTTAAGCTTTTGGGGATGGACGTGGCCTCGATTGGCGATGCCCACGCGCAAACGCCGAATGCCAAAGAATTGGCCATGTTTGATAACGTTGCGGGCACGTACAAAAAATTGGTGGTGGACGAGTCGGGCACGCGTCTGCTTGGCGCCATTTTGGTAGGGGATAACAGCGATTACGATGCGTTGCTGCAATGCTACCTCAATCAAACCATGTTGCCAGAGCCTGCCGCCAATTTACTGCTTGACGCTTCAGCGCTTAACGGTGATATGGCGGATAATACGGTTATCTGCTCTTGTCATAACGTGACCAAAGGGGATTTGGTGTCCGCCATTGCCGCAGGTGCCCACGAACTGGGCGAGCTAAAAGCGGTGACCAAAGCTGGCAGTGGCTGTGGCGGCTGTAGCAACATGGTCAAATCGGTGCTCGACAACGAGCTTGCGGCAATGGGCATGGAAGTGAACAACCATGTTTGCGAGCACTTTGCGTTGTCGCGTCAAGAGCTGTTTCATATTTGCCAAGTGGAAGAAATCCTCGACTTTGCTACATTACTTGACCGTCATGGCCATGGTCTTGGCTGCGATTTGTGTAAGCCAACCGCCGCGTCGATTTTCGCGTCACTATGGAATCATCACGTGCTTGAGCCCGAGTTAAGCTCTCTGCAAGATTCCAATGACGCCTATATGGCAAACTTGCAAAAAGATGGCTCGTACTCGATTGTGCCGCGCATTCCCGGTGGAGAAATTACACCCGATAAATTGATTGTGCTTGGCCAAGTCGCCAAACGTTACGATCTGTATACCAAAATTACCGGCGGTCAGCGTGTCGACTTGTTTGGCGCTCAGCTTGATGACCTGCCTCAGATTTGGTCCGAGCTCATAGACGCGGGTTTTGAAACCGGCCACGCGTATGGGAAATCGCTGCGCACCGTCAAATCCTGTGTAGGCTCGACCTGGTGTCGCTACGGGGTCGATGATTCGGTGGGGCTCGCGATTGAGCTCGAGAATCGCTACAAAGGGCTGCGCGCACCACACAAAATCAAGTTTGCGGTCTCAGGCTGTACGCGAGAATGCGCAGAAGCGCAAAGTAAAGATATTGGCGTGATTGCCACCGAAAACGGTTGGAACTTATACGTGTGTGGCAATGGGGGAATGCGTCCACGTCACGGCGATTTGTTTGCAGCCGACTTAACTAAACAGCAATTGATTCAATACATCGACCGCGTGCTGATGTTTTATATTGCAACCGCCGACCGTCTGCAGCGCACCTCAGTGTGGATGGAAAATCTCGAAGGTGGGCTTGAATATCTCAAGCAAGTGGTAATTGAAGACCATTTAGGTTTGGCAGCGTCACTTGAAAAACAGATGGCCCGCGTTATTGAAAGTTATCAATGTGAATGGCGCACGACGCTGGAGTCACCACAGAAACTGACCAAGTTTAAACCTTATTTAAACGTTGAAACTGTACCCGCGCCAAAATACGCGCGAGTCCGCGATCAGCGTATTCCCGCCAAGGAGGTAGATTAAATGAGTACTTGTATTTGCTCACTCGACGCTCTGGCGCCTTATGAAGGGCGTGTCGTTCTTAAAGACGATATTCAGATTGCGCTGTTTTATGTGCCGCAGCACGGTGTATTCGCTTTGCAAAACTGGGACCCTATTGGTCATGCTAACGTACTAGCAAGGGGCATCATCGGCGACCAAAAAGGGCAGCTTTGTGTTGCATCACCGTTATACAAGCAACATTTCGCTTTACTTTCTGGTCAATGCCTTGAGCAACCCGACACCCAACTTGATACCTGGCGAGCGGAAATTAAAGACGGGCAAGTCTGGTTAGACCTGTAAGTGACGACCAAAGGGGCCTTTCAAATGCCTCTTTGGTGTTTTTTGTTAATAATATGCTCTCGCTTCCACAATCAACCAAATTTCCCCTCAGCATATCTTGCTAAGCTAGCACAAGTAGCTAACTACCTAATTTTATTGGCTCTTTGCACACAGTTTGTAACAAAGATCAAGTTCAAATAGACCGTTAGTAGCATTTCTTTTTTTTATGCTTGTAATTAATTTTGTCATGTAAATAAATGTGCTTTAATGGCCGAAACCCTTGTATTTTAACACTTGTGTAGTGAGTGTTTGCTGGATGTTTGCCATTTGTAAACTTGTGTAAAAGCGCTCAAACAAAAGATAGACTGGACTTATTATTGTCCGTCTGGATAATAAAACCTTGTTAAGCGTTGATGGGGTGTTTATTGATTAGGCATGACGCCCAAGATTGATTGCTTATCAAATATTGACAGAATACGTGTTGTGATCAAATGCAACGTCTACTCTAAAGTGAGTAGACATGGATTTATTTGGTCATTCCAAAGCATTGCGTACGACCAAGCGAAAGCAAAAATACAATAATTATCAGGAGATACACTATGACGAAAGTCTTGCCTAAATATCGTAATTCTATGATTGCCATAGGACTTGCGATGGCATTGACCGCTTGTGACCAAGGAGCCCCAACCGCAGCGCAAGGTCAAGCACCTCGTGCAACGGCTGTAGAGTCCGTCATTCTTCATACACAACCCGTTGAAATCACAGATAAACTACCAGGTCGTACTAGCGCATACCGTGTTGCCGAAGTTCGCCCTCAAGTTGCGGGCATCATTGTTAAACGTCTATTTAAAGAGGGAAGCAAGGTCGAGAAAGGTGACGTCCTTTACCAAATCGACCCTGCATCATACGAAGCCACACTCGATAGCGCTAAAGCGGATTTGGTGTCAGCTCAAGCCACCTTACAAAAGGCCAAGCTTCAAGCTGAACGTTATAAAGATTTGGTGAAAAATCGCGCCATCAGTGAGCAAGATTACGAAGACGCTGAAGCGACTTATCGTGCATCGCTTGCAAGTGTTATGGCGGCAAAAGCGGCAGTGAAAACCGCGCAAATCAATTTAGATTACACCCAAATCAAAGCGCCGATTTCAGGCCGTATCGGTAAGTCGTTCGTAACCGAAGGGGCGTTGGTGACGGCGAGCCAAACCGACTACCTTGCATCTATCCAACAGATCGACCCGCTCTACGTTGACCTTTCTCAACCAAGTAACGCGGTATTGAAATTGCGCCAAAAAGCCAAAAACGAAGAGATGAAGCTAAGCGGCATCAAACTTACTTTGGATGATGGCACTAAGATCGACCAACCAGCAACTCTGCAATTTGCGGATGTTTCGGTTGACGAAAGCACAGGTACTGTTTCATTGCGTGCCTTGCTGCCAAATGAAGACAACACGTTGCTTCCGGGCTTATACGTTCGCGCAGCTGTACCTGTTGATTACATCGAAAAAGCCATTTTGGTTCCTCAAGCTGCGGTTAGCCGCGATGCAACGGGTACCGCACACGTAAAAATCGTCAATAGCGAAAACAAAGTGGAAGATCGCTCGATCACCACAACTCGCGTTATCGGTACGAATTGGCTTGTAACTGACGGTCTTAAAGAAGGCGATCAAGTGATCGTATCTGGCCTGCAAAAAATTGGTGTTGGCAGCTTAGTTGACGCAAAACAAATCGATAAACAATAGGTACCTAGTTTATGGCTCGTTTTTTCATAGATAGACCCATATTTGCGTGGGTTATCGCGATCCTTATTATGCTCGGCGGTATTCTTTCGATTAATACTTTGCCGATCGAGCAATATCCGCAAATCGCGCCGCCATCAGTGAGCATTTCTGGTTCGTACACTGGTGCGTCAGCGAAAACCGTTGAAGACAGTGTAACTCAGGTTATTGAACAGAACATGAACGGCATTGATAACTTGCTGTACATGTCGTCAAACAGTGACTCTGCGGGTAACTTCCAAATTTCGCTAACGTTTGCAACCGGTACCGACCCTGATATCGCTCAGGTTCAAGTCCAGAACAAACTGAATGCGGTAGAATCCAATCTGCCTGATACTGTGGTCAACCAAGGTATTACAGTGGCAAAATCCACCGACAGCTTTTTGATGGTGGTGGGTTTCATTTCTAAAGATGGCTCAATGAATAACACTGAGCTTGCCGACTATGTGGTTTCCAACGTCAAAGACCCGATCAGTCGCGTTCAAGGTGTGGGTGAAGTGCAAGTGTTTGGCGGCCAGCACTCGATGCGTATTTGGCTCGATCCAAACAAACTGAATAAATTCAACCTGACGCCAAGCGATGTTACCAGTGCTATCAGTAGCCAAAACACTCAAGTTTCAGTGGGTGAATTGGGCGGTACACCTTCAGTACCAGGCCAACAGTTGAATGCCACCATTACTGCGCAAGGGCGTTTAAGCTCGGTAGATGAGTTTGAAAACATCCTGCTTAAAGTAGACACAGACGGCGCGCAAATTCGTGTCAAAGATGTGGCTCGCGTTGAGATGGGCGGTGAAGACTACTCAGCCGTTGCTGAATACAATGGTAATCCTTCAACCGGTATTGCAATCAAATTGGCATCTGGCGCTAACGCTCTAGATACTGCTGATGGCGTACGCGCAAAAATGGATGAGCTGGATGATTTCTTCCCTAGTGGTTTGCAAATCGTTTATCCATACGACACCACACCATTCGTAAAAATCTCAATCGAAGAAGTGGTTCATACTTTGATTGAAGCGATCGTACTGGTGTTTATCGTCATGTACGTGTTCCTGCAAAACTTCCGCGCTACCTTGATTCCAACCATTGCGGTACCTGTAGTATTGCTGGGTACTTTCGGCATCATGGCAACACTGGGTTACTCGATTAACACTTTGACCATGTTTGGTCTGGTGCTCGCTATCGGCTTGCTGGTGGATGACGCCATCGTCGTGGTGGAAAACGTTGAGCGGGTAATGGAAGAAGATGGCCTCTCGCCGCGAGAAGCAACGCGTAAGTCGATGGGACAGATCACCGGCGCGCTTGTTGGTATCGCTCTCGTTCTGAGTGCGGTATTCATTCCGATGGCATTCTTTGGCGGCGCAGCGGGTTCAATTTATCGTCAGTTCTCAATAACCATCGTATCTTCAATGGTGCTATCGGTATTGGTGGCGATGATTCTAACGCCTGCTTTGTGTGCCACTATCCTAAAACCGGTTAAGAAAGGTGAGCATCACGGCGTTAAGCATGGTCCGCTCGCTTGGTTTAATAACGCGTTTAATTTTGGTACCGACCGCTACCAAGGCGTGGTATCAAAAGGGGTGAATCGTAAGATTCGGTATATTGTGGTTTACGGTGTTTTGGTGTGTGGTTTGGCGTTCTTATGGAACCGTATTCCAACCTCGTTCCTACCAGAAGAGGACCAAGGCGTCTTGATGACCATGATTCAACTACCAACTGGGGCAACTCAAGAACGTACGTTGAATGTTATCAAAGACTTGCGTCGTCACTTCTTAGAAGACGAAAAAGAAAACGTGGTCTCAGTGTTCTCGGTTGCAGGCTTTAGTTTCGCCGGACGTGGTCAAAACATGGGCTTGGCGTTCGTGAAACTGAAAGATTGGGATGAGCGTACTCGCCCGGATCAGTCGGTAGACGCGATCATCGGCCGTGCTTGGGGCGCATTGTCGCAAATTAAAGCAGCGCAAATTTTCGCTTTCAACTTGCCGGCGATCCCGAGTTTGGGTAGCGCAAGTGGTTTTGATGCGTATTTGGTTGACCGTGGCAACCAAGGTCACGAAGCGTTACTGCAAGCACGTAATATGCTGCTTGGCATGGCAGCGCAAGATCCAGACCTGACCGCAGTTCGCCCTAATGGTATGGAAGATTCGCCTCAGTTCCGCATCGACATCGACTACGAAAAAGCGATGGCGATGGGTGTGGCGGTGAGCGATATCAACTCAACGCTTTCCACCGCTTGGGGTTCTGCCTATGTGAACGACTTTATCGATAACGGTCGTATCAAGAAAGTGTACGTGCAAGCGGATGCGCCATATCGTATGGATCCAGAAGATATGAAGCTTTGGCATGTGCGTAACTCGGATGGCGACATGGTGCCGTTTGATGCTTTTGCAAGTTACCACTGGACTTACGGTTCACCACGTCTAGAACGTTTTAACGGTTCACCATCGATGAACATTCAAGGTTCGGCCGCTGCTGGCAAGAGTTCCGGTCAGGCGATGGATGCCATCGAAAAACTCGTGAAACAGTTGCCACCAGGCTTCGGTGTTGAATGGGGCGGTACCTCTTTCCAAGAGAAACAGTCTTCATCACAAGCAGGCTTGTTGTATGGTATTTCACTGCTGATCGTATTCTTGTCGCTAGCGGCACTATACGAAAGCTGGAGCGTACCGTTTTCCGTTATTCTGGTTGTGCCACTGGGTATTTTGGGTGCGATTTTGGCCGCAACGTTCAAAGGGCTGTCTAACGACGTTTACTTCCAGGTTGGTCTATTGACGACCATAGGTTTGTCGGCGAAGAACGCGATTTTGATCGTTGAATTTGCCAAGGCACTTTACGATGAAGGCATGGATTTGGTTAAAGCCACCATCGAAGCGTGTCGTATGCGTCTACGTCCAATCATGATGACTTCGTTTGCGTTTATTCTGGGCGTATTGCCATTGGCACTTAGCTCTGGTGCAGGTGCGGCGAGCCGTAACGCGATCGGTTGGGGTGTGGTCGGCGGTATGTTATCAGCCACCTTGCTATCAATCTTCTTCGTTCCAGTATTCTTTGTGCTTGTGATGAAACTGTTCCGCACAAAACCAAGAAGCGTAGAGCAATCAAATGTGGCAAAGGAGACCACGGATGCAAACTAAGCTGTTATCAATTTTAATAGCCGGCGTACTCGCCGGCTGTAGCATGGCTCCGGATTATCAGCGTCCAAATGGTGATGTGGATTCTTCTGGTTGGTCAAATGCCGAAAGCCAAGTGAGCAACGCCACCGTGCTGCCAGACTGGCAAACGTTCGTTGCGGATCCACGTTTACAATCTTTGATTCAAAGCGCGCTTGAAAACAACAAAGATCTTCGTCAGACCATTTTGAGCGTGGCATCGCTACGTGCACAATACCGCATTACCGATTCAGACCGCTACCCTGGTTTGGGTGTGTCGGGCAGCAGCACTCGTTATAAAGTCAACGATGCATATACCGGTGCAGGTAAGGCATATGTATCGAATTACCAAGCGACCGTGGGTGTCACCAGCTATGAACTTGACTTATTTGGTCGAGTAAAAAGCTTAAGCGACCAAGCGCTTGAAACTTATATGTCGGCCGATGAAGGGCGCCGCAGTGCCGTGATTTCGTTGATTGCGGAAGTGACATCAAGCTATATGACCTTAATGGCCAACCAAGAGCTTTTGTCATTGGCTCAAGAAACGGTAAACGCGTACGAAGAGACGTTAAAGTTAGTTGAAACTCGTTATAAAGCTGGTTACAGCGACGCTTTGACTCTAGCTCAGAGCCAAACTGCGCTTCACAGCGCACAGGCCACGGTTGCTCAGTATAAACTCGCGGTTGCACAAGGCTACAATACCTTGCGTCAATTGGTTGGAGCACCGATTCAAGATCGTCTTGAAGGCAAGTTGCCGATGGAAGAAGGTCAGATTCTGTCTGAGCTTGAAGTCGGCAGTTCGTCTGATTTGCTGCTTTCACGCCCAGATGTTTTGGCCGCTGAACATACGCTTAAAGCGGATAACGCCAACATTGGCGCCGCTCGAGCCGCGTTCTTCCCGCAAATCAGTTTAACTGCTGGCGCGGGTACGCGTTCGAATTCGCTTGATGGCCTGTTCTCTTCAGATTCCGGCTACTGGACTTTTTCGCCATCGATCAGCATGCCAATTTTTAATTGGGGCTCAACGCAGGCGTCATTGGATATCGCCAAGATAACCAAAGAGTCTTCGATTATTGCTTATCAACAAACCATCGAAACTGCGTTTAAAGAGGTTTCAGATGCGCTACTTGGTCAGCAATATTACATGGAAGAGTGGACGGCACAAAAAGCCAACCTTAAAGCCAACAAAGACTACTATGATCTTGCGAAAATGCGCTACGAAAAAGGTAATGACAGCTACATCGACCTACTTGATGCTCAGCGTTCATTATTTAGCGCACGAGAAAGTGAATTGTCTTCGCACCTTAATTTGCTCACCAGTCGTGTAAGCTTATACAAAGCGTTAGGTGGTGGCTGGAAAGCTGCGGATGAAGAACAAGCGACATCCGTTGCTCATGCGTTAGAACGTATGGACCAGCGTAGCGAACAAGAGAGCGACGCAGAGTAATAACGTATCTGCGAGTTAATATCAAAGCCTCGGCATTTGCCGGGGCTTTGTCGTATTTAGGCGAAAATATTTAACGGTGACAATGTCACTTATTGTTAATGTGGCTCTTAATAATAAGATTCCTAGCAAACTCGATTGACGCAAATTATTGCTGCGTTACTCTTTACATATGAAATTTCATATATGTATGCAGATTCAATGACACCTTTAGTTGTCTTTAAAAGTTTGTCAGAAGACACTCGTTTAAAAATCATGATGTTACTTACGATACATCCGGAACTTTGTGTGTGTGATTTACAGCAATCGCTGGCGTTAAGTCAGCCGAAAATCTCGCGCCATTTGGCGGAGCTTAGGCGTCATCAACTGCTTGAAGATGAGCGCCGCGGAAAATGGGTTTACTACCGTTTGCATCGTGGTCTTGAACCGTGGGTCATTCAAGTGTTGAAGACGACAAGCGCGGATAATCAAGCATATATGAAAGCGTGTTTGCAGCGATTGCTTAAACCTTGTGAACAGTGTGAATCGTAACCAGTTGTTTGGAGTTGTGTGATATGGGGCTTTTTGAACGCTACCTAACGGTTTGGGTTGGGCTAGCGATTGTCGTGGGTATCGGGTTGGGAAGTGTATTTCCGCCGTTATTTTCATTGGTTGCTGGGTTGGAAATCGCCCACGTCAACATTGTTATCGCAGTGCTTATTTGGTTGATGATTTTTCCAATGATGGCGCAAATCGATTTTTCTTCGCTTAAGGATGTTGGCAAAAAGCCCAAAGGTTTGCTGCTTACTTTGGTGATCAACTGGCTTATCAAGCCATTTACTATGGCGCTGCTAGGTTGGCTATTTTTTAAGGGAATATTTGCCAGTTGGGTCGACCCTCAAACGGCGAGTGAATACATCGCTGGCATGATTTTGCTTGGCGTTGCACCTTGTACCGCGATGGTGTTTGTTTGGAGTCAACTCACCAAAGGTGATGCCAACTATACGCTGGTACAAGTATCGATTAACGATGTGATTATGATTTTCGCTTTTGCGCCGATTGCCGCCTTTTTACTCGGTGTTACTGACATCAGTGTGCCATGGTCGACCCTGTTGTTGTCGGTGATTTTGTATGTAGTGATTCCGTTGATTGCAGGAGCTGTCACTCGCGCTAAATTAGACAAAGCCAACGATCACTCAAGGCTTGAAGGCTTTCTGCATACAATGAAACCTTGGTCGATCATCGGATTATTGGCAACCGTGGTTCTGCTGTTTGGCTTTCAAGCCGAGACAATATTGTCGAATCCGAGTGCGATTATTTTGATTGCCATTCCGCTACTGATTCAAACCTACAGTATTTTTGCCATTGGTTATTGGTTGGCGAAAAAACTCAAGCTGCCGCATAACATTGCCGCGCCAGCGTGCATGATAGGGACTTCGAATTTCTTTGAATTGGCCGTTGCTGTGGCCATTTCTTTGTTTGGTTTACATTCTGGAGCCGCGCTTGCCACTGTGGTTGGCGTATTAGTCGAAGTACCAGTGATGTTGTCTTTGGTGTGGTTTGCCAACCGAACGCAGCATTGGTTTGATTAATTGTTGGGTATATTGGTATCAACACAATGAAAAAGGTGAGCTTTAAGCTCACCTTTTTGTCACTCAGAATGTATGTCATTTAGGACTTTGATACTTAATCCCAAACTTCCGACGCAATCTCTTCGATCAAACGAATTTTATTCCACTGCTCTTCAACGGTCAGTTTGTTGCCTTCTTCTGTCGAAGCAAAACCACATTGTGGGCTAAGGCATAAGTTCTCAAGCGGAACATATTGACTCGCTTCTTTGATGCGCGCCTTGATGGTTTCTTTATCTTCAAGCTCGGCAAATTTCGATGTGACTAAACCCAGTACCACCTTACTGTTTTTGTTGTTCCAGTGACGAAGCGGCTCAAAACTGCCAGAGCGGTCAGAGTCGTATTCTAAAAAGTAACCATCGAATTTCGTCGCAAACAGTTCCTTGGCAACGGCTTCATAACCACCTGAAAACAGCCATGAAGAGGCATGGTTACCACGACAGATATGGGTTGTTATCACCATATCTTCAGGTTTGCCTTCTAAAGCACTGTTAAGGATATCGGTACAGATTTGCGCAGTTTTCTGTGGATCAATTCCTTTTTCAAGCAGTTGCTGGCGTTTTTCGGCGTCAATTAAAAATGCCCAGTTGGTATCATCAAACTGCAAATAGCGACAACCAATGGCATAAAATGCTTGAATAGCTTGGCGGTAAGTTTCGGCAAGATCTTGATAGAACTCATTTAAATCTGGGTAGATTTGGTTAATTTTTGATGAGCCATCATTGGCGAGCACTTCCTGGCGCAGCACCATGGTCGGGCTTGGAATGGTCGCTTTAGCAACGCAGCCATCACCTGTTTCTGCCAATGTTTTTAATATTGAAAAATCACGTAAGAAAGGGTGCTGCGGATTAAATGAGACTTTGCCCGTAAGACGAATGTTATACGCAGGCGCCGCTTTGCCGCTGAATTTTTGGTTATAAGCCTCAGGCGTATAACCTTCGATACCGTTGAGATGCTCGAGAAAATCAATATGCCAAAATCCACGGCAAAACTCACCGTCAGTAATGACTTTTAAACCGGCTTTCTTCTGCTCGGCAACGAGCTCTTTCACAGCAGTGGTGTAAGTATCAAGTAAAGCTTCTTGGCTGATGATTCCGTTGGCGTAATCACGGCGCGCCTGATGAAGATGAGAAGGTCGTAGATAACTGCCGACAACATCGGAGCGAAAAGGAGGGCGAATGGCCATGAAGAGTACCTCGAACTGAATGCAAATTTGAATCTCAATAGTAGTAGATGGCTAGATGTCTTTGAATGGAATTCTATTCATCATCAGTATGAATTATTTTCAAGTTTCAGTGCGGAAATATTGGTGTAATCACATTTAGACCATGGTATATGCAACAAGATTAAACCATTATATTAGTAGGGTTGATTTATTAACATACGAAAGTTAATGGAAAAATGGTGGTCACAATGTTTAGGAATTTGAAATTGGGTTCAAAGATTGGACTTGGGTTCGGTGTTGTATTGGCGCTGCTTTCTGTGGTGTTAGGCGTTGGGCTATATGCTCTGGAGCGGGCCAATGAGGGAATTACCGATTATCGTTCTTTAGCGCGCGAGACCAACTTATCCGGACGACTTCAGGCGAATATGCTAATGATTCGCATGAATGTGAAGGATTATCTGATAAACCAGAGTGATCAGAATCTTCAACAGTACAACGATTATCTCACTAAAATGCGCGGTTTTCTTGAACAATCTAAGAGTATGGTTCATGACCCTGAGCGCGCTGCAAAAATTGCTGATGTTGATAAAGCGGTGATGGAATATCAAAACGCGTTTACTCAAGTGACCGACTTGATAAATCAACGCAATCAGGTTTACAGCTCACGACTGGTCCCCGCAGGTGAAACCATGCGCAGTCAGCTTGATAGCATTATTCAATCAGCTTACCGAGATGGAGATGTGCAAGCGTCCTACCAAGCAAGTCATGTGCAGGAAACCATGCTGATAGGGCGTCTGAATGTTGTTAAGTTTCTACAAACTAACCTAGATAGCGACTTTGACAAAGCTATCTATAACATGGAAACCGACCTAAAAGGCGATATCTCAGAGCTAGACCGTCATTTGCAAAATCCCGAGCGTCGAACGTTGCTGCGAGAATTTGTTTCTGCTTACCAAGACTACGTCAAAGCGATGCACGACATCCATAGTTTGATCGTTACCAGAAACGACATCATTCACAACACGTTAGATGTGGTTGGCCCTAAAGTCGCTCAAAACGTTGAGGACATGAAACTTTCGGTAATGAAAGAGCAAGACACGCTTGGTCCTGAACTTAAAGCCACCACAGAACAAAGCATAAATCTTACGCTAACTTTGTCAGTCGTGGCCATAGCCGCGGGCATACTGGCTGCGTATTCGCTGACCAAATCGATTACTGGGCCTATTCGCCAGGCAGTCGATGCGGCTAATCAACTTGCGAAGGGCGATCTTAGCATTAGTATTCAATCAACCAGCAAAGACGAAACCGGCCAACTTCTTCAGGCCGTGCAAAATACTGCAACGAACCTCAAGCAAATGATTGCAACTATCTCAAGTGCCAGCTCTGAACTGGCATCGTCTTCGGAAGAGTTGGCGGTGGTAACCGAAAAAACCTCGCAGGGAATTGGCCAACAGGAAACCGAAACCGAAATGGTGGCAACGGCGATGAATGAAATGGCGACAACGGTTCATGATGTGGCCGACAATGCAGCTAAAGCCTCAGAAGCAGCCAATCAAGCGGACCGAGAAGCGAATTCAGGCTCTGCGGTAATAAAGCAAACCATCAGCTCAATTAATTCGTTAACCGCCAGCGTCAATGACTCTTCACAAAAGCTTGATGAAGTGCAGCAGCAAGTGCTCAATATCGGGAGTATTTTGCAAGTGATTCGTGAAATTGCCGAGCAGACTAACTTACTGGCACTCAATGCGGCGATAGAGGCGGCAAGGGCGGGAGAACAAGGGCGTGGTTTTGCGGTAGTTGCCGATGAAGTGCGCTCGCTTGCCGAGAGAACTCAGGGTTCAACGTCTGAAATTCAATCGATTATTGAACAGTTGCAAGTGGGAACAAAAAGCACCGTTGATGCGATGAATCAAGGTAAAACCGAGGCGGATAACTGTGTTGAACAAGCGAATAAAGCCAGTGCAGCGCTCGCAGCGATTACGCATGCCATCAGCGTGATTAATGATATGAATATGCAAATTGCCAGTGCGTCAGAGCAGCAAAGTACCGTTGCTGAAGACATCAACAAGAGCGTTGCCAATGTGCGCATGGTGGCCGAAGAAAATGCGATTGCGTCGAACCAAACCAGTAGCTCGAGCGCAGAAATTGCTCGCCTCGCAGTGGACCTTGGACAACTGGTTTCCCAGTTTAGGGTGTAGCAAACACTAAGTGATGAAGTAGACGAGTATTTAGCGGGAAGAAACGACAAAGGGAGCCACTTAGCTCCCTTTAATCATGGATGTGAATTTGTCACAGTTTCCAATTACGCTTTGGCAAACAGATAAGTGCGATATCCGCCAATGAGATTGCGCGCTTTGTAGCCACGATTCACCAACTGACGATACGCAACGTTACCACGTAACCCAACTTGGCAATAGATAACGATTTCTTTATCTTTTGGCAGTTCATCCATACGTTCGCGCAGCTGATCGACCGGAATATTAACTGCACCTTCAAGGTAGCCATTTTTCAACTCACCCGGATTACGCACGTCGAGCAGCAGTTGGTTGTCTGTAAGGTTGTCGATTTGGTCAAAGTGAATCGGAGTCGAATCGCCTTTGATGATGTTATTGGCAACAAAGGCCGCTTGGTTGATGACATCTTTCGCACTGCCGTACGGCGGCGCATAAGTCAGTTCAAGATGCTGTAGCTGTTCGACGGTCATACCGGCACGTTGTGCCACGGCCATAACGTCAATACGTTTATCGACACCATCTTTACCCACCGCTTGAGCACCAAGGATCTTGCCGGTTTTTGGGTCAAACAACATTTTGAACGACACAATTTGCGCGCCAGGGTAATAGCTTGCATGGCTTGCAGTGTGGACATAGACTTTCTCATACTCAATGCCATCACGTTTGAGTTGTTTTTCATTTTTACCCGTTGAGGCCACGGCTAAATCGAAAATCTTACAAATAGCGGTGCCTTGCGTACCTTGATAGCTCTCGCTTCTGCCAAGCATGTTGTCTGCTGCCATGCGCCCTTGACGGTTAGCAGGGCCGGCCAGTGGTACCAGCGTTGATTGTCCGGTGACAAAGTCTTGCTCTTCAATCGCATCGCCAACCGCGTAGATGAAAGGATCACTGGTTTGCATCTGTGCATTGGTGTAAATACCGCCAAGCGCACCAATTTCAAGCCCAGCCTCTTTGGCCAGTTTGGTTTCAGGACGAACGCCAATTGCCATGATCAAAATATCAGTGCTTAGGCTATCCCCATTATTTAGCGTCAGTTCAAGCTCGCCATTAATGTGCTGCTTGCCAGCTTGCCCTTCGTCAATGCTGCCAAGTGAAGTAGTGGGTTTAAATTCCACTGATTGCAGAGCGCAACCTAAGCGAAGATCGATGCCCTTATCGCGAATTTCTGCATGAGCAAAGCCTGCCATTTCGCGGTCGACTGGTGTCATCACTTGGTCTGCCATTTCTAACAAGGTCGTTTTGATACCGAGCTGGTGAAAGGCTTCCATCATTTCCAAACCGATAAAGCCGCCGCCAACCACGGTAGCATGGCTAGGTTTATTGGTTTGAATGGTTTGAATAATCTTATCCATGTCTGGAATATTACGAAGCGAATGGGTCAGCGGGTTATCAAGGCCTGGAATTGGCGGAACGATTGGGCCTGCGCCTGGGCTAAGTAAAAGAAAGTCGTAGCTTTCTTGGTATTCACTTTGGTCGACGAGATTGCGGATAGTAATGGTTTTTTCATTGCGATTAATGGCCACGACTTCATTCATTACACGAACATCGACGTTAAATCGGGCGAGGAAACTTTCCGGGGTTTGCAGCAGTAAGTTACCGCGCTCTTTGATGTCTCCACCGATGTGATATGGTAGTCCGCAGTTCGCAAAAGAAACAAATGGCCCACGTTCAAACATAATAATTTGGGCATCTTCGCTCAAACGACGAGCGCGAGCGGCAGCAGACGCGCCTCCTGCAACACCACCAATGATCACTATCTTAGTCATAATTTACTCCAAGTTTTAATGATACACAGCGCGTTAAACCAAGCTCCGCGCTGTGATTCGAGACTAATTTAAACCTAATTTTTTCAAGAAATAGGCCGCGGGGCATATCCCCGTAAAGGCACTTTGAATCAGGTTGACGCCGACAAATACGGTCAACCAGACAAAATTAGGATGAACAAAAACCGTTAGGATGACGGATAGTAGAACCATACAACCCGCTAATACTCTTACACCGTTCTCGACTGTCATAGCATTACCCTCCAATGGATGATTGCAAACACTATAGTTTTTTAAATTAGAAATGTCTAATGTTAAGTTGTCTAATTTTATCTAAGCTAAATAAGGTTTGACTAATATACATTTATTAGTAAACTCTAATTCATTGACTTGTATGAGGGTAGACGATGGAAGCTGTCGATATTGTGACGATGAAGAAAAATGCAGCGGAAGTCTCTGAGCTGCTACGCATTATGGCGCACCCAGAGCGTTTGATGGTGCTGTGTCAACTGACCAAAGGGGAAGTGGGCGTAAGTATCTTGCAGCAAGGGTCATCTTTGAGCCAATCGGCGTTTTCTCAACATTTAACGGTACTGCGCAAGCACGGGCTGATTCAAGCACGCAAAGAGTCACAACAAGTGTTCTATTCATTGGCGGATACGCGCGTTACCGAACTTATTCAAAGCTTACAGACCACATTTTGTGGCTAATCATTTTTAATTTAAACGTATCGAGGTAGTTATGACGTTTTCCATTCCTTGGGAATCTTTAGCTGGAGGCATTTTATTAGGTATTTCAGCAACTTTAATGTTGTTGTTAAACGGAAAAATCGCGGGTATCAGTGGCATTTTAACCGGGTTGATGACGCCAAAATCGAAAGATTTTGCTTGGCGTCTGCTGTTTGCGGTAGGAATGATTTCAGGTGGGGTACTGGGCGCTGTCGCCTTAGGCGCTAAGGTGCCAACCTCATTTAATACCAGTACTGCGTTACTTGCGATCGCCGGCCTATTAGTTGGTGTGGGTACACGTTTGGGTAACGGTTGTACCAGTGGACATGGTATTTGCGGGATTGGACGTTTATCAAAGCGCTCGATTGTCGCGACGTGCATTTTTATGGCTGTGGCAGCCGCGACCGTATTTGTTCGCGTTCATGTTCTATAACCGACTGATTTTACAATAGGTAGCAATTTACAATAGGTAGTAATAATGAATCGATTCGCTTTTCGTTTGACGTCAATGTTGGCTGGCGTGCTGTTTGGCTTAGGCATGGTGATTTCTGGTATGGCAGATCCTGCCAAAGTCCTTGGATTTTTAGATGTGGCGGGTGTTTGGGACCCAAGTTTGATGTTTGTGATGGGCGGCGCGCTCGCAGTCTTTATGCCAGCGTATTTTTTGTTGATAAAGCCGCAACAAAAACCGCTCTACGCTGAGCAATTTAACCTCGCTAAAAGTCAGACTATCGATCGCCGGTTGGTTTCTGGTGCGGTGATTTTTGGATTGGGTTGGGGGATCGCTGGGATTTGTCCTGGACCTGTGGTTTCAAGTTTAGCGCTGGGCAATTCTGGAGCTTGGGTGTTTTTTGCCTGCATGATGGCCGGACTAGGAGCAACCAACTTATTGATCTGTATCGCCAATCGTAAGCAGCATCATACTCAAACCGCTTAACGCTATTACGCTTTTTGTAGCGTAAAAGTGAGACATCACTAAGGAGAGTAACTACATGAAATGGTTAATTTTAAGTGTTGCCGCGGCGCTGTCTAACAGCGCGGTGGTTCACGCCGAGCAGAGTAATCTGCTGTTTAGCGTAAAAAATGAGTTACTTCCACAAGTGGTGGAGCTTGATGGGGTTGTGCAACCCATCAATCAAGGTACGGTCGCATCGCAAACTTCTGGACGTATCGTTGGGCTTAACGTTGATGTTAATGATTACGTTAAGCAAGGGACGGTCCTCCTGGAGATCAGTGCTGTCCAACAATCGGCCTCGTTGGACGCCGCGCAGGCGCAGCTCGCCAGTGCTATCGCTCAAGACCGAGATGCGGCAGCGCAAGTTAAACGCTATCGTTTGTTGTTTCCTAAAGGGGCGATTTCACAGGAGTTAATGGACTCTGCTGAAGCGAAAGCGCGCTCTAGCGCAGCGGCGGTGCGCTCAGCAAAGGCTGCGGTAGCGCAAGCCAAAGAGTCGCTTGGATATACCAGTGTCACTGCGCCATATGACGGTGTCGTCACTCAGCGGCATGTTGAGCTGGGTGAAACTGTGGCGCCTGGTACGCCGCTAATCAGCGGCTTTTCAACCGATAAACTGCGGATTGAAGCGGAAATCCCACAGCGTTATCAACCAAGCGTAAACCGTGTTGAGCAATTTGAAGTGGTATCGCCGCAAGGCAAGCGGGTGCTGCCGATTCAATACAGCTTGTTTAGTTATGCCGACCCTCAGTCACATACCTTCAAAATTCGTCTCAACCTGCCTGAACAAATTAATGAGTTTGTGCCGGGGATGTGGGTCAAAACTGAATTTCACTATGCCGATCGCGACACTATGCTGATACCCAATAGCGCGATTGTGCGCCGCGCTGAACTCAGCGCTGTGTATCGAGTGAATGGTGATGAACGTTTACTCAATCCAGTGCGCCTCGGGCAGACCTACGGTGATTACACCGAAGTACTCTCAGGCTTAGAGCAAGGTGATGTCATTTCAACCATGGCGCTAAATAACCAGCAAGGGAACTGATATGGACAGACGACTCGGCATTTCGGGTCGCATTGCTGCGGCCTTTCAAAATTCAGCCATGACCCCTTTGCTCGCACTTGTTGGGCTATTAATGGGATTGTTTGCGGTGATGGTGACGCCTAAAGAGGAAGAGCCGCAAATCGATGTGACATTCGCGGATGTCTACATTCCCTTTCCCGGCGCATCGCCAGCTGAGGTGGAAAGTTTAGTCACCACACCGGCTGAGCAAGTGATCTCCGAAATTCAGGGCATCGACAAAATTTACTCATTTTCTCAGCCAGATGGCGCCATGATTGTGGCTATCTTTGATGTCGGTGTCACGCGCAACGATGCGGTGGTGCGCATCTATAACAAACTCTACTCCAATAAGGACTGGATGCCGCAAGGGGTGGGAGTGGGTGAGCCCATCATCAAACCCAAAGGCATTGAAGATGTGCCCATCGTAACGCTTACCTTGGCCGATAAAAGCGGTCGATTAGACCAACAACAGTTAACTCAAGTCGCTCACGGTTTAGAAACTGAACTCAAACGTATTGATGGCACGCGTGATATTTATACGGTTGGCGGCCATGACACGATTGTCGATGTTCGTTTAGACCCAGCCAAAATGAACAGTTTTGGTATTACTTTAGATGCCCTTAATCAGCATTTGCCAGCGGCGAATTCCAGTTCAACCATGTTGTCGTTAACCCATGATAATCAGACCTTTCCTTTGCAAGTTGGCCAGTTCTTGACTCGCGTTGAAGAAGTCAAACAGCTGGTTGTGGGTTTGCATAACAACACCCCAGTATATTTGGAAGATATCGCCAGTGTGAAATTTGGCACTAATACGCCAACTCAAAATGTTTGGACCAGCGACAAACAAGGAATTTATCCTGCAGTGACGTTGGCTATCGCCAAAAAAAGCGGTGAAAACGCGGTTAATGTCGCCAGCGCGGTCGAGTCGCGAGTCAATGAGCTCAAAAATACGCTGATCCCGCAAGGCATTGATGTAACAATCACCCGCGATTACGGAAAAACGGCGGCAGATAAAAGTAACACGCTTATCGGCAAATTGGCGTTTGCCACTGCCGCTGTGGTCATCTTGGTCGTCCTCGCTATGGGCTGGCGTGAGGCCATCGTGGTTGGGCTTGCGATTGTTGTCACCTTGATGATCACCTTGTTTGCGTCTTGGGCATGGGGCTTTACGCTCAATCGTGTGTCGCTGTTTGCGCTGATTTTTTCAATTGGTATTTTGGTCGACGATGCTATTGTGGTGGTTGAAAATATTCACCGTCATATGGCGATAGGTAAGAAAAAGCTCACTGAATTGATACCCGCAGCGGTGGATGAAGTGGGCGGCCCGACCATTCTTGCCACACTGACGGTTATCGCAGCCTTGCTGCCGATGGCGTTTGTTTCAGGATTAATGGGCCCCTATATGAGCCCAATTCCGATCAATGCCTCGATGGGCATGTTGATATCGCTTGCGGTCGCGTTTGTGGTTTCGCCATGGCTGGCTGGGCATTTTCTCAAATCAGCATCTCATGATGATCACCATGAGCAAACGAATAGCTCGCATCCGTTTTTCCACCGTATGATGGCGCCGTTTGTGACCGCCAAACATCAGGGCCGTAACCGCGTCGTGTTACTTGTGGTGATTTTGGCGCTGATTGCGGGCTCCGTATTATTGCCTGTGTTTCAAGCGGTAGTGCTAAAAATGCTGCCGTTTGACAACAAATCCGAATTCCAAGTTGTGCTCGATATGCCAGATGGCACCTCACTTGAGCGCACCCAAAGAGTGCTGTTTGAGATGGGCCAAGAGCTCAACAAAATTCCGGAAATGGAGAGTTATCAAATCTATGCTGGCACCGCTGCGCCAATTAACTTTAATGGCTTAGTACGCCACTATTTTATGCGCAGCGAAGCGAACCAGGGCGATATTCAAGTCAACTTGGCGGATCGCAAACAGCGTGAGCGAGACAGCCACCAAATTGCGAGCGCGGTTCGCCCAATGCTCAATCAAATTGCCAATAAATTTGGCGGTAAAGTCAAAGTGGTCGAAGTACCGCCAGGGCCGCCGGTTTGGTCGCCCATTTTGGCGGAAGTCTACGCGCCGACACCAGAGCTGCGTAGCCAAGCGGCAAGGGAAGTTCGCCAAGTATTTCGTGCAACCGAGGATATTGTTGATGTGGATATGTATTTGCCCGAGCTGCATCAAAAATGGCAAGTGGTGATTGACCGCAGTAAAGCCGCGCACTATCAAGTCGCTTACGCTTCGATTGTGGATGCGCTGGCAACTTCGATTGGTGGTAAAGCGGTGACGTATCTACACAGTGAACACAGCAAATACCCGGTGCCGATTCAAATTCAAGCCAGCGAAACGGCCAAAGTGCGTTTAGAGCAGGTTTTAAATATGAAAGTGAGCAGCGCGACAGGCAACGCCTATGCGTTATCAGACTTAGTGTCGGTGCGTCAAACGCCGATGGACGACTACATCGTGCATAAAAACATGGTGCCGATGGTGATGGTGGTCGGTGATATGGCTGGCAGTGTTGATAGTCCGTTATATGGCATGTTTAATATTGGTAGCGCTTTGAACAAACAGATGCAGGTTGAACAATACTATATCCACCAGCCAGATGGGCTGCATGGCGTGTCGATATTGTGGGATGGGGAATGGACCATCACTTACGAAACGTTTCGCGATATGGGCATTGCGTATGCCGTGGGTATGGTGCTGATTTACTTGCTGGTGGTGGCACAATTTAAATCTTATTTAGTGCCGCTTATCATCATGGCGCCGATTCCTTTAACCATTATTGGCGTGATGCCGGGGCATGCTTTGCTTGGCGCCCAGTTTACCGCAACGTCGATGATTGGCATGATCGCGCTGGCGGGGATCATAGTGCGTAACTCGATTTTACTGGTCGATTTTATCAATCAACAAGTACAGGCGGGAGTGGATTTTTCGCAAGCGGTGATCCAGTCGGCCGCGGTGCGCGCCAAACCGATTATGCTGACCGCGCTTGCGGCGATGATTGGCGCTATGTTTATTCTTGATGACCCGATTTTCAACGGTCTGGCGATAAGCTTAATCTTTGGTATTTTCGTTTCGACGATTCTGACTTTGCTGGTTATCCCAATATTGTATTACGTGGTAATGCGAAAGCGTTTTGTCAGCCTTTAATTGGGCTGTGAGCAGTTTATCACCCTGAGATGTAACGATAAAAAAGCCCCACTAAATTTCTGATTACTAATGGAAACTGGTGGGGCTTTTTACGTTTAGTTCAACTGGCTGTAAACCGGGCAATGATCGCTTAATTGATATTTGAGCACATCTTGGCTTTGATAGGTCAACTGCGTCGCCTGAGTTTGGCTGGCTAATTCACCGCTTATAATAATATGGTCAATCAGCGAGCGGAACTGATGCAGTTTGGCCGGGTTATTGTTTGAGCGTACCTTACATTTGGCTTGAGTCTGCTGGGTGAGCAGTTTTGCGTTACTGCCAGAGGTGATGATGTTCCATAGCCAATCGCCGCGGTAGGCGAGGTTGTGGTTAAAATCACCCATGATGAGATATTGATGATGAGCACTTTGCTGGTCTTGAATCCAGCTTTGGAGGTGCTTGCCTTGTTCAGACAATTTCGCGCATTCGCGGCTGTCTTTATAAGCGCCGCTGCATCCGGCTTTTAAATGCACCGCTAGCGCGTGAATCGGCGTATCGCTTTGCGGCGCAATCACTAAGTAACTGGCAAAGCGTAAATGACTGCTGTGACTCGACTCTAAACGAATATCTCCCAAGTCTTTGACTTCAATACCACGTTTTACCGCAAAACCCGTGTATTGATTACCACTGTCAAATTGGTTTTGGCGAAACTGATTTTGCGCTCGATCCGAGAGATAAATCTGGTATTGAGAGCCAAACACTTTCTCAGCCAAAGCCACCGATTCAACTTCTTGAAAGGCAATGATGTCGGCATCAAGCTGCTGCGCGTAGTCTGATAGCTTGGCGATATCTTGATTGGTGCGTTTGGACGCGTCGATGCGCTCGACGGGTTGTTCGGTTAGCCACTCTAAATTCCACGTCGCGATACGATAGTCGAGTTTGGCTGCCTGCAAGTGAAGAGGGGCAAGTAAACAAATTGCAGTGATTAATAACCTAGGTTTAACAAACGTCATTCTCTAAACTTTCCTATTTAAGTGCCAGCCTTTACCGGACAAGACTCGCAAAAAATGCAAGCTCATAAAGTCGTTTTTTCAACTATTTCACCTTTTCTTTTCTATCTGAGATCAATGCCGCTAAGTTCGATTTCTTATTCGCCCATAGCCCATTTTTGTTGATCCAAATCAATACTCTGGTTTGGGGGTTTTCGTTAAATACGCCACAATATGTAGTGTCAGCAGAACAAAAAACAACCCTATATAGTGTATTTGTGGATAACTCTGTGGGTATCGCTAGGGTAAGGAGAAACCGTGAAAACTCGAGTAATAAAACGTGATGGCTCTAAAGCCCCTTTCAGTCGTGACCGTATTCAAGCTGCCGTTGAAGCCGCAGCGGATCACGTCGATAAGGAGACGGCCATCTATGCCTTAAATGTCGCGTTAGCTGTCGAGTTAAAACTAGCAGAACAATCGGAAGTTCACATTAACGAAATTCAGACCTTGGTCGAAAATGAATTAATGCAAGGGCCATACAAATCTTTGGCACGTTCGTACATCGAATATCGCCATGACCGCGATATTGCCCGCGAAAAACAGAGCGCATTGACTCGTGAGATCGAAGGCTTGATTGAAGAGAGCAATGTTGAACTGATCAATGAAAACGCCAATAAAGATGGCAAAGTGATTCCTACCCAACGTGACTTACTTGCCGGTATCGTTGCTAAGCACTATGCAAAAACGCACATTTTGCCACGTGATATTGTTCATGCCCATGAACAAGGTGATATTCACTATCACGATCTCGATTATGCGCCGTTTTTCCCAATGTTTAACTGTATGCTTATCGATCTTAAAGGCATGTTAACGCATGGCTTTAAAATGGGTAATGCAGAAATTGACACGCCCAAGTCAATTTCAACTGCAACGGCAGTGACAGCGCAAATTATTGCTCAGGTGGCAAGCCACATTTATGGAGGTACCACCATCAACCGCATTGATGAAGTGCTTGAGCCTTATGTGATGGCAAGTTACAACAAACACCTTGAAATCGCTAAAGAGTGGGATATTCACAGCCCAGAAGAATTTGCCAAAGCACGTACCGAGAAAGAGTGTTATGACGCGTTCCAATCATTGGAATATGAAGTTAACACGCTGCACACTGCGAATGGCCAAACGCCATTTGTCACGTTTGGTTTTGGCCTTGGTACTTCTTGGTCATCGCGCTTAATTCAACAATCGATTTTGAAAAACCGCATCGCGGGTCTTGGCAAAAATCACAAGACCGCCGTGTTTCCTAAATTGGTGTTTGCCATCAAAGATGGTCTTAATCATCATCAAGGCGATCCAAATTACGATATTAAGCAACTGGCGTTGGAATGTGCGTCAAAACGCATGTATCCAGACATTCTTAACTACGACAAAGTGGTTGAGATCACTGGTTCATTCAAAACGCCAATGGGCTGTCGCAGCTTCTTGGGAACATATGAAGAGAACGGTGAACTGGTTCATGAAGGTCGTAATAACTTAGGGGTTGTTAGCCTGAATTTGCCGCGAATTGCAATTCAAGCCAAAGGTGATGAAGCGCGTTTTTATCAGCTATTGGATGACAAACTGGCGCTCGCTTATCGTGCCCTTGGCACTCGTATCAGCCGGTTGGAAAACGTTAAAGCTCGCGTTGCGCCTATTTTGTATATGGAAGGTGCGTGCGGCGTTCGTCTAAAAGCCGATGACTCAATTGCCGATATCTTTAAGAATGGCCGTGCGTCGATTTCTCTGGGTTACATCGGTATTCATGAGACCATCAATGCGCTGTTTGGCACTCAAACCCACGTTTATGACGACAGCGAATTGCGTCAAAAAGCGGTAGCGATTGTTGAGCATCTGAAAAAAGCGGTTAACCGCTGGACCGAAGAATCAGGTTATGGCTTTAGCCTTTACGCGACGCCAAGCGAAAACTTATGTAACCGCTTCTGTCGTATAGATGCGACAGAGTTTGGTGTGATTGATGGCGTGACGGACAAAGGTTACTACACCAATAGCTTCCACTTGGATGTGGAGAAAAAGGTTAACCCTTACGACAAGATCGATTTTGAAATGCCATACCCAGAAGTATCATCCGGCGGTTTTATCTGCTACGGCGAGTTTCCAAATATGCAGCGCAATATTGAAGCACTGGAAAACGTTTGGGATTACAGCTATAGCCGCGTGCCATATTACGGCACCAACACGCCAATCGATGAGTGTTATGAGTGTGGCTACACTGGCGAATTTGACTGTACCAGCAAAGGTTTTACCTGCCCAAGCTGTGGCAATCACGACTCGACCAAAGTGTCCGTGACACGCCGTGTATGTGGTTACCTAGGCAGCCCAGATGCAAGGCCATTCAACTTTGGTAAGCAAGAAGAAGTCAAACGCCGAGTGAAACACCTTTAAATTTGGCCTTGGTTTGATTTGAAAATAGGGCAAGCTTGGCTTGCCCTTGTTGATGACGATTATGAACTATCACCAATATTATCCAATCGATGTGGTTAATGGCCCGGGTACGCGCTGCACGCTGTTTGTCTCAGGGTGCGTACATCAATGCCGAGGTTGTTATAACCAAGCGACGTGGCGCACCGATTCAGGCACACCGTTTACCCAGCAAGCCGAAGATACGATTATCGCAGACCTTAACGATACGCGTATTAAGCGTCGCGGTTTGTCCTTGTCGGGTGGCGACCCACTGCATCCTGCAAATTTAAGCGCCGTTTTACAATTGGTGAAGCGGGTACGCAGCGAATGTGTAGGCAAAGATATTTGGCTATGGAGCGGTTATACCCTTGGTGAGCTTAATTCGCAGCAGCGCGAAATACTGCAATATGTTGATACCTTTATTGATGGCAAGTTTATTAAAGAGCAAGCTGACCCACGGTTAGAGTGGCGCGGAAGTGCTAATCAAATCATTCATCATTTAAAATGAAACCTTAACGACTCAATCTCATCAAAGCCGATTTTCTGTCAGCCTTTAGTTTGGTTGAATATCAATTTGCTGGTTTTATCAACACTATGGCGCGTGAATCGCGCCATTTTTGTGAGATGGATAAAAAGTCATTTCAATCCTGTGAACTATAGTGTTTACTAAAAATTCCTCATTAGAATTTCAAAGGGTTGTGACTTTCATGTTCTCTCATTTACCGGCTCCCACTTCAGATCCCATTCTTTCTCTTTCTACTGCTTATCGTGCAGATCAACGTGCGAATAAAGTTGACCTTGGTATTGGTGTGTATAAAAACAGCCAAGGTGAAACGCCGGTCATGAAGGCGGTGCAAAAAGCGCAAGACATCGTTGTTGCGACACAAACAACCAAAGCGTATGTCGGCCTTGCTGGGTGCGAAGAGTTTAATCAGTCGATGGTCGATTTATTACTGGCGGGTACATCGGCAACCGAACGCGTAACGGCGATTCAAACACCTGGTGCCAGCGGTGCGCTGCGCATGCTGGCTGATTTGATGCGTTTTGCTCAGCCTGATACCACAGTGTGGATTTCAAACCCAAGCTATGTAAACCACAAGCCGATCATGGAAGCGGCGGGGCTTAAAGTACGTTACTACAGTTATTTCAGCCCGGTCACCAAGCAAGTTGATGTTGAGTTGATGCTAAGTGATTTGGCGGGTGCAGGCCGAAATGATGTCGTGTTGCTACACGGCTGCTGCCACAACCCAACTGGCGCGGATATCGATTTCGCCGCTTGGCAGGCGATCACCGCGTTGGCACAGAAAAATGGCTTTACGCCGTTTGTTGACATTGCTTACCAAGGTTTTGGTGACGGTCTAGAGCAAGATGCGCAAGGGCTGCGCTTTATGGCGGATAACCTTGAAGAGATGCTTATTACCACCTCATGTTCGAAGAACTTTGCCCTTTATCGCGAGCGCACTGGTGCGGCAATGGTTGTAGCAAATAACATCACGGATGCGAATAATGCCAAAGGCAAGTTGCTGACGCTCGCGCGCGCGACTTACACCATGCCACCAGATCATGGTGCGACGCTAGTCAAAACCATTTTACAAAATCAAGAGCTAACTCAACTTTGGAAGCAAGAATTGAGTGAAATGCAGCAACGTTTGTTAAACCTTCGCAAAACTCTCTGTAACGAATTGAGAAATAAACACAATACTTCACAATTCGATTTTATCGCGAATCACAAAGGCATGTTTACTGTGTTAGGCTTTAGCCCAGAACAGATGAGTGCACTTCGCGAGCAATACGGTATTTACGGCGTCGCTGACGGACGGATCAATATTGCAGGGTTGACCGAGAAAGACATTCCTTATGTTGCCCAAGCGATTATGAACGTCAGTTAAGGCGCGAAATTTGAAAAGTGAGTAATGCATGAACCAGAACTGGAAAGTATTGATACCTTTGATTCTCACAAGTGGTTTGGCTGCTTGTTCGACGACGTCGGAATCAACACAAACGCCTCAAACCAGCCAAGTCACTGCACAGTCAAACTCGGCGGCAAAAGCGGAAGAAGTCAAAGTGGCTAAGACACCAGCAAGCGAGAAAACTGCCAGCTCACAAACTACCGCCTCTCAAAGCAAAAGCGCTCAAAGCGATGCCTCGCAGGTGAGTAAACAGACTCAACCAGTGAAGAAAGTCGCGCCAGTTGTCGATCCCAAGGCGAAAAAAACCGCTGATGGTCGTTTGATTTTGGGCGCTCAGGAGTGGGTATATGTTCCGGGCCTTGAGCAAAATTTTGATGCGCGAGTCGATACTGGAGCGACAACGTCATCAATCAGCGCTACCGATATCGTACCGTTTGAACGCGATGGTAATGATTGGGTTAAGTTCAAAGTCGAACACGAAGGTGTTAAGAGCCGCGAAATTGCGTTGCCAGTTTCGCGCTGGGTGAAGATTCGTCAATCGACGTCTAACGGAGGCGACCGCCGTCCTGTGGTTATGGCGTGGATCCAAATCGGTGACTTAAAAGAGAAAACCGAGTTTACTTTAACCGATCGCACCCATTTGACCTTTCCGCTGCTGCTTGGACGTAGCTTCTTTAAAGATGTAGCGCTGGTGGATGTCAGCCAGAAATACATTCAAGATAAACATCAATAAAACAAAAACCGCCAATAGGCGGTTTTTTTGAATCGGTGTTGGCGTTAAACACGCATTGCCGCAATTAACGGTCCCAATACGCTTCTTCTAAGCTATCTTCACGTTCGGGCAGAGAGCGCGACAGGCGAGGTGAGTGCTGGGTTAATACTTCGTAACTCACCCGGTTGGCGTATTTACACACTTGCGCCAATGAAGAGTAAGTCAAAAATGGCATGTTGTGCTTGGCCGAGTTCGGTACATTGACAGCGTGATAAGCATTGGCGGCCATATCGTGCAATAAAGCGGATAATGCACCATCGCCCGCACCGTTGGTGTTTTTAATTTCTAGCGGGCCGCCCAGATATGGGCCAATGTGCGAATACACTTTCACTGGCGTATTGCAATCTTGCTTACGCATCGCGCGGCTAAACTCAAATTTGTTGAATTCGGCAATGTTGCCTGGTAAAAGCGGTAATTCGGTTTCGCGCTTGACAGCATCATCGGTATAACCGGCCATATAAAGACCAACTGGACCTGCTGTACAAAGTACTAAGTCAACCCATTCAAGGGCTTGATCGGCTGCAAGCAGTGGATCGCTCTCACCGGTTAACGATTCGCCTTCCTCTTCGTTCATCGCGACCACAGTGACGTTTTCTTTTAAATAATCCTGCCACCATTTTTGATTGCCTTCGATAACCCATTTCGTGCCGAGAGTCAGTACCACAGGCACGTTTTTGGCTTTGGCGATTTCAATCGCTCTCGCCACGGCTTTTGGCATCGGATCTTCTGGTTTACCACGCATTAAATACGAAGACACGACAAGAGCAGAAGCTTTGTCAAACACTTCCTCGGGAACACTTTCCGGCTGAAGTTGGTTCATATGACCTTCGTTGATGGCAAACGTTCGTTCACCATCGTTTGAGATCAGGGTGTAACAACGACCAATGGAGCCTTCGACCATCTGCAGATGGTTAAGGTTCATCCGTGAAGAGGTACGGCACAAGTAACGATAGGCAAAAGAGCCGACTTCGATATTCTTCGACATCACGCCAAGCAGTACCGATTTGCTGTCGGCTAACACCGAATAGTTGTGAAGGGTATTGCCAATCGTATCACCAGGGTGTTGGTGAGTAATGAGTTGGCGGTCAACAAGCTCTTGGTACAAAGCATCGGCTTTGCTCTCTTCAAGGACTAAAGAGTGGCCTTTACTGAGTTCGTAACGGGCGAGAAAATCATCATCCACTCGCGCTTCAATATCGACGATGGTTTGACCGATGCCCACAATAATAGGACGGTGCAGTTTAGGAGTCTGCTGAATCTGATTGACGAGCGGATCGCGAGCGTGAGTAGGGAAATAATGCTTAGATTTACGTTGACCTGGAAACTTCATTTTCGTTAAGCAGTGAGAAATTTTTCAGGATAGTATCACAATTTTAATTTGTGGTTTGCAGTTTTATTACACGCCACTGCACGATTTAGAGCATGTGCAGTGGCGGCTGCGATTATTTCTTCGGTTGGTAAGAACCGTAGGCCTTTGTTCCCCATAGAGGAACGGTTGATAGGCTGTGCTTGAAGCTACCGGATGTCTCTTTGGTTGAGTACGAGAGGTACATCAAGGTTTGGTTCTCCGCATCATAGATGCGACGAATTTTCATGGTTTTAAAGAAGATACTTTTAGACTTCTTAAATACTACTTCGCCATTTGAAGATTTGTCGATCGCTGCGATCATTTCAGGGGTGATATCACCGGTTTGACGACACGCGATTGAACTGTCACTTGGGTCGGCCAATGAAAAGTCTGCTTCGATTGAAGCAACATGACAGGTTACGCCAGTCACAATGGGATCTTGCAGATGGTTAAGCTTAATGTCTTTTAGCGTAAACATACCTAAACTTACATCACCCACTTCATTGTTATCACAAGCGGTTAAACCCAAAGCCAGCATAGCGGCGAGCGCCATTTTTTTATACATAGTGAAATCCTCAAATAATTCAGCCGGAATCATAGCAGTTTTGGTGTCGCAAAACATTGACCCTAAGGCTAGCCATTCTAAGCGGCGGTTTTATAAAGAATAATTTAAAATAAATGTTGTGGGTACCAAGGGCTATGGTTATGCTACCGCCACTGATTTGCTAAGGAAACCCTCATGTCTGATTCGCAAAACTCCCTTTTGTCGAGCAAAAACCAATGGTTATATCAACAAATCGAGGTCGAGTTTCCGACCAAAGAGAGTATCGAAGGCAGAGCCTTATACCTTAGCCAAGCGCAACAAACGTCGCTTCAGCCGTGGCAGCCTCAATCTGATCAAGCCATGCTGCCTGATTCGATCTTCCTCGTGGATTTTCATCGTTTAACTATCATGTTTGCGCAGCTACAAGCCAAGCGCTGGGAAGGCGCTGAGCAGCAGTCGCTGATCGTTGAATTTCTCACCCAAATTATCTATTCCGAGCCCTGTGAATTGTATTTGGCGTTTGACTCTGGTGAGCCAATTGCCGCCGCGATCGTCACTCGCGATGATACCGCTACACTAATTTCGGATCTCGCACTGAACGATCCCGCTTTGGCTGATAGTTTTGTCGCGGGTCTGATTGAAAAACTGCAACTTTTAGACTGTGATGGTGATATTTTTGTCGAGCAAATGGCAAGTTAACCTTTAATCTAAAAGTTAACATGAAATTGTCTGTAAAGTATTAATTTATATAAGTTAATTTGTTTGGTGTCATTTGTTCGCAAATGAGACTCGTCATTAAATGACAGTGACTTAGTCGATATTTTTGCACTTTGATCTGGCTGTAGTGCACGCTTTCCGCATTTCATCCTAAATAGCTTCAAAATAGACGTATAGTATTTCTAGCAAGCCCACTAAGGACCCTAGAATAACCATGAGTCAGATTCGATGTGTGATTTTTGATTGTGACGGAACTCTGATAGACAGCGAACGGCTCTGTTGCGAAGCTTTGGCGAAAGTATTCAACCGTCATGGCGCTAATATGTCTACCCAAGATGCTTTGCGCCATTTTGAAGGTGGTAAGCTGGCGGATATATTGATGAGCACGTGCGAGCGCTTGGGCTTGAGTGTCTCCCTTGACACGCTGGAACCTGAGTATCGGCAAGAGGTTGATAGGTTGTTTCGCCGCCACCTCAAACCAATGGAAGGTGCGACCGAAATCATTGCGCGTTTAAAAGCTGCAGGAATTGAGTATTGCGTCGCATCAAATGGACCACGTGAGAAAATCGAACGCTCACTGTTTTTAGCCGGGCTACTACCAGATTTTCATGGGCGCATCTTTTCTGCCTTCGATGCCAATAGTTGGAAACCAGACCCAGACCTTATTCAATACTCAGCCATGAACATGGGCTTTTCGCTCGATGAGTGCTTGTACATTGATGACACGGCAAAGGGGCTCGAAGCAGGGCTTCGCGCCGGTGTTAAAACCGTGCAATTACTAAGTCGTAACGCGCAATCTTACTCTCAGCAGGTGAAAACCATCGAGAATTTAAAAGAGCTGCGCGGTTTAATCTAAGCGTCAATGACAAAGCGTTGCATTTGGCGTAGTTGGTAACAGGGTTAGCGGGGCTGTAAACCTGATAGATTGGGTAACTTGGGTGATGTCCTCGAAATAGGCGCCACATTTCGCGCACAGGAATTGGTTGTTGTCAGAAAGTAAGTATTCGTCGTGGCCACACAAAGGGCAACACAGCGGTATTGGTGTGTCTGTCATCAAGTTCTCCGGCTACAGCAAAGTCTAAAAGATTATATTGTTATTGGTATTTCGAACATTCGCCTAGATTTGAAGGCTTAACCCGATAGTAGTTTAATTTTGTTTGGCGTTGGCGGTTAACTGCTGTCTATCCAGTAAAAATTCGAGTTAACTATCACTTTTCAAGCTTTGATGATGCTGACTAAGGAGCCACGATGAACGCCCCTTTTTGTATGGTGTTGACCACCACCAATAATCCACAAACGACCAAACGGTTGATCGATGCCATCTTGATCCAAAAACTCGCCGCTTGTGTGCAATGTTCAAGCATCGACAGCCACTATCTTTGGCAGGGCAAAGTTTGCAACGATAAAGAGACGCTCCTAGTCATCAAAACCACCGATGCCAGTTACGCAGCACTCGAGCGTTTGATCATTGACCTACACGACTATGAAACGCCGCAGGTGATAAAAGTACCGTTTAGCGAAGGCGCTTTCGCGTATCTGCAATGGATAAATCAAACGACCCAAACGGATAGTGAATCTTAGCCAATTGCGTTATATCGCGAACTGTTGAAAATAAAACCGTCACCACGTTTATCGTGGATGTTAGATTGGATGTTACATAAATGTTTGCTTTGCGTGAACGCGATGATTAAAATCGCCCGCCTAATATCGATAACTGAAGTGAAGTCATGAAACTTAACACCGTTGATTATCTTGCCGAAGATGCTGCCCAGCAGTTTGTGCAATCGTTGCACAAAACAGGTTTTGGCGTATTAAAGAATCATCCAATTCCACAATCTTTGGTTGAGTCGATTTACCAAAATTGGCAAGCATTTTTCCTCTCTGAGCGCAAACATGAGTTTCGATTCAACGTGGATACTCAAGACGGTTATTTTCCTCCAAGCGTCTCTGAAACGGCCAAAGGACACAGTGTTAAAGACATCAAAGAGTATTTTCACGTATACCCTTGGGGGCAAATTCCCAGCGAATTGTCTGAGCAGATTTTGGATTACTATCAACGTGCTAATGCCTTTGCACAAACGCTGCTTGGTTGGGTTGAAGCCTATTCACCCGCTGAAGTTCAAGCTAGGTACTCCATCGCACTTTCAGAGATGGTGAATAACAGCCAGAAAACCTTATTGCGTATTTTGCATTATCCACCAATGACGGGCCGCGAAGAGCTTGGTGCGATTCGCGCTGCCGCTCATGAAGATATTAACCTGCTCACGGTTTTACCCGCGGCAAATGAACCGGGTTTGCAAGTGCAGACTAAAGAAGGGGATTGGCTCGACGTGCCGTGTGACTTTGGCAATTTGATCATCAATATCGGTGATATGTTGCAAGAGGCATCCGGCGGCTACTTTCCCTCAACCACCCACCGCGTGATCAATCCAACCGGTGCTCGTCAAACCCATTCGCGAATTTCACTACCGCTGTTTTTGCATCCCAAACCTGAGGTTGTGCTGTCTGAGCGCTACACTGCGCACCAATATTTGATGGAAAGACTGCGTGAGCTTGGTGTGATTTAATCGCGCGATATATGGCCTAATAACCGTGATAAAGAGTGGTGATGTCATCGCTCTTTTGTCGCAGAGATCAATTCCTCCGTTGATTTATTCATCCGTTTCTCGACAAAACCCAATCAATGGATTTGAATTATATTCATGTGTCGTCACGTTAGTATGAATAATGGAAGATCAACAAGCCGTCAGCGCACAATTTCAATCTTACATGGAAAATCCACTTCTTTGGCCAACTTTGGAAGTGCTTCGTAAACAGCCCCGCGGCTGGAAAGTTCACACTCTGGCAGCGCACCTGGGCGAGTTGGGCTTGATTCCCATCCTTGACGCCGCGGCAGATAAAGACTTGTTCAAGCGTAATTTTTTAATCATGAACGCGCTTTATCAACTGCAAGAAACCCTTTATCCCGATAACTGGCTGCAAGTCGAAGCGATGGATATCGTTTTGATGCCAGTCCATCAAGTCCCAGGTCATGCAATCGACGAAAATGATCCACTGCGCGATTACTATACTCATTGGGAAAACTATGAAGCCGATGAAGGGGAAGTGAAGCGTTTGCTCAACGAGTTTTGGACGCGTTACCATGAGTTTGTCGGCGGCGGCAGCAGTAATGTGGTCAGTATCGATCGCCATCGCGCCCTGCGCTTGTTTAATCTACCTCAAGATGCGAGCAAGACCGAAATTCGCAAAACTTGGCGTAAACTCGCGCTTAAATGGCACCCAGATAGAGACAGCGGCGACAGTGACCGTTTTCGCGTGCTGTGTGAGGCTTGGCACGTGCTAAGGCAGCAATATTAGTTTGCCACACCATAAAAAAGCGCCAGTCATGGCGCTTTTTTATTAGCGAGAAGATGTAAATAATTGAAGCTTATTAGCTCATTATTTAGCGGCGCTAAATTGCGCTTTGCGCATGCGGTTAAGTGCTGCCATCACATCAAGTGTACGTGGTTTGGCTAAATCACCTTGTTCTGGCATTTTGGTGTGCCAATCCTCATTCAATTGCGCAGTGATGACATCGACCGGGTTATTGACCCACTGACCAGTTTGCGCCAGCGCAAAGCAAATCCAACCAATCGCATTCACTTCATTGGACGATTCCAATTGCTCAAGCGCGCTTAAATCGGTGAACTCTTTGCCAAGTCTTAAACTCTGTTTGCCTTTGGCGGTAACACGGTATTTACCGTCGACAAGAATTTTTTGTAGTGCATGACCGTTCAAGGCGCGCTGGGTCAGTTCAAGCAGAGGCTTTTCACTTTCGTTGTCACGTTGGGTTGGGTGCTTTGCAATCACTTGCTGAGCTTTTTCGGTCACATCGATGGCTTGGTAGTCATGCATCTGGATAACATGATCGGCGACATCCAAATAGTCGCCCGAGCCACCCATAACGATGATTGATGAAATGCCCATTTGATCGCGAAGTTGACCTATGCGATCCACCAGCGGTGTGATGGGTTCATCGGATTTTGCCACCAGTGCCTGCATACGTTCGTCGCGAATCATAAAGTTGGTGGCCGAGGTATCTTCATCAATCAACAGCGCTTTGGTGCCTGCTTCAATCGATTCTTGCAGCCATGCCGCTTGCGATGTTGAACCCGATGCATCTTGAGTCGAGAAGTCTTCGGTGTCTTTATTGTAAGGCAGGTGATTGATGTAGTTAGACAGATTCAAGTGATGAACGCAGCGACCATCTTCAGCGCGAATCTTCATCGCCAGTGGATTAGTCACAATGCGTTCGCGGCCATCACCAGGAATGTGGTTGTAGATAGAGCGCTCAATCGCGCTTAACAGGGTCGATTTACCGTGAAAACCGCCGCCCACAATCAGGGTAATACCTTTGCCAATACCTAGGCCTTGAATCTCGCCTTGGTTTGGCGTGTTCAGAGTCACGGTCATTGATTCAGGCGCTTTAAAAGTGACGGCATCTTTCATTGGAAAATCGCAATCACCGGCAAGGCGTGGCAGTACTGAACCGTTGGCCACGAACGCCGCAAGCCCTTTTGCTTCTAATTGGCTGCGCATCGCTTCTTGGTCTTCAACGATTTCACAGTGGTGTTTCAGCGCATCTAAATCTAACTCGCGCGCGATCGTGCAGCGGCGTACGTATTTTGGTAGATGGAAAGTCAAAAGGTTGTTGGTCTTTTTACCCAATACGCTGCGACCTTCTGCCGGCAGATTAATGCGAAAACGCAACTCAATACCTTGTTCGCTGAATACCACTGCGGTGTTATCGAGTACGGTCTGCCCGGTAGTAGCGATACTGATGTGATTCTCTTGTTTGGCGAACTCGGCGAATTGACGAGCGATAAAATCGCGCGCGGCAACTTGATAAGACGCTGAGGTCTCTTTAAGCCACGCCAGGTCGGTTAACGGCCAAGGACGAAACGCGCGAAAACGGGAAGAAGAAGCATATGGATCGCTTTGGACATGATCGACAAAAAGAGTGAAATCTTTGAAGTCGTATTGTCCTTTGATCTGTTGATAGGCGCGATAATTTTGTTTTTCGATTTTCTTTAAAATCGCAGTAAGTTGATCCATAAAAAAGTTTCCGCTTTAAACAAGAGGCGTGGATTATAAGAAGCACGTTGTGCTGAGTAAAGCATACATCAAGATTCTGATGCCATTGGAGAACAATCAAAGCGGGTTTGAGTCATCAGCGAGCGTTCAAACGATTCACCCGTCATCGGTTTACCATAGTAGAAACCTTGTCCGTATTCACAGCCTTCTTGAATGATAAAGTCTTCGTGGAATTGGTTTTCGATACCTTCAACCGTCACAAACAGCTTTAATTTTTTGGCGACATAAACAATCGAATGGACGATCTCACGGTCGTTATCGCTTTTATCAAGATGTTGAATAAAGCTTTTATCGATTTTTATCGCGTCAAAAGGAAATTTCTTCAGATAGTTAAAGGTGGCATAACCGGTACCGAAGTCGTCCAGTGACAGTGTCACTCCTAGTGCGTGTAACGAGGTTAAGGTGTTAAGCGCCGCGTCTTCATCGGCAATCAAGCTACTTTCGGTTATCTCGAGTTCTAAGTTTTTAGCAGGGAATCGATGCTCGAGCAAAATCGATTCGACTTGCTGGGCAAACTGAGGATTGCGCAGTTGCACTGCAGACACGTTGACGGAAATTTTAAAATCTGCGACGTAGTTTATCCAAGCCGAGCTTTTTTTGATCGCCGACCTCAATACAAAACTGCCGACCTCAAAAATCAATCCATTGCGCTCAGCGATATGGATTAAGGATTCATTGGAAATATCGCCCAATACAGGGTGGCGCCAACGCAGCAGGGCTTCTGCACCGGTCCAACGTTTGGTTATTGGCGACACTTTGGGCTGGAAGTAGAGCAAAATGTCGTCGTCACGAATAGCTTTAAGTAAATAGTTTTCTAACTGATTAAGCTCTTGGTGAAAATCCGCCACTGCTTGCGAATGATAATTGAATTTATGGCCGAGATCTTTGCACGAACGCATCGCTTCTTGCGCTTGTTTAAGCAGTGTTTGAGCCACGTGGCTCACTGGTGTGGTACTGATGCCGATATACGCGTGTAGATGAATGCGTGCGCCATCGAGTTCAAACTCTGAGTGGCTGACTTTAACCAGTTGGCGGCAGATTTCCTCGCTCACTTCATCAAGATGCTGTTGTTCTACATTAAAGGCGAATACGAGATCGTTACTTGATGGTCGCGCGGTAATAAATTCGAAATGAGAAAGATGGTTAAGCCGCTGACGAAAGTGAATCAGAATTTGTTCCCAAGCGTGATAACCATGCTTTGACTGTACACTACTGCCGTTGGCAAACCCAACATGAAATATGGCAATTTCACTTGATTTAGAGCGATTGTCGACAAGGCTTTGCAGCGTCTGCTCAAGGCCAAGGCGGTTTAGAAAACCGGTACCGGAATCATGGTGGTTTTGGTAGCGCACTTTTTCTTCGGCGGCTTTGCGTTTGCCAATCTCTTTGTTAAGCGAGTAGTTGAGTTCGACAAGGTCTTTGGTGCGGGTTTCAACTCGATTGCAAAGATCTTGGTTAATCAGTGAAAGCTGTTCTTTTTGATACAAAATCGTCATCTGCGATTCGATGGATTCGCGAAAACTTTCCAGCAAATTTGTAAACGTATCATCAAACTGATTTGGCGCGGTGTCGAGCAGACACAGAGTGCCAAATACTTCACCGCTTGGCCAACGTAGAGGTACGCCGAGATAAGCAACTAAACCGTATTCTAAATCAGGGTTTTGATGCCAAACTAAGTCTTGTTCTGCGTTGATAACTTTAAGGCCAGTTTGATAATTAATCACATATTCGCAATAAAAGCCGCGTCCCAACTCTTGAGTATCACCAATATGAAAAGGATGGGGGTGATTGTCGTTACAGCAGAATACTTCAAGGCGGTCGCTGTGCACGCGCATGACCAGTGCCACAGGCACGGTGACTATTTCAGATAGCAAATTGGCGATCGTCTGCCAACCACAGACAATCTCGATGGGAATTTCTATCTGATCTACATTTACTTTCGGCGTCATGAGTCAGTGACTTCTTTATCGATGAGTGATAATCCCTTACGGGTGCGAAGATTTGTGAACTCAATGTACCAAAGAACCGCAACTGATTAAGCTCAGTGCGGTTCTTACTATTAAGACGTCTCAGGGTTGAGAGTGTTATTTGCGAAAATTGTCAATATCGACTGATTGACTGTAGTCAATTTGCTCAAAACCGAAGCCGTTGAGGTTGAGAAACGCTTGTTTGACACCTTGATAGTCACCCAATTGCTTAAAGTTGTCTTTGCCCAATTTGGCCATCAAGGCTTGAACACGCTCTTGAGTATCGATATTTAATTCCCAGTCGTCCATGCGCAGTAATCGTTCGGCATCGACAGGCACGGGAGTCTGTCCGTAAAGCTTATCGCTAAACAAACGCTGCATTTGTTCTATACACGACTCATGCGTGCCTTTCTCTTTCATCACTTTATACAATGAAATCAAGTAGGGCATTAGGCCTGGAATAAACACGCTGGCTTTGGTGACCAGTGCTTTACACACAGTGGCATAAGCGCCACCATCGAAATTGGCGAGTTTTAAATTCAGCGAGTGACTGGTTTGGTGCAAGTCGATTTTTGCGCGTCCCAACGTTCCATCGAGATAAATCGGATGGGTCACTTCTGAGCCCATATAGGAAAAAGCGATGGTTTGGCAACCGGGTGCGATGGATTCAGAGTTAATCAAGGTATCAACCCAGCTTTCCCAATCTTCGCCGCCCATAACTTTAAGTGTGGCTTCGATTTCTTCATCGCTTGCTGCGCTCAGAGTTTGTTGATGCCAGCTATCATCTTCGAGCTGAATCATCGCACCAGAGTAGGATTGACCAATGGGTTTGATGGCTGAGCGCCACATATCGCCGGTTTGTGGATTCGGACGCACCCCGGCGGCGACACTGTAGATAATTAGGTCTACTTCGCCTTCAAAGTAGGTTTCTATGGCTTCAACCACTTCTTCTTTGATTTCGGCGCTAAAAGCATCACCTTGAATATTGGCTGCAACGCGACCTTCACGCTCCGCGTATTTTTGAAAGTAATGGTTATTGTACCAGCCTGCGCTACCAGTGCCTTTTTCGCTTGGACCGCGTTCAAATGAGACTCCGATCGTGTCGGCTTCAGCGCCGCCAAAAGTGAGCGCAATACGTGCGGCTAAACCAAAACCTGAGGAAGCACCAATGATCAAAACCCGTTTCGGTCCTGCTTTGATCGATTTTGCGGACTTCACGTACTCTATTTGTTGAAGGATAGATTGTTCACATCCATAAGGATGAGCGGCGCGAGCTACCACGCCCTGTATCACTGGCTCGATAATCATGTTTTTTTCCTAGTTTCGCCAAACTAAGAAAATCATAACTAAAAATGAGATTGCATTTATTGAGCTACGGCAATTCGAGGTGATTTATTAGCTGATTTGCAACAAAATTGGCAATCCAAGGTTGCGCTTCAGCTTTGGGATGCAAGCCGTCGTCTTTCATCCAACCCGGATGGGTAATGACTTGGTCGAGAAAAAACGGGATCAGGGCGATGCCTTGCTGATCCGCAACTTTTGGATAAACCGCGGCAAAGGCTTCGGTGTATCGTTTGCCGTAATTTGGCAAAATGTGAATCTGCATCAGAATTGGTGTTGCACCGCTCTTTTTGGCTAACTCAATCATTTGATTTAGGTTATTTTCGATAAGGTTGGGTGGAAAGCCACGTAGGCCGTCGTTGGCGCCCAACTCAAATAACACATAGTCGGGGCTGTGCTGGCTTAAAAGTCCAGGTAAACGCTCTAAGCCGTTCCCGCTGGTATCGCCAGAAATACTGGCATTAACTACATCAAGTGGTTGATTTTTATCAGCTAACACATCGGGCAACAAACTCGGCCATGCTTTTTCTATCGCCATTTGATAGCCTGCACTTAAGCTATCTCCAACAATCATCAAGGTTGCTGCCTTTACTGGCGCGGTGATCAGTAGAATAAGAATCAGGGAAAAGAGTCTCAACATGCAAACATCCGTTATTAAAGCCATTTCTGTATTCAAAACAGTCTCTACTAAACAAGAACAATTAACAATCCTCGACGATATTTCTTTTGACGTGGCGGCAGGTGAGAGTGTTGCAATCGTTGGCTCTTCGGGTGCCGGTAAATCCACGCTGATGACGATCTTGGCCGGATTAGACACACCAAGCCAAGGCAGTATCGAACTGCTAGGCCAAGACTTAGCGCAAATGGATGATGAAGCCCGCGCCGCGATCCGCGCTCAATCGGTTGGGTTTGTGTTTCAAAGCTTTTTACTGATCCCAAGTCTTAGTGCGCTGGATAACGTCACTTTGCCATGTCTACTTAAAGGTGAGCCTGAAGATAAAGCACGCGCGATAGAGTTGTTAAAAGCGGTTGGACTTGAGCATCGAATTCATCATTCTCCAGCCCAGCTTTCCGGTGGCGAACAACAACGCGTCGCGATCGCACGTGCGTTTATGATCCAACCTAAGGTGTTATTTGCAGACGAACCGACCGGCAATCTCGACCAGCACACGGCGGAAAAAATCATTGAATTGTTGTTTGAGCTCAATCGACAACATGGTACGACACTCGTGCTTGTCACCCATGATATGGCGCTGGCGAATCGCTGCGCAAGGCGGTTACATATTAATGCTGGGCAGTTGGAGGAAGCGTAATGGCGGTTGATTCAAACGCATCGCTGGATGCGCCCACTCAAACAGCGAGCGGCGTGACAGGTAAACTGTGGCGCTGGAGCTGGAATGAAATTCGTCATGGGCAGTTGTGGCCCGTTTCGATCGCATTAACGTTGATCATTGCCTGTATTTTCGCCTTGACTGCGCTTACTGAGCGAATGGAGCAGGTGGTAGTTAAGCAGGGCAAAACCGCGCTTACCGCAGACTCGGTATTTACCTCCAATAACCCGCTGCCCGGCGCGCTGCTCGCCAGTGTCGAAACTCACAAGCTGACTAATGCTCAGCGCGTCCAATTCCAGACCATGGCGTTTAGCGATAACGGTATGAAACTGATAAGCGTTAAAGCGGTGACAAACAATTACCCGCTGCAAGGTACGCTGCGCTTATCGGATGGAAACAATGATTTTTCCCATGTCGAGCCTGGACAATTGTGGTTGGATGAGCGTTTATTTAGCCAACTTGATGTTAAGATTGGTGACGCTGTCACGGTTGGCGATGCCGATTACACCATTAGCGGAAAAGTGCTTGAAGAGCCAGGGTTGAGTTTCAACCCATTTCGGCAAATGCCCGCGGCGTATATCGATATTAACGATGTCGCTAAAACCGGCGCGGTGCAAACTGGAAGTAGAGTACGTTATGACCTGTTTTTGAACGGTGATGATAACGTGCTTAAGCAAGTGCAAGATGCGGTCGAACTGACGCCAAGCGATCGTTGGCGCAGCGAGAACTCGGCGAGTCGAACTAACGATGTGTTCAGTCGCACTCAGCAGTATCTGTCGTTGACCGTGGCGATTGTGATCATTATGGCGGCCACCACTTTAGTGCTCACGTGCCAACACTACGTTTCAACGCGCGTTCGTACTATCGCGATGCTGAAAAGTCTTGGCGCAAGTCGAGGGTGGTTAACGCGCTGGTTGATGATGCAAATCGCGATTTTGCTGGTTAGTTCCATGGTATTTGGTTTTGGTCTGGGTTGGTTGCTTGAGTATCTGCTGCGCATTCCTTTGGTCGATTTGCTGCCCAATCCACTACCCAGTTTCGGTGTGCGTCCATTCTTGTTTGCACTGGGCACCAGCGTTGTGATTGCGATCCCCGCGCTGGGTATTCCGCTACTTGGCCTTATTAAAGTGAGTGCGGTGAATGTTTTGCAAGCCAGTGACGCTCCGCTAGTCGAGAAACGTTCCCTTTGGTTGTTGCTGTTTCCGCTCGTGCCATTGGTTGCGCTGTATTGGAATAACCATCTAGTGTGGATGGTACTTGGCGGCATGCTGGTGTTGTTTGTGATTCTGGCGCTGGTCAGTCTACTGGTCACAAAAAGCCTTAGCCGTTTACCGTTATCGACTTCGTTTCAACTGGCGCTCAGTCGCATCAATCGCTCAGCATGGAATACCGGTGTACAATTTGGCGCGCTGGCACTATCGCTGATGCTGTTGGCGGTGCTGTGGTTGGTGCGCACCGATTTATTGTCAGATTGGCAACGCACCATACCCAGTGACGCGCCAAATGCGTTTTCACTCAACATCGCCTCTTATGAAAAGGATCAGTACCTTAAAACTCTGGATGATAATCATATCGAGCGCTCAGCCGCGTATCCGATCATTCGTGGCCGGCTCAGTAAAATCAACCATGTTGATGCCAAGCAATACACGGATGGCGCGCAAGGTACCGATGCATTGAGCCGCGAGCTCAATTTCACTTGGGACGACAAAATTCCTGATTATAACCAAGTGGTGTCGGGGAACTGGACACACAGTGGCGGGGTGTCAGTGGAATCTGAAGTGGCTCGTGAGTTAAAGATTAACGTCGGCGACACTCTGGATTTTGTGATTAATAGCCAAACCGTGCAGGCAACCGTGAATACCATTCGCGATGTTGAGTGGCGCGATATGAAGCCCAATTTCTATTTCATCTTTACCCCAGATGTACTCAAACACATTCCCGCCACTTGGTTGGTGAGTTTTCGTTTAGAGAGTAAAGACGACGCTCTGGTGAATCAATTATCACGTCAGCACCCAACCGTAAGCCTGCTTGATATCCGCTCGATGGGGGCGAAGATTCAATCTTTGCTTACGCAAATTGTTTGGTCGATCACTGTGCTTGCGGCGGTTGGGGTGATTGCGGGGCTAATGTTGATTTTCACTCTGCTGCGTTTAAGTTTAAGTCAACGTCAACAAGAGGTGCAGTTGTACCGCACTCTTGGCGCGAGTCGTAAGCGAGTGACGCGAACTATTTGGGCGGAATATGGCTTGATGGCGCTGATTGCCGGGTTGGTAGCCAGTTTGGGAGCAGAATCTGTTGTTGCAGGGATCATGCACTACGGATTTGATCTCACCCCGACGCTGCATTTGGGGCTCTGGGTGTTACTACCTTTGATAACTTTTTGCACACTTTTTGTGGTCGTAAACAGTCTGATCAAAAAGCTGTTAAAGCCTATAAATAAAGCGTTTATATGAATTTATTCAACTTGGCTGGTTCAGTTATCCACAAAATCAGTGGATAAAGTTTGGGATAACTTTGCCTGTAGATAACCTTGATAATCTGCCCAAGCCATACAAGGCTTGGGGTTGGCAAAAATGGTTATTCACAATCGTGCCATCAGGCGTTTTTCACAAGAAATGAGTCAAGCGTTTTTTTTACTTTTTCAGCGAACTTTTTAGTTGCGGTTTTATGCTTTTCTGTCTCTGCGCGCCAACGCAAAATTTGATGTGAATCTAGGTTCGTAATATTGCAAAATGTCGTTTGTGTTGCTAACCAGATACTCAAGAGCAAAATAAACTTTTGATGACGGAATGGATCTTAGGCTCAACGAATAGGGCGTTAAATATCTCGCTTATCACTGATTTTATTGGGTTTGCAATAAATCATTGATCGTGGTGGAGTAGATCTCTAAGTCAATTTTCGGTTAACATTGAACGTAATTACTCAAATATTTGTATAAGTATTTGCTCACTGTTTTAAGCTCATGATCGGCTTAATGCTATCGAGTATGTATTCACACAAAGTCCTGATGAAAAATGTGATTTTTTTAACGCTTTTAAATCGCTACACTGGGATTGGTTTCAATGAGACTTTAAGCGGGTCACGTTAATGCAATTGAAAGAATTCACGCCAAAAACCAAATCCGTCGCCATTATTGGTGGCGGTGTGGCAGGTGCGACCGCCGCTGTGCATCTCGCTGAGCTTGGACTCCAAGTTACCTTATTAGAGCGCGGACAAGGCTTAGTCAATGGACCGCCTATCTGTCATCTCCATGCAGGTGGAAATTTATATCGAGAAATTTCTACCGATCAATGTATCGATTTGCTTAAGCAGTCGATAGAGACGGTGCGCCTGTATCCTCACTCGTTAAATATTCGTCCAACGGTTATCGCGGTTCCCACATCAGACGGTGGTGAACCATCAGAACTGCTGCCACGTCTGGATATCATCAAGCAGTGCTACCAAGAATTTGTTCGTCAAGATGCGCGCAATCAAGTGCTTGGCGACCCTGATGATTACTATCAGCTATTCAGTAAAGAACAGCTACTTGCGTTGGCCAGTCGAGAGCAACCTGCTAAGCCTCAAACGATTGAAGAGTGGCTAATTCCATTTGCGAAACATACCGACCTTGAACAGCTTAAATACCCAGTTGTTGCGGTTCAAGAGTACGGCTGGAGTGTATTTCGCCTAGCGTCGAGCGCGGCGTTAGTCTTGGATAAGCTTCAAAACAGTGTTACTCACACTGGCACCGAAGTGTATGCGGTCGAGCGCGCTGGGCAGCAGTGGGTATTGGGCTGTAGAAATTCGGAGCAAGATTTTGAGCTTCGCTGTGACTATTTGATCAACGCTTGTGGCTATGAAACGGGCATTATTGACGATATGGTCAGTCAGCCGCGTACTCGGTTAGTCGAGTTTAAAGCGGCGTATGTTACGCATTGGGATACGGCGGAGCAGTGGCCTGAAGTGATTTTCCATGGTCCGCGCGGCACCGATAAAGGCATGGCGCAATTAACGCCATATGCAAACGGCGTTTTTCAGTTACACGGCATGACCAAAGACATTACGCTGTTTCAACACGGCTTGGTCGGCTCGAGCCCGCAATCGGCGCAGCCTAAACTGCCGCAACATCTGGAAGATAAGATTAAACATGGTTGGCCTGATGATGAGCGTTTGGATCGTACCAATAAAGCCATCGCGCATATGCAGCAGTTTATACCCAGCTACCAAACCGCGACAGAGCAAGGTAAACCGCTGTTTGGTGCTCAGCAAATTCCGGGCGAAGACGACACACTGCGCGCTGCGGATGTCACTTTTGCCGACCATAACTATGCGCGGATTGAAATTGTCAAAGGTTCTTCAGCGCTTGAAGCGGCACGTAAGATTGTGGAGCAGTGGCAATTGTTTGATTATCAAGAGCGTTCAATTGAAAGTTTGCACCCAAGCAGCATGCAATTGACGCTTGCAGAAGTAGAACAAAAAGCTGAGCAGTTTGCGCTTGAGCGCCAATATCCAATTGAACTGGCGAAAGTCTACGGTCAGTAACACACTTAAATTACAAAGGCCGCATTTCATAACGAGAATGCGGCCTTTTTTAATTCTGTTGTGTTGGCTAATAGCCAGCGGAGTCGGGGAGGTAACGCGCTACACTTCTAATACTCGGCGAATACGGTGAATCATATCTATGGCATGCAAATTATCACCGTGGACACAAATGGTGTCGGCCTCTATCGCCAGTTGAGCGCCATCAAGAGTTTTTACTTTACCAAAATGAACCAATTGATAAACCTGATTGAGGATATCGTCTTCGTCTTTTAAAACCGCACCCGGCATTGAACGTGGCGCAAGTTCGCCATTTTCGAGATACGCTCGATCGGCAAATGCCTCAAACAACAACGGCAGTTCGTAGCGGTCAGCGATATCGAGAAGGGGCTGGTTATCGGGCTGGGCAAGCACCATCAGCGGAATATTAAAACACGATACCGCATCGGTGACCGACTCAAACACTGACATATCGCGCATCATATCGTTGTACAACGCACCGTGAGGTTTGACGTAGCGAAGCTCGGTATTTTGGCTTTCACAAATGGCCTTAAGGGCGCCAACTTGATAGATGATAAGTTGGGTAATTTCTTCGGCGGCGAGGCGCATATGTCGGCGACCAAACCCTTGAAGATCTGGGTAGCTTGGGTGCGCGCCTATCTCTACGTCGTGTTGAAGCGCTAAAGCTACCGTATGACTCATCACCATAGGATCGGAAGCATGAAAGCCGCAAGCGATATTGGCCATGTCAATAACGGGCATGGCTTTACTGTCATTGCCCATTGTCCAAGCGCCAAAGCTTTCACCCATATCGCAATTTAAACTGATTTTTCGCTGCGCCATTGATTAATTCCTTGATGCGGGAAAGTTGGAAGCTAAGTCAAAAAAGTGATCTATTTCATCCTTTACGACCAATAAACTTATCCAACCTTATCATTTATATACATTTATATATTCGAATGGAATAATGATTCATTATATGAATATGGTTCCATTTGATGAAACGACGTCGTTATATTTTAACATCTTTGGTTTTAGTCACTGGCGCAGTGCATGCGACTGATGACCTTCAGCATCTAATGTCGATGACATTAGAAGAATTGTCGATGCTGGAAACTGAGATGAAAACGGCGTCTCGCTTTACGCAAAAACTAACTGATATTCCTTCCTCCGTCTATGTGATTACGCAAGAGCGTATCAAACGCAGTGGCGCCCGCTCAATTTCTGAACTTCTTTCGTTGGTGCCGGGCATCAATGTCAGCAATTTTTCTGATACCGAGCAAACCGTATCCATCCGTGGTTTCCACGATGGACTTTACAACAAAATGTTGGTTCTGCTCGATGGTCGCAGCTTAAATAGCCCAGTCTATGGCGGTGTGTATTGGGCCGATGTCGACTACATTCTTGACGATATTGAGCGAATTGAAGTGCTGCGCGGGCCTGGAGGCACCATGTGGGGGGGCAATGCAGTCAATGGCGTGGTCAATATCATTACCAAATCCGCAGATAAAACACAGTCGAATTTGCTGGCAATGACGGTTGATAAAAATGGCGAAGTGATAGCCAATGTTCGCAGTGGATTAAAGTTGAGTGATGGCGTGTATGGCCGCGCATTTTACAAACAGCGTAATGAAAAAAACACCACCAAAGGTGACTACCAAAATTGGTGGCGCAGAGATGTTGCCGGTATCGTGCTGGAGTCTCAGCAGGAGAGCGATAGTTGGACCCTGCGCTTTGGAGCCAATCAAAGTCATTATCGCTTAGACTTTCCCAAATATAATATTGACCAAACCACTGGGACGATCACCGGCGTTGAGGCCGATTCGGGTATCGTGAATAATCGCAGCGCATACGTGCATTTTACCTATGATCACGCTTTAAGCTTGAATTTAAAAGCCAACTACGGTGTTTGGGTGCAGCATGATCATGACCAACGCTTTGACGCACCTGCCAGTTATACCGATTACAATCTCGAGAGTAATTTTGTATATCGACCCAGTGACGAATTGGTCATCAGTTATGGCGGAGCTTACCGTCTCTATGATATCGACTTCGCGACCTACACCGGCCAATACAGTTTGTATGAATACCCGAGTAACCATCGCATCTATAACTTGTCCCATGCTCAAGATGGAGTGAGTAATGTGTATTTACAAAGTGAGAAATGGCTGACATCGAACTGGAAATTACTGGCAGGTGTCAAGCTTGAGTATTTTGAGCTCGCGAGCGAGCTTGAGTTATCGCCGCAACTTCGCGCCTTATACCGCTTTGATGACAACGTAAACTCACTTTGGGTAGGCATCGCTCGTTCAGTTACCGCCCCTTCTTATCTTGATCGCAACAGCCTATATTTTTTGGCCACCAGAGGCAGTGACACAGAAGATCCTGCTTTGATCGTTGAAATGGGTAATAGCAATATGGACACCGAGCGGGTGATAACCAGTGAAATTGGGCACCGATACGCAAGTGACGCACTTCAGTTTGATAGTACGCTGTTTTTCAGCAGCTATAGCAATGTACGTGGCTCTGCCTATACCGGTGACATCGATGGCTACGCCAATAGCTATCTCTATCAAACCAGCGATCAATATTCGGTGGAATCCTACGGTTTTGAATGGGCGGCGAAATGGCAGTTGACTCAAGATTTAAGTCTTTATACTAATTACAGTTTTTTACACGCTGACGATTATCGACGTCTTGGGGGAATGCAGGCGATCGAGTCTGACCAGACGTATTCTATTGAGAGTCAGCAAAACTTGAGTGTGCAAACGCTTTGGAACATAACGCCACAATGGCAGTTAGATGTGAGTGCCAAAGGCCAGCGCATTCGCTACCCAACCGACTTCAATTACTCGGTACCCGATTACATCAGCTTCAATGCACGTCTTGCTTGGCAGCAGCGTCACGATTGGCCACAAGTCGAACTGATTTTCAAAGATATTGGTCACCATTCAGGTTATTACCAAGATGCTTATCAGCAATTTGCCACTTATCAATCGAGTTATCTGAGGGTTTCTTATGCATTTTAGAGCGTTTGGCCTTGTTTGCTGCCTGACGTTGTCTTCATTTGGAGCTCGTTGTGCGTACACGCCCGACCAAGTGAAAGCCGTATATTTGTTTCGAATTGCCAATTTCATTTATTGGAATAATGAGCAACAAATGCATTCAGTGGATTTTTGTTTGCCTGACAATCCAGAAATTAAACAGATTTTACAATCAATTGTCTCAGGGCAGACGATACGCCATCTTCCTTTACAGATTCGTGAGAATCATTGTGATATCGTGTTTATCTCTCACAAGGAAAATCTTCACTATGTATCGTCTGCGAGTGCGCACACTGTCACCATCGGTGATCTGGAGCGATTTACACGTTATGGCGGAGTGATTGAGCTGTACAAAGAAGGCGGACGTATCAAACCTAGGATCAACATCGATAATATTGGAGATTACACCATTTCATCTAACCTTTTACGCTTAGCGAAAATCGAAGGTGGTCAATGATGAAATCGAGTGGGTCTATCTCTCTTAAAACCAAATTGATGTTACCGATCATCTTTTTTACCACTTTGATTTTTGTGGTGTCACAGCTGTATAGTTTTTTCCTCGCTTACGAAACCCAAAAAGAGAATCTGTTAGGGCGGGTTTCGGTGCTAGCAAACGGCGTGGCATATAACTTACAAGCCGCGATCATTTTTAATGATAGCTTGGCGGCGAACGAAGTGTTGTCGGCATTTTCCGCTGACTCCGAAGTATTGCGCGTCAAGCTCTACACCAAAGAAGGTCAGCTTTTCGCGATGTATGAGCGAGAAGGGGTGAATGCACCGATCCCAACCGTTAGTCAGCAGCAACAAATCGATAGCCAAAGCTATGCGTTTGCCAATAGCCACATTTTTCTCAAGATCCCAGTGAAAGTTGAAAATGATGTGATTGCTCGGTTAAGGGTGACCATCTCGAAATCGTCGCTCAATGAGTTATATGAAAAGGCGCTCAATAACGCCTTGATCTATTTTTCGTTGTTGGTGGTCGCGGCAACCATTTTATATCTGACGATTCAAAAATTCATTATCGTGCCGGTTTTCTCGCTCAATCAAGGGATGCGCGGGTTTATCAGCCGTAATCAACAGTGTCGAATTGCCCCCGCTGCAAATGATGAAATCGGCGACTTGGTCGATGCCTTCAATACCATGATTGAGCGCTTGAAACAGCGCGATAAACAAGTTTCTTACACACTAGATAAACTCGAAGAAGAAAAAGCGTTCGCCAATGAGGTGGTTGAGACGGTTCAGCATGCGCTTATCGTGGTTGATGGTGACGGCAGCGTGGTGCATTTTAATAAAGCGGCATGCGACATTTTCAAGTGCACTCATGCTTACTTAAAAAATGCCAACATTACCGACATCATTCACACCCAAGATGCGCTGTTTAACCAAGCATTTCGCCAAAAGTCGGAGTTTTTTGATCGCAACTTATGGATAAAAGATGCGTTTAATCAGCCGCAATTGCTGCAAATCACGTGCACGGCATTATCAAAGGCTGAGCAGATGCTGTTTGCCATTCAAGATATTACCGAAATGGAAGCTGCGCAGGGACGTCAGCGCTTAGCGGCAGGTGTGTTTGAGAACAGCCACGACGGCTTGATGGTGGTCGACCACCAAGGTTATATCACCATGGTTAACCCTGCCGTGACCAACTTGCTGGGGTATTCTCAAGATTTGCTGATGGACAACAAGCCTGAAGATATTTTGGATTGGCAACAATTCGCGGCGTATATGCCGACTATCAAAGAGACGGTATTTAGCTACGGTCAATGGCAGGGCGAGATTTGGGAAAAACACGTTGACGGCCACATGGTGCCGATGTTTGTCAAAGTCAGTTGTATTCAGAAACTGGATGGTGAACCGGGGTATGACTTGGTGTACATCTTATCGGATCTATCCAACATCAAAGAGATGGAGCGACTTGATTATCTTGCCCACCATGATTCACTGACAGGGCTTGCAAACCGTGCGCATCTCTACCGCGTGCTCGACGACTTACTCGATTCCGACGCTTACCTCAATGGCGCTGCGCTTTTGTATATCGATCTCGACGGATTTAAAGAGGTCAATGATACCTACGGTCATGATGCGGGCGATGAAGTGCTTAAACAGGTGGCGGAGCGGCTCTTGTCGCAAGTGCGCTCGATTGACTTGGTCGCGCGTTTATCGGGTGACGAATTCGTGGTGCTTATTCGCTCCTCAGAACCAGGTGATGCAGAAGCGCTTGGCAACCGTTTGATTGGTCTCATTAATCAAGACGTAGTGTATAAAGGTCAAATTCTTAACGTCGGCGCCAGCGTCGGTGTGCACCCGATCCAAGGTAAAGATGAATCACTTGATAGCATTTTGAAATCCGCCGACACTGCGATGTACAAAGCTAAAAGCTCGGGTAAAGGTCGAGTGGTGATGACCTAAGCACTTGGCTGTTTGTCTCAAAAGTTAGTCTATATTTTTGCATTGTAACTCAGTAGCATAGTTAGAAATTTACAGTAAAGGTTAGGAATCATGAACGTTTTAGTGACTGGCGGAATGGGTTACATCGGTAGCCATACCTGCATCCAAATGATTGAGGCTGGGATGACGCCGGTCATTTTGGACAACTTATATAACAGTAAATCCACGGTGTTAGACCGCATTGAAAAAGTGTCGGGCGTAAGACCTGCGTTCATTGAAGGTGATATTCGTGATAAGTCGCTTCTTGTTGAAGCGATGAAAGCACATAACATCGAAGCGGTAATTCATTTTGCTGGCTTAAAAGCGGTCGGTGAATCGGTCCAAAAGCCGCTTGAATACTATGATAACAATGTCAACGGCACTTTAGTCTTGGTTGACGCGATGCGTGATAGCGGCGTAAAAACGTTAGTTTTTAGCTCGTCGGCGACCGTATATGGCGACCCTGCATCTGTGCCAATCACTGAAGATTTTCCAACCAGTGCGACGAACCCTTACGGTCGCAGTAAATTGATGGTTGAAGAGTGCTTGACCGATTTTCAAAAAGCCAATCCGGATTGGAGCATCACGCTGCTGCGTTACTTTAATCCAGTGGGTTCGCACCCAAGTGGTGAACTGGGCGAAGATCCGCAAGGCATTCCAAATAACCTTATGCCGTTTGTCTCGCAAGTGGCGGTGGGCCGCCGCGAGTTCCTGTCGGTATTTGGTCATGATTATCCAACCAAAGATGGCACCGGGGTGCGTGATTACATTCATGTGATGGACTTATCAGATGGTCATGTCGCAGCGCTTAAGAAAGTTGGAACCAAACAAGGCTTGCACGTTTATAACCTAGGTACAGGTAACGGCTACAGCGTGCTTGAAATGGTCAAAGCGTTTGAAGCCGCTTGTGGTAAAGAAGTGCCATATCAACTGGTTGATCGTCGTCCTGGCGACATTGCGGAATGCTGGGCCGATCCGGCGAAAGCGATGCGTGAGTTGGAATGGCAGGCAACACGTAGCCTTAACGAGATGACAGCGGACACATGGCGCTGGCAATCGAACAACCCACAAGGTTACCCTGAAAGCTAATTTGAAAAATTAAGCTTCATTTATAAAAAGCTGCCAATTTTGGCGGCTTTTTTTAATATTTGGAATATATATTCACGTAACTTGTTATTTTGATGTCTCTTTTGTGAGTAACGACTATATTCATATGTAGACGGAAGCACACCGTACGGTGTTCATATCCTATTCAAAGCCGCTAGAGCTTAGAGATCTATTTGTCAGCTGTACTGAAATTTTCAAGCAACGACTGGAGTGCGGAATTAACGCCAACTGTTTGTAACCCACTGAGCGTTTTTCCGTTGTCAGCAAAGGATAAAATCTATATGAGTATCAATCGGAAGTTTATCGTCGCGTTGTCTACTTTAATCTTTATACTTGCAGTGGTGTTGGCCTCAGCGCAGGTCTATACGCGAATTAGTGAAATCGATAAACAAGTTCAACTGCAAACACAAGATGTCACTAGTGATATCGTCAGGCTGCTAAATGTCACCAACTCCATCATGTTAGAGCGGGTTAAAAGTGGCATGAAATTGCTGCAACAGCGCGGAAATGCGATCGGTGAAGCAAGTCAAGGCGAACGCGTCGACGTTGGTGCATCATCGGCGCCAAACTTGTTGCTCGGGTCAAGTGCGCAGGCCAATAACTACGATTTAGTTGATGGTGTGACGGATCTTGCTGGCGGTACCGCAACCTTATTTAGCCGTGATGGCAGTGATTATGTTCGTGTTTCAACCAACGTGAAACGCGACGGAAAACGGGCAATTGGTACCAAGCTTTCACCGGACGGCAAAGCGATGAAAGCGATTCAACAGGGTAATGCCTATTACGGAGAAGTGGACATTCTCGGCAAGCCTTATCTAGCAGGTTACGCACCTATTCAAGGCAGTAGTGGGACCATAGGCATTTGGTATGTTGGCTATTCTGCCGATTTGGGCGAATTACAGAGTTCGATTGCGACTTCGAAAATTCTAGATTCTGGCTTTGTAGCGCTGTTTGATGGCAAAGGCAATTTGCGTATGCACTCAAACAATGTCAGCCCAGAGCAGGTCGAGAAAGCGATGCAAAGCTCAGATTGGACAATAACCAAAACCAGTTACGATTTATGGGGTTATCAAATCGTTGTCGCTGCGTCGAACGATGAAGTGAATGGCATGATCACAACCTCTGCGGTTGAAAGTGTCTTCACTGTGATTGGCTTTGGACTGTTGGTCATTTTGGTCATTTCACTATTGGTTCAAAGGCTGGTGGGTCGACCTTTGGCCACGTATGTCAAAGCGATCAATGATATCGCAGAAGGTGAAGGTGATTTGACCCAGCGTTTTGAACACAAAAACAATGATGAGCTGGGCATGATGGCACAAGGTTTCAATGCACTGCTTGACAGAATTCATGACACCATCAAACAGGCGAAGCTATCGGCAAGCGATGTGTATAGCGCGGTTGGGGAACTTTCTCAATTGGCGACTAACTCTAGTGAATCAGCGCGGGCACAGAGCCTTAAAACCGAGCAGGTCGCTTCTGCTACCCACGAAATGTCGGTCTCTGCTCACGAAGTGTCACGCAATACCACAGAAGCGGAATCTTTTGGTCATACTGCGAATGAACAAGTGTCTAAGGTCGGCACTACGCTCAAAACCACCATTACCAATATTGAGCAACAAGCCTCGGCCATCGAAACATCAAGTACCGTGGTACAAGAACTTGTCGATGCCAGTACCACCATCAGTAGCGTTCTTAGCGTCATCAGTGATATTGCTGACCAAACTAACTTATTAGCGCTTAACGCGGCAATCGAGGCGGCGCGCGCAGGTGAGCAGGGCCGAGGTTTCGCAGTGGTTGCTGACGAAGTGCGCTCACTTGCGAGTCGAACTCAGGTCTCGACTGAAGAAATTCGCAGTACCGTTGAGCGCTTGCAAAGCAGTGGTAAAGAAGCCAGCAAGCAGATGGAAGAAAACCGCAAAGTGGCACTGAATAATCTCGAGCATGCCAAAGTGGCGGGTGAGGCGTTACAAGAAGTGCTTGCGGCGGTGCGTAATATCACTGATCGCAACACGGATATCGCCAGCGCCGCCACTCAGCAACACCAAGCGTGTGAGGAAGTCAGCGAAAGCATTGAAGGGATCAAAGATGTGGGTTCGCAAAGCGCCAATTACGCAGAGCAAACCTATGAAGCGTGTCGTCGTTTGGCAATCATGGCCGAAGACTTATCCGATAAACTCGCGCATTACAAAGTGTAACCGCACTTTTAAATGGACATACAAAAACGGCTGCCTTGGCAGCCGTTTTTGTATCTGAAAGAAAAATAGGGCTATGAATAGAAATCTGTTGTGCGCGTGATACTCGACATCACTGAGATTTATCTGAGGTCAGTGATAGCAGCCAAACGGATAAAATCGCCACGGCTGTAAAACCACCAAGAATGATGACTGGCATCGCACTGTAACCCAAAATATGCCAGATCACGGATTCTAACGTACTCATTTCGTTAACTCCTTATTGCCAACCTTCGACGCCATGCATGTCCGGTAAGTTGTGCGCAATGCCTTTATGACAATCGACACAGGTTTTTTCGCCAGAGGCCAATGCGGTTGAGTGCTGCTTAGCGCTGCGCTGGCTTTGTTCAGAAAAGTCCATATATTCAAATTGATGGCAGTTACGACACTCGAGAGAGTCGTTTTTCTTAAGCCTTGCCCATTCTCGTTCGGCGAGGTGGGAGCGGCGAGCCTGAAACTTTTCTGGTGTATCAATAGTGCCCATAAAGTGGAACAGCAGCTCTTTCGATGCTTGAACTTTACGCACGATTTTGTCGGTCCACTCATGGGGTACATGACAGTCAGAACAAATCGCGCGAACACCAGAGCGGTTAGAGTAGTGCACCGTTTCTTGAATTTCTGCCACGATCGGGGCATGGCAGCCTGCGCAAAACTCTTCGGTGTTGGTGGCTTCCATCCCTGTATTGAATGCCCCCCAGAACAGTAAACCGCCGGCAAAGCCCATAAACAGCACTATCCCCATTGCCGCTTTACTTGGTTTGGTGAGTCGCGACCAAAACGCTTTGAGTATTTTCATAATTCGTCTCTATGTTACAAGCTAAGCGCGGTTTTAACGCAGTGAGTCGACGCTTTCGAACTCATTTTCCACTAATGGTTTTGCGTTCGCTTGAGGGGCATGGCACTGCAGACAGAAGTAACGACGAGGTGACACATCTGCCAGCACCGCATCTTCGCGGTTCATAAAGTGAGTGACACTGATCTTTGTTGCCCCCATCTGTTTGGCGTTTTTCCAACTATGGCAAGAAAGACACTTGTTGGCATTCAGCGATACTTCATAATTGCGAATGTTGTGTGGAATAAGTGGTGGCTGATACACGTAATTGCTATCAATGACCTGTTCGCGTGGGTATTTTTTCATCGTGTCGCTTGGACGAGTCTCTTCGATAGGCGTATCACCGCGTAGCGATTTTAGACCGCCCACGCCGCCTGGATTATCGAGCTCGGCATTTGCAATCCCGGTGATGACTGCGCCAATCGACAATATTGCAACCAATAACTTCTTCATTTTCATTCTCCGCCTTGCGGCTGGGTTATTTGCCTTGGCAGCACCGAGATAAACGGTGCTGTCAGCGTTGATTAAGCTTCCGTCACCTTAGTGATTTTGACTGGGCACTTTTTAAAATCGGTCTGCTTCGACAACGGATCGGTCGCGTCCAAAATCAACTTGTTGATCAGAATTCGTGCATCGAAAAACGGAACAAACACTAACCCGCGCGGTGGCTTATTACGGCCTCGAGTTTCGACGCGCGCGCGCACTTCGCCGCGTTGATTGGCGATCAACACTTCATCTCCGCGGCGTAAGCCTCGCGCTTTGGCATCTTCGTGATGCATAAAGCACACAGCATCAGAGAAGGCTTTATAAAGCTCTGGTACGCGGCGCGTCATGGTGCCAGTGTGCCAATGCTCAAGTACGCGTCCAGTACACAGCCATAAGTCGTATTCTTCATTAGGTACTTCTGGTGGCGCTTCGTACGGCGCGGAAATGATCCACGCTTTGCCATCGGGTTTGCCGTAAAAATCCCAGCCAGAGCCTTTCTTCGCGTATGGATCGCTGCCTTCTTTGTAGCGCCAAAGTGTCTCTTTGCCATCCACAACAGGCCAGCGCAATCCACGTACTTGGTGGTAAGTGTCGTATGGCGCTAGGTCGTGACCGTGTCCGCGACCAAATTCGGCATACTCTTCAAATAGCCCTTTATGAACGTAAAAGCCAAAGTGGTGGGCGTCGTCATTCAGTTCTCGAGATTGCTCAATTGGGAATTGGTCAACCTGGCCATTTTTGTACAGCACGTCATACACGGTTTTTCCTCGGTACTGAGGCATCTGGGCAATCAGTTCTTCGGGCCATACTTCTTCAACTTTGAAGCGTTTTGAAAACTCCATCAGCTGCCATAAATCAGATTTGGCATCACCAACGGTTTTAACCTGTTGATACCAAGCCTGAGTACGCCTTTCTGCATTGCCGTAAGCGCCTTCTTTTTCAACCCACATTGCGGTTGGCAAAATAAGATCCGCAGCTTGCGCGGTGACGGTCGGGTAAGGGTCAGAGACGGTGATAAAGTTGTCTGGATTACGGTAACCAGGCAAACGTTCATTGTTGATGTTTGGCCCTGCTTGCATGTTGTTATTACATTGCACCCAGTAACAATTGAGCACACCGTCATTTAGCATGCGATCTTGTAATACCGCGTGGAATCCAGGTTTCGGTGGAATCGTGCCTTGTGGCAGTCGCCAAATTTTTTCGGCAATAGCGCGATGTTTCGGATTCGCCACTACCATGTCTGCAGGCAAGCGATGGGCAAAGGTGCCGACTTCACGTGCGGTACCACAGGCAGAAGGTTGGCCCGTCAGTGAAAACGGACTGTTGCCCGGCGTTGAAATTTTGCCGGTCAGCAAGTGCAGGTTATACACCAAGCTTTGCATCCAAACGCCGCGGGTGTGTTGGTTCATACCCATGGTCCAAAGCGACATGACTTTGGTGTTTGGATCCGCGTATTGCTTCGCCAGAGTAATCAGCTTTTCAACCGAAACACCGGACATTTGTGAGGCTTTTTCCGCGGTATAATCGGCAACGGATGCTTTGTACGCCTCAAAGTCGATATCACTCATGTCGCCAGAGTTGGCATTTTTTGCGCTCTGCTGCAGCGGATGTTCATCACGCAAACCGTAACCAATGTCGGTTGCCGCTTGTTTAAAGTGAGTGTGTTTATTAACAAAGTCCCAGTTAACCGCGTCATTTTGAATGATGTAGTTAGCAATAAAGTTGGCGATCGCCAAATCCGATTGCGGATGGAAAATATAGCCGTGGTCTGCGAGCTCAAATGAGCGGTGGTAGTACGTCGAAAGCACATTGACTTTGACATGTTCGTGGCTCAAGCGGCGGTCAGTAATACGCGTCCAGAGCACTGGGTGCATTTCTGCCATGTTTGAGCCCCACAATACGAAGGCATCAGCGTGCTCAAAGTCATCGTAACAGCCCATTGGTTCGTCGACACCAAAGGTGCGCATAAAGCCCACGACGGCAGATGCCATGCAGTGACGTGCATTTGGGTCGATATTATTTGAGCGAAAGCCTGCTTTCATTAATTTCGATGCAGCGTAGCCTTCCATGACGGTCCATTGGCCAGAGCCAAACATACCCACGCTGGTTGGGCCTTTGTTTGCCAGCGATGCTTTCCATTTCTCAGCCATCACATCAAAGGCCGTGTCCCAAGATACTGGGGTAAATTCACCGTCTTTGTGGTATTCGCCATTTTTCATTCTCAATAATGGCTTGGTCAGTCTGTCTTTTCCGTACATGATCTTCGACAGGAAATAACCTTTGATACAGTTTAACCCTTTATTCACTGGCGCTTCAGGATCACCTTGGGTGGCGACAATACGGCCGTTTTGGGTACCGACCAAAACCGAGCAGCCTGTGCCGCAAAAACGGCATGGCGCTTTATCCCAAGTGATGGCGGTTTGATCTGATGTCGTGATCAGGTTAGCTGCGCCAGCGGGAAGGGTAATCCCGGCAACTGCGGCAGCGGATGCGGCTGCGTTTGCTTTCACAAACGCTCGTCTGGTCATTTTCATACGTCACCCTCTACTTGGGAGTTGGTGGTTTTAGGGAGATTTGATTCTTGCAACGATTGCTCAGTTTCGATTTGGTGGTAAACCAACACAGTGCTGAGCACATTTGGCAGTTGGTTAATAGCATCGATAGTGTCGGTGATGAAACCTTGATGTGCGGTTTCCAGTACCACGACAATTTTGCCCTCAGGGCTGTCAGCATAAATTTCCGCGTTGTCGAATTGCTCGATTTGCGCTTTGACCACATTTAAATGCTCGGGCAGTACGTGAACCACTAAGCTGGAAATATGTACTTCGTTTAGCGCCATAAAGGTCTCTCTATCGATGGTGGATGTTTATTGCTTGAACCGGACATACCGATACACAGGCACCGCAGCCAGAGCATGATTGTTCGTCAATGTTAGGCGTCGCAACGTGCCCAATCGCAAGCTTAAAGTGAATCGCCATTTCATCGCAGCTATCGCCGCAGCTGCGACAATCGACATTACGCTGCGCTAAGCAGTTCGACTCGACATTCGCTTTGGCATGCCAAGGCAAATGGTCTTGGTTTAAAAAAAGCGCTTCAGGGCAGGCGGCGGCACAGCGGTAACAGAAGCTGCATTCCGCCTTCGAAAAGTCAAGGCAAGGGAATCCGCCGTCACCTTTGATGATGACTTGGGTTTCGCAAGCGCTCACACAACGCCCACAGCGTGTACATTGCTCAGTAAACTGCTGTGGCTGCTTTAGCCACGGTAATGGGTTATCTGCATGATTTAACGCGTGCTTACCAAACAGGCGTCGTCTTGTGTTATCAACCACATGCCACCTACCGAATCGGTTGTTTTCGTATATATTGATATAGTTGTCGTTATTTCTAATTCGTGCCTGACCGCACTGATGAAATTGTAGTTTTTGCGTAAAGTGGATAAATACCCCCTAAGGGGTAAACAGGGGGGGTCTTGTTTTAGATCAATAAATCGATTCAAGACTTCTCACATATTGTGATATCAATGTGTTAGCGAGATAGTTGGCAACACGTTTTATGTTTTGAGGGATTCAATTTGCAGAGCAAAAAGAAGTCGGTGACCAAAACCATTGCGTCATCCTTACTGCTGATTTTGCTGCTATCTGTCGCAACTACGGGTTTCGCCATTTTTACGTTGTCATCCAGTTTAAGCGATGCAGAGGCGGTCAATGTCGCGGGTTCGATGCGAATGCAAAGTTATCGCTTAGCCTATGATGTCAAAAGCGATTTTCCCGAATTGTCCCATCATATTGAGTTATTTGAATCGTCAATTTTATCGCCCTCAATGCAGTCTTTATCGGCCTGGTATGTGCCAAAAGACATCACCCAAGATTACGATGCCTTAATCAAACGCTGGCAAAGCTTAAAAGGTGTGCTTCAAAGCGAGCAAAAGTCTCAGTATCTAGACCTCGTTGCAGGCTTCGTCCAACAAGTTGATGGCTTTGTTTTTAAGTTGCAGCGATTTTCTGAACAAAAGCTTATCAAGCTCGCTTGGGTCGGAGGCATGGGGCTTGGCGGCATTTTACTGATTAGCGTATTTGTGGTGCGTTTTACGCGTAAAGAAATTGTTCGACCTCTGCACGCGCTGGTGGGCGCCAGTGAACAGATCCAATCACGTTCGTTTGATGTTGAATTGAATGTTGGCAAGCAAAACGAGCTGGGTATTTTGACTCGTACCTTTAATCATATGGCCCATGACTTAGGCAAGCTCTACAAAGGCTTGGAGCAGGCAGTTAATGAGAAAACTCATCGCTTGCAGGTGGCGAATCAGTCGTTGGAAGTCTTGTATCGCTCTTCCCAAGAACTGACTGCATCGGTGATCACCGCTGAAAATTTTCAAGCGATTTTAAAGCAGTTGGTGAGCCTTGAAGGGGTTGAAGCAGCAAGGCTTGAAATTGATAATCCTGGCGAAAAATCACTGCTGTTGTACCAGGGTGACGACGCCGCAAAGGATGATTTTTTGTCACAGTGTCACGTAATTCCATTAACTTTGGATGATCAACCGCTCGGCTCGTTATATTGGCGAGCGGGATTGCCGTGCGCCGATTTAGGCTTAATCGACAACTTTGTCCATATTTTGTCGCGAGCTATCTATTATAATCACGCTCAGCAGCAGGCCAGCCAGCTACTGTTAATGGAAGAGCGCGCCACTATTGCACGTGAGCTACATGACTCGCTTGCACAGTCGTTATCTTATTTAAAAATTCAGATGTCGCTGCTTAAAAGGCAGATTTCAGAGATTGAACCCAGTGTCGGTGTATTAAAAACTCAGCAAGTGATCAGCGAACTCGATACTGGGCTGTCTTCGGCATATACCCAATTACGTGAGCTGTTAACGACGTTTCGATTAACCATAAAAGAAGGCAGTTTTGGCGCAGCACTGAGCGAAATGTTAAAACAGCTCGAAGAGCAATCGGCAGTGGTGATTCGTCTTGAGAATGAACTGTCGTCGATTGAACTTGATGCTCATCAACAAGTGCATTTGTTGCAATTGATTCGTGAGGCAACCATCAACGCAATTAAACACGCTCAAGCGTCAAATATCGATGTGCGTTGTTATGAGCAAGCTGGTGAAGTGACGATTCGAGTGAAAGACGATGGAATTGGTTTTGATGATCCGCAAACCAAACAAGATCATTACGGTATGAGTATTATGCAAGAACGTGCGTCGCGTTTAAACGGGGTTCTCACCGTGCATTCTTCGCCCAATCAAGGGTGTGAAATCGTATTAACTTACCCAAGAGTAAAGGAATAATACAGTGTCAGTGTGTCGAGTTTTATTGGTTGATGACCATCCGCTCATGAGACGGGGTATTCACCAACTGCTCAGCTTTGAGCGCGATTTTGAAGTGATAGCGGATGTCAGTAACGGCAGTGATGCCGTAGCGAAAAACCATGAGTTGGCGCCAGATTTGGTCTTACTGGACTTAAATATGAAAGGCATGTCTGGGCTTGATACATTAAAAGCCCTGCGTACCGACGGTTGTGATGCCAAAGTCGTCATTCTAACCGTATCGGACAGCCCTGCCGATATCGAAGCCATTGTTCAAGCCGGCGCGGATGGCTATTTGCTCAAAGATACCGAGCCAGAAGAGCTGGTGCGTTTGCTACGTGGTTCACTCAATGGTGATAAAGCTTATAGCCGAGAAGTTGCGCGCTATATGTTAACCCGCAGTCATCAGCACGATGTGTTTTCAGACCTCACCGAGCGTGAGTTGCAGATCCTAAAAGAAGTGGCGCGCGGCTATCGTAATAAACAAATCGCCGATCGATTATTTATTTCTGAGTCGACGGTTAAAGTGCATATGAAAAGTCTGCTAAAAAAACTTTGCGTACCATCGCGCACCGCGGCAACGGTGTTGTACCTTGAACGCTACGGTGACAGCAAGTAATAAATACCATGGTTCACCTTGTTCACTTCGTTAGATAATAAAAGGCGCTGAGCGCCTTTTTTCGTATTTAGCGTTTTCATGTTTAGCTTTTTCATATGTATAGGGGCTATCAGCTATCCATCGGTACCAAAATCATGGTGCCAATAATCACCGTCAAAATGCCGCAAATGACCGGGACTGAGGTTCTTTTTACCACTTCAAAAGGTCCGATATTTGCCATGCCGGCGGTGGCGACCACCACGCCGGATACTGGTGAAATGGTGCGCCCTAAATTCGATGCTTGCAGCATCGGGATGATTAAAAATGCCGGGTTAACACCGAGTTTTCCAGCTAATTGCGGTGCCAGTTCAACAAACGCATAAAAGGGCGCGTTGCCAGAACCGGTGGCGATCGCTGCAGCTATTGTGAGCACGGTTAAAATCAGCATCAGTTCAACGCCGCCAGCGCCAGCGCTTTCGGCGAGATGAAGCAAGTTGTCTATCGCGCCAATCGACATCAAGCCTTGCGCAAACACACCGGCGGCAACCAGTAACATCACCACACCTTTAAAGGCATCTGCCATGCCTTCGTAGCAGGACTCCAAATCTTCTAAAGTGCGGCGACCATTGAGTCGCTTACTCAGGTAATCCACCAGCGCACCAACAAAAATCGACAGTACAACGATGGTGTAGATATCGAGCTGCACGGCGGGAATAGTACGGCCGTTAAAAACGAACACGCCGATGATCGGCAAAAATGGCAGAATCACGTAGTAGCTTGGCGCATTTACTTGCATGTGCTCGGCGTCAACCCGTTCCATTGGCGTGTGCTCGCGCTTATCTAAAAATCGGTTCCAGAAAAACGTTGCAATGGCCATCACGATAATGGCGCTTATGGAAACCGGTAGTACGGTTTGCACTGAAAATACATCCAATGCTAGACCAGATTTTTCCGCGGCGATCACCACGTCGCCAGAGGTCGGGGAAAGAATAATCGCCGCAGGTGAAGCGCATACCGCGACGGCGGCGGGCCGCGAAATGCCCATGGCCGTCATCATTGGAAATAAGGTCGCCATTAACAGTACGCCAAGACCTGTCGCTGAACTGACCGCAAGTGACATCAAACACGCGACGATGTAGGCAGCAACGAGCAAAACATAAGGCGATTTAATCACCGAAAGCGGTTTTGAGAACTGTTTAACGACCACATTATTGGCACCGATTTGGGTCATGTAATTGGCAAACCCGCACAGCAGCATAATCTGCATCCCTAGTCCGCCGCCGCGATTTTGCAGCATGTATTTCACAAATTCCAATGCATCAGTAATGATGTTGCCCGTGCTTGTGACTTCCTTGGGGAGTACGCTGCGGCCTATGAGACCGGTGATGATCAGCAGTAAAATACCCGCGCTCAAAAGTACACCGGAGGGGCGATAACCTTTGACAATGAAAACACCGACCGCCAGTGTGACGACAATGCCAATAAGCAGTTCTAACATAGCTACGTCCTCGAAACCGTTGAAATAAATCAGAGTTTGAATAGACAAAGCATGCGCATAAATGCCATCTCTAGAACGAGAATTAACGTAGGGAGTAAGATTTAAGACATGGGATACGTGAATAGGGGGGGAGAATCGCGCTGCGCATTGGTTTAACTCGCCTCAACAAAAATTCTTGATGGTGCCGCTTCGGGCATAGCGAGGTAATAGCCTTGGAACATATCGATATCCAATGCGTGCATTGCAAGATATTGCTGCTCAGTTTCGATGCCTTCAATCACGGTCTGCGCACCCACTCGGCGAGCAAGTCGAATGCCATCCAATAGACGATATTCTCTGCCGTCCATATACTCGAGCATTAAACTGCGGTCGAGCTTCATGATTGCAGGGCGCAACATCTCGACTCGGCGTTGGTTGGAAGCCTGATGACCATAATCGTCGACGGCAATTTTTACGCCGTGATCACTCAAATTGTGCATAGCGATTTGCAGTTGGCGCTCATCATTGGTGTCGCATTCAACCACTTCCATAACCAACTGATCGCTGCGAAGATGCAAACTACGGAGGCCGCGCGCCAAATGCTCACGGCTCATCTGTGTATTTGAGTAGCGGGTATGAATCGAAGGGTTAACGTTGAGAAATAGCTTTAGCTCACGATATTTGGACAGCGAAAAATTACGTAAGTGAATCACTTGGCTCAAACGTTCAACGTTGATTTTGTCTTCTTCGCTGCTGAAGTCTGTATAGAAAAAGGTTTCAGGGCTGATGCGTTGACCGTCGAGATTATCAATACGCACTAATGCTTCAGTGCCAACGACGGTATTGAGCTTGTCAAAAATTGGTTGGAAGACGCTGGTAAGCTCCCAATCTTTGTAGTGGGCGACGAATTGTAAGTTGTTATTTATATCAAGCCACTGTGCAAATTGACCGACATCATAAATCGCCATAGAGACTCCACTGGTTCAAGGTAACCGTTATTACTTTTTTCTGACATTTTATTGACAATGGGGTTTTTATGTCAATTGGATGACACTCAAGCTGTTAACTCAGCAATGTTTATTGTCAATATAGATGCCTGATTTGAATAGAGATCAACAAATAAAGCCTGTTACCCATTAAAGGCGACGGAATAAACTAAAGTATTAACTCAAATATACCGTTATGTATTCCGTATGATTTATGGCACATAAAGTATGTAACAGGTGGAGTGGAAGGCGAGTGAACTATGTTATGGCGCACGTTTTAATAAATAGATCAGCGTTCATCAAAAAAATCTTTATTTCGTATGTATTTACTCATTAAATGATAAGAGAAAGGACGTATTAACCATGAGGTTATAGAGCGGCCAAAACGCACGAGCGTTGACGTGTTTTCATAAATTCTGCCGTTGTACAGCCACAGAATTTTGCCTACGTGCCAGTAGATAAACGGCAGTGGTGGCAAAAAGGTCACAATGTCTAAATCACAGCATATTCGGTAGGTTTTATGCGCAAGTTGATAGCGCCTCATCATTAACCATCCGCCGATTGCAGGTTGACCAAACGTAACGACCCGTTTTATCGATTTTGGGTATTGTTTTTCTACAGCATCAGCAAGCACGCAGGCGACGGCGCCGCCCGAAGAGTGACCAGTGAAGGTAATGCGTTTGTTGCCGTTAATAATCAGTGGCACCAATACATCCATCAACTGCTGGTAGACGCTAGCACCCAGATGATCCTGCTTATGTTTGGGCATGCTTTCCTGATTGATAAGTCGGTAATAGCCGCTGTGAATTGAGTATTCAAGCCCTAATTCGCGGCAGGAGCGAAACCAAATTCTTAAATTAAGTAGCCAGTCCCATAAATTGTGAGACCCTTTGATCACCACAATCACTTCATCGCTCTGATGCCCCCATAGTACTCGCATCATAGGTTGGCCAAAGCGATTGGCAATCACACGTTGGCCATTAGGGGCAAAACCATAGCGAGTTTGCTTTAGCACACGTTTGTAGGCGAGGTTACACAAAACGGCGTAACGTTCATATTGATAACGTTTGAGTTTTTTCACAGACACAGTTGCAAAGAATGGTTGTCTCTAAGACTAAGACACAATAATGAACCATTCATGACAGCTTAATTAGCTCAGTTGAACAACCGAATAGAGCTGAATGTATTTGCGAACCAACTGCTGATTGTTAGAACGTTTTAGCGGATGGGTAAATTTCACGTAGTAAGGACAAAGGCCAAACTGAGCCTCAAGTGTGTTGGACAAGTGTGAGTCACTTTCATACAAACTGATGCCTTGGGCATTGTATTCATCAATTTCGTCTGGTAGTCGGCCAGTCCACCAATGCAGTAGCTCTCGGCTTTGCTTGCTGCGCGTGATCCAATGGTCACTAAGCAATAGCAGTAAATCATTGGGTTGAATTGCAAAGCTATACTCATTCTGCCAAGCCGCAACGGCCTTGAGTAATTTGTTACGATACGTGGCGTTGGCATTTACCAGATGACCAGTCAAAATCCAAACCGTGCCGATATCCGAGCTGACACGAAAATGATGCGGATTGTCAGCGTTTGAAGTGAGGATTTCGATAAATTGATATTCGCATTGGTGGCCGAATTCATTCAGAGTTCGGGATAGGCGACGTGCAAAGGCAATACCTAAATGCTGCTCACTCATTCCTTTGTTGTGAATGGTCGGATAGTGCTTTTCACAAAGTTTCATGCAGTCTGCTTGAAATTCATTCACACTCTGAATTAGCACGTCCAGTAACAATCAGATTCTCCTTATCAAAACGCAATACATCAAAACCGAGTAAGACTACCACAAACCGCAAAAAGCCCTATTGAATATTGGCAAGTTCATGATCTTTACCTCTTTTCAATCTATGGCCGCCAAGCATTTTAGTTTAGCTTGCAAATTTTTGTTACACATTCTCGGTCTGTCTTAGCGGTGATATTACGCTTGAGTTTCTGGCTTAACGAGGAAATGAAGTGGTGATTGATTCGCGCCGTTGGCGAAATTATCCAACTGCAGTTTATGACCCAATATTTTACTTAATAATGTCGTAAAAACATAATGTTACTATGATTTATGATGGGTGAGATGCATAGGATTTAGTGTATGTTACTAAGCCAAAACGGCCTTTAATTCGACCTCGTTTGCAAAGTTTAAATAAGTTCCTTCGAATTTTTCGAACATCTTGAACAACTTCGCTACAGTGTTAGCTGTCACCAAATTGTTAAACAGTAATTATTCGCAGCGTAATCGATATCATCATACGGTAATCTGATTGATGATAGGCGAAACGCCAATTAAGTTTTGAGGGCAAACATGGATCAGCAAGTACAACACTATAACGCCACCGCGCGGTTCATTCATTGGATTTCGGCGGCAGTGATTATCGGTATGTTTGCGGTTGGATTGTGGATGGTGGATTTAAGTTATTACAGCAGTTGGTATCAAACTGCACCGCATTGGCATAAATCAATTGGCATTTTACTGTGTTTAGTGACGGTTTTTCGATTGCTATGGAAGCATGTAACACCGTCACCGGATGTCGAGGGTAGTGCGATAGAAAAACGTCTTGCGCCGTTTGCACATGTGGTTATCTACCTATTGCTTATCACACTGTTTATTTCTGGGTATCTCATTTCAACCGAGGACGGGCGCAGTATTGATGTGTTCAATTGGTTTTCGGTTCCCGGTGCAGGGGCGCTGTTTGAGGGGCAGTCAGACAAAGCGGGCGTAGTGCATACCTATGCGGCGTGGAGTTTGATTGGATTAGCAGCGCTACACGCACTTGCCGCGTTTAAGCACCACTTCATTAATAAAGACAATACGCTACGTAAAATGTTAGGAGCTTCAAAATGAAAAAAACGTTATTGGCACTTGGTTTAACCATGGCATCTGTGATGCCTTTGAGCGTAAACGCCGCCGATTATGTCATCGATACCAAAGGCGCACATGCTTCGGTAAACTTTAAAGTCAGCCATCTGGGCTATGGTTTTATTAAAGGGCGGTTCAATACCTTTGACGGCAAATTTTCGTATGATCCGCAAAACGTCACTGCATCTAAAGTCTCGGTAACCATCGATACCACAAGCCTTGACTCGAATCACGCTGAGCGTGACAAACATATTCGCAGTGGCGATTTCATCAATGCTAGCAAATTTTCCACCGCTACGTTTAACAGCACCAAAGTGACCGAAAAGGGCGACGGCCAGCTCGCGATTGACGGCGACCTTACTTTACACGGTGTGACTAAACCTATCACGATCGACGCGCAGTTTATCGGTGCAGGTAAAGACCCGTGGGGCGGAGAGCGCGCTGGCTTTTCAGGAACCACACGTTTGCAACTGAAAGATTTTGGTATCCAAGTGATGGGGGCAACCACCTACGCTGACATGGAATTGTATGTCGAAGGGGTTAAGCAGTAGTTGAATCCGGTCAAGCCTTCATCGGCAGATGAAGGCTTGATGTTATATGCAATTTGATCTTTATGTGCCTCGCTTATTTTATCAATTGCGTCACGATTTACTGAAAACAAATTTTATTCATACATATATTTCGTGATTTATATCACTAGATTAATTTATCCAGATCGCTAATATCTCGTTTTGATTTTTCAGCGCCAGCTGACAAAACCCAACGAGGCGATATGACAACTCTTACTGCAATAGCAATTACCACAGGTTTACTTTCTGGTCTTTGGGGCTGGATTGCAGTGTCACTTGGGCTACTTTCATGGGCAGGTTTTCTCGGCTGTACCAGCTATTTTGCTTCGCCACGTGATGGTCTGAAAGGATTGCGTGACAGCTTAGTGACGAACCTAACCGGGGTAGGTTGGGCGATGGCTATTCTGTACTGCTCCGAGTTTGCTTCTGTTGAAATTGCCGCTTACGCCATCACCGGAGTGGTGTCATTCTTAATGTGCATTCAAGCTAAAAAAGCTTGGCTCAGCTACATTCCAGGCACATTTGTCGGCTGCTGCGCCACCTTTGCAGCCAATGGTGATTGGCAACTGGTGATACCTTCACTGCTATTTGGTGGCGTGTTTGGGTATTTAATGAAAAGCTCGGGGCTATGGTTGGCAAAACGGCAAAATCGAATCGAGCTTCAAAATTCAGAGCCAGGCGTCGAATCAAGTCGCTCTTAGTCCAAATATTACGTATTCAATATTAGCCAAGCTTGTCGCTTGGCTTTTTATTTTTCGCCTGTTCTGACTCTGCCTGAATGCTAAGTGTTGCCATTTGCCATGGTCACGACCCGTTTGAGCGTCCAGCGTAGCAACAGTGGAATACAATCTTTACCGTGTCGCTCACAATGTTCGACAATCGCTAAAGCTAAATCTGGCTTGGCGAATTTTTTTAGCACTTTGGTGACGATTTTCTTCGCCGGTACAGGATGGTCGTGGGGTACTTTGACCATATCTTTAAAAAACAGCTCAAATCCATTGTTGTATAGGTAGTGTTCAATGTCTCGGTCAGGCAATTCGGTTAAGCGGTGGTTTTCCAGCTCGTTACTCAGTTGGGAGCGTACTGTCGCCGCATACTTTTTCCCCGCAGTATCGCCATCGGTTACTACATGCCAATCAATGCCAAATGCTTTGGCTACTTTTATTAGTGCTTTTAGTCCAGATTGAGCAAATTCGATGATGTGAACCCCTTCAGCCGTTAAGTTATAACCACATTGGTTGGCTAATTCGTTAAACAGCCAAACTTCCGTTTCGCCCTCAACAAACAGCCAGCAGCGAGCAAACAGCGCGCCAGAGCGGTGAAAACGGATATGAAAGCCGATTCGCCTTAACTCATCATGACTAAGTAATTGTTTAGGTAGATAATTGGCGACAGTTTTGTCGGAGTGCCTAACTAGGCGGCGCAAACTGTGGATTGGCACTTGGCCAAGTAAATCGCCGCTGTTAGTGGTTAAGATCTTCTGCATCGGCAGTAATTGCATCAGACTCCACGCTCTTGCTAGATGGGTTGGATGCAATCGACCTTCTGGATCTTCGATGATCAAAAGTGGTCTGGCGCAGCGGCGTAAATCGTTATTGCCTTTGGCTTGTAAGTAGGCATTGAGTAAGCCCATAAACAGCAATTTAGTTTGCCGACTGCGGGTTGCTTCCATGGCCTCAAGCACATTTTTGTCGCCCCCTGAGTTGGTAAAGAAGATACCGTCTCTGGGCTTACGCGGATTTTTCCGTGATTGACCCTTAAACGAAAAATAGTGTTCCATCAAAGTGTGCATGGAGTTAAGACTGCTGCGCATTTCACCTTTGTTGACGTGACCGGGAATCGCCATCAGTCGACGGCACGTGTTATCAATGCGTTTTTCAATGCGTGTATTGACGGTGTTTTCGTTTGACTGTTTTTCAAAGCGACGAGAATCACGCAGACGAATCACAGGATGCAGAGCCATTAGCTCTTGAGCTAACTTCTGCGAATGATGCAGTGGAATGGGCTCGCCGCTGTTATCCAAAAAGGCATAATGGGTAGTCACGTCGTAGCGCTCTCGTGAGGCACTAAGGCGATAGTGAATTTTATGTTGACCTTGTTCGTTTTTGACCCAAATCGGTTTGATTTTACGATAGCGACCACTGCGATGTTCGTTTTTGTCGCTGGCAGCCAGGGTCAAGATGATCTGCAGGTGCTGAGTCTGTGGGTGGGCGATTGCATAATCGACGTGAAAGTCGAGCATTTCAAATTGGTAAGGATTGCCAGTGGATGGCAGTGCGACACTGAGTGCATCAAGCAGTGATGATTTACCCCAAGTATTCTCACCAACTAGGGTGGTGAGTTCATCAAAGGCAAGTGATAAACGTTTGATACCTCTAAAACCGGATATTTCAATGCGTTCTAAATGCATAGACGAACTCCCAATGACTGCGTTGCTTATGAGCTAATCATAAACGAAAATTTGGCCGTCAGCCTCAAGTTAACTCACAGTAATAAAAGACAAAATTATCCATCCATCGGTAAATACGACTCAACAATGGGCACAAACTCACGCTCTAAAGTGAAATCGTTTTTCGCACTTATTTCATAAAAGCAACGAATCTGTCATGATTTCTGCGTTAGAATGAAGTATTGAAAGAGAAGATGATAACGATGACATATACAGACAATAGACCAGTGAAAATGACACTGGCGCACATCAACGATACCCATTCATACTTCGAACCTACGTCTTTACCACTTACCATCCAAGTTGAGAATTCGACTTTGACGCCATATGTAAGTGCTGGCGGCTTTGCGCGTATTGCGACCCGAATTAAACAGCTGCGTAAACAAGCGCAAGATGAGCAGCGCGGCTTTGTGTTTCTTCATGCCGGCGATTGTTTCCAGGGCACCTTGTACTTTTCTTTATTCAAAGGTAAAGCGAATTCAGACATGCTTAACGCCTTAGGCATTGATGCCATGACACTCGGTAATCACGAGCTTGATATGGGCAATCAGCCAGTGGCTCAGTTTGCCAAAAGAATCGAGTTTCCATTATTGGCTGGCAACTGGGATTTGAGCCACGAGCTGAAAAGCAAAAAAGACCGATTATCCGATAATGAAAGTGTATTAAGTTACGATGTCACTAATAATTGCGCAAATTGGATGGTTAAGCAGGTTGAGGGAGAACCGATCGCCATTTTCGGTTTGAGCCTAGATAAGATGGATGAAATATCAAATCCTGACAGTGACACGCCGTTTATTGACGCGCTGCAAACCGCAGAGAATACCATTCGCGAAATTCAAAAAACGGGCATTAATAAGATCATTTTGCTTAGCCATCTTGGCTATGAAGTGGATTTAGAACTCGCCAAACAGGTATCGGGTATTAGTGTTATCGTCGGTGGACACAGCCACCGTCTGCAAGGCGATTTCAGTGATTTGGGCTTAGAAAAAGATGACCCTTATGGTATTCGTATCGGTGATACCTATGTGGTTCAAGCCGGGTATTACGCTCTGAGCCTTGGGCATGCGGAGATTGAGTTTTCAGCCGATGGTGTGGTCACCGCGTTCAGCGGCAAAAACGAACTGCTGCTAGGTAGACGGTTATTTCTTGATGCCAGTATGAGTGAAACCGGCGAAGACCTGCATCATCGTCAAGCTTGCGATTTCATCCATCAACATCCCAATGTTGTGGTGTGTAAAAAAGACCCAGATGTGCATGCGTTGCTGGCTGATAAATACATTCCCAGAGTACGTAAATTGCAGTCAGAGGTCATTGCTGTCTGCGATCAACCTCTGAAACATGTGCGTGTGCCTGACGAAAATGGTGCCAGTCAAGTCGCCCCTTTGGTGGCCGAGGCATTTGTACACGCTTTAAATCAGCGCGGGCACGAGGTGGAGTTTGCCATTCATAACGCTGGTGGTGTGCGAACCTCGATTCGAGAGGGGGAAATGTCGGTTGCCGATGTTGCCGGAAAACTTCTTCCGTTTGCCGTTCCGATTGGGCGTTATGATGTGAAAGGCGAGGTGATTGCCGCGGTATTGGAAGGCGCGATTAATAACGCGACCAATAATGATGTGGTTGGTACAGGGACCGGGTCTTATCCATATACCTACAACCTAAAATTTCGCTATGACGGCAAAGCAAAATTAGGAGAGAGGATCCTAGACTTGCAGATCTTTACCCTCGAACATGGTTGGCAAGCCATTGAAAATAAAAAAGTTTATCGAGGTACGTCTTCAGCTTATACCATGAAAGGCAAAGAGGGCTACGAGGCGATTCTTAACATGGAAGATGAGGGCTGGGTTTCTGGGCTGTCGATGGCAGATTGCTTCATTGAACTTCTGCAGGCACGGCCTGATTTACTCACCAAGCAACACCTCAAACAAAATCAACGCTAATGGCATAAAGGTTGCTAAATCTTCTAAGTAATTGGTCGCATTTATAAAGTGGCACAACAACTTAGGGGACGAATATGTGGAGTAAAGACTGGGCCGACGTCGCGATCGTTCTATGCTGGGTCGCGATTTGGGCCGCACTCGTATACTTTACACCGATCAGCGGTGTATAACGGTAAAGAAGGAGCACTTGAGTTGCTCCTTTTTATCTATCTGACGCATGGTTTGTTTAAACGCATTGCTGACATTTCTGATTCGATTTATAATTTATCTGTTTTGGGGAGTAGTCGCCTTCAGTTTATTTGTCGTCATCTCGTTAGGCATCAACGCCTATCCGGCAAATAAGAGTTAATTATAACTTCGACGAGACCAACGCACGCAACGCCATTTCATTGGTGTGTTTTTGTATGCGAAGGTCCAAGTCTCTATTCTGCCTTCGCTTTGGAGGTTTTGAATGCCACTTATTACCTACGGGTTATTCTTTGTTGTCACCTTAGTTCTTGTCAGTGTTGACGTTTGGCAAACCCGTCGCGGTGTTATCTCGATTAAAACCGCAGCGCTGTCGAGCCTATTTTGGGTCTTTTTGGCGATTATTTTCGCCGCCAGTATCTATTTTTTCTGGGATATCTATTCACCAGGTAGCGCCTATTCCCCTCATCAAGCCGCTATCGCTTTTGCGACGGGCTACTTACTAGAAAAGTCGCTTAGCGTTGATAACCTATTTGTATTCGCAATTATTTTTTCTCAATATTCCGTTCCTGTGTCAGTACGCCCAAGGGCGCTGCTTTACGGTGTGGTCGGTGCGCTGGTATTACGCGCCGTGATGATTATGATTGGCGCCGAATTGCTGGAACAGTACCACTGGGTACTGTATCTGTTCGCCGCTTTTCTAATATGGACGGGTATTTCACTGTTTCGTGATGATGACGCTGAAGAAGAGGAGGTTAGCCCTTTACCTGAAAAATGGTTACGACGCTGGCTACCGATGAGTGATGAGTATCACGGCAATGCGTTGTCAGTCATCACCGCTCAAGGTTTGCGTTTAGCGACGCCGCTGGTGGTTGTGATTGCGGTGATCGCTTTCATGGATGTGCTGTTTGCGCTTGACTCCATTCCGGCTATTTTTGCCGTGACTCAAGAACCTTTCTTGGTGTTATCGGCCAATGTCTTTGCACTGCTTGGGTTAAGATCTCTATATTTTGTATTAGAAGGGCTTATGAGTAAGTTCGTTTATTTGAAACCTGCTCTTGCGGTCATCATGCTTTTTGTTGGCGTTAAGATGTTGCTCAGCGCCACACCTTACGCCATCGAAACACAATGGTCATTAGCGGTTATACTGCTCACAATGTCGGTTGCGGTTGTGGCGTCTATATTTAAACAACGTGCGCATAAAGATAAACAAAATAAACATGATAGCGCCACTAGCGAAATTTGATGTTGGTGGTGTTTTTGATATGTAAACGGCTTGTTATTAATCCAGGCTGTTTTTTGCCTCACGCAAAGTTATGCAATATATTGACGTTAAAATGAGTACAAATTCGGCTGGTTTAAGGTTTTAATCTTATGCTTTGTTAGTAAGTTGTTTGATTAGTAAATCTAATCTGAATATTGAAGAATTGTCATTTCTGAGCCTTACGGTTATCGCCTACACTTGCGGCAACTCAGTAAGTTAACCAATTTTGGAGAGGCTGTTATGGCTCAAGTAATGAATTTTGATTCAATCGCAACAACCGACTCTATGGACAGAAAGACCTATTCGGTTAGCTTCAAAGGATTGATTGCACACCTTTTGGATATTCTTTTTACCGACAATTCAACCCGTTCTTACTACAGCAGTGAATTATCGGGACATATGCAGAAGGACATTGGTATTTATCGCTAATACTCAGGTCAGACGCTTAATGACATTGGCGTTGATAAATAAAAAAGCGCCCAATAAACAGGGCGCTTTTTTTATGCCGATGACACCAGTGATCAATGTCGCTGGTTCAGTGTAATAGGCGATTATTTTTTGCGGCAGTATTCAGCGATAACGTACATCGCTTGGCCGTTAACTTTGCCTTGAATGTGGGTCGGGTCGGTGTCTGATACGTTGATGTTACGTACCACAGTACCCTGCTTGATCACTTGGCTTGAGCCTTTAATTGGCAAGTCTTTAATGATAGTTACATCGTCGCCTTTTTTAAGCTCAACGCCGTTTACATCCAATGGCTTCTCGGCGTTATCGTCCATGCCGATTTCTGCCCATTTGGCGGTTTCTTCTTCCATGTACATCATGTCGAGAAGATCTTGAGCCCAACCTTCAGTGGCAGATAGCTTCTTGAGTTGACGCCATGCCATCACTTGAACCGGCACTTCTTGGCTCCACATGCTGTCGTTTAGACAACGCCAGTGATTGACATCTACTGTTTCTGGATTTTCAATTTGGCCTTTGCAGGTATCACAAATCATCACAGCGTGATCGACCGTGACTTGGGTATGAGGGCTCACCACAAATGGGGCTAGAGACGAATCAGAACCGCAAAGTTCGCATTTTGATTGGCAACGTTCTAACAAAGTCGCTTCAGTAGACATAGTTACTCACCTTAGGAAAAATTGTGAGCGCGTATTATCCACTTTATACGTAGAAAATAAAGGGATACTAAGGAAATACCCAGATAAAGCATAATGAATTGCAGCAAAGCGACATTTTCAACCCGAGATGTCGCTTTGCATAGCTCGAGACATTAGGCGTTCAAGTCCCCAGAAAACCTTATGCGGAGCAGTTTGGCTGTGACGCAGGATAGGTTTTAAGTGTCGAAATTTTTTGATTTAAATCGCTGATTCGAGTTTGATGTGATGGGTGGGTAGAAAGCAGTTCAGGAGGCTCGGCGCCATTGGCTGCAGCAGACATATTCCTCCACAGTTCAATGCTCTGGCGCGGATCAAACCCAGCTTTAGCCATTAACTCTAAACCAAGAACATCGGCCTCAGATTCTTGTGAGCGGCCATAAGGGAGAATAACGCCATATTGGACACCCAGTCCGAGCGCTGCCATGGTGACATCTGAATATTGTGAGTAACTTGAGGCGCCAAGCGCGACATTCGTAATCTGCAAGCCGGTATTGGCGATTTGAGATTGCGATAAACGCTCGTTGCTGTGATCCGCCAACACGTGAGCAACTTCATGGCCTATCACCGTCGCGAGTTGATGTTGGTTTTTCGCCACGTCCAACAACCCGGTGAAGACACCAATTTTTCCGCCAGGCAGGGCAAAAGCGTTGACTTGTTCACTGTCAAATACCACCACTTCCCATCGTGTAAACCCTTTATTAGCGGGCACATTATCAGTGATGCGTTTGGCGACGCACTGAACGTATTGATTGACTTTGGGATCGGTTGCAACCTTTTGCTGGATCTTCATCTGCTCAAATGATTGAGCGCCAAGATTGTTCATGTCAGCATCGGAAAATAAAATCAGTTGATTTCTTCCTGTAGGTGATGAAGTGCACGCTGTTAGGCTAAGTAGCATCATTCCGGCCCAACAGTGGGTTCGCCAAGCTCGCATAGCATTCTCCGATTATTTAAGGTAAAACATCTTGTTAGAAAGTATTTGACTACAAACGGTACGCATTATGTCCATCTGGAAACGTCCAATCAATCTTGACACTTTAAATAAAACCTCTGAAAACACATTGATCTCACATCTTGGGATTATTTATACCGACATTGGTGAAAACAGCGTCACCGCCACTATGCCGGTGTGTCATTTTACCCACCAACCTTTAGGCATGTTGCACGGCGGTGCCTCGGTGGTGCTTGCTGAAACCTTAGGTTCGGTGGCGGCAAACTTCGCGGTGGAGGAAAACAGTTATTGTGTCGGACTCGATATTAATGCCAACCACATACGCTCGATGCGTTCAGGCACAGTAGTTGGTGTCGCCACCCCGATCCATCTTGGGGTGTCAACTCAAGTATGGCAGATCAACATCAGTGATGAACGCGACCGCCTCGTGTGTACCAGCAGATTAACTATCGCTGTGCGCCAAAAACGTAATGAACAGCATAATATCAAGAGCTTACAATCATGATTCTGCCCATCAGTATCGGAAAAATTATCGTGACGCCCTTTGAAATCGTGGTCAAACTCGAAGGGCCTTGTATGGTGACGATGCAAGCCGCATCTGAATCGTTAACCTTGATTGGCAGGGGCGCAAATGTGATTGCCTGTAATAGCGGCGACGCTAAATGGTCAATCAAGTTAGATAACCCGGCGCAACTTGAACAATTGGCAAAAGAACTTGGGCTTGAAATAACTTAAACGCCGTACTTGCTATGGGGCGAAAAAATAAGGAAACTAAGCGATATTCCTTCGTTGCTAAATTTCCCCTTTATGAGTAGCCCACGTTTAAGAACCCAATTTGAAACCTTGTTTGAACACTACAACGGTATGGATTGTGGTGTTCAACTTGATGAAATTACAGAGATTCTCTTTTGTACTCGACGCAATGCTCGTATCGTATTAAACAAGCTCGAAGAAGAGGGCTGGATTGAATGGCATCCAGCGCCGGGGCGAGGAAAATTATCTCAGCTGATATTTAAGCGCAGCCGTACCGATGTCAGCGAAACATTAGCGCGTCGATATCTCGAAGAGGGAAAAATCAGTCAAGCACTGAATGCATTAGATAAAGATACCGCGAAACTCGCCCAAGTGGTCGAAAGCTATCTTGGGGTGCAGCAGCAAGAAGGGCAACATGTCATTCGCTTGCCGTATTATCGCCCGTTGTCGATGCTCAATCCCCTAAAACCGATGCGCCGCTCAGAGCAGCATATTGTGCAGCAAGTGTTCAGCGGCTTAACTAAACTCGATGGCAATGAACAGGTTCAGCCTGATCTTGCCCATAGCTGGGAAATGTTAACGCCGAAGTGCTGGCGATTCTATTTGCGCCCAGGGGTGAGGTTTCATAACGGAGACTTACTGACCACGGAAATGGTTATTGAATCGCTAGGTACGCTTAAAAACAAAAAGTTATTTGAACATGTCTGCGATGTTCGCTCGCCAAGTGATCTGGTGGTGGATGTCTCTTTATCACGCCCAGACTTGCGTCTTGACCTGTTTTTGACCGAATCGTGCGCAAAAATTCTTCTTCCTCAGTCTCATCGCTCCGAGCAATTTGATCGTTTTCCAATTGGTTGCGGGCCTTATAAAGTCACGCGCAACGATGATAAGAGATTGACCCTTCAAGCTTTTGATGGCTACTTCGGCTTTCGCCCATTGATCGACTGTGTCGAGGTGTGGGTAATTGACGATGTTAACGCGACGATGATTTTCCCAAGCTTAACTCGGCCAATCAAACAAACATCGATTGGCGAATTTAACGATGAAGTAGAGCTCGACCCAGGGTGTACTTATTTGTTACTTAACCGCAAAACCGGTTTGGCACAATCGGATCAGTGGGCGAGTTACTTTTCGCAAAAGCTTAATGGATTGGAGTTATATCGTTTATTGCCTCAAGAAAAGATTGTCGAACTTGGCGTACTGCCTGCGCACGGCTTAAAACCGGGTTGGTATCATAAAGCGCCGCTGCCGAATGTCGCACAGCCACCGCAACAGACCAAGGTTAAAGTTGCCTATCACGCGCAACATCCGATGTTTACCGTATTGGTCAAAGTGATTGAAAAAACCTTGAGTCAAGATCAGCTTGAGGTTGAGTTAATTCAATATGATATTGAGCCGCCAGATGTTGATGATATCGATATTTGGGTAAAACCAATGGGTATCAGCGCCAATCGCGACGATGCGCTTGCGGGGTGGCTGCTGAATTACAGTGATATTGAACGCGTCAGTCCTGAAGTGAATTTCCATCAATGGCAAGGATTAGTGCATGCTTGGATGGAAGATAAACACACCGCGTTTCCGGCCAAAGAGTTGGGTCGTTCACTGGTACATAACATGCAAATCATTCCGACATTTCACGTCTGGCTTGGGGTGAGCAAAGACCAGTGCGGTGCACTGCAAAACGCGAAATGTAATGCGCTGGGATGGTTTGATTTTAGCCAAGTTTGGGTTAAACCAGATCTCGGCAGTAATTGATGTGGCAAAGCCAAACAGTAAGTTGCCCTCACGGACCATCGATGTTAGCTGTGCAAAGTGTCATACCGCGTTATTTAAATATGCTAAAGGCGGAAAAGGGGCATTAGTAAAATGCTTTAAACAGCGCATTGTGAGCGATTTCACTCATGACAGTGGAATCTGTCCTAAATGCGCCACACCATTCGCCAGAGAAACGCTGATCCGCGGTGCGCCTGCTTATAAAATTATTGGTGGTAAAGTGGTGAGCAAATGATGATAAACACTCGCATTTCATCAACTTATTTAACAAGTATGAGTATTCTATAAAAGAGTGATTGTGGTATGGCGGCTGGAATTGATCTAAGTCGATAAAACGTACAAAAAACGGTTTAAAAGCTATTACTTAATACAAATACTGATACAATAACCGAGGTCAAAGTTCATTTTTTCCTTAAAGAAGCGTAAACGAGGTACTTCATGGAACTTGCTCTTATCGTTGCTTTCATCGTTGCTGGTGCAGTGATGGTTAAAAAAGAAATGGCAGCGCAATAAGCACCACCTTCATTCAATTCCTTTCTTTAACACTTTACGAATGAAGTAACAGAAAAAGCCAGCTATGCTGGCTTTTGTTCTATTCCGCACACTCATAACCTTCAAACTATTCTTATTGGTTACCACAACTCGTATTTTGGCTCTATTCCGACTTAACTTAAATCATGATTATTATGTTGAGTGTTGGATTATATGCCTGTGTGAGAATAGTCAGTTTGAATTTCTTATTCATATGTTTTTCAATGATATATCATGGATAATGTGGTATTTATATATGGTTTTGTAAATGATTAATTGCGATTACATTTACATTGTTGTGCTAGTCAAAGGAGCTATTCAGTGCAAAGTCCGATTACTTTAGAAGCATTACATATCCTTGATGCCATTGAACGGCGAGGAAGTTTTGCCGCTGCGGCTAACGAGCTGGATAGGGCACCGTCTTCGCTTAGTTATCAGATTCAAAAGCTAGAGCAAGATTTGGATTTGATGATATTTGACCGTTCTGGTCACAAAGCGAATTTTACCGAAGCGGGAAAGCTGATCCTTGAGAGAGGGCGCGCCATTCTCGTGGCCACAGAAAAGTTGGTGAATGATGCCAGTTTGCTCGCTAATGGCTGGGAGTTGGATATTACACTGGCGTTTGACGGCATTATTCCGGTCGAAAACTTTTTCCCTATGGTGGATGCACTGGGCAATGTGAGTTCGACTCGTGTGCGTTTGCAAGAGGAAATCCTGGCAGGATGCTGGGAATCGTTGGCGGAAGGGCGCTCGGATCTTCTGATTTGCCCCAAGCCTGAGAGTTATCCGCATGATGTAAAAGCCGAAACTATCGGCTCGATGGCGATGATCTGGGTCGCTGCCAGCAATCACTATGTGCATAAGCGCAGTGGCGCATTTGATGAAACCGCCCGCGAGAAATATCGCGTGATCGCGATTGCCGATACCGCAAGAGAGCAGCCATCGCTGAGCGTGAATATTTTGCACAAACAGCCAAGACTGACAGTGACTAATTTCAGTGCCAAAGTTGAAGCGTTGAAGAGCGGGCTTGGGATCGGGACCTTGCCAAAGTATGTTGCCGCGCCTTTGATTGACGCTGGTATTCTAAAACCGATTAAAGACACTCAAGAAATCAATATGGAGCTGATTCTGGCTTGGCGCCGTAATCGCCTTGGTGAAGCAAAATCTTGGTGTATTCAATATTTGAAAAAGAACTGGAAACTAAAGTGACCACGTCACTTTAGTTTTGCTCGCTACTCTGTTCTCTAGTTACAGTTATTATGTTCTCTAGTTTTTCAACTCATTACATCAAGGGATGCACATACATCATTGACTATTAAGCGGTAGCACCATATCGGCGATACCGTCTTCAAATTGAATATCGACTTTAAAGCCCATTTTTTTTGCCAGTCCCAACATTCCAGCGTTACTCGGCATGGTCATCCCAGACATTTGCAAGGTGCCTTTTTGCAGGCAATAGTCGATGATTTTTTGCATCAATAGTTTGCCTAGTCCCTTGCCTTTTTGATCGGTGCGAATCAATATCGCGAATTCGGCATCGGTGTTGTCTGGATTGATCAAGGCGCGCGAAACGCCAATGATGGCGCGTTGTCCATCGATGTCTGCAACCGCCACGAAAGCCATCTCTCGGTCGTAATCAATTTGGGTTAAGTTGGCGAGGGCTTCATGATTGAATTCACCTACTTCGGTAAAAAAGCGCCGGTAAAGATCTTCTTTTGAAACGTGATGAATAAAGTCGGCGTGTTTGGGTTCATCCTCCGGCAAAATAGGGCGAAGCAACACTTGCTCACCGCTGGTGGTTGTTACCAACTGCTCGTATTCAACTGGATAAGGGCGTATTGCAAGGCGTTTTTGCGCATCGCCTTGATAATGTTTCAAACGTAAATCGGCATCCAAAATGGTGAATTCACGTCCATTAATTAGAAGTGGATGGATATCCAGTTCGTCAACTTCAGGAATGTCGACCACCATTTGCGAAATACGCACCAAAAATTCGCTTAAGCCATCAATGTCCATCGGGACCGGAAGCTTTTGTGGGCGTATATGGCCATTTTTGATTGCTCGCACAATTAAATAACGTGCCAACGTTGTATTCAGTGGTGGCAGCGCAGAACTGGCGTCTACCGATTCATCCCACTCAGAGCCACCTTGGCCAACCAAAATCACAGGGCCAAATAACGCATCATTTTTAACCTTAACTCGAAGCTCTTCGCCGCCTGCGAGTTTTGCCATACCCTGCACTAACAAGCCGTGAATATTGGCGGCTGGGTAAAACAAATGAGCACGATCTAAAATTGCTTGCGCGGCGCTGGCCACTTCATGGCGGTTACGCAAATTAAGCATCACGCCTTGAATATCCGATTTATGCGCAATATCCGGCGAACGCAGCTTCACAGCTACTGGATAACCAATTTGTTCGGCTATATGCACGGCCTCACTCACTTCTGACGCAATCCAAGTTGGCAAAACAGTAAAGTCGAAGTAGTTAAGAAAATCGCCAAGTTGATGAGTATCTAAATTTACTTCTTGATGGTCACCCAATGCTTGAGTCACCCACAATTTGGCTTCGCTAAGTTGATTTGCGTGCACTGGCTCTGCCGTAGTTGGCGTTTCCATCAGTTGTTTTTGGTTGCGTCTGTATTCCACCAAATGCATGAAAGCGACCACGGAACTTTCGGGGGTTCGATAGGTTGGAATTCCGGCATGAGCGAATATTTGCCGAGCAGGACGCGCCGTTTGTTCACCGGTCCAATTGGTTAATAAATTAAAACGTCGATGACGAGGGTGATTTTTAAACGTATCCACAATCGCGTGGGCGGTTTTTTCTGATTGCGCGACGGCTGATGGGCTGTGCATAACCAAAATCGCGTCGGCGCAATCACTATCCATAATGGCATTTAATGCGTGAACATAGCGGTCATGATTCGCATCACCGACTAAATCAATCGGGTTGCTGCGACTCCAGCTTTTCGGCAAATACTGATCAAGTTTCGCGATCAGTTGATCATCAAGCGTAGCGAGTTTTCCGCCGCGCTCAGATAACGTATCGACGGCCATGATGGCAGGGCCACCGCCATTGGTGATGATGGCTAACCTTTCGCCCCGCAGCGGGACTGCGTGAGTCAAGGTTTCAACTGCGGCAAACAGTTCATGAGTATTGTTAACTCGCAGCATACCGGTGCGTCGAATTGCCGAGTCATAGATGATATCAAGGGTGTTGTCGCCGCCAGTATGGGCATGGGCTGCGATTCGACCTTGCTCGGTTTTACCGCCTTTTAGCACCAAGATTCGCCGATTTCGCGACGCAGCTCGAGCCGCTGACATAAAACGCCGTGCATCTTTAATGGTGTCAACGTAGAGCAGAATGGCGTCGGTATGCGAGTCGGTGCTCAAGCAGTCGAGTAAGTCGGCAAAATCGATATCAACGGCGTTACCCAAAGAAATAAACGCAGAAAAACCGATGTCTTTATCATTGGCCCAATCGAGAATGGTGGTACAGACAGCTGCAGACTGGGAGATAAACGCGATGTTGCCTTTTTGCGCTGGCGATGGTGCAAAGGTGGCATTCAAATTGAGCCAAGGTAGCATCAGCCCAAGGCTATTCGGACCAAAGATGCGCATTCCTGATTCTCTGGCGATATTGGCGCATTGCTGCTGCAAAGAAAGCAAAGACTCATCCTGAATATGCATATCAGACGACAACACAATTGCGGACTTTACGCCTTTTTCCGCAAGTTGGTGAAAAATCTCGACGTTACGCGAGGCGTGGGTGCAAAGCACCACCATGTCGGGAGTTTGCGGTAACGACTCTATCGTAGGGTAGGCAAACACACCGCACACCGAATCATATTTTGGATTCACGGGCATAATCGCCCCTTGGAAGCCACCTTGCAGCAGATTTTTCATCACCACGTTTCCAGCGCGAAGGGGCTTGGTGGATGCGCCAATTACGGCGATGGAACGCGGCTTTAGAATTTGAGTCAGACTGTTCATGCTTAAGCACCATTTGAGACGCAATACCAGTAAGAATATTCAATAAAGTTGTGCTTTACTGTGATAATTCAATCGGGTTTCATTCGATATACAGCTAGAAAAGAGACTTTGTGCCTCAAATCACAATGTGCTGACATATATTTTACCTGTTTGCTTGATTCTAATTGGCTCTAACGGCATGATTTAAAGTAATTTCTACATAAGGCGTGTGATTACCCATGAAAAAAATAGCAATCGTCGGTCTATCGGCTTTACTCTCTGCATGTGTCTCTCCAGATTACACAACAGACGTAACTTCTGAGAGCTACCAAGAAGATTATCAGAGCGCAGACACCAGCATGGTACAGCCAGTTGTTTCTACTACGGCAGGCCCAGCAGACGGTGTTGAAGAACAAAACGTTGAACCGACTGTGGTAGCTATGCCGGAAGAACAAGCTCAACCGACTATTAATGTGCAAAAAGCTGAGCCACAAAGTGAACCAGCAGTGACCACTATTACGGCGCCAACACCTAAGCAAGTGGCAAGTAACCCACGTTTTGGCTACACCATTCAGGTTGTTGCAGTCGGCTCTCAAGCCAAAGTCGATCGTTTCGTACAAAAATTGCCAGCAACGGGTGAGCCTATTTGGGAAAACTACAAAGTGGTGAACGGCACGAAATGGTATACTGTGCTTTACGGTGATTACGCAACTCGCGTTGAAGCTGAACGTGCGATTTCTCAGCTTCCTGCAGATTTTCAAGCTCTAAAGCCATTTGCTAAGAGCATCGATAAGATCAAAAACTCTGAATTTCCAACGCTTAACAAATTGAACTAAGCGAGAATTCGTAAGAGTAGAAAAGGGGCGTTGGCCCCTTTTTTGTTACGTTAACGTTAGTTTTCGAACCAATTCGTTTATTAACCCATCAATTGGTAGCAAGAGCACGCTTTTCCGGGGTGAAAGCCGTGTAAGTTAGCCTCTAATTGATTATGATTGGATTATCGTCCTAATTCCTTAGTCTAATGGAAAGACAATTAATGACTCAAACAACCATTCTATTACTGTGCGGCGGTGGCTCTTCTGAGCACGAAGTTTCACTGGTTTCCGCCAATTTCATTCAACAGCAGTTGGAAAAAACCGCTGATTTCGAAGTCATTCGCGTTGAAATGAAGAAGGATGGCTGGCACACCGAACAAGACGAACTCGCCTATTTAGATACCAATAGTGGCACGCTGAATTATGCAGATAGCACGGTACACATCGATTTTGTTGTCCCTTGCATTCACGGGTTTCCGGGCGAAACTGGCGATATCCAGTCAATGCTTGAACTGGCGGGGATTCCTTATCTTGGTTGCGGTGCTGAAGCGAGCACCAACAGTTTTAACAAAATTACATCAAAACTTTGGTATGACGCGCTTGGTATTGCCAATACGCCTTACCTGTTTTTGACGAGCAATGATGACGCTGCATTTGAACGATGCAAGCAAGCGCTGTCTGATTGGGGCGCAATATTTGTCAAAGCGGCCAGACAAGGCTCATCGGTGGGCTGCTATAAAGTGACTGAGTTGTCACAGCTTGGCGACGCCATCAACAATGCATTTTCTTTTTCTGATCAAGTTCTGGTTGAGAAAGCAATCAAGCCGCGCGAGCTCGAAGTTGCAGCCTATGAAATTGGTGGTGAGTTGTTCATTACTAAACCTGGCGAAGTCAAAGCTCCGGAAGGTGCCTTTTATACTTACGAAGAAAAATACAGCGCGGACAGTCATTCGACCACAGATGTTGAAGCGCAAGGCTTAACCGCTGAGCAAATCGAAACCATTCGTGGCTATAGTGAGACGGTATTTAAGCAAATGAAACTTCGTCATTTGTCTCGTATCGATTTCTTTATGACGCCAGAAGGCGATATTTATCTAAACGAAGTCAATACGTTCCCAGGTATGACTCCGATATCAATGTTCCCTAAAATGCTGGAAAATAATGGCCATCGTTTTCACGAATTTCTCGCAAGTTGCGTGACAACGTCACTTTGATTACCCCGCAACAAAAAGTATTTAATCGATAGGTTTAAAGCGTTTAAATACCACCATTTCAGCTTCTGCATTGCCTTTATCACCCAAATATTGATAGGGCATTGCAGGGCTCAACCACCGACCATAGAACTGGATTTCTTTTAGTTTTAGCCCTTGTTTTGCGAGATCTTTTACTTTGCCAACTCGCGACGATTGGCCTGAAAACCACACTTCCAATCCCAGCATGGTACTTGCTGCCCGTTGTATTCGATAGATGGATGAATCATCTAATGCGGTTGATTTGATATTGCCGTGTCGATCAATGGCTGAAAATAGCGGAGTGTCAGGAGTAAGGCTTGGCAATAACTCACACCAATTTTTTAATGCCGTCACCGCGTCTACAGACAAGGGGTAAGTTTGGCTGCCAATTTGAATTGCAATGGTGTTTTCATCATCGACATGCATATCTGCCAGGGTGAGTTGTTTGAGTTCGGATCGTTTAAGTGCGCATTCAAACATCAAAAAATACACCGCCAAATTTCTTATATCGGAAGCGTGTTGAGAATGACACAACCTGTGATTAAGCTTTTCTAAATGTTTCTTTTCAAACGCCACGGTGTCTTTAGCATCATTTTTCTTCTCAGCGCGATAAAAGTTCATAGTATGAAGCACTTGAGGGTTGGATGTCGGGTCTTTTAACGCTAGAATACGGTGAATTAAACCTATAGTGACAACGTAACGTCTAATTGTTGAGTATTTCCGTCGACTGGCCTCATGTTCAATAAAGAGACGCACGGCTGTGACTGATGCAGGAAGGGCTGTGACTTGCTTAAGGGTGCAAAATTCATGAAACAAGTTCCAGTCTTTTACCATAGCAAGCAATGAATTGTGAGAATATTGATTGGCCGTGAGCTCATCAAGAATCTCTTGCGTCGCTTGCTGGTTGAGCTGCGTGATGAAACGAGCAACCAGATCTTTATCTGTGAGTTCGGGAATGATTTTCCTCATCGCGGTTTTCCTAAGAATCTTCTGATTTCATCCGAGAAACTTGATAACACATGATATCGGATTATCATTAAAATTAACTATTGATTTAGCAGATTATTATTATGCCTGTTGCAACTTATCGCGGTTTTACCTTAGCGACTGTCGGCTCATCAAAGGATGAGTGGCAAGTTAGGATCAAAAAACACACGCTCTCCGGGACGATGCCTGCGGTCAAAAAAAGCATTGATTGGTTTTGTGATACTGCAAGTATCATTGATCCAAAAGAGTTTGGCGCGCTTGCGCCTAAGCGTAAAGAAACGCCACAAGCCGCTCAAGAAGATTTCCATGGCCACGTACTGAAAAACGATACTGGTGATGCAAATGCTTGGTATTGCTTCTTTCAAGGCAAGTTACTCAAAGGGGGAAAACTTGCTATCCAAAAGCATATAGAGGCATACTTAGTGGCTCAGCAACAAGCCGTTAAACAAAGAAAGTAATTTGCATATGACATTAGTATATTCCACCGAAACCGGACGTATTAAGCCACAAGAGCAAAAAGTAGCACGAGAGAAAGGCGACGGCATCGTGCGCATCCAACGTCAAACCAAAGGCCGTAAAGGCAAAGGTGTGTGCATTGTTACTGGGCTAGATCTTGATGACGCGCCATTAAAACTGCTTGCAGCAGAACTGAAAAAAGTCTGTGGTTGTGGTGGTTCCGTCAAAGATGGCACTATAGAAATCCAAGGTGATGCTCGAGATAAAATCAAAGCACATCTCGAGAAAAAAGGTCACACCGTTAAATTGGCCGGCGGCTGATTTAACAGAGTCAAAATGATAAAGCCTCGCAGTTGCGAGGCTTTTTATATGGCAAGAACCGCGGAAATGTTTGGGTGATGTTGCCATATTTTGTTCAACCATCTCTTGGACATATTGCTTTGCGAATAGTGTTACGGTGTCACCATTGCTACCAAAGGTCCTTACATTTGTGATTGGATTGTGGGGATTAATATCGATATCAACAACTGGCGCAAACGTCCAGTTAACACCAAGTGCTTTGCCTTCTTGTGCACTGATCATCGCTAGGTGTTTTGCGTATTGAGAATCGCCAGTCGCAGCGACTTGCATCTGGCAAGCGAATTCAGTTCCGTCTATCGCTGAGCCATTACCGCCATAGCGCTTTAACTGTATATGGGAGGGTTTGATACAAAGTATCGTCATTTGAATGATGTGAAAAGCAAAATTTAAAATACGCTAATGGATATTTATAAGCCTTATTAAAGGCTAATAAGCTAGGTTGTGATTCGCAGATTAACAACTGATTATTAGCTATTTTATGGTAAATAACGGTTATGTTTAATTGATATCTGCGGTGGCAAGTAGGGAGTAAATGCTTGTTAGACCAAGTGATGCGTTGGCTAAACATGGATTGGCTTGCACATATAACATTTAACATAAGATAGATAATACGCACTAATGTAATTTATGTTACATGGGCTTGCGCCGGGCTTATCTAGGCAGAATCTGAGTAACTTTCTGATTCTGAGTGACTGAAGCTTCAAAAATCTAAGACATTTTAAGCTAATGCATCGCTAAATCGGAATCTTACTATTATCCCGTTGTTTTATCCAAAGTCTCTAAGCAGAAGCTCTGAATAAATGGCGGCCTTGTAGATTTAGTGATTAAACATTGATGTAGGGTTTATGATGCCCGCGAGTTTTAAGGAAGATGATAAATGTTGAAGATTGGCTAAATGGCTCGGGATTCAATCAAGTTTTGTGTTCAACGCATGACAAAAATTTTTGGATTCTGTGTTACTCAAGTGATGTTCGTCTGCCGCTATTTCGTGCACATATGCCATGTGTTAATTGTCCATTTTACTTAACCACATAGGCACGTCCAACTGGTTAAAATTAGAGTGACATTGTCACAAATCTCTCCAGCGCCTTTGGTAAGCTAGAGGTCTAAATTTCTACATGGTTACTCAGTTATCCTGTAATAAAATTACATACAGACGAGGTCCTATAGCGGAATTAGAATTATATATCGTATTAACCTATTGAAAAATATAACCTTAAACCATTCTAGCTCAAGAATCTTTTTGATGTTTTCTACGGTGTTCTCGGTTTTGTAGTGCAGAATAATATAATGATTTTAAATTAAGTTAGTTATAGTGCGTTTAAGGAGATAAAAAATGAAGCAGCTCCCTACTCCATTCTCTACTACTGTTGTTTGTTTTCTGCCTGAGCATTCAAGCGGATTTGCTCTGCAACAACTTTTATCGCTTGTGCGGTACTCATACCTTCAGCCATCAGTTTTTGAATTTCTTCTACGGCTTTTTGCTGCTCTTCGTGAGTTAATGATAGATCATCAAACATAAAACACCCCTCAAAAATTGAGGGGTGAATGTATTATAAATGACAGCTAATTACTAGTAGCTCGCGAGGAAGTTTACGTATGCGCCCATTGCATCGGCGTTGGTATAGCTCGCACCAACATCCAGTTGCACCAAGCCAAGCAAGTTGATACCAAGACCAGCAGTTAATGTGTCTTCACTGTCAGTGTATGCTAAGTTACGGTTCCAACCTGCGCGGAATTTTAATTGACGTAATAAATCCACTTCGCCGCCAACTCGTAACATTTGCTTATTGTCATCAAAGCTCGTGAAGCGGTCCTCTTCACGTAAATCATAATCCACACTTAGCGTAAAGTAGTCAGCAACAATACCGGCGCCAACTGTAAATTGCGGACGCATTTTGTAATAGTATGAAAGATTAATGTCGCGAGATGTTGATGATGGATCACTTGCAGTTAGTGTTTTACTAATCGTTTTAGTTTCGATATCTCGCGAAATCAGATTAGTCCCGGATAGACCGACGCGAAACGGACCATAAAACCATATCATGCCCGCATCCATGTTAAACATGGTTTCACCAGTACGGTTTTCGGCTATGTTATCAATACTGAAATTTGCAAAGTCGGTGTTATACACCAGCGTATAGATACGCTGAATTTTCGGCGAAATACCTAATGCTATATGTTGGCCTAAAAAGTTTTGGTATTTTGCCAGTGAAATACCAGCCTCTGTCACACCGATAGAAACAGCATTAACCGTACTGAGCTCTGCGTTTACCGCAATATCAACGTCACTGTCGCCTGTATTCGCACCATTATACATATCAGGTTGCACGACGGCTTGTAGGTACGCTTTACCAAATACATTCATCGCAATGTACTGATTCGGGATAGCAAAGGAAACCACACCACCTAATTCTAGGTTGACGGTATCACCGTTGATATCATCTAGGCTCTGCTGCAATTCAGTTGCGCCTGCTGTGCTCGGTGAATCGTAGAAAGACGTAATTTGATCCGCGATCGACTCAAAGCTATCGATCACCTGCTCTTCATCGTTATAGCTCACCCCCACACTCGGCAAAATCATACCGACATCGTCATTACGACGATAAATAGCAGTAAGTGCTGGGTTGTAAAAAGGTGCGGTCAAAAAATTTGCGGACACAACCCCAACACCGCCCATCGCATCGCCACGAGCTTCGATTGCATAATTGGCTGCAGTAGCGCTCGAACTCGCAAGGGCCACTGCAAACGGAAGATATTTGAATTTAATTAGTTTCATATCGTTATAGTTTTGTTGATCATCTCTAAATCTATAACGACGGTAATGTCTTTAACTTTAACTATTCGTCTGCAGAAACATCGTAAGTTTTACTGATAATTTGAGATTCCTCTACTATTATCGGTCCTTGCCACCTTTGATGAGTCATTGAAACGGCTAAAACATAGCGTGCAGGAGGAATGGTACTGGTGTCTAATGAAGTCGGATATTCAGACTCGTAATTATGACTCCAAACCTGATTATACTTACCATCAACGTAATCATAGACTGCGACATTCAGTTTCGGTAACGGGCAAGTTGGGTTAAGCAGCGCTTTTTTTTCTACCTGCCATTGGTCTTTCGACGCCCATCTTACCGTTTGCTTCGCTTTTTCATCGCCAATAACAAGCCATGAACTCCAGGAGGTTTGATCAGCTGCGGTGACATCAATGCGATATAATCCCATCGGCATACGGCTGTTCAAATTATAACGCTTGATGTATTTAATTTGGTCGTCGTCGCCGCTAAGTCCCTGAGATATCAAGGAGTCATCACTTGATAGCGACTTAACGATCCAGCGAGTTAAAGAAACATCAACCAACTCTTTGGTCGAATTAACTTCAACTACTGCGCGGTAAGCATCTCGACCTGGACTTTGAATATCTGAGCGACGCACCGTCACTGCCTTCAACCACAACGGAAGCGCTTTGGTGTCGAGCCCTTTACCGCAGTCAGCTTCCAGAGACATTAAGAAAAGATCATTAAGATGTGGAGTGAGATTTTCGTTTTTCTCAAGTTGCCAAACTTCAACCAGCGATGAAAACATCGCTGGTAAGTTGCCGTTAAGCAAGTTTTGGTGTGCTTGGGTTAAAGGCGTATTGCTTTCAAACCAAGGGACATTGGCGGAAAAAGTAGGTGCGCTAAAAATCAGCGCACCTAGAGTACATATTGCTCGTTTCATCACGCCTTCATTTTGTAGCCAACGCCACGTAAGGTTTCTATTTCAAGACCTGGCAATTTTTGACGTAGCTGCAATACGTGAGTATCAACAGTACGCGTAGTTGGGAAATGGTTGTAACCCCAGACATGGTCAAGCAGTTCGTCACGAGTAAACACACGACCTAAATTGCTCGCCAAAAATAGCAGCAGATCGAACTCAGTACGAGTTAGCGTAATGGACTCTTCTTTGTAGAACACTTCACGCGTAGCCTTATCAATCACTAAATGCTCGGTTCTTACTTTTGAATCGTCCTCTGCATCTTGTTCTGGCGCACGTAGCTGCGCACGTACGCGAGCAAATAATTCCGCTTCCGCAAATGGTTTAGTTAAATAATCATTCGCGCCGGCATCAAGGCCCATCACTTTGTCTTTAACGGTTACCAAAGCCGTCAGCAAAATCACTGGCACTTCTTTGATTTGACGCCATTCAGGCAAATGAGTGACAGAATCGCCATCTGGCAACTGGCGGTCTAAGATCACGAGATCCGCTTTGTCCCAATGCTGAGCAACCTCTGCGATCGTCTCAGCGTGAAAACATTCATATCCCGCTTGTTCAAGGCTTACGAGCAAGCCATCCGCCAAGTTTTTATCATCTTCAACGAGAAGCAACGTCTGTTTCACAAGGTATCTCCAATATAAATGTCGTTGGCGGACCAATCAGTGACATTTTGCCACCCATCCGACCAACCATTGATTCAACTATGGTTAAGCCCAAACCAAGGCCGCTTTTACTGACAAAAGGTTTGCGTAAATCTCGCCAATCTCTTTGAGTCAATTCGCCGTGGTCTATCACTTTAACGGTAATATTCGTCTGTGTTGTCGTTACGTCTAAGGTAACAGGGGCAACGCCATATTTCACGGCGTTACGGATTAAATTATCGATACATGTACCAAGCCAATACACGTTCAATTTTGCGGCGATATCTTGGTTAATCTTAAGCTCGATATCGCCAGTAAATTCTTCTTCCACTTTAAACGCAAGCCACTCCTCAACCGAAGGTACCCATTCGGTCGCCAGTGGTTTGTTATCTGACTGCAAATAATCTTTACTTGCTTCTGCAAGTTGTCGAAGTCGCCTAGAATCTTCACATAGACGACGAAATTCGTCGTATACGGTTTCTGGTAAACGCTCGAATTCGCGTCTAAAACCTTCAACAGTCAGCGATAAGCTGGCTATCGGTGTACGCAATTCGTGGGTCAATATCTGTAGAATCAACATACGACTGCGCATTTCTTGGCGCTTGCTATTCCAGCGATAAACTGACCATCCCATCACCAATAAGATATTAGCAATCACCAGCACAACCATACTTATGCGCAGGAAGTCGGAATGGTCTTCAACACTCCAGCACAAATTGCCGCGCTGAATAAAACAGGTGCTGGCATCGCTTTGCAGTTGATAGCTCAAGCCCGCTTCATCAATATTGGCTTGCCACACTTTTTCTGGAAAGACGTAGTAGTCGTCGTTTTTTCTTAACCAGAACTCATCGCCTTCCAAAAACATACTTGAGCCTGCAATAAGCGAATTCATCGAATCTTCGCTCATGCGCTGCAATCGACCTAACAGTGAATCGTCAGAAGCAACTGGCCGTTCTTTGATATGCATATACTGTTGAAGTTCACTGGCCTTATCAGGGTGAACTAAAACGTAACGATGCGCATAAGATCCACCACCTGGGTGAATGAGCGCGCTTCGAGCAAACCAGCGTTTGGTCAGTGTTGTGCCATTACATATGGCTCTCGTAAAGACCAAAGGTTCCGTAACCAAAGGATTTAACGGTAAATTCCCGGTACAATTTTGCGCTAACTGATAGAGCTTTTGAATATCACGCAGCGGATATGATGCCGTTTGCGGCAACATTGAATCTGGCGTAATCAAACGATTGGGGTAATCAGACTGCAAACCTCTAATGTCATACGAAACAATGGCTTTAGATGTATCAAACAAATCGATAAAAATATCAATCCGCTCAGGCAATGAGTCTGCTCTCGTCGCGAAAGACGCCAAGAAACTGCAAATAATAACTACTCTAATTACTTTATCAATCAATGTATTTATTCGTTATATCAGTAATTTATAAAAAACGTAGCGCATTATGACAGAAAGACGTATCTCAATTGTAATATAGATGTCAATAATGCAACTTTAGAAATAGACGAAGCCAGCATGATATCATGCTGGCTTCAATAGTTAACTAGAGAAAAAGTTTACAGTGCTTTTGAAATAGCATCGACGCTTTCTTTTGCGTCGCCAAACAGCATTTGTGTATTCTCTTTAAAGAACAATGGGTTTTGAACACCTGCGTAACCAGTGTTCATTGAGCGTTTAAATACAATGACATTTTGTGCATTCCAAACTTCTAATACTGGCATTCCCGCAATTGGACTGTTGGGATCTTCAAGCGCCGCTGGGTTTACCGTGTCATTAGCACCAATCACCAATACCGTATCAGTTTGAGGGAAATCATCGTTAATCTCATCCATTTCCAACACGATGTCATACGGCACTTTCGCCTCCGCTAGTAACACGTTCATATGGCCAGGTAAACGCCCTGCGACCGGGTGAATGCCAAAGCGAACTTCGATACCCTGAGCACGTAATTTTTCAGTGATTTCATGAACTGGGTATTGCGCCTGCGCAACCGCCATACCGTACCCAGGGGTAATGATCACCGACTTAGAATTACGTAGAAGTTCTGCCACTTCCTCAGCACTTGTCTCACGGTGTTCACCTTGCTCGACATCCGAAGAAATTGATATTTCTTGGCCAAAACCACCGGCAATCACGCTAACAAACGAACGGTTCATCGCTTTACACATAATGTAAGAGAGAATTGCACCTGACGAACCGACCAGTGCCCCCGTTACAATCAACAGATCGTTGGCGAGCATAAAGCCTGCCGCCGCTGCTGCCCATCCCGAATAGGAGTTGAGCATAGAAACGACTACCGGCATGTCAGCACCACCTATTGAAGCAACTAAGTGATAGCCAAATGCAAACGCAATCAAGGTCATGACAATTAGCGCGAAAGTGCTGCCATCATTGCTAACGAACTGATACATAAGCAGCAAAGAGACCACAATCGCAGCGAGATTAAGCTTATGCTTGTGCGGAAGGTTGAGAGGTGATGAAGAGATCACTCCGCGAAGCTTACCAAACGCAACAATTGAACCGGTGAAGGTAACCGCGCCGATAAACACACCGAGGAACACTTCAACTAAGTGAATGACGTGCTCAGCGTGAATGCCTGCTGCGTCAACAGAGACGGGCGCCGGTGGCGCTAAATAACTGTTGTAACCAACCAAAACCGCCGCCATGCCGACAAAGCTGTGCAATATCGCAACCAACTCTGGCATTTCGGTCATCTCAACTTTCTTAGCGTAGTAAACACCGATTGAACCACCGATAACCATGGCTACAATGATCCAAGCAAAACCTTGTGAGTGCGGTGAAAAAATCGTGGCAATCAATGCAATCGCCATCCCAGCAATGCCGTAATAGTTTCCCGACTTTGCCGATTCCTGCTTTGACAACCCTGCCAAGCTAAGAATGAAAAACAGTGCAGCAACAATATATGCCGCTTGTACTAATCCTGCAGACATTTGTTACTCCTATTAATTTTTTCTAAACATTTCAAGCATGCGTTTGGTCACCGTAAAGCCACCAAAAATATTTATGCTCGCAATTAACACCGCAATGAACGACAGCAGTGTGACTAAACCATTGCCTTGCCCGATCTGCAATAAAGCACCGACGACAATAATGCCTGAAATGGCATTGGTCACCGACATCAGCGGCGTGTGCAAAGCATGGGTTACGTTCCATACCACGTAATAACCAACCACGCACGCAAGCACAAAAACCGTAAAGTGCGACAAAAACGCAGCGGGCGCCACAGATGCAATCCAAGCAAACGCCCCAACAGCGACCACCAGACCGGCAAGCTTTTTCACTGGCGAAGTTGGCTCTTGTTCTTTAGGTTCAGGCTTCGTGATTTTCTCAGGTTGCGCTTTTGGCTGAGCTGAAACTTGAATCGGTGGTGCTGGCCAGGTGATTTCACCTTGTTTAACCACCGTCACACCGCGCAAAACTACGTCGTCAAAATCGATATTGATGGTGCCGTCTTTCTCTTTACAAAGCAGTTTAAACAGGTTGACTAAGTTTGTGGCATAAAGCTGCGAAGATTGAGTCGGTAGACGACCGACCATATCGGTATATCCAACGACTTTAACGCCGTTCGTGGTGGTAATGACTTTATCGGCTTGAGTATATTCGCAATTCCCCCCATTGGCCGCTGCTAAGTCGACTATGACGCTGCCCGCTTTCATGCTATCAACCATCTCTTTAGTGATAAGCGTTGGCGCGGGTTTACCAGGAATAAGCGCAGTGGTCACTATGATATCAACATCTTTCGCTTGAGCCGCATAGAGTTCAGCTGCCTTTTTGTTGAATTCGTCAGACATCTCTTTGGCGTAGCCATCACCAGAGCCGCTGGCTTCTTGATATTCCAGAGTTAAAAACTCAGCGCCCATCGATTCAACTTGCTCTTTGACTTCAGGACGAACATCAAACGCACGTACAATCGCACCTAAACTACCAGCTGCACCAATTGCTGCAAGCCCGGCAACCCCGGCGCCAGCGACTAAGACCTTGGCCGGTGGTACTTTACCTGCCGCAGTAATTTGCCCAGTAAAGAAGCGCCCAAATTCATGAGCGGCTTCAACAACCGCGCGATAGCCTGCAATATTGGCCATGGAAGATAACGCATCTAAAGCTTGAGCACGCGAAATCCGAGGCACCGCATCCATTGCCATTACATTGATGTTTTTACTTGAAAGCGCTTCCATTAACTCTGGATTTTGCGCCGGCCAGATAAAGCTCACCAGGGTAGCGCCATCTTTCAACAGAGCAATTTCATCCACTGAAGGTGCATTGACTTTAAAAATTATATCGCTGTTCCAAACACTGTCTTTATCGGAAATTTCAGCTCCCGAAGCTTGAAAAGCGGCGTCATCAAAACTGGCTAGTGCGCCAGCATTGCTCTCAACTGAGACATCAAACCCAAGTTTGATTAATTGCTCCACCGATTTTGGCGAAGCAGCCACCCGCGTCTCTCCTACGAGCGTTTCTTTTGGCACACCAATTTGCATAGCTATTCCTTGACGATTGGCACAATGAATCACTTTTTTAACCAACAGTTAACTCAACCGCAAGCGCTTCACCGCACAAATACAAAATATCATTAGTTATAACTTTCAGTAATGAATAAGCTTCTATTCATTTACGATGTAAAGTTTAGACATTACGCCCATTGAAAGGTCTAACCAGTTTAATAATTTCTCTTTTTAAACAATAAATTAGATAAAAAAAGAGCTATAAGCATAACGACTTATAGCTCTTTAAAATATGATTCGAATCAATTCGCCTCAGGTTGAGGCTAGAAAATTTTTTCACCCATTTGATCGATGAACATCTGAGCTTTTTTTAACATTAACTCGTTAGCATCGCCTTTCGATGGCAACACATCCGAGCGTATAAAATCATGAGTTTTCAGCTCTCCATCCACTTCTTTGGTAATTTTGCCGGCAATGCGATATTGGCCGCCATCAGCAATGGCCGCAGGATAAATATTAAAGCCTTTATATTGTTCCGGCTCTTCAACTTTTTGTTCTTGTTTACTACCAAACAATCGAGAAAATAACCCCACTTCTACTCCTTTTATTTTTTCAATCGAGTCAGAGGTTGTTCGTACCATTCCAACTCAGCGTCTTCATTATGACGCGGATTATTGTATATAACCGTGATGTCGTTATCTTCTCGGTTCTTTCTACGATCGTCAATGATCATCGCCATGGCAGCTTCAACTGCTTTGTCAACGTGTTGCTTAAGTACCACAAGACGCTCTTCGGGCAACGCGGACAGAAAATCGATATCGTAACGAATATAAACCGGTCGGACTCGATTTAAGGCAAGGCATGCGATGTCAGATAATTGCTCGTTAGTAAAACGATCGACAAACTCCTCTGCCGCGAGAACTTGCCCAACTAAAGTTTCCATATAATTGTGGACGTCAGAACCAATTTGCATATCAATTTCCCTATATCTAACAATGGATAAAGATCATTACGTTACCGTCTAGTATAGGATTAAATTACTCATAACCCCTAGCACGGCCTTCGCAATTTTTGCGTCCGCGAGTCCACTTTCCAACCGAAAGATCAATTTTAGTTATCAACTTGAGTAAAAAGCTTGGAATATCATTAAATCGCGTTATTCTTAACACCGTTTATCACCCTTTTTAAGTATAGAGTCAGCAGCGCATCGAATGTCTTATTCCGTCGTTACTTCAAACTGGTTTCGTCTCTCGTTCCCACTTTTCATTCTTGCCACAATTTGGTTAGGAATGAGCAACGTTATCGTTGTGACCGAAGCCAATTTGGGATTCGCTTCGAACTTACCGTTTGTGTTGTTTCTGGCGGTGATTGCACTTAGCCACGCATTTAAGCAAAGCCGTATTGCAATGATCGCAACGGCAATGTTGGTGGCCTATTGGATCATTCAGGCGCGGCTTCAAACTCCGTTATCAACCGGAACCACGCTTTTAGAACTTTGCCTGCTGAGTTTTTTGTCTCCGGTCGCCTGCATGCTTGTCTACCCACTGCGTGATACTGGGCTATTTTCTCGCACTTACCTTATATTCTTGGTGACACTGTCACTATTTGCATTATGGTGTTACATCATCCTTAGCTACTTTTATGCTGGTGGATTTGAACAAGTTAACGAAACCTTTTTATTCGTGGTTCCGCAGATTTCGCGTCTACCTTTGGTATTGGTGCTTTATTTAGCGGCTTTAGTCGGTGTTAGTGCCATTTTGTTATTACGCTATAACCGTATCGTTGACGCAGTGGTTTACAGCGCAATCACGCTCTCAAGTACCACTTACGTATTTTTCCACATCCCTTATATTTCAGTTACGATGTTCAGCATAGTGGCGATTTTACTGCTGATTTATGTATTGTCAGCCAGTTATGAGTTAGCGTTTAACGACCGTTTGACTAATATTCCCGGGCGCTTAGCACTGGATTCTGATCTCAAACACTTGGGTCGTAAGTTTTCAATTGCGATGGTGGACATCGACCATTTTAAGCAATTCAATGATACCTACGGCCATGATACTGGCGACGACGTACTGAAGTTAGTCGCCGCACGATTACAAGAAGTGGGTGGGAAAGCCAAAGTTTATCGATATGGCGGTGAAGAATTCACTGTGGTATTTAAAAATAAAACCGTCAAGGAAGCGGTGCCTCACCTAGAAAGTCTGCGAGAAAACGTCGAAAACTACCAAATGGTACTGCGTGATAACGAGCGCCCTAAAAACGACCGGCAAGGGACGAGACGGCGTGGAAAATCGCAAAAAAATAAAACCGTCAATATTACGATCAGTATCGGTGTGTGTGATAACGCCAAGCAGGCTAAAGTGGAAGATGTGATTAAATCTGCCGACCAAGCGCTATATAAAGCGAAAAAAGCTGGGCGTAATAAAGTCGCCTGCTTCTAGCCTTGATTGAAAAATAGCACCACACTTCCGCCTTTTATCGCACTGCCGTAATTAATGCTGATACCAAGCCCTAAATTCTCAATCCAAGGCAAACTGATCGGCGGTGTTATTAACCAACCAAATGACGTTTCGTAATAGTAATTAGCGCCAATGGGATGACTTGGATCGCCACCAATATCAACTCGCCTAAGCGTTGCGTATAACGACTGAACGCTGTCGCTCCAATTCGACAATGGACGCAATAATTCAATACCATTAGATAGATACCAACCTTCCGGATTTCCCACTTTGCCATCATTGGCAGCGCCGCCGCCAAATCCATAGAAATAATGGGCAGCACTGCTAAAACGCCAAATCCCCCAGGATAATTCTTGCTTATACTTGACGCTAATTGCGGGTTCAAAAGTCACTGCGTAGGCATCGGTATTAAACAGTACACCTTCAAGTTGCGGTTTTATTTGTTGCTGGGAATATTCGCTAAGATACTGATGTTCATTGTGATAATACTGAAAATGGACACCAAGTGTGGGTGTAAACGACCAGTGCGGGTCATACTGGTAGTCCAATCCGTAACCAAGCATGCCTCCCAATATCAACTCTTGTTGGCTATCGCGCCCCGGGTGCTTCTCCACTTTGACAGAGTTATCAGATGAGATAATCGAAAACCGGGTCGTCACGAGTTGCGTTAGCTTAGGATCGAACGTATCAAATCGAAAGGTATAAGGGAGGGAGGTAACCGCCAGCTGTTGCCTTAATTCCAACGCATCTTCTGAACCAATATTATCGTTGTGAAGATTAAACAACTCGTTGGGATCAAAATCGTGCAAGCCAAAGCTAACGACTTCGCTATCTGACAGCACCACACCGACCGAAAAAGCTCTCTCGAGGTATTTTTCAACCGAGTCATAGCTTTGGGCGGCGCAAATAACTGGGCAAAGCAGTAACCAACTGCATTGCATACACAAATAAGTACGCATAAAGCGAAAAACAATCCATCGTTCAACTCAGTTTCGTATTTCATCACTATGAACAACGAAGCAATTTTTCCCAGCTTTTTTTGCTTTATACATCGCTCTGTCAACGTCTTGATACAATTGGTCTACTGTTTCACTCCCTGAGGGAACCAAACTAAGCACACCTTGTGACAATGTCACAGGTGGTAATGTAAAGTTAACGTTTTGAGAATAATCTAGTTCGGCAACCGCCAGTTGGATTCGCCTAGCCTGTTGCTGCGCTTGTTCTAAGTTACTATGGGGAAGCACAATAACAAACTCTTCGCCGCCGTAACGGGCGACAAATTCACCACTACGGACAAAGAGCTTCAATAACAAACCAGACAGAGCAACCAAACATTTGTCACCGGCGATATGGCCATAGGTGTCATTAAACAACTTGAAATTGTCAACATCAATTAGGATTAAACTTAACCAAAACTGATGGCGGCCATGCAAAGCAATCAACTCTTGGAGTTTGTTATCGGTATAGCGGCGATTTTTGAGATTGGTAAGGCTATCTTCAGTGGCCTGCTGCTGAAGGATATTATTGAGTTTTGCAAGCTCGGCGGTTTTGGCTTTGAGTTCACGACGCATTAGCGCAATACGTTGCATGGCAACAAGCTTTGAATTGAGTACGATTTTATCAACCGGCTTAACTAAATAGTCATCCCCACCCGCCTCTATCGCTGAAGCGATCATTTCGGGTTGGTCATGTCCACTTAAAAAGATGATGGGAATCCAGTCTGCAAATTGCTCACGAATTTGGCGACACACTTCAAAACCATCAACACCTGGCATTGATACATCAAGCAACACCAGTTCAGGATCAAAACTGCCGTAAATGTCCATCGCTTGCTGGCCCGAGGATGCCATTTCAACGGTATGCCCCAATTGCTTTAGGCGAATAGCAAGTTGCATGCGCTCCATTTGCACGTCGTCAACCAGCAGAATTCGCATCGCTGAACAACTAATATTCAATCGTTCCCCTTACTATTCGCTCGCATCATCGCCAATTTCGCTTAGAATTATTTGTGCATCAAGGTGATGCCTAAACGGGTCTATGTTATTTAAGCGTAATAGAAAGACAAAAACCTGCCACTAAGGTTGACTTTTAAAGCGTTTTTTTTAGCATAGCGGCTCATTTTACTACGAGAACAATCAGATGTCTGACTCAAACACCCCAGAGCAAGTGGACGTAACCCTTGAACAGCTCTCTCCTGAACTTCGTCAAGTCATTGCTTTTGATGATGTACCGGAAGCAATGTATAACATGGTCGCTTCAATCCACGAGGTTTCTGAAGAGTCTGTACGTGAAGCATGGAACTCACTCCCTGCCAGCGCCCAAAATATTTTGGACAACTTCGAACAGTTTCACGCGCTCATTTCGGTCAGCCAATCTTTCGCGGGAATCAATGTGATGGAAGAGTTTCCAACACTCAATCTTCCCGAAGGAATGAGTGACGATGACAAAGAGCAATACCGTGCTCAATTGCTCGATCAAGTGCTCTTCAACTGCATAAAAGATATGGTCAAGCAGATCAAGAAAGCGCGTCGCGACCCGCTACTGAAAAAAGACTTTAAAGACGTATTTGCTAAATAAGCAAATAGAAAAAATGAAAGCCGCTTTAAGCGGCTTTTTTAATGACTGAGACTGACGTCTTTTTGTGAAATACTCGCGCCTTTAACCTGCACGTATACATCATCGCCCGGTTTCAAGTTCAACTCATCAACCGCCCACGCAGTCAACCTAGCCCACAAAAAGCATTCGCGTGCTAACTCAACTTCAACGGCGACACTTTGTTTGTCGATTGAGTCATGGAGCACTTCGACACTTTTTACCGTTGCTGGCAGTATGTTTCGAATCGACGTGGATTGCGGCTTTACCGTGGTGAGCGAAACATCATTAGCGCGAATTTGCATTCGCACACTTGAGTTGACAGGCATGTCGACCTTTTGAACCCATAAAGCGACATTGGGTGCTATCGACACTTTACTTAACGCGTATTTTTGCCAGTGCTCGCTAATTCGACCTTCAAACAGGCTGCTTTGCTCAGCATACGATTGCCATGGCCGCATTGCAGCGCTTGCCCAAACATTTTCTAAACGGCCGCTGATGGTCACCTGCCCCTTGTCAATCACGACCAAGTGTCTTGCCAGACGCAACACTTCATCTAAACTGTGTGAGACGTAAACGATGGGCAGTTTGACCCGCTCGGTCAACTGTTCAAGAAATGGCAAAACTTCGCGTTTTCGAGGAAGGTCAAGCGACGCTAGTGGTTCATCCATCAGCAAAATATCAGGCTTGCTGAGTAAGGCGCGTCCGATAGCCACTCGTTGCTTCTCGCCACCTGAAAGTTGGTGCGGAAAACGTTTCAGAAGATGCTGGATTGCTAATAACGATGTAATGGTATCGAATTGCGCCGCGTCGATTTCTTTCACACCGTAGAGCAAGTTTCCCTTAACACTGTAATGAGGAAACAGACGCGCCTCTTGAAACACATATCCGATATTACGTCGGTGAATTGGTACATTGATCCCTTGAGCCTTACTAAATAAGGTGCGGCCATTGAAGGTGATCTCACCATCATCAGGACAAATCAATCCAGAAATAACGTTAATAAGCGAGGTTTTTCCTGCACCTGAACGGCCAAAAATCGCCGTCACCCCTGAACTTGGGATCGCCAAATCAACATCAATATGGGTATCGCCTAACTGTTTGCGAAAACGCAGCTGTAAATCGCTCATGATTTCGCTCCTAATCGTTTGGCAACCCGACGAGCAAACCATTCTGAAGCCATCAATGAACCTAAAGCGATGACAATGGAAATGACACAAAGACGCGCCGCTTGAGCTTCAGCGCCTGGGGTCTCAATAAAACTGTACATGGCCAATGGGATGGTCTGTGTTTCGCCCGGGATATTTGAAACGAAGGTGATTGTGGCGCCAAATTCGCCAAGTGAACGCGCAAAGGCCAACATAGACCCCGTAATTAAACCGGGAATGGTTAATGGTAGCGTGATGGTCCAGAATACCCGCCAAGAGGAAGCGCCGAGCGTCGCCGCTGCCTGTTCGAGTTTGTTATCCACACTTTCTAAACTGAGCCGAATGGAGCGCACCATCAGCGGTAAAGACACCACGACACAGGCGATAACCGCGCCTTTCCAAGTGAAACTGAACACCAATCCAAAATGTTCATACAACCACTTGCCAATGATTCCTTGTCTTCCCATGGTGACTAGTAATAAATAACCAATCACCACAGGCGGCATGACCAAAGGTAAATGAATTACGCTATCGAGCAAGCTTTTGCCTATGAACTGTTTGCGCGCCAATACCCAAGCGAGCGACAAGCCAATCGGCAACAGCCAAAGCAGCGCAAACAGCGCTACTTTTAAGCTGATGAGTACAGCTTGATATTCGTAATCGGTAATCACATTCACAATACTACTCAATTAAAACCATATTTCGCCAAGACTTGACGCGCTTGTGCGGTTTTCAAAAACTCGCCAAACGCCTTAGTGGCGTCTTGGTCGTTGAGTGTCGCCATTGGGTAACGAATCGGCGTGTGCAGTTTGTCATCAAACTCGGCGGCAATCGCGACTTTGTCGGATTGTAACGCATCGGTTTTATACACAATACCCAATTTCGACTCACCACGTTCAACTAAAGCCAGCGCGATTCGTACGTTATTAGTTGGCGCGGTATGCTTTTCCACTTCAGGCCAAACTTTTAGCGCTTCTAGCGTTTCTTTGCCGTAGATACCTGCAGGTACCGCTTGAGTATTACCGATGGCAAGACGCGTGCCTTGCAGCGCATCGACCCATGCAGTGGCATCACTTAAGTCAAATTTTGCGTCATCACCTTTTGGTTCAATCAGGACTAATTTGTTGGTTGCCAGAAAATCAACATGATCCGCAGCGATAATTTTTTTGTCTTTAAGGTAACTGACCCATTTTTCATTGGCAGAGATAAAGACATCTGCTGGTGCGCCGTTTTCGATCTGCCTTGCTAATGACGAAGAGCTTGCATAAACCGGAGTCACTTTGACATCTTGATGATTTTTTTCAAACTGAGTGGCGAGATCGCCCACCGCGTTGGTCATTGAAGAGGCGGCATAAACATGCAGTTCTTCCGCCGAGGTTGAAAGCGCGACGGCGAGCAAACATAAAGGAAGAGTCTGTTTTATCATTGGTTTACCACTTAATTAATAGTTAGGCCAAATGAGGCCAAGATTAAGATGCTGCTCAACAGCATCCGCGATTTGGTCGATTGCACGTTCTTGAATAGCGTGGTGAGATGGAACATCAATCGACGTCAGACCAAGCCATTCGCAAATCAACTGAAAGGCTTGAGGGTGATCAAACAACCCATGTAAGTAAGTTGCAAAAATTTGGTTGCATTCGCTAACCACACCGTCAAGGCTGCCTGAATCTAAGCTGATCGGCTGAACCTGCGGTGGATTCACTGTGGTGCGCCCGACATGAATTTCGTATCCGGTGATGTGCGCTGTTTGCTGGTTTAGATTCAGCGTACCTTGTACATTGGTTAACGCTTTGGTTGCGGTTAACACCGTGTGAGTGTCAAGTAGCCCGAGTCCGTTGACACTTCCGGCGCTTCCTTCCACACCATCAGGATCGGAAATAAACCTTCCGAGCATTTGATAACCCCCACAGATACCAATCACTTTTCCGCCAAATCTTAGGTGTCTTAATAAATCCTTTTCCCACCCTTGTTGACGGAAAAACTCAAGATCGGCCATCACCGATTTAGTCCCTGGTAGAATAATCACATCGGCATCAGTGAGCCGCTCCCCTTTACGCACATAGCGAAAATCAATGTCGGGATGATGGCGCAAAGGGTCAAAATCGGTGTGGTTGCTAATACGTGTTAGCACCGGTACCACCACTTTTAACTTAACTTGCTCGCCGAGCGATTGGTCATAAGCTATTGCATCCTCAGCTTCAAGTTGAAAACCGTGCAAATAAGGCAATACGCCGATAACCGGTTTACCGGTTTTTTGCTCTAACCAGTCCAGACCTGGCTGCAAAAGCGTTACATCACCACGAAAACGATTAATAACGAAACCTTTTACGCGCTGTTGCTCAGATTCAGAAAGCAGCGCCAGAGTGCCATACAAGTGGGCGAACACCCCGCCTCTATCAATGTCTGCCACGATGATCACCGGAACATCCGCAGCTTCTGCAAATCCCATATTGGCGATGTCGTTGTCACGCAGGTTGACTTCCGCCGGACTCCCTGCGCCTTCAATCAATACAACCTCGTATTGCTGACACAAAAGCTCAAACGATTCAAGGACTTTAGGCAGCGCCACTTTTTTATAACCGTGATAGCCCCACGCTTCCATATTCTTAATGGCTTTGCCCTGTAAAATCACTTGGGCGCCGGTATCAGAATTGGGCTTGAGTAATACCGGATTCATGTGCACGGTAGGCGAAATTTTACATGCCTGCGCTTGCACCGCTTGCGCTCGACCAATCTCGCCACCGTCTGGGGTAACCGCACTATTGAGCGCCATATTTTGCGGTTTAAAGGGCGCTACTTTTACACCGCGGCGTTGTAACACTCGGCACAGAGCCGCAACCAACGCGCTTTTTCCTGCGTCAGATGTCGTTCCCTGAACCATCAAATGAGAAGATTGAACTGCCATGTCATTCTCTTAATGTAATTTAATCATTCATCATACTCCTTATTGATCCTCATTCTCAATAAAATGAACCGCATATGAATGGCGTAATCAAGTGGGATTCAACAACTTAAGTCGATAATCGCATTTAAGAAACGCAGTCGACCTTAGATTACAAGATGGAGTATTTATCATGAAAAACGTCCCAGGCCATTTGCTTACCTTGGTACTACTTGCCTTGCTCAATCTCAACTTAACACTTAATCCCCTACTGGAATATCGGGTATACGACGTGTTTCGCGATTCAATGGAAAGTCAAACGTTCTACGACGAATCTATGTAAAACAGTCGGTTACTATGATTAAACGACAACTAATGGACAAACTTTCTGCATAAAAAAGCTTGAAGAATAGCAGTCGGATGGGCGAATTTTTATAACTTCAAACCAATAAAATGCTGCAAATTACTGATCACGCAAATGAATCTTGGCAAATTATCACAAATTGGCATCAAATATCGATGAGCTTTATAAACTCTTCGCTAATATCTACAACTAAAGTTAATATATGGCGTATTTATTGCAGACCATTCTATTTAATAACGATATTTGTAGCTGGAGTCGATTTTGAAAACCAAGCTCATCGCGAGTCTCTTCGCGTTCAGTGTGCTACCAAGCGCCTACGCGAACAATTTTAATTATAACTATCTTGAAGTGAGAACAGCGGTCAACCCAGATACGTCAGGCGTTGAATTCAGCACCAATCTTACTGATAATTCGCACGTATTAGCTCGAGTGGACAGTGGCTTTAATGGTTATTATGACTTAGGAGCAGGTATTGGCTTTAACGGACCAGTCACACCTTTCGCGGATGTATTTGGTCAGTTTATTTTTCACGGTATCCGCTATTCAGACTCGAATGGCAATGGCACGGAAACCAAAAAAGAGATGAGTATCGGTGGACGGGTTTGGGTAACCAATCAAATCGAAGCCACTGCGCTTATTGGCACTAACGATGAGAATTCAGTATTTCACGCTGGAGTACGTTTTCATTCAACGGATCAACTGACCATTGCTGCTGAAACTCGCAATGATGGAACATTAGGTCCGCAATTAACAATGTCGGTACGTTTTCAGTTTTAACTGCTTGCTGACGATTGACTCTCCCATGAGCAATGTTGCTTAAGCTCGCAATTCGCTTAAGCAACATTCAACATCGCTCCACTGCAAGCAGACTGTATGTTGCTTATCCTATTTTGCGCTTAGCGCACCACTAATTTCCTTGGCACCAACTCAATCCCTGAGTGATAACGTTTCGCGGCTGCATTTAATGCATGTTCAAGTGCGCTTTCTGCAATCAGCTCAAACTGTTGTGGTAACGAATTAATCTTCATCGGTAGAAAATCAAGTAAGCGGTTATCACCAAAGGTTCCGAGACGAATTTTTCCTGCGAGTTCGGGATATTGAATCAGCACATCCAACACCCCTTCTAATAAAGTATAGGAAGTCGTCACAATCGCTTGCGGTAGCGCTTTTTCTTTAACCCATGAATGAAAAATTCGTCGTCCTTCTTCGCGGTGGAAATGATGACCATAACCTATTTTAATCGATCCATCCGTCTGTTTTACCGCAGATTCAAACCCTAGTTGACGCTCTTTGGAGACATTCAGTTCTGGCAAGGCACCAATCAAACCATAACTGGTGACATTGTCACTTACCAGCGACTGAGTGAGCTCAAACGCACCGCTAAAATCTTCGCTAATAATGCAAGAAAAATGCTCGTCATCAAGTGGACGGTCAAGCGCGATTACCGGCGTTCCTTGTTTTTGCAACGCTTGATAAAAAGCATTGGCGTCAGGCACACAGCTTGCGACAAATAATGCGTCGATACGACGACTGATGAGCGCATCCACGACGCTTTTTTCGGTCTGCGGATCATCGTCAGAACACCCAATGAGAATTTGGTAACCAGCAATTCGAGAATGTTGTTCTAGCAGTTTTGCTAACCGCGCGTAACTGGTGTTTTCGAGATCAGGAATGATCAAGCCAAATGAACGACTGCTCCCTGCGCGTAGCGAACTCGCAGCAAGATCAGGACGATAGTTATGCTCTTCAACAACGGCCATAACTTTTTGTTGAGTCTTTTCACTGATTCGATATTTCTGCGCTTTGCCATTAATCACATAGCTAGCCGTTGTTTTTGATACCCCGGCCAAACGGGCAATTTCATCTAGTGTCATATATCCACCGTCAATATGTGCTGTCGATCAAATATCCCTAATTCTGATCGTAGATTTATTTGCATTATAAGCTGAAACGTTTCAGCATTGAAAGCTGAAAGGATTCAGCAAAATGAGATTTAGGAATCAGATTTAGAAATCTATTCTAAACTTACAGCAATCGGATGAGATATTTCCTTTTGCTGAATTTTTTAAGCTCTAGCTGAAACGATTCAGCTAAACAGAATTATAACGATTATCGATGAACCACATCATTCAAAGATAAAGAGGCACGTATGCTCCAGCTAAATACTCAAGACATCACACTCGGTCAATCGTACCAGTCGAAACAACAAGCAATTCAATCCTTAGCAAACCAACTCGCGGAGCAAGGCTTAGTCAAACCTGCTTACGTTGACGGTATGCTCAATCGCGAACAGCAAAATTCAACTTTTTTAGGTAGCGGTATCGCGATTCCACACGGCACCACCGACACTCGCGATCAAGTCATTAAAACGGGTGTAACGGTACAACACTTCCCAAATGGCGTTGATTGGGGCGACGGCAACGTAGCTTACCTAGCGATTGGTATCGCCGCGAAATCGGATGAGCACTTAGGCATTTTAAAACAGTTGACCAAAGTGCTGTCGGCAGATGGTGTTGAAGCACAACTTAAACAGGCAACCAGCGCCGAACAGATCATTGCCCTACTCAATGGTGATATCCAGTTAGAGTGCGATTTTGATGCATCATTGATTCAACTTGATTTCCCAGCCAGCGACATGGTGCAAATGGCTGCGGTTGCAGGCGGGCTGTTGAAAAATACCGGTAGCTGCGACGCTGAATTTGTTGCAGACCTTGTCACCAAGCAACCCACTCACGTAGGTAACGGGCTTTGGGTTGTAAGCTCAAATCGCGCGGTAAAACGCACCGCTATGTCTCTGGTTACCACTATAAACAGCTGTGAATACGACAATCTACCAGTCAAAGGTTTGATTGCCTTTGCAGCATGTAACAGTGCCCACCAAAAGCCACTGTCTGTGCTAAATCAGCTTATTTTTGATGGCAAGCAAAGCATCGTATTGGAATCGAAAACACCGGCACTGATTAGCCTATTTAACGAAGGTGAAATCAGTTCTTCAACCGAGCCTAGCTCATCCGAAGGCAACACTGCGGTTTTCAAAATTAAAAATGCTCACGGTTTGCATGCTCGTCCAGGCGCAATGTTAGTGGCTGAAGCGAAAAAATTTGACTCAGCAATCAAGGTGACAAACTTGGATGGCGACGGGAAATCTGTTAACGCAAAAAGCTTAATGAAGGTCATTGCACTTGGCGTGAAGCACGGCCATCAGCTGCAATTTACCGCTGAAGGCTCCGATGCAGCGCAAGCCTTGGCGGCGATTGGTAGCGCAATTGAGTCAGGTTTAGGCGAATCTTAAGGAGCACGATATGACTACCCATTGTGTGACGATTACTCTAAACCCTGCTCTCGACTTAACAGGCGATCTCGATACGCTAAACGTCGGCTCGATAAGCCTCGTGAAAAAAAGCTCGCTTCACCCCGCAGGTAAAGGGGTCAATGTCGCTCGCGTGCTTTCTGATCTAAGCGCAAACGTCACGGTAAGCGGTTTCTTAGGTGCTGATAACCAAGAGATGTTTTGCCAACTGTTTGAGGAAATTGGCGCGAACGATCAATTCGTACGAGTGCCGGGCTCTACTCGCATTAACGTTAAATTGGTTGAACGAAACGGCGACGTCAGCGATATCAATTTCCCAGGCATTCAAATTGACCAAGCTGCTATAGCGGCATTCGAAGACAAATTAGAGGCTTTATGCGAAACACATGAGTATTTTGTGTTTGCCGGAAGCCTGCCCCCTGGCGTGTCACCAGAGCTATGTGCCAAATGGCTTGAGATGCTCAATCAGCGCGGTAAAAAAGTGCTTTTTGATAGCAGTCGCCAAGCGCTTGCTGCGGGTATTAGCGCCAAACCATGGCTGATTAAACCCAACGACGAAGAGCTTTCGGAATTTGTTGGTCAGGTACTTTCGACCCCTAAAGAGTGCCAGCAAGCGGCGCAAACACTAGCAAACAAAGGCATCGAAAACATCGTTGTATCGATGGGTGCTGATGGCGTGATGTGGTTAAACCAAGGCCACTGGCTGCAAGCTTCGCCACCAAAAATGAGTGTTGTCAGCACCGTTGGTGCGGGCGATACCCTAGTCGCTGGACTATGTTGGGGGCATATGCAGCAACTCGAAAAAACCGAACTTATTTCTTTTGCGACCGCATTATCTGCTTTAGCAGTGACCCAAGTGGGTGTGGGCGTAAACGATATCAACCAAGTGCGAACCCTACAAAAACAAACCACAGTGAAACCACTTTCTGAACTTGAAAGTGAATAAGACAAAAGGTTAACAATATGAATATTGCAATTATTACAGCTTGTCCAAGCGGTGTTGCAAACAGCATCATCGCTGCTGGCCTACTTGAAAAAGCCGCTGCCGCGCTGAACTGGACTGCCAACATTGAATGTCAATCAAGCGTTCTTGATGGTAGTAAGTTAACAGATGAACAAATTCAGCAAGCGGATGTCGTGATCATCACTGCTAATAGCGACGTTGACGACTCTCGTTTTGTCGGTAAAAAAGTATACCGTTCAGACATTACTGCCTGCACTCAAGATCCTAAAGCGTATCTTGAAAACGCAGTTACAGGTGCCACCGTTCTCGAAACGGCCAGCGCGCCACAAACCGCTACTAGCGATGCTGGCAGCGCGAAGAAAATTGTTGCGATTACCGCATGTCCAACCGGTGTTGCGCACACGTTTATGGCAGCAGAAGCATTGGAAGATGTCGGTGCTCGCCTTGGTCACCAAATCAAAGTCGAAACTCGCGGCTCAGTTGGCGCTAAAAACCAATTAACGGCGCAAGAAATCGCGGATGCCGATCTGGTTATCATCGCCGCAGACATCGAAGTGCCACTTGATCGTTTCGACGGTAAATTGATGTATAAAACCAGCACAGGTTTGGCGCTTAAGAAAACTGAGCAAGAGTTTGCTAAAGCGTTTGATTCAGCCAAACCATACGCGCATAGCGCATCAAGCAATGCAGGCAGCTCGGCAACAGAAGAGAAAAAAGGTGTCTACAAGCACTTAATGACCGGCGTATCCCACATGTTACCCGTTGTGGTTGCTGGTGGCCTTATCATTGCACTCTCATTTGTCTTTGGTATTGAAGCTTTTAAAGAAGAAGGCACACTCGCCGCTGCGCTAATGACCATCGGTGGCGGTTCTGCTTTTGCACTGATGATTCCAGTGCTTGCAGGTTTCATTGCGTTCTCAATTGCTGACCGCCCAGGGCTTGCTCCGGGTTTAATCGGCGGTATGCTCGCAAGTTCAACTGGCGCCGGTTTCCTTGGTGGTATCGTTGCCGGTTTCCTAGCTGGCTATTCAGCGAAGTTTATTTCCGACAAAGTCCAATTGCCGCAGTCAATGGAAGCGCTCAAACCTATTTTGATCATTCCATTTTTGGCAAGTTTGGTCACAGGTCTCATCATGATTTACGTGGTTGGTGGCCCTGTATCAAGCATCATGGGCGGATTAACTTCATTCCTTGAAAACATGGGTTCTGCGAACGCAGTATTACTGGGTATTATTCTTGGCGCTATGATGTGCTTTGACTTGGGCGGGCCGGTAAACAAAGCCGCTTATACCTTTGGTGTTGGTTTGCTTGCCTCACAAACTTACGCGCCGATGGCAGCGATTATGGCCGCAGGTATGGTACCAGCTCTTGGTATGGGCCTTGCGACTTTCGTAGCAAAAAGCAAATTTGAGCCAAGTGAACGTGAAGCAGGCAAAGCCTCTTTTGTTCTCGGTCTGTGCTTTATCTCTGAAGGTGCGATTCCATTCGCAGCAAAAGACCCAGTTCGCGTCATTCCTTCGTGTATGGTCGGCGGCGCATTAACAGGTGCACTGTCTATGCTGTTTGGCGCTAAGCTGATGGCACCACACGGCGGTTTGTTTGTACTCTTAATTCCAAACGCGATCACACCAGTATTTATGTACATTGTCGCGATTGCAGCAGGTACGGCGGTAACAGGCTTCACTTACGCGTTCTTAAAGCAGCGTGCAAATGCTCAAGCTAAGCAAGCGGCTACCGCATAAATTTATGCCTCACCCTCGAATTTGGCATTTTAGCCCTCCTTATGGAGGGCTTTTTTATATTCTTCGTCACAGTTTCATACATTTACATTCAAATATTTGCCGTTAATGTGAATATTTACAGGACGATATATTTAAAACCAAAGATAATGTCTATATACAACTTAAGGCGTATATACACGGAATGTTAAAGACGAGCTATACATCGATTAAAGAATTCTTGCTGGTATTCTTAGTACTGGCGATATTACCTTCGTTGTATTTTTTTAAAACCGAACAAGAAATCAGCCGCCAAGTTCGTCAAACGGTTGAACAGAAAAAGCTTAACCAAATAGAATTCAGTCAACATGCCCTCGATGCGACTTATCGTAAAGTCGCCCACGCTTTTCCCCAGATCGCTCACAATGGCTTCGTACATCGCGCACTCCAACAACAGAATGCAGAAAACATTCAGATGGTTGAAGATTTGTGGTTATTGACCGCACGAGGCCAAGACGTTTACTCCAGCCTTAGGTTAATTGACGCCCAAGGAAATGAGCTAGTTGGTATCAATCATCACAATGGCTACAGCATTGTAGTAGCAAAAACGCGGCTGCAAAACACGCAAAATCTGAGCTATTTTAAGCAAGCTCAGCAGCTAAAAGCCGGTGAAATCAGCACGCAAAACGTCGATTTTGAGTATAACTATCGCGATGAAATCGTGCCTATTGTACGAGTGATAACCCCAATAGACTTTATGAATCAACGTAAAGGCTATGTGATGGTAAATTTGAATTTCAGTGCGATTTTCAAAAACATGATGTTCAGTCACCACAACAAATCTTTCCCAGAAGTGGTGGATGAAAATGGTTATTACGTCATGTCGGACAATAATCAGCAATTGCTCGGCCACCTCATTCCAGAAAATAGTCAATATACCATTGCCAGCACCTTACCCGATTTATGGCGTCAAATGCATCATAAAGTCTCTGGGGTTATTGAAGATAACCAAGCTTGGTATTTGTTTAAACGTGTTGAACTTACCGCATTCAAACCCTATATGACGCTTTATCTGTTCGATAGTGTTGACGCCAAGGAATTAGCGCCGCTGATAGATAAAGAGGTCTCTGAATTACATATACAAATGACGGGGGTTTACACCTTAATCGCGATGATATCGCTTGGGTTTGTCATTTGGCATGCACAGCATGATAAGAACAGCTTAGATAGCCGCATTGCAAGAGCAACCATGAATGGAATTTCGGCGGTTATCATTACCGATCGTGCGAATAGAATTGTATTCGTCAATGATGAATTTACGCGTTTGAGTGGCTATAAACTCAAGGAAGTTAAAGGCAAACGCCCCTATCTATTCTCGGCATCAAAATATCCTCAAGAACTGTATATCAATATCTGGAAGCGGTTAGCTGCGCGTGGACTGTGGCAAGGCGAAGTGGTGAATAAGAAAAAAGATGGCTCATTGTTAACTGAGATCATGCGAATCCAAACGGTCACAGACAGCAACGATGTGGTGCAGTTTTATGTCTCTTCTTTCGTCGATATTTCCGAACGTAAAGCGCTTGAACTGCGCCTGCGTGAACTCAGTGAAAAGGATTCACTGTGTAACTTATGGAATCGACGTAAGTTTGATATTCAGCTCGACGATTATTGCAAGCGAGTGGGTCGCTATGGCGAACAAGAACCGATCTGCTTAGCACTGCTGGATGTTGATAATTTCAAATTGGTTAATGACCAATTTGGTCATGACGAAGGGGACAAAACCCTACTTTATATCGCACAAATGCTGGCAAAACACAGTCGTAAGACGGATTTCGTAGCTAGAATTGGTGGAGAAGAGTTTGCACTTTTAATGCCTCACACTGACATTCAGCAGGCGTTACAAGTTGTTGAGCGTATACGTTGCGTCATTGAAGATAACTATGTGAGAGAAACCACCGTAAGTATTGGTGTTACTCAAGTTTGTCTCTCTTCTGCTCATTCTTATAAACGAGCCGACAAGGCGTTATATCATTCTAAACAGAACGGAAGGAACCAAGTTCACTCAATAGAAAACGGACCGAGTATCACAGTAGAAGGAAATAATGCTCTGAGAGCTTAACGATTTATGTCTGTTCGTTCATTGTGTCCCCCCGGCATCAATGGACTCATTTAGATATAACTCGCTAGAACATCTGTTTTGTATTAGTAAGCCCCCTACACTTTCCTTTCTGTCGGGTAAACCATGCATAGTTTCAGGGAGAACGAAATGCAAGATACATTGACAGTACTACTCGCCGGAGGCGTTGGCTCACGGCTAAGTCCCCTAACAGACGATAGAGCCAAACCTGCGGTGCCTTTTGGCGGCAAATATCGCATCATTGATTTCACACTGACCAACTGCCTTCACTCAGGGTTGAGACAAATACTGGTGTTGACCCAGTATAAATCGCATTCGCTGCAAAAGCATCTGCGCGACGGTTGGTCGATTTTTAACCCCGAACTCGGCGAATACATTACCGTTGTGCCACCGCAGATGCGCAAGGGCGGAAAATGGTATGAAGGCACCGCAGATGCGATTTTCCATAACTTATGGCTCCTTGACCGCAGTGAAGCGAAATACGTTATTGTGCTATCAGGCGACCATGTTTATCGCATGGATTACGCCGCCATGCTCGATGCCCATAAAGAAAACGACGCCGAATTAACCATCGCGTGTATGGATGTCCCCCGTCAGCAAGCCACTGAGTTTGGCGTGATGGCGACCGATGAACTCGGACGTATCGCATCGTTTATCGAAAAGCCCGTCGATCCACCTTCAATGCCAAGTAATCCAGATCGCAGTCTAGTTTCTATGGGGGTGTACATTTTTAATATGGACGTCCTTCGTGATGCGCTGACCAAAGATGCCCAAGTAGAAGGTTCAAAACACGACTTTGGTAAAGATATCATCCCTAAACTGCTACCTAATGGACGCAGTTATGCTTACCAATTTGGTAGCGACCGCGGTCGAGTGGCGAAAGACAGTTACTGGCGTGATGTCGGCACCATAGATTCATTTTATGAAGCCAACATGGATTTGCTAGAACCGGTTCCGCCGATGAATCTTTATCAGGCGGACTGGAAAATTCGTACCTATGCATCGCAAAATCCGCCAGCTCGCACGGTTTCTTCAGCCACGGGGAATGAAGGAATCTTCATTAATTCAATCATCTCTAACGGCGTCGTGAATTCCGGCGGCTCAGTGCAGCACTCGATCATTTCTTCAAATGTGCGCATCAATGACAGCGCCACCATCGTCGATAGCATTTTGTTTGATGATGTCGAGGTCGGTGACGGTTGTCAGTTGGTGAATTGCATCATCGATAAACATGTAAAAATTCCGCCCCATACTCAAATCGGTATTAACCGTGTTGAAGACGCCAAGCGTTTTCATATTTCAGACAAAGGCATCGTCGTCGTCCCTGAAAGTTACAAGTTCTCCTAACACATCCATATACAAAAAAGCCTTAGTGTTATCCACTAAGGCTTTAATTTTATTAGTCATTTAAGGGCAAGTAACTTCAACCCAAAACCAATTCGAAGCGGTTGGCGTATCCCAAACCCCAGGGTTATTTTGTGCCTGATAGCAGCTACCTTGATTTGATACTAGGTCGCCATTTTCAACTTGAGTAACACCAGCTTGCCAAACGATGACCTCACCACCTGTTGTGTCGCCGCTTTGCTCGTCCTCACCAACAGCAGACAAATCCGCCTTGGGTAATTGTGGGTGCTCGAACGACAATCCATATTCAACACCATCAATAATGACTGTGTAGTTCGCAGGTCCCGAGATTGGTAAATAGTAAACCATATCTAACTCATAGCTTTCACCACTGGCTAAGCTTTGCCAAGCTGGTAATGTAAACGACACCCGATGCATCACACCATCCAATCCACCAATATTGTCCGCTCGTGAGTGACCAGATGAAATCACACTCAGATTAGCTCCGTTCTGATCTTTAGCGTTATTTGGCGCAGAAACAGGAATGTCGAACTGAAACTCTGTTCCCCCGGCAATCGTAAAACCGGTCTGGTTGGTAAAAGTGATTTTAGGATTGATCGGATAGTTTTGGTCACCGACTTTGAAACCACCAATGGCGACGCCAATGTCAACGGTTTGAGCAGGCATATCTTGCGTTGCGCGCTGATTACCATAAGGTTTTGCGGCTGAGAATTTATCGTAAATCGCTTTGGTCATGGTATTGCCCATATGGTATTCACCTTGACCGGAGGCGCAAGATTGTTCACTGCTATCGATGTTACTTGTGCGAACGCCGCTTTCATCGACTAGATAGCAATTATAATCTCCGGCAAGCTCCCAGAACATAATCCCGCCAATTTCTTTATCAATTACGTAATCGGCTTTCGCTTCAATAGACGCTTGGTCTTCTATCGACAAAAAGACACGCTTTTGTTCATTCCACAGCCAAGGCGCAACGGAGACTTGATCATAATAACGGGTATATTCACCCACCAGTTGATCACTCACATCGTTATCGGGATCCAGCAAATACGCTTCAGCATAGCTTCCCCAAATTCCTTGTTGTAAGTTTTTTGCATGCCACATTGGATTAGAGCCTGCGCCCATTTCATTACCGCGGGGATCGGTGTCATGCCACATATTGTCGATACCGACCGCACCATAACCACAGTTGTTGCTCTCGCCTACACCCGTCCCTTCGGGGCATTGGGTTTGGTCTGGTAATGCAGCGCGTCCCCAAAGGCCATGTTCGCCACCCGATACGCCCTGCCAACCGCGCGTATAATATGGCACACCAATATTGATTCTTCCCGCAGGCATCGACCCTCTGAAATAGTGATAAGCCCAATCGGTGTTTAGATAGCCAATACCGCCGTATGCTGAGGTATCATAGACATTCCACTGGGCAAGTTCTGAATCCTCGCCGCTATCAAATAGCGCTGCGTTGTGCCCGACATGGTCATTCCACGCACCATGTAGATCGTAAGACATAATATTGACGTAATCCAAATACTGGGTGACATCAAATGTTTCCATTCCTCGCAACAAATATCCTGACGAAGGCGCTGCAATTGTGAGTAAGTAATGCACGCCATCTTGCGCTGAGGCTTGGTCCAATTTATTACGCAAAACCTTCATGAGCTGTTGATAAGATGCCCATAGATATTCGCGTCGCGGTTCCATGATCGCACTGTCAAGCGGATTACCTGCTCCCGCCATTGAAGTTGGGTATTCGTAGTCAATGTCGATACCATCAAATTGATACTGCCGAATCAGTTCGACGGCAGATTCAGCAAATATTTCAATGCCTTGATAATTAATTGAGCCATCATCGTTGGTGGTCATGGTATAGAAACCGCCGTCGTCAATACGAGCGCCCGATGAGTCAAAATGACCGCCAGTTTCAGCCCAGCCACCAATAGAAACCAACGTTTTGACCCCATAGCGCGCTTTGTACGTCGCTAACGCGCCAAAGTGCCCTTTAAAACCAAGGCTTTCATCAATTTCGACGCCTTCCCACTGTTTATTGACCGCGACATTATCTGGGTCTGAGACATCGCCAATATTGACTTTTCCATCACCGCCGATACTCACGAATGCATAATTAATATGGGTCAATTGCTGCCACGGAATGTCTTTGACCAAATAAGCCGATTGCGGATCGTCGCTGCTTCTCCAACTGGTGAAATACCCAATCACGCGGCGAGGATGATCGGCCCCCATCATCTCACGACCATCTTGGTCGTAGACAGTACAATACGGAACAGACACGTCTGGCGTTTGATATAAGCCATCTGGCCGACAATCGCTAGCGATTTGCTCTGATGTAACGGTTAAATTCACCGTTGAGGACATTGAAGTGGCACCAAGGTTATCCTGCACGATGGTGTAAAACGCGACACTTCCAACCTGCTGAGTGGTATATTCGACACTGAAAGGCTCGCTGGATAACGATGCAATAAGCGTATCGTTGGCATAAACATCAACGCTTGCAACTCTGCCATCTGCATCAAGCGCTTCGATAGTCAGTGTCGCCGTTTCACCAACTAGCAATTGGGTGTCAGAGAGTGAGATTGAGGCGCTTGGGGCAACATTGGTTTCATCGCTTGATTCTACAACCAGTGTGAGGTTTGTTTGCTCACTGGCAGCGCCCGCGTCATCGTAGGCTATCGCACTCAAAATATGAGTACCTTCGCTCGCAAGCCAAGTTGCGCTGTAGGGTTCCGCTGAACTTGATGCAATCACATTTGCGTCAATTAGAAAATCAACTCGCTCGATAGTCCCATCTTGATCGCTCGCTTGAGCACTTATGCTCACGGTCGAACCTGCTTGTAGGCCCTCGCTATTAACTGGCGAGGTAATGGTCACTTGCGGGGCTTGATTTTGCGTCTCATCATCGAGCGCGCAACTGTCTAATAAGCTCCATTGCGCCCACTCGCCACTATGGGTTGCTGGCGAATGCCCTTGAGTCCAATAGTTCGCCTGATATGCGCTGTCCTGATATTGGATTTGATCGCCAGTATTGTAGATAGCATCGGTTTGCCACGGCTCAAGCGAAGTGCAATCGACGCTGGCATGGCTATTCCAAGCCAATAAACATGACGCACTCACAATACTGAGTGAAAACGTCTTATTTAACGATTTACTTACGAGTAAATACATAAATGTGCTTCCTTTGAGTTGGTTTTTGATCGGAATGACTTCAAGTCCAACCAATATCAGACTTAAATTCCCAAGCAAAATAACTCTAGATGGAAGCGTGAATAACTCGCTAACTAATTGTAATTTTCTGCTAGTCACTCGCATCAAAATGTCGAAGCGATGAAATATGTAGCGACTTAATTTTACTCAAACACAAAGGTTTAACGCATTACCATTCCCGCTCCTTGTTGCTTAAAATGGCATTCAAATTACTATGCAATAGCCTTAGGGGTTTGATTAAAATGACGTTTGTATTCGCGAGAAAACTGCGAAGTGCTGTTGTATCCCACCTGACGAGCGGCTTCGTTGACGCGCATACCTTGAAATTGAATCAATTCGCGGGCTTTATTCAAACGTACTTTTTTAATGTATTGAATCGGAGTTTCAAGCGTCACGCTACGAAACGCTTGATGGAACGCTGACGGGCTCATGCTTGCTTCTTTGGCTAAGCGTTCGACCGACATGGGAGAACTAAAATCGGCATGCATTTTTTCAAGCGCCTTAGCAATACGGACGTAATGGCCGTCGTACTGAGCTAAGTCAAACAAAATATACCCTTGCTCACTCATCAAAGCCTGAAATACCGCTTCTTCCAATAAAGATTCACCGAGCAGTTCAGCTTGATAAGGATGGGTTAACGCTTGCATAATTCGACGACAAACATCTTGCATGTCAGCACTCATTTTAACCGTTCGGCAGCCAAACACCGTTTTGTTGGCCGCACGTCTTGGCTGATAACCGAGGTCCTGTAATTTTCTGACCTGGCGGTGCAAAATCCCATGATCAATATCTATGGTTAAGCCCATTAACGGTTTGTCGTCATCGGTTTTCGCCTCGCACTGCAGCGGCATCGGAACCCCCATCACCAAATAGTCGTTCGGGCCATACTCAACCGGATTTCCACCAACATGGATCGTCTTATGCCCTTGTGCAAGCGTAATAATGCCTGATTGATAGGTAAAAGGCTGGAGCGGATTACCATGGCGACTATGGTAAAACCACACGCCCTTTATCGCGGTTTGTTTGCCCCCTTCAAGTTTATGTAATTGCTGCTCATCAACATAGCGTGTCATTAATTCAACCAGTGAACCCATTCCACTCAATCCTTATATTTGCAATCAAGTTAGAAGTATTAGGCAATAAAAATCGAGAAATTGGCCTTTAATACTTCAGTATTGAGTACTAATATGCACTTCGTATCCTCAAATCGCAATCACTCGATGAATGCGTTTTCTCCTCATAACGATTAAGGAAGCAACTCGTGACTATGCAATTTAATTACGCGAACCCAACTCGAATCTACTTTGGCCGAGGCCAAATTAGCGCGATCACAGACGCGATTCCAGCAGACCAAAAAGTACTGGTTATCTACGGTGGCGGTTCGATCAAGCGTAACGGTGTTTACGACCAAGTCAGTGAAGCACTTAATAATCATCAATGGGTTGAATTTTCGGGCGTTGAGCCAAACCCAACCAAAGAAACCTTAGACAAAGCGGTCGCTATTGTTAAACAACAAGGTATCGACTTTATTCTTGCTGTCGGAGGCGGCTCTGTGATCGACGGTTCAAAATACGTTGCGGCAGCCTCTAAATACTCGGGCGATGGCTGGGACATTCTAACGCGTCAACACCCGGTAACCTCCGCAACGCCTTTGGCCGCAATTTTGACTCTGCCAGCAACAGGTTCGGAATCGAACAGTGGCGCGGTTATCACTCGTAAAGCCACTCAAGATAAGTTGTCGTTTATGTCGGCGCACGTGCAGCCAAAATTTGCAGTGATGGATCCGGATGTAATGAAAACCCTGCCGGAGCGCCAGCTGGTGAATGGCATCGTGGATGCTTGGGTTCACGTGTGTGAGCAATACATTACAGTTGTGCATAGCGCGATGGTTCAAGACGGCTACGCCGAAACCTTGCTACGCAATTTGAAATGGTTGGGCGAAAACTTTGCCAACCGAGATAACGACGAGTGGCGCGCCAACCTGATGTGGTCAGCTAACCAAGCACTAAATGGTTTGATTGGCCTGGGTGTCTCGCAAGATTGGGCGACCCATATGATTGGCCACGAATTTACCGCGTTATGGGGTGTTGACCATGCTCGCTCACTGGCGATCGTACAACCTTCGCTGCTACGCAACCAAATTGAAGTCAGACGCGGCAAACTTGAGCAAATGGGGCGCAACGTTTTTGGTCTTAGCGACAGCCCTCAACTTGCCGAGCAAACCATCGGTAAAATTGAAGCTTTCTATCATTCACTCAATGTTGATACTCAATTTGCAGAGCATGGCACGACCAAAGAGCAGGCGATTGAGAAAGTGGTGGAACAACTCACCGAACATGGCTTAGTGAAAATTGGTGTCAACCAAGCTATCACGCCAACGGTGGTGAAAGACATCCTAGAAGAAGCCATTGCCTAAGCGGCAAATGTATCCCTACCACATCAAAGGCAGCCAAGGCTGCCTTTTTTGCCCCCCAAAACATGTTATACAATTGCGATTAATGACGACGCTTAACCTGATAACAATAAATGAGGTCATCATACCACTCACCACCAATTTGAAACGCCAAAGGCTCAGTGTTTTCCAGCTTAAAATGGGCCTTTTCAAGAATTCTGCAGTATGCCAAATTGCCCTCTGTGACAATGGCGCGTATCTCCATCACTGGAAAATAGTGTTCAATATGATTAACCAACGCCAAAAGTGATTCGGTGCCAAAACCTTTGCCATGAAATTCTTCTAACAATAAATAGCCGATTTCAACACTGCTACCGTCTTCGCTAATTTGTAACCCGGAGACGCCTAGCCATTGACCGCTGAATTTGTCACTGATCACCAAGCATAGCCAGTGTTCATCGCCCCAATTCCATTCAGGTAAGCGTGCTTCAAAACGCATACGAATCTCTTCAACGTCAGGTCTGTCGAACGCGTAACGAATCACCGCCTTATCTTGATGTAGACGCAGAAATAACGACCAATGGTCAGAGCGAATTTGTGACATTCTCAGTCGTTGTGATTCGATATATATCATCAATAAACGCCCTATTTGCTTTGCGCTCTGATGGTGCCTATTCGGCGAATGTGACGGGTCAAAATCAGAGCAAATACTCAACCTTAAATACGATTAACTCCTTTTGTTTGCACAGTGTCAATGGCATTGAGAATTCGAATCATTACTCAGGTATCAGTCTCATATTTTGTACAGTGTTTTGTTAATAAAACCAATTGATTTAAAATAAGTTTATGATTTCATATTAACGAATGATGAATTGTCTTATTTTTCGTTCGAAGGTTAAATTTATTCTTACTCGAGCATCACAAACTCGCGCTATTTGTTTATGTCTTTAAACACAATTAATGTCACAATAGCGTTATTATCGAAGACTGACTTTTAGGAACAAGAAATGCAGAAAACAACAAGGACAATGCCAGCAAATAAGCACATTGCTCTCGTCGCCCACGATAACTGCAAAAAAGAGTTATTGCGTTGGGTAACCGAAAACTTGGAAAAACTCCAACGTCACTTCCTTTACGCCACTGGCACAACGGGTCACATGCTGAGTAAAGAAACAGGGCTTGCTATCAAGAGTATGATCAGTGGTCCTATGGGAGGCGACCAACAAATCGGTTCACTGATTTCTGAAGGTAAAATTGACGTATTAATCTTCTTCTGGGATCCACTGAATTCTGTGCCTCACGACCCAGATGTCAAAGCGCTGCTGCGTATCGCCAGTGTGTGGAATATTCCCGTCGCCACTAACCGCGCAACCGCAAAATTCCTGTTTGCGTCTGACTTGATTGAGCAACAAGTAGATATCGAAATTCCCGACTATCAAGCTTATTTAGCTGAGCGTATTTAAACAATAGGTACGTGAAAATAGAAAAAGCCTGCAATGATGCAGGCTTTTTTATGGCGTAAATTCGAGTTCTATTTCTGTTTACTGACCGAATATCCCTGTTCGAGTAACTCTTTAACAAACACAGAACCATTTCCGTTGTACGTCACCCACACTTTCTCTTTCGCGCGAGTAAGTGCAACATAGAAGAGTCTTCGCTCCTCAGCAAAATCAAACTCGTCACTGCTTTGGGTAAGCGCACTGTCCAAATGCAGCGTTTTAACTTTGGCTGGAAACTGGCCTTCATCGACGGACAATACAAACACATAATCCGCTTCTTTACCCTTACTGCCATGGCACGTCATAAACTGAATATCCAGCAAAGCAAATTGCTTTTGCCAATCGGAAAATAAGTCTGGCTTATGATAGTGATTACGCCCAAGTAGCAATACGGTTTGCTTGCTTTTCGCCTTACGGTTGAGCTGATCCAACACTTTTTCAATACTGCTGCTTGGCGTCAACATCACCGCTTTTTTCTTCTGTTGCTTAAAGCTGTTGAGTGTTTTTGGTAACTGATTCGGGTTACGCTGGATAAAGCGGTTTGCCACATCACCAATCTGATTATTGAATCGATACGTGGTGTCGAGATAGTGCACCGTCGAGTGCGGAAAACGCTCTGAAAACCCGGTGGTTAAATCAACATCTGAACCAGCAAACTGATAAATGGATTGCCAATCATCGCCGACGGCAAACAGCACGGTTGGCGTTTGTTGCTTTTTGTTGCGCTCACACAAAGCTTCGACCAAAGCCAAACGCTCAGGGGAAATGTCTTGGTATTCATCGATCATGATGAATTTCCACGGTGGAATAAACTTACCGCGTTTAACGTACTGGGTCGCACGCGTCACCATAATATTAAAGTCAATTTGCCCTTGCTCTTTAAGCATCTGTTGCCAAGCTTGATAACACGGCCATACGAGGGCAAGTTCGCTATTCAAACGAGTATAATCCGCGTGTTCAACCAAACGTTGCTGCAAATCTTTTTTCGACATTCCCATCGCAGCCAACTGCATCATCTGGCTGTCGAGCCAAGCTATCAATTTAGGGTTCTCGACATGACTTCCCAGTTCATCGTCGCCCGCTAAGTAGGCAATTGGCCAAGTCGATAAATGCTTTTGCCAACGTTTGAAGTTGGTTGGCGTCATCCAATGTTTTTTCAGCCAATCAATACACCATGCGTGGCGCTGATTATCATCAAGGGCGAGCGGAGAAATGGTGACGTCGCTACCATCAACTTGTTTTAGAATCGACAACCCCAGTTGATGGAAGGTGTTAACGTGAACCCCTTCGGCTGAGAGTCCAATGCGGTTTTGTAGCCGATCACGCATTTCAGACGCCGCTTCACGGCCAAACGCTAACATCAAAATTTCATTCGACTGCGCTAAATGGCTCTGCAGTAAATAAGCAACCCGCGCCATTAATACACTGGTTTTGCCCGAACCGGCACCCGCGAGCACCAAGTTGTTGTCATCATTTAACAGCACAGCTTGCTGCTGAGAAAGATTCAGCGGCGAGGATTCAAGTTGTGAGAACAGCACTTCCCAGTTACCACGCTCACGCTCTATCCACTCTTGGTTGCGTGCGAGCAAAGTGTCGTCAGTTTCACTTATCCAAGGTAACATCGGTGCCATGCGATCAGGAATACGATGACACGCTTCTTCAAGTGACATGTTCATCAAATCAAAATCGCGATACAGCAATTTGAGCCACTTATCCACTTCCGAGTGAGATAGGAAAAACGGCAAACGGCGCAAGCGATACAATTCTTGCTCCCATTCCGGCAAGTACTTATTGAGTTGTTCGCACTGTTTGGTATGCCAAGTTTGGTAGCGATCTACTGCATATTTTGCAAAGCGGCGGCTGTCTTCCCAGCCTAACCCTTGAACCATCCAAGAACGTTGGACACCTTGCTCCTCGTTAGCAAAGAATTGTAATCCGCTCCAGATTAATCCGCGCTTGAGCTCAATACGACCATTCCACACGTTAAAGGGAATGCGTTCTTCATAACGCTCTGAAGATATCACCAACACATCATGATCGAGTGCGACCTGATGATACTCATTTTGGATTAAGAATTTTGCAGTCTTATTGGCACTTAGCTGCATTGTGTCTAGCCTTTCAATTGAATTAGAGCCATCATAGCCCAACAAAAAAATAATATGAAAAATTTGTGTCAATCATTCACTGATTAAAAGCCAACCAAATAGTATGGTTTCTTTATCTGTATCAGAACGTTACTATAGAATCTTGCTAAGATCATCGATTGTCTCTTTCTCATTTTAAGAAGCGAATACTGCGTGCAATTCACAAAGCCGTTACGCCTTTACTGGTCGAACAAATCTCTTAATTACAGCGTATTGATTTTAATTACCTTGGCGGGCATTGCGATACCGGCTTGGTACTTACAGCTGAATTCGCTGATCATTCCGCTTTTGCTTGGCGTCATTGCCGCCGCTCTAGCAGAAAGCGATGACAGTTTCACCGGGCGTTTGAAAAGCATCACTCTCACCTTAGGCTGTTTCGCCATTGCGACCTTTTCTGTTGAGCTTTTATTCAATCACCCGCTGTTGTTTGCGCTCGGATTAGTGACGTCCACTTTTGGCTTTATTATGCTTGGGGCCATTGGGCCTCGTTATGCAAGTATCGCATTCGGGTCTTTGCTTATCGCGGTTTACACTATGCTCGGCGCCAACCAAAGCGTCAATCTTTGGCTACAACCGACAATGCTGCTAATTGGCGCCTTGTGGTACTACGTGGTTTCAATGATTTGGTATCTGATATCACCGCTTCAACCCGTACAACAAAGCTTAGCCAATGTCTTTTTGGCTTTAGCTAATTACCTGGACAGTAAAAGCGAACTGTTCCACCCTGTCAGCGACTTAACGCCGCAGCCGCTGCGCTTAAAAGAAGCTTCTCTGAATGCAGCGACCGTCAGCGCACTCAATTTATGTAAGATGACGTTTTTGACACGTTCCAAACGCGGTTATGTTGATAGCGCCAGTGACCGTTTTCTTGCGATCTATTTCCTAGCCCAAGATATCCATGAACGCGCTAGCTCAACTCATTATCGTTATCAAGAACTTGCCGAGCATTTTCGTCATTCCGACGTACTGTTTCGCTTTAAACATTTAATGACCACTCAAGCCCAAGCATGCCGAGATATCGCAGCTTCAATTCGTCTAGGTAACCCTTATGAACACAGCCAAGCGTCGACACTCGCGCTGGATGAACTGCAAGCTTCGTTAACTCACCTTCAGCAGCAACAAAGGCCGGAGTGGCGAAATTTACTTGCTCAACTGGGTTATCTGTTTAATAACCTAAGCACCGTTGAACGCCAGTTAAGTAACGTCAATAACCCTGATGCCAATCAACTTGATGAAGGTCAACTTGATGACACCGAAGCGCATACCTTACGTACTATGTGGGAACGGATTCGCTCGAATTTAAATAAAGATTCTCGGCTATATCGCCATGCAGTTCGGCTCTCCCTGGCGCTGGTTGCTGGGTATGGCATCATCCAAGGACTTGGTCTTGAACGTGGCTATTGGATACTACTGACCACCTTGTTTGTATGTCAGCCGAACTACAGCGCGACGCGTCAAAAACTGGTGGCGCGCATCATTGGCACCTTAGCTGGCTTGTTAATTGGCGTACCGCTGCTGACGTTCTTTCCTTCTCAGGAAAGCCAACTGGTACTGATTGTGATTTCTGGTGTGCTGTTTTTCGCCTTTAGATTAAATAATTACGGCTACGCGACCGGCTTTATTACCGTCTTCGTGCTGTTTTGCTTTAATCAACTCGGAGAAGGATTCGCGGTCGTCTTACCACGTCTCGCCGATACATTAATGGGTTGTGGTCTCGCGGTTTTCTGTGTGATGTACGTGCTACCCGATTGGCAAGCAAAACGCCTGCATAAGGTCATGGGCGAGTCGATTCTCACCAACAAAGATTATTTGGCACAAATTATTGGCCAATACCGTATTGGTAAGAAAGACAGCTTAAGTTATCGCGTCGCGCGTCGCAAAGCACACGATGCCGATGCCAACCTCACCACTGCCATCAGTAGTATGCTTGCCGAGCCAGGTCGCTATCGCTCAGCCACGGAAGAGAGTTATCGATTTTTGTCGCTCAATCATGCATTGCTCAGTTATATCTCGGCAATAGGCGCCCATCGTACACGAATCGAGGACCAACAGACCCACCAGTTAGTGCTCGACAGTCACCGTGTAATTCATCGCCATCTCGATGTATTAGCCACGCAGCTCAATCAACACCGTCAAGATTGCGATACCAGCGATATTGATGAGCCGTATCTTGAGAAGCGACTTTCAGAATGGCGCGATGAAGATGACAACTCAGCTCGAATGGTGCTACAGCAACTTTATCTGATTTATCGAATGCTGCCAGAGCTTCACTCCCTAGCCTCGAAATTTGCAGTGCGGGTTGAACACGCTCCCATAGAAGATAAAGCCAAGAATTAAGGTGAAGGGGCTCACACCTTCACCTTGGCATAACATCGGCTGACATTATTCGAACATTTTTCACTCTTTGAGGTCTTACAATTAGGTCAGATAAAGACGACAAGACTGAACAAATGGAACTAACCCAATCTCCCAACCTAAAACTGCAAACTGTCGATGGTCACCAAGCCGTACTTGAACAGATCAAATTACAGATAAAACAACTAACGCCTAAGGAACTGCAAAGTCTGCAAGCTGAAATTAATCAAGAATTGCACCCAAGCACTGGCGATCTTCTTGATGGCGATGAACTGGAATTAATTCGTTCACTGTTTTGCTGATCACTCACCCTAACGCTCAATTTATAAAAACATCACTAATTAGTTGCTAGAGTCGCAAACTCAACGTACAATTTTTGTACAGGAGAGCAATTATGACCATTTCATCTATTCCCGCCGGTTATTCAATTATTGAGCAGTCCAGTAAAATGGCCGACTCTGCGGCGCGCGACGTTCAAGATATTGCTCAAACGAATCTCAACAATCGCGACGCTCTTGCGTTTAACAAAGTTGAGTTTGAGGCACCAAAAGACACTACGCCTTCTTCTTTTGTTGAGCCAATGGTTGAGCTCAATCAAGCGACCCAATACAGCCGAGTCGGTACTAATGTTATTCAGCGCGATCAGGATATGCTGGGTTCATTGCTCGATATTCATATCTGAATACGCCATTCTTTTTCCCGATTTAACTTATCTCCACATCAGTTTTTCGTAAAACCTCTCAACCTTAGCGCTAGAATGATTGCCAATTGCTGGTCAATCAGTATCATCCCTCGACCAGAATTTTTTAACGTCACTTATGCCTAAACTCAATTTATCTCAATCCCCGGCCGTACGTGCCAAGTGGGAAGAAAACTTGAAGCTCGACAGCCAAGAAAAAGTGACGTCGTCACAACAACAATTACCCAACAGCGCCGCTTTGACTCCGCAATGTATTGAAAAACGCTGGCAAGTGATCGCCGAACGTACCAACAAAGCCGCGTTACTCGATACTGACAGTGAAAAGCAGCAAAACCTCTACAGCAGTAACATTGAGCACTTTATCGGTACCGTCAAATTACCGGTCGGTTTAGCCGGCCCCCTGCTCGTCAATGGTGCTCATGCAAAAGGCGAATATCTGGTGCCGCTTGCGACCACCGAAGCGGCATTGGTCGCATCCTACTCGCGCGGCGCAAAATTAATTACCGAAGCGGGCGGCGTTACCGCGCTTGTGATTAACGAAGGGGTTACTCGCACTCCAGTCTTTGAATTCGCCAATGTGACAAAAGCCGGTGAGTTTGTCGCGTGGGCAGTGACCGAATATGAACAATTTAAACAATTAGCCCATTCAACCACCCGCTATGGCAAATTAAAAGACATCAACATCAATGTCGAAGGCAATCGAGTTTATCTGGTATTTGAATATTTGACTGGCGATGCGAGCGGTCAAAACATGGTGACGTTCGCCACCAACACTATCTATCAATACATCATCCAATCTTGTCCTGTCGATATTCATTCGTGCTATTTGGATGGCAATTTATCGGGTGACAAAAAACCGAATAGCCACACTATGCGCAGTGTGCGAGGAAAAAAAGTGGTCGCCGACATCACAATCCCCGCCGCTTTAATCGAGAAGCGCCTGCATACCCAAGTGGCTAAAATGGTCGAATTCGGCCAAATGACCACAACCGGTTCATTGCTCAGTGGTGGAATTGGCGTAAACGCGCATTATGCGAATGCGCTAGCGGCGCTTTATATCGCTTGCGGCCAAGACCCTGCATGTGTTGCTGAGTCTTCAATCGGTATCACTCGAATGGAACAAAACGCGCAAGGCGATCTTTACGCGAGCGTCACTTTGCCCAATCTAATGGTTGGCACGGTTGGCGGCGGTACCCATTTACCAAGTCAAAAAGCCTGCTTAGATATTCTTGGCTTATACGGCAGCGGAAACGCACGAGCGCTTGCTGAAGTCACCGCAGGGCTTTGCCTTGCTGGCGAATTATCGATTGTTGGCGCATTTTGTGCTGGGCATTTTTCCCGCGCACATCAACGATTAGCCAGGCGCTAATACATTATTCTCTTGTATCAAAAAGCTCACGTCCCATACGTGAGCTTTTTTGTTTGTCTGCAGTTTTATTTCTGATCAAGCTCAAAAATAACGAACATAAATATAACATTTAGCGCTATATTTTGATTACATATACAACATAAAGCGCGAACGAGCATAAAGGAACAAACATGAACGTCAATTCTAGTAATTATCTGCACCAAGATCAGGATGCACTGTTAGACCTCATCGTTGTAGGTGGTGGCATCAACGGCGCAGGCATCGCTGCTGACGCAGTGGGTCGCGGACTCTCCGTCGGCTTATATGAGGCTCAGGATTTTGCCAGCGCAACCTCCTCTGCCAGTTCAAAATTAATTCACGGTGGACTTCGCTATCTTGAACATTATGAATTCCGTTTAGTGAGCGAAGCGCTTGCAGAGCGTGAAATTCTGCTGGCGAAAGCTCCGCACATCGCGTTTCCTATGCGGTTTCGACTACCACATCAACCCTATTTAAGACCGGCTTGGATGATTCGAATTGGGATGTTTCTGTATGACCATTTAGGTAAACGTACGTCACTCCCTGCCAGTAAAAAAGTCGCGCTTAATGCTGGCGTTGTCACCAAACCGGAACTTAAAATCGGGTTCGAGTATTCTGATTGCTGGGTTGACGATGCTAGATTGGTGATACTCAACATCCTACAAGCGCAAAAACTGGGTGCGGAAGTATCAAATTATTGCGAGGTTGAATCGGCACGTCGCGTCGGCAATCACTGGCAAGTTAACCTGATTGATCATCGCAGTAACACCCGCTTTGAGCGACGTTGTAAAGCGTTAGTCAATGCAACCGGGCCTTGGGTTAAATCCTTTATCAAAGATTCAATTCAGACCAACTCCCCCTATGGTATTCGTCTGATAAAAGGCTCCCATATTATTGTCAATAAACTGCACGACGAGCCTCAAGCGTACATTTTGCAAAACGAAGATAAACGTATTGTGTTCGCGATACCCTATCTCGATAAATTCACCATGATCGGTACCACAGATCTCGAATACCATGGCGATCCGCGACAAGTGGAGATAAATGCCCAAGAGACGCAATATTTGCTGGATGTGATAAACAATCACTTCGTAAAACAGCTTACTCAACAAGATATTATTTCGAGCTTTAGTGGCGTTCGTCCTTTGTGTGACGATGAGTCGGACTCGCCCCAAGCCATTACGAGAGATTACACCTTAGCCTTGCAATCCGAGCTTGACGAAGCGCCTTTACTGTCGGTATTTGGTGGCAAACTCACCACCTATCGCAAGCTTGCTGAAGCGGCGATGGAACACTTAAAACCTTTCTTTCCAGCCATGAAAACGTCATGGACTGATGGTGCTCCGCTGCCCGGTGGAGAAGAATTTGATGCGCGAGCACTTGAGGAAACCTATCGCCATAAAATGCCCGAAGTGGACACCAATACCATTAAGCGTTGGATTCACACCTATGGCACACAGATGACCGCTATGCTTGCCAACGTTGTAACTCACAAGGATTTAGGGCGTGAGTTTGCACCCGGTGTATATCAAGTTGAAGTCGACTTTCTGGCGAAGACGGAATTTGCTCTGACGGCGAGAGACATTCTGTATCGACGAACTAAGCTCAATCTGCTGGTTGACGATGAGCAGCTCGAACACAATATTCAGCGCTACCTAGACGAGCATTATCCACCCACTCAAGATCATCACAATGAGCGAAAATACGCGTAAATTTTGCGCATTATCACACCGTGTAAAGGAGCCAACTGCGCTCCTTTACAATTAAACTAAGCTCAAAATGTGTGTTTTTACATGAGCTAAAGCATGGTCCAATCGGTAAAACTGAGCCTCACTAACGTTTTAAAACCGGGTATGCGATTGTCGGTGAAATTTGAATGGGGTACTGAGGATGACCTCAGTGGTCACGCTATCCTCATTGGTTTAAAAGCCGACAATTATGTCATCGTTGAGCTAAGCGCCCATTTGCAACAGCAACTGACGATGCGCAACATGACTAACGTAACAACTATAATCCACGGGCTTAGTGACCGTAAACTCGGCGACATCGTTGCGTTCAAAACCTCCGTGCTCACCCTTCTTAATCAACCTACCGATTTGCTGTTCCTACGTTATCCAAAACACTATGTTTCTAAGCCGCTTCGCTCCCATGAAAGGATTACCATGTATCTGGATGCGGAAATCAAAGTTGATACGGTGAGCTACGCAGCGACGATGGTGGATTTTTCGGCCAGTGGCTGCGCACTATTCGTTAAAGGAGAGAATCGGCTTAAAAACAACAGCAGGGTCGACGTGAGCTGCGCCCTCTCTACGCTGATACCTGACAATCTTGTCTATCGAATTGTGGCGATCGAGAAACGCCCGACTGGGCACAAAATTGGCGTGAAATTTGACCGAACGCTTGCCATTGAAGGACAACTCAAAGCGCAATTATTGATGCTGCATTTTGTCAGTGACGGACTTTAGACTCTTGCATAAAAGTTTGCTTATAGTGAACAAACGCCTGATTCAACGCTACCTCTTTAATGGGCTTGACCAACACATAATCTGCTCCAACTGCTAAAAACGCGCGTTTGGTATCTTGCATACCATCAGCGGTACACGCATAGATAGGAATCTTTAACCCGAGATCGTCGCGGATAATCTTGGTGGTTTCAATCCCCCCCAATTGCGGTAATTGGTTGTCCATCAAAATCAGGTCAATATTTTCATCGCGTTTTAAATAATCAATGGCATTGTAACCATCTTGCACCCAGTGCACTGTCATTCCATATTTCTCACAAAACGCCTTGGCAATGAAAGCATTGGTGTGGTTATCTTCCACCAGCAGAACTTGTAGAGCTCGGTCAAACAGCAGCGCCGGTTCACTCACCAACTTAAATGAACCGGCGTCTTTTGCACCAGGCTTGAGTTCAATTGGCAACTGAACTTCAAAAGTCGCGCCATGCTTAGGGCGACTGGTTAATGTGATGGTTCCATTAAGCAAATCCACCAAACTTTTTACAATCGCCAGTCCTAATCCACTGCCACCATATTCGCGTGTCGTGGTTGCTTCAGCTTGCACAAAAGGTTCGAAAATGGTTTCTTGGCGCGCATAATCAATACCGATGCCGCTATCCTTAACCAACACCCGCAACATGCCAAAATTTGCTTTTTCCGCGTCTTCTTGGCATTCAATAAACACGCTGACTTTTCCTTGGCTGGTAAATTTGACCGCATTACTGACTAGGTTAAACAAGATTTGGTTAATTCGAACTTGATCGCTAGAGACAATGAACGGTTCGGGCAAACTGCTACGAACGTCCAATTCCACCTGCTTGTCATCGCAAAGCGGACGATAAATTTTATCGACCGTGGTGACCAATTCACTGAGGTTGAAATCGGAACATTGAATTTGAAATTTGCCTTGTTCAATCTTAGAAAAGTCGAGAATATCGTTAAGTACCGCCAGCAAGTGCTCGCCGCTATGGCATAAAATATCCAAATGCTCGAGTTTGGTTTGATCTTCAATTTGATCGCGCAATAATTGCGAGATTCCGAGAATTCCATTTAGCGGCGTGCGCAGCTCATGACTCATTTTGGCCAGGAAGTCAGCCCTAACTCGCGCTGACTCTTCAGCCTCCTCGCGCGCCAACGCACTTTGACGCTGCGCTTCGACAAAGCTCGTCACATCTTGCCCTTGAGCGATGATATTGCGGATCTCGTTATCAATGACAATCGGCGATAGGTTCCAGCGGTAAGTGGTTTCACCAATAGGAATCGTCACCCCTGTAATGGTTGCGCCATGTGCGCACATATGAATCTGCGGTATCAGCTTTTCGACTAACACACTAAAACCGTTATCATCTAGATTGCCGGTTTTGAAACTTCGTTCTGCGGCCGGGTTCATCTCAATCAGCTTGCCTTTATTATCCCAAAGCGTGATCGGTGAAAGTGAATAGTTAAATAAGTCGACGAAGAGTTTTTCCTGCTCCTTCAAACGTTGAAATGCGAGCTGAAATGATTCGCCAATCTGGTGAAACTCTTCAATTGAAGAGCCACAAAATTCACTATTTTTTTGTTTCTGAGCCGCCACCGTGGTGTAATTCGTCAAGCGCAGTAGCTCTTTGGAGACACGCTGACCGAGCCAATGACGGCTAAACAACGCAATGATTAAAATGCATACCAACGCGATGATCACCCACATGTAGTGACTGCGCATCATAGTGACAATATGGGCGTTGTTTTGAATGGTGTAGACCGACAAATATGTCGAGATGCCATTGATGGTCAAATCGGTTTTGGACACCATATATTCGTGGTTTTTTAATACCGATGCGTACTCATCAAGCCACTTAAGATGACGAAAATCATCATTTTTGGTGCTGGCTGCAATGATGTGCGACTTCGCCGCGAGCAAAATATGGTCGACATTACTGCCTTTGAGCAGGGAACTGACCAGCGAAAAGTTACTGTTAAGTACAATACCGATGTGGATATAACCAAGGACTTGGCCACTATCAAGATCAATGATAGGCGTCCGGCGCAACAGTAAATAGCGCCCCCCCATAAGAGACTCGACTTCTTCCAAATGCCAGCTGGTCCCCATCGACATGTGGTGGCTGATTGAGACTAACTCTTGCTTATCAATACCGTAAAATTGTGAATTTGCGTCATCCCAAAGAAGCTTGTCGTTGTCAATAATAAAACGAAAATCCGGAGTGACAGCAGGACTAACCTGGTCGACGCCATTAAAAAAGCCATCAATTTTGTTGTGTTCGGTCGATTTGACCGCACTGGTGAGGGAGTTATTGCGGCTATAGCTGTCTTGCTGAATTTCTAAAGACTGAAGACGATAGTTAAAAATTTGCTGCACTAAGCTTGAAGTTTGCAGTTTAGAGCGCGCCGCTTCTTGAGCGACAACCTGCTGGTTAACTTGATAATTTTGCAACAGCACAATCACCGTCAGAATACTGATGGTGATAAATATAGAACGAGTGATAAGGGACGCGAGACGTCGCCGACTATATTTGCGCTGAGTGGAAGCCATTTTTATTAATTATCTGAGTACCTAAATGCACGTTTTTTAAGTTGTTCGATTTTTTTCGGGTCGTCATTGGCGGTCACCAATTCAAAGTCACCCGAATAAACCGTTGGTACAGGTTTGCCTTCTAAATCCCACTTGATCGCCTCAGCCATGGCGATACCTGTATCATCGTTCATGCGCATCACGGTCACGCCTAAATCTCCGCGCGCTATGGCTTCTAATTCGGCCGTACCACCACCCCATCCGTTAAGTAAGATATCGCCGCGACCTAGCTCTTTTAACGCATCACTGGCACCCAATGCGACATCGGTAGAACAAGCGTAAATAAACGAGATTGTTGGATCATCTTTTACCGCTTTTAGTGCCGTGGAATACCCCGATTCTCTCGTCGCTTTGGTGTAGTATGACGACGACAACGGATAATGATGATTGTGGCTCATCTCTTCGATGAAAGTGTCGCCACGAGCGTCGCTCACATAACCTTCTGAAAAGTATAAGACGGAATAACGACTGGTGTCAGGTTTTACACTTAAGTAATACTTTTCGAGGACTTCGGTTCCTTTTAAATGGTCAAAACCCACATACATAAAGGGTTGATGCCCATCCCAATCTTTCACTGGCGTCGTAATATTTTGCAAAATCAACTTAGTATTGGTCGAACTCAAAACATGTTCAATAAACTTGCGATGTCTCGTGGTGTCTAAAGTAAAGATTAGATAGTCCGCCTTGTTATGGATAGCATCAAGCAGTGACACACTTTGCTGACGAAAATCGATGTTAGGACGAGTAAAGACTTGATTGATTTCGTAGCGAATACCCAGTTTTTCCATACGCATTTCAAACGCTTTGATGTTGCGTATCCAATAGTCTGAAATTTGCTGTCCGGGATAAACTACGGAAATTGAAATCGGTTTCTGTTGTGTAGAGGTCAACGCAATGGGCCTTTGGCGAACGGTATTAGAAAGTTGTTCGGTAAGCGATTGCTGCTTAGGGTGCTGGGCTAAAAATTCGTCATATTGCCAATAACCACTGAGCACTTCGCCAGCATAAGCGGTGAATGAGACAGAGCATAACGCCATGAGACTGAACAAGGTTTTGGTTGCCATGTGGAGTCCTTAAGTTGACCTAATTTATTAAGCGTAGTATGGCTTGGTAGGAAGTACGATAAAAGGAAAATTTCTTTTTATTTAGTAGGTTGAGCATAAATTCATCATCGACCAATCGAAGTGAATGCATTCATGCTCAACCTAAAGCGCGAGATTAGAAAGTAAAGGCTAGGTTCCCAGAAACGCCCAACTCGTTCTCACCAGCATAAGAGCCTGATACGTCAAGGCTTACTACATCGGCTGGGCTGATACCAATACCGGCTGTGATGGTGTTATCTAAGGTATCCTGGGTATCAATTTGGTAGCCAGCGCGAAGTTGAGCCCAGCCCCAAGCGTTGCCCTCGATACCGACGCGGACAAATTGAGTATCGTCGTCAACACCAGAGAAGCGGGTTTGTTTGGTTAGGTCCCAATCAAGCGTCGCGGTGAAGAATTCGGTGACATACGCGCCAGATACGGTCACTTGGGTATCTAGCTTGTATTTATTGCCGCTGTCGATGGTGTCGATAGATTGAGAAAACAGATCTTTTGCCGCTAAACCTACACGGAAATCATCAATCAACCACACCGCGCCCAAATCCATGTTAAATGCAGATTTCGAGGTTTCACTTTGGTCAAAATCCTCGATATCAAAATCTTGAACTGTGATGTCTTGTTTGTAGGTTTTCAATTGTTGGTATTTCGGTGACACACCAAAGGCAAATTGCTGCCCTGCGATAGCAAATTGTTTGGCGAGTGCAACGCCGAATTCACCGTAGCCAAAAGCAATGGTGCGCACTGATGAATTTTCGTAACGGGTTTGAACATCTGACGGGTTCGTTCCTGCATCTGCCGCTATCATTGGGATCGCAATAATTTCAGCATAGCCACGAGCAAACATATTGACCGACACCATACGTGCAGGAATCGCTATCGCGGCACCGACACCCACTGTCGCATTAAGCGCCGCATCATCTTCGAGTTCATTCAAGTAATCGTTAAGATCTTCCGCAGCCGCTGTGGTTGGCGAATCTTCAAACGATTCGATATCACTTTGCAGATCGTCCAATGTGGTTAACGTGTCATCGCTATCACGAACGCTTGCGCCTATTGCGGGAAGCAATAGACCGAAGTCATCATTATCACGAGAAACGGCGGTTAACGCGGGGTTATAAAATGGAGCTAAAAGGTAGTCCGCGGTTGTAACGCCGGTATTCCCCATACCGTTACCACGAGCATCAGCTACGGTTGTTGCCGAAAAGACCGATGCACTAGATAACGACACTGCCACTGCAATAGATATTGTTGTTAGTTTTTTCATATCTGAATAGACCTATGTTGTATTACTCAAAAAAGGTTAATACAGATTTCAATAACTAACACAAAAGAACTAGCCTTCTTTTACACAAATCACATCTTGCCAATCCAGTTGTTCGCTAATCAGTCTTTCTTTGGTTTTTTTTGGCAATTTCTTAAGTTTATGCTCTAACTTTGAAGCAAAACTTCGCCCGCCGACAACGGGTTGTGACCACGCGAGCGTCAGAGGACCTCGCCCTCTTAACGCTTTCGCGCCAGTACCATTTTGATGTTGTTGAAAACGGCGCTCGACATCCGTGGTGATGCCACAATATAAGGCATCGTATTTGGTGCGTACCAAATAAACAAACCACTCAGATTTAGGCGCCGTATCGGTCATGACAGCAGTGATTCCACGCGTTCCGTCAATTGGGCTAACTGCTGTTTTAATTGCGCAACTTCAAGCTCTAGAGCATCGACTCGTTCATCACTCGTCGAACGCTGAGTTGGCATTGCAGCGGCCATCGCTTCAACATCAACCTCACCACTGAATAGATGTTGGTAGCGAGACTCTCGCTTACCTGGCTCTCGAGGTAATTTAACCGTCAATGCGCCGCCTTCTCGACTGGCCAATGCTTCCAAAACCGATTCGACCTGTTTAACGTCGCTAAATTCTGCCAAGCGGTTGGTGCGGGTACGTATTTCTCCTGGCGTTTGGGCTCCGCGCAAAAGCAATACACATACGATGGCCTTCTCCTGGGCACTCAATTTAAGATCGCCAAATTCGGTGTTACAAAAGCGGTGCTGATACTTGCTAGCACGGCTATTAAAACCGCTTTCATCGCTGACCAAATGACGAGAAATCAGTCCATCAATCGCATCTTGAATTTGTCCCTCGGAATAATCAGTGACAGGATCGCGATTACTTTTTTGGTTGCACGCTGAGGTTAAGCTATTGAGTGTTAGTGGATAATAATCAGGCGTGGTGACTTCTTTTTCTAAAAGGCAGCCAATAACGCGTGCCTCAATAGGCGATAATTCAATATTCATAAGTATGTCCTCTTTGGGTCCTGTCTAAGCGTAATACGCGACAAGCCTTACTGCGCCGTAATCATTGCACATTGATTAAAGCGTTAATGCTCTGAGATAAGCGGAACCCGTTTAATGTTGCCATCTATATCTAGCATATAAATTCTTGAGCGATTCAGTTCTACTTCAATAATTTCCAGCATCTTACGTTCAGACTGATACGCCTTACGCAATTTAGCGCTACGTAAGTCACCCGTTTCTTGTTCAGGGGGCGGTAGGATGATGTGGGAATTTTGCATATCAAAATCAATAAACTGGATTGGTATATCGGATATTATCTCCATATTAGTCAAGGACTCAACTTCCCTTTAACTGGGTGGCGATAAAAGCGTCAACAGTTTGTTATGATTGATTTTAAGACTGTAAAGCCGTGGGATGTTGTGTTTTAATCGAGTTAGTCAACGTTATAAAATAGGATAAAAACACTATGAGTGGTGTATTCGAGATTGTGGCAAATGCCCGTCGTAAAAATAAACTAAAACGAGAATTACTTGATAACGAAAAGAAGGTTCGTGATAACCGCAAACGTGTTGACCTTCTAGAAAACCTACTTGATTACATCAAGCCTGAGATGACTCACGACGAGATCGTTGAAATCATCAAAAACATGAAAGCCGACTACGAAGACCGCGTTGATGATCACATCATTAAAAGCGCTGAGATTTCTAAAGAACGCCGTGATATTTCGCGCCGTATTCGTGAGCTAACTGAAGCTGAAAAACAGCACATCCAAAGCAAAAAGAAGTAACCTCACTGCTTGATATATAAGCCCGCTTCATGCGCAATGTAGATCAGATAAGGAGCGGTTGACCGATCTTTCTGATAAGAGACAATCGGAGACCTGTTTATAGGTCTTCGATTTTTTATGTCTATCCAAAATTGTTTTGCCGACTTTCTTGAAGAAAGTCCGATTGATGTCGCTCAGCTAACCACCTTCTCTGAGCATATTCCTGATGAGTGGATTGCTAAAGCGGCAGCACTTTCCGATAAAGCGACTATACGTCGACGTCGCTTGCCTAGTGATATGGTTCTTTG
>NZ_FNDD01000055.1 GCF_900100015.1 Vibrio xiamenensis | reverse complement strand
TACCTATTTACCTATTTACCTATTTACCTAGTACCTATTTATTATTTACCGGTTATATGGCGCGCTGCTTGGCAATGGCGGCGGCGCTGCGCTCAAGTGTTAAACCGATGCGCTCAAACATACCTTCTAGCATCTCTTTTTGCTCAAGCGGCAAATCATACTCATCCAATTTACGCAGTAATTGATGACACTGCTTGGTAAATTGCGGTTCATTTTTGCCATAGAATGCTTGCATAAATGCATCGCCAAGCGCTGTTTGCCAGCGTTCAAGTTCACTATCGAGTTTGGTGTTGGCGGTGCGGCGCACGATGCGTCGCAAGCGCATGGAAACATGACCAAGGTTTAGGCCGGTTAAGGCTAAATCGGTGATGTTACGCTCCGGGCTCATGGCTTTATCATAGGTTGAAATTCGCAGCAGGCGATCGCCCATACGGGCGTTAAACCAGTGCTCAGGCGCGGAGTGTTGATCAATATCGATAATATCGCGGCGAGTCACTCGCATTAAGCGCGTCATCATCAGCGGCAAACTTGGCCCTGTAATCAGTTTAAAAATCCAATACAGCACCGAGACGCCGACAAAAATCGCCATTGCGTTACTGATGGTTGAACTGATGGATAGCGCACGGGTCATGTCGTTACTTGGCATGACGAAGATGGTGAACGGAATACAAATGCCCAAGCCGTAAGGCAAGGTTGGGCGATTGGCCAGTGCCAGCAATCCCAGAAAATAGGGGCCAGCAAGGATTAATACCAGCAGTTCGTAATTACGACTGCTCGCCGCAAGCAAAGGTACGGCGTAAAACACTGCCAGCGGAATCGCAAACAGAATGCCAACCAACAAACGCTGCAATACCACGGTAAGAATCGCCAGCGGTAAACGTGCCATCATAATTGAAAACACCACCGGCAAAATCATGATCATCAACACTGACGTTGAACCGGTACCGACCCACAAACCCGCGCCGACCAAAAACAGCAACATACTGCGAAGCCCAGTGGTAATACCCACTAACGGGTCGCGATACGGCTGAATACTAGGCGCGTTAAGTTTGGCTGGGATTTTACTGGTGAGTTTGGCGTAACCTTTAAGTAGCACCACAAGTTCGGCGCTGAGTTCTAATGAGACTTTGATAAGCCGCGCTTGAAGCGGCGTTTTTTCTATATCGAGGTTAGAATATTCAAGCTGAGTACGGCGCAATTGCTGAGCGATGATATAGCATTCATCGTAGTCTTTCGACTCCGCCATCTGAGTGAAGCTTTCTCGCATCTGAGTAAGGATTGGCGCTAACACTTCGCCAATCAGCTCTGGGTGCTGACGCTGCAAACGGCCAAAGATTTGCACTAAGGCGAGCAGCGATAACACGCTGTTACAGATGGCGTTAGCGGCGCGGCTTTGCCCTGGGCCTTCCGGGCCTTCAAAGCTGACGGCGCTCGAATCATCACTAACGGCAGTGACCGATTCCAAAATGGCATCGATGTGTTGATGGCGCTTGTCGTGCGAACCTTGTGGATCAAGTTCAACCGACAAGTAATTCAACGTCTGGTTGATGACATTGCGCGCACTGGCTTGCAGGCCATCTTTCACTTTTACCGGCCAAATTAACTTACTGACTAATGCGGCGCACACCACGCCAACCATGATTTCACTGATGCGCGCTTGTGCTAGTGCAAAGATGGTTTGGCTACTTGCGGTGCTAGGTTGTACCATCACCAATAAGCACACCAAACTCGCGGTCATCCCCGCCATCGCAAAGGCGTAAACCAGATTTTGGCGGCGTACCATGGCCGACAGGCCGGAGTTGAGACCAAGCCACAGCGCCAATAAACCCAGTGCGAGTTCTGGATAGGGAGCAAACCAGCTCAAAATAATGATGCCGACAATGCCGCCCGTCGCTGAACCGATGATCTGGTACATGCCTTTTTCGACAACCAGACCACCTTCCGGGCGGATTTGTAGAAATACTGCGCCGATCAGCGCCCAGTATGGACGGTCTAGGTTGAGAAACATGGCGATGTAGAGCGACATCGCCATCGCCAATACCCCTTTGATGGCAAATTGAATCGCCTGCTTATTGGGGAAAAACAGGCTGTTAAATAGCGCCTGCATAATTATTGCGCTTGTTCTTCAAGGTGAATCGAAACCGTCATCCCCGCGCTTAAATGGACGTTATCTGGGTAACTGTCGAGTTTGATATCCACTGGAATACGCTGTGCCAAACGCACCCAGTTAAAGGTTTGCTGCACTTGTGGCAGCAGTTGGCTATTGCTTGCGGTATTGGTGTCGGCAATCGCTTCGCCAATGCTGGCAACCGTACCGGTCAGCGGCTTACCACCGCTCATAAGCGTGATAGTCGCCTTTTGACCCAGTGAAATCAGTGGAATTTTGGTTTCTTCAAAATAGCCTGTCACGTAGAAAGAGTTTTGCTTCACCAGAGACAACACCGACTTACCTTGGCTGACGTAATTGCCATCACGCAGCGTTAAGTTGATGATGCTGCCGTCGGCAGGCGCCCGTACCACAGTGCGATCTAAGTTTATCTGCGCGGTAGCCAGTTGGGCTTTAGCCAGTTTGTAATTTGACTTGGCAAGTTCGGTGCTAATGCGCGCGCTTTCGGCAGTCTCTTCACTGACCAGTTTGCCAGTGGTTAGTGTTTTACGGCGTTCGTATTGATGTTTTGCCAATTCCCAAGCGTATTGTTTGTTCTCGACCTGCGCTTCAAGCTCGGCAATCGCGGCTTTGTAGCGGGTGTCATCGACGGTGAAAATGACATCGCCTTTTTTCACTTCTTGGTTGTCTTTGACCTCAACATCGTTAACCCAACCAGAAACATCTGGGGCGATGGTAATCACATGAGCGCGAACTCGACCGTCGCGAGTCCAAGGAGAATAAAGATAGTGTTGCCAGATCCAGTGACCAAGTACAGCGGCGATGATAAGGGTCACTAAAGTGAGGGAGATGCGAGCAAGTTTTCCCATAAAAATAATTAACTCCCGAGTAGGTAAATGACTAGAGCGAGGTAACAAACATACAAACTGACTTCAAACCAGGCGGCTTTCCATAGTTTGGAGTAAAGGCCGGATTTGTGTAGCACCAGTCGTGTGCCCCAAGACAGCACGAAGGCGAGTGGCATAAACACCACTAATGGACTGAACAAAAGCCCACCAAAAGCTAACTCTTCGAACATATAAAATTATTCTCAACTTATTATCTGTTAGCGTGATTGAAAGAAATACGTTGTGATGACAGTTTAGAACATACTTTGGCAGTATGCCGTTTTGCCAAGCCACGATAAGCACCCGTGATTTAACCGGTTTTTCATTAACCGCGTTTTCTCAATGCATTGAGCTTTCGATGTATCCATGTTTTCCCATGGCTCAATGTTTTCTCATCAAACACAGTTTTTCTATCGAGCAAGGGTGCAAAGGCGTTTCAGAAGATAGCACAGTGAAAGGATGCGCTAGGATAAGTGAAGAACGACTTATGGCAGTTTGGCTATCTATATAAACTATCAATAGTTTTACCCTTCCCGCAAGGGAACATCAATACTTATTACGGACTTAAACTGTTTCCTAACATTCACGAATATTAGGGAATTTTTCTAACTGATTACCTTTTGAGCACTAATCATAGTCAATAGGCGGCGGCAATGCGGTAACCGTTTAACCGTATCAGAGTTTATTTTTTGAACATCAAGTCACAGGCGCAAAAAAAGCCGAAGCGTGGGCTTCGGCTTGAACACTGACGTTGTGTGAGCGTGTTGTGTAAGCGTGTTGTATAAGAGTAGATACGGCGCTATTTTGCTAAGCCTAACGCTTCGTTCATGACGTGGAAGATATAGTTTTGTTCAACCGCGCCTTGGAACAAATAGGCTTCCGGCCCACGGGCAAAAATCGCCACGTCTTCACCTGAGTGGGTTTCTGAGTCGAGTTTAATCAGCGATTGTTGACGATAATCGAGTTTGGTCACTTCATCTTCGCTTGGGTTCGGACGATCCGCTGCGCTTGCCACCGCGCCAGGGCCGTTACCGTAACTGAGGGTGGTATAGCGTTTACCGTAAGCATCTAAATTGTATTTACCATTCTTTTTCGATAAACCCAAAATCGGGTTACCACGGTCTGAATAGCCATTGGAAATAAAGGTATGAGCATGGTCGGCAGTCACGATGATCAGCGTATCTTGAGGATCGGTTTTTGCAAGTGCTGCTTTAATTGCGTCGTCGTAAGCTACGGTATCTGCCAGCGCACGCGCCGCATTACCGTCGTGGTGGGCGTGGTCGATACGGCCCGCTTCAACCATCAGCAGGTAACCTTGCTGATTTTTTGCTAGTACGTCGATGGCTTTGCTGGTCATTTCAGCTAAAGACGGCTCTTCATTACGGCGGTCTGCTTCGTATTGCATGTGGCTGCTTTCAAACAGGCCAAAGATTTTATCGGCGCTTGGGTCAATGGCATCAAACCCCGTTTTGTCGTAGACGTACTCACCACTTGGATGCATCGTTTGCCACTGCTCAACCAAGTTTTTGCCATCTTTACGTTTGCCTTTTTTACCTTCAGGATCGACGACTGTGGTCGGCAAGAATTCGCGGCGACCGCCACCAAACACCACATCCATGCCTTGGCCGTTATTAAAGCCAATTAGCTGCTGAGCAATGTCGACACAGCCTTGGTTTTTGGCAATATTGGGCATGCTGGCATCGCTTTCCCAGTCGCGGTCGGCGGAGTGAGCATAGCTAGTGGCAGGGGTTGCGTGAGTGATTCGCGCGGTGGATACGACGCCAACCGATAAGCCTTTTTCTGCAGCCATTTCCCAAGCCGTTTTTGCTTCGTTGCCTTTTACTGTGGTGCAAAAGCCACGTTTGACGTTGTCATCCACGCTGATGACGCCTTGCTTAGTTTTAACGCCTGTGACCATCGCCGATGCTGTACCAGCTGAGTCGGGAGTTTGTGCGTCGGTGTTGTAGGTTTTAGATAGCGCCACATAAGGCATGCTTTCCATGGCTAATTTGTACTCTTCACCCATCAGACCTTGGCGCTGACCTTCAAAAATTCGCGCTGCAGTAATCGTACCCACGCTCATGCCGTCACCGACAAATAAAATGACGTTTTTAGCCGGCTTATCAATCGGTTTATTGGCCTTTGCTTTGGCGATATCGGCTTGCGCTTGCTGATACCAGACGTCATTTTTTTGCGGTGCATCGACACCTGCAGTTTGAGTTGAAGCCGCGCAGCCAGATAGCGCCGCAGTGACCGCGCTGACAAGTAATAATTTATGGTTTTTCACTAAAGTAACTCCATGTTTATTCAAATAGTTATTCTGTTTGGATGTAACATTATTACCTCCTAGTTGAATGAAGGCTTTGTTACTGAAATATGAAGTTTTAATGATTGTCATTCAGATGACTTATTGATGGCGCAGGGTGGGATTTTTTTGAATTGATACGAATAGGGAAGAAGCGGTGGCAGGACAATGTCGGTTAGCAAAGGTTTTTGGGGACGGTTTTGGGTATTGGTGCGCAAGCGTTTTGCTGGGGTTAGCATTGCTGACGGTGACAACATCAACGCATGCAGCAAATGACAATACTCAGATATTGACGCTGGATTGGGTCGATTTGATTCCCAAAAATGAACGCGATAAGCCGCCAACGCCTAGTAAAGCGCCGATTAACCATGATGGAGATACACCGCCGCAAAATATGGCTGGCGGATATCGCGATGATCTCGATGGGCGTCAAATTCGTTTACCCGGATTTGTAATTCCTCTTGAAGGCGACAGCGAAACGGTGACTGAATTGCTTTTAGTGCCGTATTTTGGGGCTTGTATCCATGTTCCGCCGCCACCGCCCAATCAAATCGTGTACGTCAAATTCAAACAAGGGGTACCGATCAAAGGGTTGTGGGATGTGGTGTACGTCAAAGGTAAACTCAACGTCGAAAAAGTGGCGTCGGATTTAGGCCAAGCGGGTTATCTGATTGAAGGCGTGGGCGTTGAAGCTTACAGTGATTGAAATATGTACGCCTAAATGGACAGCAAGGCGCGGTTTACGACCTTGACATCCCGTTATTGGTGATGAAAAAATGCTCAAATTATCAGCCGCAAGACTAAGCTTGCGGCTTGTTTCATTTTACAAGTGAACCCGATCGGCGAATTAAGCCTATTTCGCGCTTTGCAATCCACTTTTAATAGAAATAACCTATCAATAGAATAGCTATAAGTGATTTTTCTTTAAGTGCCCAACATGTGACTATACTTTCCGACAGCAAGACATTGCTACGCTAATCAACTTAAAGGAAAGTAAAGAATATGATTAACACTAAGATCAAACCATTTAACGCTACTGCATTTAAACAAGGCGAATTCGTAGAAGTAACTGAACAAGACGTTCTGGGTAAATGGGCTGTATTCTTCTTCTATCCAGCAGACTTCACGTTTGTTTGTCCAACTGAGCTAGGTGACCTAGCAGACCACTACGAAGAGCTTCAAAAACGTGGCGTAGAAGTTTACTCAGTATCAACTGACACTCACTTCACTCACAAAGCATGGCACGACAGCTCTGACACTATCGGCAAAATCAACTACTTCATGCTTGGCGACCAAACTGGCAACATCACTAACAACTTCGGTGTGATGCGTGAAGGTCAAGGTCTTGCAGACCGCGCGACTTTCCTAATCGACCCAGAAGGTACTATCCAAGCAATGGAAATCACTGCTGAAGGTATCGGCCGTGACGCAGAAGATCTACTTCGCAAAGTGAAAGCGGCTCAGTACGTTGCTTCTCACCCAGGTGAAGTATGTCCTGCTAAATGGAAAGAAGGCGAAGAAACGCTAGCCCCTTCTCTAGACCTAGTAGGTAAAATCTAATTAGTTGATGAATAACTAGTTTAGATAGTTAAAAAATATGGGAGTGTGCTGGGTGGTACCTAACGACCTACGCACTTGGCATGCTCCCATCCCATTTATCCAGAGTGACCATTCTGTTTATCCAAGAATCAAGGTGTAACGAGCATGCTAGAGCAAGCTATCAAACAACAACTCAAACAGTATCTCAGTAATGTGAAGCAAGATGTCCGACTAGTGGTCAGTCTAGATGAAAGCAAGGCGGCCAATGACATTCTTGCCTTGGCGAATGAAATTGCTGAGCTAAGCGATTTTGTCACCGTCGAACGTGACGACAACGCAAGCGAACGTAAACCGGTAATGACGGTATCAAACCCAGCGAAAGGCACGCAACTGCGCTTTGCCGGGTTACCAATGGGACACGAGTTTACCTCTTTGGTATTGGCGCTGCTGCACTCAGGCGGCCACCCAATCAAACTTGAGCCTGCGGTTATCGAGCAAATTGCCAATCTTGATAAGAAATTGGACGTTGAGATCTTTATTTCTCTATCGTGCCAAAACTGTCCAGATGTGGTTCAAGCGTTCAACATGATGGCGGCGATCAACCCAGATGTTCGCGTGACTATGATTGACGGCGCACTGTTCCAAGACGAAGTGAAATCTCGCGATATCATGGCGGTACCAAGTGTATTTGTGAACGGCGAACTGTTTGGTCAAGGCCGTATGTCTTTGGCTGAAATCTTAAACAAAGTGGATGATGGCGCTGAAGAAAAAGCGGCAGCGGCTTTGAATGACAAAGACCCTTACGATGTATTAGTCGTCGGTGGTGGCCCTGGCGGCAGCGCAGCGGCGCTTTATGCAGCACGTAAAGGCATTCGTACTGGCGTCGTGGCTAAGCGTTTTGGTGGCCAAGTGATGGACACGATGGCGATTGAGAACTTTATCTCAGTAAAACGTACCGAAGGTCCTAAATTGGCGACTGACCTTGCTGAACACTTGAAAGAGTACGATGTTGACGTCGTGACCGAGCAGCAAGCAAGCAAACTTATGGGCGCTAACAATACTGAAGATGGTCTTATCCATATTCAACTTGAAAGTGGCGCGACCCTTAAGAGTAAGAGCGTTATTTTGAGCCCAGGTGCACGCTGGCGTGAAATGAACGTACCGGGCGAGCAAGAGTATCGCAATAAAGGTGTGGCGTACTGCCCGCACTGTGATGGTCCACTATTTAAAGGTAAACGTACCGCAGTTATCGGTGGTGGTAACTCTGGTATTGAAGCTGCAATCGACCTTGCTGGTATCGTAGAACACGTTACTGTGCTTGAGTTTGCCGATACGCTTCGCGCCGACCAAGTATTGATCAACAAAGCCAACTCTCTGCCTAACGTAGATATCATCACGATGGCGCAGACCACCGAAGTGGTGGGTGATGGCAAACGTGTGACGAGCTTGAAATACAAAGATCGCAACACAGATGAAATTAAACAAATCGAACTGTCAGGCATCTTCGTGCAAATTGGTCTCGTACCGAACACGGAATGGTTGAAAGATTCGGATGTCCAACTCTCAGCGCGTGGCGAAATTGAAGTTGGCAGCCGCGGCGAAACTAGCCTAGAGGGCGTGTTTGCTGCCGGTGATGCGACCACAGTACCTTACAAACAGATCATCATTGCGATGGGTGAAGGTGCAAAAGCCAGCCTAGGAGCGTTTGATTACCTAATTCGTAAACAAGGTTAATCAAACAAAAGAAGCCCAAGAAGTGAAAGCCCTCAGCGTAAGCCGAGGGCTTTTTTTATTGCGCTCTGTTCTAAGAGGCTTGGTCTTTTTCACTTAATAAGTTAGTCACTGAAAAACGGCAATGGTTAGCCAAAATGTCCTTGAACGTAATCCGCGGTCATTGCGTGCTCTGGGCGATTGAATACACTGTCCGTCGCCGCGAACTCGATAAGCTTGCCTAAATGCATAAACGCAGTGAAATCAGATATACGTTTGGCTTGCTGCATATTGTGGGTCACGATAACAATGGTGAACTCTTTGCTAAGCTTGGTCACCAAATCTTCGATGCCTTGCGTTGCGATAGGATCAAGCGCCGAGGTCGGTTCATCCATCAACAAGACTTCGGGTTTAAGGGCAATGGTACGAGCAATACACAGACGCTGCTGCTGACCACCGGATAATCCCATTGCATCGCTGGTCAATTTGTCTTTTACTTCTTCCCATAACCGCGCTTGCTCGAGTGCTTGCTGCACACGCACATCCATATCTGTTTTCGACAGTTTCTCGTTAAGGCGAATGCCAAACGCGATGTTTTCATAAATGCTCATCGGAAACGGTGTCGGTTTTTGGAAAATCATGCCTACTTTTCCGCGCAGCGCGTTGAGGTCACAATCACGGGTCAGGATATTATTGCCATCCAGAGTGATGGTGCCTTTGGCGGACTGTTTGGGGTAGAGCTTGTAGATGCGGTTTAAGGTGCGCAGCAGCGTCGATTTACCGCAACCTGATGGGCCGATAATTGCGGTAACCCGGTTTTTGTAAATCGGAAGCGTGACGTCAAACAGCGCTTGCTTATCTTGCGCATAGAAAAAATTCAGCCCTTCGACGCTCATGCGAATGGAAGGAGATTGAGTTTGAATCGCCATAGTGTCGATGCTGGTGGAAGCGAATTGGGTTTGTATCATAGTCGTCATGAGTTCCACTTTTTCAATAAGGTTGGCAAGGCGCGCGAAAGTATGTTGATCGCCAAAATTGCAGCGGTGATCAAAAGGGCGCCGGTCCAAGCTAAGTTGTTCCAGGTTTCGTACGGGCTCATTGCCAAGTTGTAGATAGTGACGGGCAAGTTGGACATTGGGCCAGACATATCGAGCGACATAAATGAGTTACTCAGTGCGGTAAACAGCAGCGGCGCGGTTTCACCAGAAATACGCGCAAAGGAAAGTAATATTCCGGTAATGATCCCAGCGCTGACACTACGATAGCTCAGGCTTACCGTGACTTTCCAAGCGGGTGCGCCAAGGCCAGTGCCCGCTTCACGCAGGCTGGTTGGCACCAGTTTAAGCATTTCTTCAGTTGTTGAGATGATCATCGGCAGCGCAATGATCGCGAGCGATACCGCGCCCGCCCAGCCAGAAAAGTGACCAAACGGCTCAACCAGAGCTAAATAGACAAACAAGCCAATCAAAATCGATGGCGATGACATCAGCATGCCGTTAAGAAAGCGAATCGTGTCGGCGGCTTTAGAATCTTGACCATATTCAGCAAGCCAAGTGCCAGCGAATACACCAATTGGAATCGCGATTAAGATTCCCATGCCACTTATCATCATCGAACCGACAATGGCATTGGCAAGGCCTCCGTCATCATCGCCTGGAGCGGGAAGCGATTTAAACAGAACGTCCCAAGACAGCGCAGTAACACCACGACTTATCAAGCCGTACATTATCGCCGCGAGAATAAATAAGCCAATCGCAGTCGCGCCATAGCAGGCGTAGCGAAACAGATGGTTTTTAAATTGTCTCATGCTCATCATTTCGCCCTCGCACTTTTGCGCAATTGCACACGGGCATAGCCCATCACCAAAAATGTCACGATGAATAGCACCAAACCGAGCGCCATTAATGCTGACATTTTTATGCCATCGGCTTCATTAAATTGGTTGGCAATGGTGGCTGAAATCGAGGTGGCAGGCATAAACAGCGCTGCGCTGATATCTTGTGCGTTACCAATCACAAAAGTGACTGCCATGGTTTCGCCGAGCGCGCGGCCAAGCGCAAGAATAAACGCACCAAAAATGGAGCTTTTGATCGACGGCAGCAAAATTTTGCTGATCACTTCGTAAGTATTTGCGCCGATGCCGTAAGAGGACTCTTTAAGCACGTTAGGGACGGTATTGAGGGCGTCTTTAATCAGCGCCGTCATAATCGGCAAAATCATAAACGCCAGAATAATGCCTGCAGTTAACAAGCCTTGACCAAGCGGTACGCCGCTAAACAGCGGACCAATCAACGGAATGCCGCTGATGTGCTCAAGCATCCAAATTTGGGGGCCATTGGCAAACCAAGGGGCAAAGACAAACAGCCCCCACATGCCATAAATGATGCTGGGCACGGCTGACAGCAGTTCAATCGCAATGCTAACAGGATGGGAGAGCCATTTTGGCATTAATTCAGACAAAGAGATGGCAATGGCAATGCCAACAGGGGTGGCAAGTAGCGCGGCGATAATTGATGAGACTAAGGTTCCGTACAAGGCGTTGCCTGCGCCAAAAACTAAGTTAATTGGGTCCCATTCGGTGGAGAAGATAAAGCCGATACCGAATTGTTTAATTGCGGGTAGGGCACCAAATACCAGAGTCGCGAAAATCGCGACCATAATTACGGTCACGGATAGCGCGCTAAATAAGCTCGCTTGTTTGAAACAGCGGTCATACGCTGTGTGAGTAACAATCATAATGTAAACATCGTGTTGCGAGGAAACAGACTGACGCCAAAGCTTAAAGTTCGGCGTCAGCTTTGGCATTAGTAAACGGTTTTGCCGTTTGACTTAATGTCTTTTTCCCACATGTCGTTAACCATAGAGACCACGCTCTTCGGCATAGGGACATAACCCAGTTGTGAAGCTAACTCGCCATGCTCGTAACCCCATTCAAAGAACTTCAACACTTCTTTAGCGGTATCTGCGTTGGCTTGATCTTTGTACATCAAAATGAAGGTTGCGGCGGTCATCGGCCAAGATTGGTCACCAGGTTGGTTGTTCAAATCCACTGCAAAACCTGGCGCGTGAGTCCAGTCTGCGTTTGCCGCTGCAGCTTGGAATGATGAAAGCGTTGGCTGGACGAAGTGACCCGCGCTGTTTTTCATCGCGGTATAGGTCAGTTTGTTTTGCTCAGCGTAAGCGTACTCAACATAACCGATGGCACCTGGTGTACGTTTTACTAAGTTCGCCACACCCGCGTTGCCTTTACCGCCAAGGTTGGTTGCCGCTTTTGGCCATACCACTTCTTTGCCTTGGCCGACTTGCGATTGCCAGTCGCTGCTGACTTTAGATAGGTAACCGGTGTAGTTAAATGACGTGCCTGATGCATCTGAGCGGTGCACAACCACAATCGGTTGATGCGGTAGAGAAACACTTGAGTTATCCGCTTTGACTTCGGCGTCATCCCAGTATTTCACTTTGCCTAGATAGATATCCGCCAACAGTTTGCCAGAGATATTCAGCTGTCCTGCTGCGATCCCTTTGACGTTAACAACGGGGACAATCGAACCCATGACGGCCGGAAATTGCACCAGCCCAATTTGGTCGAGCTTTTCTTCGCTGAGCGGTGCATCTGAAGCGCCAAAGTCGACAGTCTTCGCAGTGATTTGTTTAATACCACCACCTGAACCAATCGATTGGTAGTTCAGCTTAACACCTGTTTCACCTTGGTAAGCCTTCGCCCATTTCATATATACAGGATAAGGGAAGGATGCGCCGGCACCGTTAATGGTCGTGTCGGCGAAAGCGGAAACAGACAGCATGCTCAGGGATGCCACTGCGAATAGAGCGATTTTTTTCATGTTTACATTCCTAAAATTTGCGAACTGATTTGTAAAACGCCAGAAAATACTATCCAGCGATTTTAGAAACATAAACTTTCATTTTTAAATCTAACTTTACATTTTTGATCGAGAAAAAGTCACATTTTGCAACCTAATTGAAATATTTCTAGGTTAATGAAATTGCAGTTTTGGTGGCTTGAGCGAGTCAAATATGACAAAGGTAAAATATTGACGCGGCAAATAAGACAATATTGCAACTTTACTGTCATAAAAATTTCTTAATCAAAATGGCGATTTTTATGCATCTTAATTCTTAATACATGAAGAATTGTGGTCAAATTGGTGAAAATATCGTCGTTGACTTTGTTTGATTATCAAACTACATTTAATTCAAATATTTTGATTATCAAACTATCATGACAAACAAAGACACGTTACTCTGCTCTCATCGCGATCAATTCGTTTCCTACAATCAGCAAGGCGAACGTCGCACTATGTATGTGCTAGGACTTACCGTCGTCACTATGTTGGTGGAGATCATCTCCGGCAGCATGTTTGGTTCGATGGCCTTGCTCGCTGACGGTTGGCACATGGGGACTCATGCCGCCGCGTTCTGCATTACCTTATTTACTTATCGCTATGCGAAAAAACATCAGCACGATGCTCAGTTTTCATTTGGTACTGGGAAGTTTAGTGTGCTTGGCGGCTATACCAGTGCAATTGCGTTAGGAATGGTGGCGTTGGTAATGTTTGGTGAATCGCTGTTTCGGTTGTTTAACCCAGAGCAAATTCGCTTTAATGAAGCGATTGTGGTGGCGGTGATTGGTTTGACGGTTAATCTTGCCAGTGTTTTACTGCTGCACGACCACGACCACGACCACGACCACGACCACGACCACGACCACGACCA
>NZ_FNDD01000061.1 GCF_900100015.1 Vibrio xiamenensis | reverse complement strand
TTTAGCGCATCAAACCAAACTGCCTCACCAAACTATCCCAAAAGGCGTTTGCCTCCTTTTGAGCCAGCAAAAGGAACTGGTGCGCTATCGCAGATGGCAAAGAAACCGATGCACGTAAGGCGCATCATACAAACAACTCACGATAGCCAGCCACATAAAACCACCCCCAATTTTCACCCATAAAAAAACCTCGCTACTGCGAGGTTTTTTTCATCAACAATCAGACAATTAGTCGCGTAAAACCGCCCCAAATTGCTCTGAAATTTGCGCCACAATCGCATCGACCGCACCAGCGATGTCTGCATCTTCTAGCGTGCGCTCAACCGATTGTAGTGTCAGCGCGATAGCTAGGCTCTTCTTACCTTCTTCGACCCCTTTGCCGACGTAAACATCAAACAACTTGGCTTCTTTAAGGAATTCGCCGCCAGCTTGCAAACACGCTTCAACGATTTCGCCTGACGCTGCGTCTTCATCAACCACAACCGCGATATCGCGACGGTTTGATGGGAACTTCGACAGCGCGACCGCTTCTGGGATCACGCGAGTATTGATGGCGTTCCACTCGATTTCAAACACGATAGTGCGACCGTTTAGGCCAAACTTGCGCTCAAGCTCTGGGTGAACCGTACCGATGATACCGACAGGTTGGTCATCAATCACGATCGCCGCGCATTGGCCTGGGTGCAGCGCTGGGTGCTCAGCCGCAACAAACGCAAATTGTTTGTCGTTGGCAGTCAGTTCCAATACCGCTTCCAAATCGCCTTTTAGGTCAAAGAAATCAACGGTGTTGGTTTCGATATCCCAGTGCTCTTCACTGCGCGCGCCAGCAATCACACCGGCGAGCATTGGCTCTTGGCGCATGCCGTTTTCTGCGTCTTGATCAGGAATAAAGCGCAAACCGTATTCAAACAAACGCACACGCGGTTGCTGACGTTTTTGGTTGTGAACCACAGTGTTCAGCAAGCCTTGAATCAAGCTTAGGCGCATGGCTGACATGTCTGCTGAAATTGGGTTTGGCAGCATCAGCGGCTCAATTTCAGGCACGATCAGTTTTTGCTGCTCTGGCTCAACAAAGCTGTAAGTGATCGCTTCGTGGTAACCGCGGTCAACCAGCAGATCACGTGCACGTTTAAGCGGCAATTTCGCTTCTTTGTGCAGGTTCATGCTAAGACTCGCCACTGGCGATTGGTTTGGAATGTTGTCGTAGCCGTAGATACGACCGATCTCTTCCACCAAATCTTGCTCAATCGCGATATCAAAACGCCAAGTTGGCGCAGTCGCTTTCCAACCCGTGTCGGTGGTTGAAACCGCAAGACCAAGACGCTCTAGAATTTCAACCACATCGCTTGATGGGATTTCATGGCCAAGCAGGCTATCAAGTTTTGAGCGGCGCAGTTCAACCGTGTTGGCTTTTGGTAAGTCAGCTTCTGACTCAACGCCAACCACAGGTGCAACCTCACCACCACAGATGTCAACCAATAGCTGAGTTGCACGCTCCATTGCGCTGGCTTGCAAAGCAAAGTCAACGCCGCGCTCATAGCGCATTGAAGAATCGGTATGCAGGCCGTAGCTACGCGCGCGACCACGAATGTGATCTGGTGCGAAGAAGGCACACTCAAGCAATACGTCTTTGGTTTCGCTGTTAACGCCAGAGCCTTCACCACCAAAGATACCAGCAATCGCCAGCGCTTTGTTGTGGTCAGCCACAACCAATGTATCAGCGTTCAGCTCGGCTTCGCTGCCATCAAGTAGCGTGAGCTTCTCGCCTTGCTCAGCCATACGCACCACGATGCCGCCTTCGATTTTCGCTAAATCAAAAGCGTGCATTGGTTGGCCTTGCTCAAGCAATACGTAGTTAGTGATATCGACAACCGGGTCGATTGAGCGAATGCCACAGCGGCGCAATTTTTCTTGCATCCAAAGTGGCGTTTCAGCTTGAACGTTAACGTTCTTCACCACACGACCTAGGTAGCGTGGACACGCCGCTGGCGCTTTGACTTCGATTGCCACGGTGTCATCGATGCTCGCCGCTACCGCTTCAATCGCAGGGGCGCTAACATCAAGACGGTTCAATACGCCAACTTCACGAGCAAGGCCGCGAATGCTAAAGCAGTCAGCGCGGTTTGCCGTTAGGTCAACATCAACAGTGACATCGTTAAGACCTAAGAATTCACGGAAATCGGTACCGATAACCGCATCTTGCGCCAATTCCATGATGCCGTCAGATTCCACATCGATACCAAGCTCGGTGAAAGAACACAGCATGCCGTGTGAAGGCTGACCACGTAATTTGGCTTTTTTAATTTTGAAATCGCCCGGTAGCACCGCACCAACGGTGGCAACCGCAACTTTCAAACCTTGGCGACAGTTTGGCGCGCCGCACACGATATCAAGCAGTTCTTCTTCGCCGACATCGACTTTGGTCACGCGCAGTTTGTCTGCGTCTGGGTGCTGACCGCACTCCACCACATGACCCACTTTAACGCCAGTAAATGAACCCGCCACAGGAAGTACGTCATCGACTTCTAGGCCAGCCATAGTAATTTGATGAGTAAGCTCGTCGGTGCTAACCGCAGGGTTAACCCACTCACGAAGCCATGATTCGCTGAATTTCATAGTGATTAAACCTCTGGATTACTTGAACTGTTTTAGGAAACGAAGATCGTTTTCAAAGAATGAACGCAGATCGTTAACGCCGTAACGCAGCATTGCTAAACGCTCAATCCCGATACCAAACGCGAAACCAGAGTATTTCTCAGGGTCGATGCCCACACTGCGCAGTACATTTGGGTGCACCATGCCACAGCCTAGGATCTCAAGCCATTTGCCGTCTTTACGTTTTACATCCACTTCTGCTGAAGGCTCAGTGAATGGGAAGTAAGATGGACGGAAACGCACTTCCAACTCTTCTTCAAAGAAGTTGGTGAGGAAATCGTACAAAATGCCTTTCAACTGCGCGAAGTTAACGTGCTCATCAACCAGCATGCCTTCCACTTGGTGGAACATTGGCGTGTGGGTTTGATCGTAGTCGTTACGGTATACACGCCCTGGCGCGATAAAACGAAATGGCGGCTTACCGTTTTCCATGGTGCGAATTTGCACACCAGAGGTGTGAGTGCGCAACATCAGATCTGGGTTAAAGAAGAAAGTATCGTGATCGGTACGTGCTGGGTGATCCGCAGCGATGTTCAGCGCATCGAAATTATGAAACGCATCTTCAATTTCAGGGCCAGACTCAACTGTAAAGCCAAGCTCGCCAAAGAAGCTTTCGATACGTTCAACGGTGCGAGTCACTGGGTGCAAGCCACCGTTTTCAATACGACGACCAGGCAGAGTCACATCGATAGACTCTTGGGCCAATTTGGCTTCCAGTTCCGCGCGTTGCAGGGCATCTTTACGTGCCGCAATCGCTTGTTGAACCGCGCCTTTGGCTTTGTTGATTTCCTGGCCTGCTGTGCGGCGCTCTTCTGGTGGAAGTTTACCTAGGCTTTGTAATTGGCTAGTCAATTCGCCTTTTTTACCTAGGTACTGAACACGCACTTCATCAAGCGCGACTAGCGAATCAGCAGCGTCAATCGCAGCCGTCGCGTTAGCAATGATCTCTTCTAGATGTTGCATCGTTTCCTCATCTACCTACTGGTAGTGTCCATAAGGTTCCCAAGTACTGCTTAAGACACGTGTTATCGTGAATAACCAAGTGGAAATTCAAGCAATACCATTTTGGGATTTAGGGTATTTTCAAGTAGCTGTACATAGTAACGAAAGGCGCGATCAAAGCCAAATTGAAATGTGGCACAATCGCCACTTCCGTGGATATTTGTACGGAATTTAATCGAGTTTCTTCAACGCGCTGCTGTGTGGGTCGCTTTGCAGATGACTTTCGGCTGTGAATATGGCACTTTTGCCAACTATTAAGAAATCACCACAAAGAGACTTGCAAGGAATGAGCAACGACCCGCACTTCAAATTGGAAATTCGTCCGATAAGCGCAGCAGATGACGCCGCTATCAAACACATCATTCAACAAGTTGGCCGCGAATTTGGCGCCATTGGTGAAGGGTTTGGCCCATCCGATCCGGAAGTTGAACAAATGAGCAAGCACTACGACCCGAGCCAAGGCAGCCAATACTGGGTCGCGGTACTCAATGACATCGTCATCGGCGGTGGCGGCATTGCCCCATTTAATGCCAGCGATTCGGTGTGTGAGCTAAAAAAATTGTTCTTGCTACCCGAAAGTCGCGGTGTTGGCGCTGGAAAAGCGCTGACCCAAACCTGCCTTGAATTTGCTAAACAAGCTGGCTATCAGCATTGCTATTTGGATACCCTTGCCAGCATGCAATCGGCGATTGCGCTGTATCGCCATTTCGGCTTTGAGCAACTCAGTGAGCCAATGCCAGGCACCGAGCATAATGGCTGCGATGTGTGGATGTTAAAAACGCTCTAAGCCTGCATCGTTTTCACCGGCGCTGCCAACACCTACGGCGGCGCCAAATTCACGCTACACTTTAGATATTGCTGCGAATAAAAGGCTATATCTTTGAAAACATTACGCTCGCTTGCCTTGATTGGCGCCCTCGCCCCTTTCTCTATTGCCCATGCGCTTAACGCCGAGCAGGTATTTACCGGCTTATCCATTCCGTGGGGATTTGAATTTATTGACGATCACCGACTGATTCTCAACGAAAAATACGGTGATATCAGCTTGGTCGATTTAAGCAATCAAACTAAGACTCGCCTGTATCACGTGAGCGATCTTTACAGTGGCGGCCAAGGCGGTTTAATGGATGTCAAAGCCTCGCCGTTTAAACGCGGTGAATACTATTTCACTTACAGCCAAAAAGATGGCAATAGTGGCCAAACGGCGCTGGCCAAAGCGACCCTTGAAAACGACAAACTCTCCAACTGGACGCCGCTGTTTGTCTCCACATCAGGTTCCACCACCTCTTACCATTTCGGTAGCCGCCTGACCTTTGACTCACAATTTATCTATATGAGTGTCGGTGAGCGTGGCATTCGCGAAAATGCGCAGAATCTCGCAACGCATGCGGGCAGTATTTTGCGTCTCACCCCGCAAGGGCGAGCGCCAAAAGATAACCCTTTTGCAGGCCAAGCCGACGCAAAAGCCGAGATTTGGAGTTATGGCCATCGCAATCCGCAAGGGCTGACGTTTGATCCAATAACCGGCGAGTTGTGGGAAGTGGAACACGGGCCAAGGGGCGGTGATGAAATCAACCTTATCAAACGCGGCGCCAATTACGGCTGGCCAAATGTCTCTTATGGCAAAGAATACTGGGGACCAGTTGCGGTGGGCGATGCAACCGAGAAGCCCGGTATCGAATCGCCCCAGCTGGAGTACACGCCATCGATCGCACCATCCAGCATGATTCTCTATCGCGGCGAGCGCTACCCTGAACTGAGCGGCAAACTGCTGATCGGCGCCTTAAAGCTGACCCACATCAATGTGGTCAGCATTGATGCGAATGGCAATCTCAATCAGGAAATGCGATTGTTTACAGGGCTAAATCAGCGCATACGCCAAATTGCCGTTAGCCCAAATGGCACGGTATTTTTTAGTACCGACAACGGCAATTTGTATCGTATTACTGAATAGATTGGGCGCTGAGAATAAAGCGGTTTCGTCCTTGTTCTTTACTTTGATACAAAGATTTATCCGCATCTTCAAACAGCATATCGAGGATTTTTTTTGCGCCCAGTTCATCAAGCGACATACGTTTCAAACACGCGTATGCGCCGCCGACTGAAATGGTCACCACACCGCAACCTTGCAATGCATTGTGCGGAATATTGAGTTTTTCGATACTCTCGCGCAGCATCTCACCCGCATATTGGAGGCCAGATTTTTTCGGCCTTGCAAGCAATACCAAAAACTCCTCACCGCCAAAGCGAAACACCATATCACCCGCCGCTAAGGTTTGCTGAATACCTTTGGCGACGGCGACTAATGCTCTATCACCCTCTTTATGGCCGTAGTAATCGTTATAAGGCTTGAAGTAATCAATATCGCACACAAACATGCCGACGCATTTCTGCTGTTTGAGCGCTCGCTCGATAAAGTCGGTTGCGACGCGCGAATACTTATACCGTGAGCCGATGCCAGTGAGAGTATCGGTGTCGTTTTGCGCCTGCAATTGCCTCAGCTGATCATAATTTTTCACCAGCAAACTTTTGTACGCTTTAGCGAGCTGGCCGATTTCATCGTGGCGCGCCAACTCGGGGAGCAGTTCCATGCTTGGCGGCTCTGACGAAGACATATTCTTCGCCAGCGATTTGATCGGCCCCACCACACGCCGAGTGACATACAGAGCAACCAACATGGATAAAAATATCGCACTTACCGCCTCAAGCAGTAAGCTTCGAATCAAAGTTTGACGGTACTCCATCACACTGCTGGCATTAAATACTGCCCAAATGCGCCCATGTCCGGGATTACTTAATGGCAAATACAGATGCAGAGCGTGACCGCTTTTATCCAACTTATATTGGCTTTCGAGTACATTGGTATTCCAATCACTCGGACTTTGCACATTCATGGTTTGGTTGGCATCGACAATTCCAAGATATTCCGACGCACGTACGAATTGAATATGAACCGGCGATTGCTGTTCGCCACTCGAAATATCCAAAAACTTAAGCTTATCGACCGCGTTTAAATGTTCCAAAATTTTTGCTGACGTCAATTTGGAATACTGCTGCTCAGTAAGTAACCTAGATATATCGTTAAGATGCGGCGTAAATGAGCCTTTTGATAGCTCAACGAAATATCGCAGTTTATTTGACCATTCACTTTCGTAGCGCGCATAACTCATCACGCCAACCAAGCAAACCACCAACAGTAAATGCGACAATAATAGCACTCGGTGGATCGTCAAATGACGACACGGGAAGTGGAATATCATCTCGTTAGCCCCCTTTTAACTGATTGAAGTAAAAGCCATACTGCATACCAGCTAAATTTTGTGGGTAGACATAAAAGTGACGTTGTCGTCTCGATACTTTTGGCAGCATCGACCCTAAAAAAAAACTTAAGCTCGTTTTAACTAAAAACCTATAAAACGCAAGTCGCCCTCGCACTGCGTCACAAGAGATGAATCGTGTTGTTACCATAGCCATATAATAATTGTTATCTATAAATTACGGCCATTCTATTGGATAAGCGTCTACTTTAATATGCTTATTAGTGAAATTGATATCAATAAAATGTAAAAATCCGCATTTTTTATTTGCATATGGTTTTATTTTGGCTTCAGCTTTGCAAAGTTCATAAAGCCATCATTTTGTTCATCATACAAGCAGGATAAATATATTTATTAACCATACAAAGTTTTGTAAATAAATATATCAGATATCACACTGTATATATTAGTTATAAAGCATTCGGTAGCGGATAAACAAACTCGGATAATAAACTAACAAATATCACCAAGCCGCGACTAACGCCTGCGCCGTTAATTTTTAGGGCACACGAGGTTCCCTTCTCTTTATGGACAGGCGTGACCTCAACCTTGGCAAGGTTGCGCTGTACGCCAGAAACCAAAAAGCCCCGACTTTCGCCCGCGCTTTCGATTTTG
>NZ_FNDD01000032.1 GCF_900100015.1 Vibrio xiamenensis | reverse complement strand
TAAGACTTTATTTAGAGACCCAATTTAGTGGAGCGGTAGTTCAGTTGGTTAGAATACCGGCCTGTCACGCCGGGGGTCGCGGGTTCGAGTCCCGTCCGCTCCGCCACTTATTTGAAGGTTTCGACCTTCGGTCGAATGAGTCCCGCTTGAACGTAAGCCCGGCCATTCCGCCACTTATACTAAGCCTCGTCAGAAATGACGGGGCTTTTTTACGTGTGTCGAAAAGTGAGTAATGCAGAGTGCTTATTTAGTTAGTGAGTTATTTGCCTTGAGGGAGGCGATTTATCTCGTGTTGTAGGCGTTTAATATCTGTTGTTTGTAGTTATTAATTTGCTAGCCGTTTTTAAATTCTCTATTTAGGCTCAATCGCAAGGTGTTGATGTACATAGTGGCGAATGTAAGGAACTATTTCCTGTTCAAACCAAGGGTTCTTTCTCAACCATAGAGTGTTTCGCGGGGAAGGGTGAGGAAGTGGGATATATTGCGGCGCCCATCGATCCCACTGACGCACTGTTTCGGTTAAGGTTTTAGGTTTGTCGGACAAATAATAGTTTTGCGCATATTGGCCGATGAGTAGCGTCATACCAATATTGGGCAGTTGTTGTAAGACTTTATTGTGCCATAACGGCGCGCACTCTTTACGTGGTGGCAGATCGCCGCTGGTTCCTTTTCCTGGGTAACATAGACCCATCGGCATAATTGCGATATTGCGGGCGTCGTAAAACGCTATTTTATCGAGTTGTAGCCAATCTCTTAGCCTATCTCCACTTGGATCGTTCCAAGGAATCGACGTTTGATGGACTCGCGTGCCCGGCGCTTGACCAATGATCAGCAGTTTAGCGTTTTCATTTGCTTGGATAACAGGGTTGGCGCCAAGTGGTAAATGCGGTTCACAAGCTCGGCAACGACGAATCTCATCAAGTAAGGTATTGAGCATTAGTAACCTTTTTCGAAATCGACCAGATAATTCAAGCCAAAGCCATCGCGCCATTTCGCATAATTGTCTGCAAAAATCTCAACGACTTGGTTGGGAAAACTTGGCGCTGCGATATGGGGAGTAATGGTGACGGCCGGGTGCTGCCAAAGTGGGTTGTCGCTGTTAAGTGGCTCCTGCGTAAAGACATCGAGATAGGCATGGCGAATGTTTTGGTTCTCAATCGCCTCGAGTAACCCTGCGATTTCAACCGTGTTGCCACGACCCACATTAAACAGTAAAGCCTCTTTGGCGTAGCTCAGTGATTCGAGATTTAACAGGTTATGCGTTTGCGAGGTATTCGGCAGCGTATTGACAATGATATTGGCTTCACTGAGCGCAACCGCTAATTCCTGAATATGATAGGTGGTATCAAACGGCGATCCTTTTGGCGGAATGCCGCTTGAGTTAATGCCGATGGTTTTCACGCCAAAAGCTTTAACGATGCTCGCAAGCTTTGAGCCGATTGCCCCCGTACCTAATATGACCATGGTTTTAGTTGCTAAAGACTCAAACTGATGAGGGCGCCACTGGTGCTGGTTTTGCTGTTCTTTGTATTGGCTAAAATGGCGGTAGTAATTGAGGCTATAGCCGATCACATACTCAGCGATGAGTGGGCCGAATATGCCTTTCACATTGGTTAGTTGATAATGATTGGGCATATTTGGTTGCACTAGAGGCTCAACGCCAGCGTAAATCGATTGTAACCACTCAAGATTGGGGAAACTGTCGAGCGCTTTAGCCGCAAGCGGTGGCGCGGCTAATAAGATGGTTGCGGCGTTTTTATCTGTGGTAATTTCGAGGTCAGGAAGCGCCAGTTCACTCAGTAGCGAGTGGTAGGTTTCATCTTGCTGAGTGAGGATATAGAGCTTATGTGCAAAATTGTTCATCGTCTTGGCTTTTTTCCATCTTATATATCAAGTACACTTCCGCTGTCTTTTTCAGCAACGAATGAGTAACCATGCTACAAAATCCACTTCAGGTTCGTCTAGAAAAGTTAGAACCTTGGCAACAGATTACCTTCATGGCGTGTCTATGTGAGCGTATGTATCCTAATTTCGCGATGTTTTGTGAGCAAACCGAGTTCGCTGAAGCTCGAGTGTATCGCGACATACTTGATAGCGTATGGGAAATTTTGACCGTTAAAAGCGCGAAAGTGAATTTTGAGCGTCAGTTGGAAAAACTTGAAGACGTGATTCCTAGTTCGGAAGACTTTGAAATCTACGGTGTGCTGCCTGCCATAGACGCGTGCGTAGCGCTATCTAGCTTACTTCATGGTTTACTGGATCGTGAAGAAGGTCTGTATGAGAGCATGCAAGAGATCAGTCAGCAGTCCGTTCTAACCGTTGCTCAGCTTGAATTGGCCAATACGGGCGTTGAAATTACCAATGACAACCAAAAACAAAATCAAGCAGTGTGCGAAGAGTGGGATGTTCAGTGGGCTATTTTCCGCCCACTACGCGAAGCGACCGAGCGTGATATTGAGCTGATTAAAGATCTGCGCCAAGAACTGCGCGAAGACTGCGTGAGTAATATTGGCATCAGTTTATAACTTATCGAGTAAAGGGAGCATAGTGCTCCCTTTATTATTCCTTTTCGTCTCGACTTTCGATGACGCCATGTTCTTGCTTCCACTGCTCCCACTTCTGAAACGCTAGCTGCTGCATGTCAGTGGTTTTGTCCGCTTCATCGATAATTTGTTCACCAAGCAAATATTCAAAGATGTCTTCTAAGGTAACAATGCCTTGCACTGTGCCATATTCATCAACGACTAAGGCTAATTGCAGCCTTTGCGCCATAATCTGTTCAAACGCTTTAGGTAAGGAAAGGGTATTGAGCACGACGTGAATTGGTCGCATGACTGCGCCTAGCTGTTTGTCACCAAAGCCAGCCTGCTGCAACTTAAACAGCTCTAAACGGTGGGTGAAACCAATGATGTTATCTTTGGATTGGCTATAGATAAGCGGACGCGAGAACGGCGTTTCTTTGTAGCTAGTCAGAAAATGATCGATCGTCAGCTCTGCTGGTACGCGAAACAGCACGGTTCGCGGCGTCATGACTTGAGTAATCGGAACATTTTGAATTCTTAGTAGATTATCGAGAATTTTCGACTCACCTTCAGCAAACTCGCCACTTTCCCGCGCCAAAATGGCCATTGCAGAAAGTTCGTCGCGCATCGGTGTCGGTTGCTGTTTTTTAGAAAGCCGTTTAGTGATAAGTTCTGAAAACCACACGAAAGGACGTAGCCACCATACCATCCAGCTGAGAATCACTGCGGTGATAGGAGCAAGCTGGCGCCAGTATGTGGCACCTAGGGTTTTCGGTACGATCTCTGAAAGAAGTAATATGCCAAAGGTCAACGCTGCAGAGAATACGCCCAGCCATTGGCTACCAAATACCACTGCTGCTTGCGCCCCTGCACTCGCCGCACCGATAGTATGTGCGATGGTATTGAGGGTTAAAATCGATGCTAGCGGTCTATCGATATCCTGTTTTAGTTGATCTAACTTCTCGGCACTACGATGAGATCTTTGTTTTAGCTGTGCAACATAAGTTGGAGTAATGCTGAGTAGAGTCGCCTCAAGAACGGAGCAAATGAACGAAATCCCTATCGCGATCGTGATGTAAAGGGTCAGCAGTAACATAGTCTTCCCTATATGTTTTTCATATCGAAAATGATGTCGATTGGTTGGCGCCAAACGAAGAAAAATTTGGCTAAATGCAGGCGCATTTCGGCGACTATTTTGGATCAAGATCGTGGTCTAGCCCTTAATTGATAAGCCTTCTCACAGGATCTTAGTAACTAAATGAGGTGTCCAAGACACGAAATCAAGTATGGATTTTAACCAACCAGCCGGTAAATTGTGAGTTGATGCTCAGAATATGGTTAAAAGTACGTCATGAAAGCCAAAGATCAGCGACAAACCTTTGCCAGATGGGGCGTTTATGCTTTAGAGTGAGGAGAATTCAATAACATATAAGAAGGGAAACCTAATGAACAAGACCCAATTAATCGACTTTATCGCAGAGAAAGCAGACCTATCTAAAGCGCAAGCTAAAGCTGCTCTTGAAGCTACTCTTGACGGTGTGACTGGTGCACTTAAAGAGGGTGACCAAGTTCAACTAATTGGTTTTGGTACATTCAAAGTTAACCACCGTGCAGCTCGTACTGGCCGCAACCCTAAAACTGGTGCTGAAATCCAAATCGCCGCTGCAAATGTTCCTGCATTCGTTGCTGGTAAAGCACTGAAAGATTCAGTGAAATAATTTTTTTAACTGCACTAAGGCTTTCTTAGTGCAGTTCTTTTATCGACTATGAATAAAGTTGTACTCCCTTCATTAATAAGCTTCTTGCTTCTTGGTTGCTCCTCATCGGTGGTGCCAACCAAAAATCCTGACCTGTATACCAACTATACTGGCGGTCAGACTATGGGTGACACCACCAGTTTTTACTGGTACACCGAAAAGTCTTCCGAGCCTGACTCCGCCGCTGACTACGTGTTTTCTGGTAATTACGGTTGGTATAAGTCTGACTATCGTTGGGAAGGGAAAGAAGTTCGAGAGTTTATTCGTGAAGGTGAACAGATTAAACCGGACGAAGGTTTAGTCCCTTATCAGATTCATGTGCGTTTCAATAAGTCTGGCGAAGCGGTTTATCAGCAATATCGTTTAGATGGCAAGGTGCTTCCTTTGAGTACTGAGCAACTTGTGCGTTATCAACAAGAAGCCAAAACGATACAGCAAACGACTTTAGCGCAAGATGATACGGGTATGGAATTGCTGCAAGGCGTCTGGGATGGCTCATCACTTGAGCTTTGCTCAGGACAAACGTATCCCCGTGTTGAGTTTAACCAAACCTTGCCAAGCTTTGTGATCAATCGTTTAGCAACTATTGATAGTTATGTTGCCTTTATGGGCACCTTAAGAAGCAATCGTGTGGTGGTTGAAGAGTTGCTCAGCCTTGCGGATGAAGATCACGGCTGTATCACTCGACCTGAGCTGATAGAGAATCAGTAATTGACTGAAATTTGGAATTAAAAAAGGCGCTCAATGAGCGCCTTTTTGCTTGCTTATGAACTTGGCTGCCAATAAAGGTGTTAGCTGTTTTGCTCACGAGCGATAGCACGATAGCCGATATCACTGCGGTAGAACACGCCATCCCAAGAGATTTGCTTGGTGAGCGCGTAGGCACGCTGCTGGGCTTCCAATACCGTGTTACCTAACGCCGTTGCACAAAGAACGCGGCCGCCGTTTGTGACGACTTGGCCATCTTTCTCGTTGGTGCCGGCGTGGAAGACTTTCTCACCTTCGGTTTCGGTGCTCGGCAGACCAGAAATAACATCACCTTTGCGGTAATCGCCAGGGTAACCACCGGCCGCAAGTACGATACCAATTGACGCGCGCGGATCCCATTTGGATTCCGCTTGATCCAATTTTCCATCAATGGCGGTCAAACACAGCTCAACCAAATCAGACTGCATGCGCATCATGATCGGTTGGGTTTCTGGGTCGCCAAAGCGGCAGTTGTATTCGATTACTTTTGGTGTGCCGTCTTTATCGATCATTAGGCCAGCGTAAAGGAAGCCAGTGTATGGATGGCCTTCTTTCGCCATGCCGTTCACCGTTGGGTAGATGACTTCCTGCATAATGCGATCGTGAATCTCTTGGGTTACCACGGGTGCTGGAGAGTAAGCGCCCATACCGCCAGTGTTTGGGCCGGTATCTTTATCACCAACGCGTTTATGGTCTTGGCTGGTTGCCATCGGCAGCACGTTCTTGCCATCAACCATAACGATAAAACTGGCTTCTTCGCCATCAAGGAACTCTTCGATCACAACGCGGCTACCAGCATCGCCAAAGGCGTTGCCAGCTAGCATGTCTTTGATCGCATCTTCCGCTTCTTCAAGTGTCATCGCGACGATAACACCTTTACCTGCCGCTAAGCCATCAGCTTTTACGACGATAGGCGCACCTTGAGCGCGAACATACTCAAGAGCAGGTTCGATTTCAGTGAAGTTTGCGTACGCTGCGGTAGGAATATTGTGGCGAGCAAGAAAGTCTTTGGTGAACGCTTTTGAGCCTTCTAGCTGCGCTGCAGCTTGAGTTGGACCAAAGATCTTTAGCCCCGCTTGGCGAAACGCATCAACCACACCGATAACCAATGGCGCTTCAGGGCCGACGATAGTCAGTTCCACGCCGTTGTCTTTGGCAAACGCGACCAGCTTGTCAATTTCTTCTACTTGAATCGCGACATTCGTCAGCTTAGGCTCAAGTGCAGTACCTGCATTACCAGGAGCCACGAAAATGTTTTCAACTTGTGGATTTTGAGCAACTTTCCAACCTAGTGCGTGCTCGCGACCGCCGCCACCAATGATCAATACATTCATTCTTTAAAATCCTTATCGCTGCGCCATTTTTAATATCTCTAGGTCAAGCATGCGCATGTATGACTATCAACTATGCGTGCTTTGTTCGGATTCTTAAAGATGGCGGTGCATTAAATTCTTAAAACTTGGTTTTAACGAATTTCAAAATTTATCTATTAAAAATGCTTACGCAAAATAGTTGGTGTTGTAGCAAGGCAACAATTAAGCACTTAACGCCGCTACAACACCAAATATGAAGAGTAAAGATTAGTGACGGAAGTGGCGCATACCCGTAAAGATCATCGCCATGCCGTGTTCGTCAGCCGCAGCAATCACTTCATCATCACGCATTGAACCACCCGGCTGAATCACACATTTGATTCCAGCTTCTGCCGCTGCATCGATGCCATCGCGGAATGGGAAGAACGCATCGGAAGCCATTACGCTACCAGCGACTTCAAGGTTTTCATCTGCAGCTTTGATACCAGCGATTTTTGCTGAGTAAACGCGGCTCATTTGACCTGCGCCGACACCGATGGTCATGTCGCCTTTCGCGTAGACGATCGCATTTGATTTGACGTATTTCGCTACTTTCCAGCAGAACAATGCGTCTTTCAGCTCTTCTTCACTTGGCTGACGCTTGGAAACCACTTTCAAATCGGCAAGACCAACCATGCCTTGGTCACGATCTTGAACCAGTAGGCCGCCGTTAACGCGTTTGATATCGAATTGAGTGGTTTTACTTGACCATTCGCCGCACTCAAGTAGGCGCACGTTTTTCTTCGCCGCAACCACTTCAACTGCTTCGGCTGAGACTGCTGGCGCGATGATCACTTCGACAAATTGACGTTCAACAATCGCCGCTGCGGTTGCTGCATCAAGCTCTTGGTTAAAAGCGATGATGCCGCCAAAGGCTGAGGTTGGGTCAGTTTGGTAAGCGCGGTTGTAAGCTTCAAGAATGTCTTTGCCAAGAGCCACACCACAAGGGTTCGCATGTTTGACAATCACACATGCCGGTTCGTTGAACTCTTTCACACATTCTAGCGCCGCATCGGTATCAGCGATGTTGTTGTAAGACAGTGCTTTACCTTGAATTTGACGCGCGGTCGCCACAGAGGCTTCTTGCGGGTTGCTTTCAACATAAAAAGCCGCAGCTTGATGGCTGTTTTCACCGTAGCGCATGTCTTGCTTTTTCTCGAACTGTTGGTTGAAAGTGCGTGGGAACTTGCTCTCTTCGTCGCCTTCTTTGTTGTCACCGTAAGATGGAACCATAGTGCCGAAGTAGTTAGCGATCATGCCGTCGTAGGCAGCAGTGTGTTCAAATGCGGCGATAGCTAGGTCAAAACGCGTTTCCAGCGTTAGAGATTTATCGTGCGCATCCATTTCAGCGATAACGCGCTCGTAATCGGTCGCATTAACCACGATAGTGACGTCTTTATGGTTTTTGGCCGCAGAGCGAACCATAGTTGGGCCGCCGATATCGATGTTTTCTACCGCATCCGCTAGAGTACAGCCTGGTTTGGCAACCGTTTCGGCAAATGGATAAAGGTTGACGACAACCATATCGATAGGAGAGATGTCGTGCTTAGCCATGATTTCGTCATCTTGGCCGCGACGACCAAGTACACCACCGTGAACTTTCGGGTGGAGCGTTTTAACGCGTCCGTCCATCATTTCTGGAAAGCCAGTGTAATCAGAGACTTCAGTGACTGATAGGCCGTTTTCTGCCAGTAGGCGCGCAGTGCCGCCTGTAGAAAGAATATCGACGCCACGCTGGGCTAACGCTTGTGCGAACTCAACAATACCGGTTTTGTCTGATACGCTGATCAAAGCGCGACGAATAGGACGAGCGTTGTTCATGCTTCCTTGTTCCTCAAATAAGTGGAGTGTAAAGATGTTTGCCAAAAGTGAACATGGATTACCCGTTTGGGTAATAACTTGGCCAGTTTTGGTAAAGACCTTAGTCTGTGCCTTGAGCGGCGTTGGTTGCAGACCATCCAAATTTTGATGGCGCGTATTCTAACGAATTAATTACAAAAAAGCTCGCGCAATCGTTTGGCATGGCGAAAATAATTGCAATTTGCTCAAAAATTAGTGTGATAAGTAACAATTACGTAAAGGAGCGCTTTATGTTTCAGATCGGTGAATTGGCTAAACGCTGCGGTGTGAGTACCGACACGCTGCGTTTTTATGAAAAGAACCAACTGATAGCCCCAGCCGGACGTAGTGAGTCGGGATATCGCCTCTACAACGATAATAACCAGCGCCAAGTGGCCTTTATTCTCAAAGCAAAGGCGCTGGGGCTGAGTTTGGAAGACATCAAAGAGCTGCTGGAAATCAAATTAGAAGCGACAGAACACAGCTGCGCCGAAGTCAAAGCCATTACCAGTGCCAAGCTTGCGGTGATCAATCATAAAATTGTTGAGTTGGATTCGATTCGCCAAGCACTGGAGAAAATTAATGATGCTTGTTGTGGCGGCCTAGATGACGATGCCAGCCACTGCTCTATTTTGGCTGCACTCGAACGTTAGGGTTTGGGTAAACCGTTAGGTGGCAACCGACCTTTGAGTTAGTGCTTGCCTTTCCGCGATGGTGTTGCACAATACCGCCATTATGATTTGGTCCAAGATACCTTTATTTTCACATGCTACTAATCATCGATAACTACGACTCTTTTACTTATAACCTCTACCAATATTTTTGTGAGTTAGGCGCGGCAGTTAAAGTGGTGCGCAATGATGCGATTGATATTGCCGGTATCGAAGCTTTGGCACCAAGTCATCTGGTGATTTCTCCCGGGCCGTGTACGCCTAATGAGGCTGGTATTTCCCTTGCTGCGATTCGCCATTTTGCCGATAAGTTGCCGATTCTTGGCGTATGTCTCGGTCATCAAGCCATTGCTCAAGCTTTTGGCGGCGAAGTGGTGCGCGCGCGGCAAGTGATGCACGGTAAAACCTCCCCCATTGAGCACAACAACCGCAGTGTGTTCCAAGGGCTTAATAATCCGCTAACGGTCACGCGTTACCACTCTTTGGTGGTCAAAAATGGCACTTTGCCGAGTGAGTTTGAGCTTACCGCTTGGACCACGCTTGCCGATGGCAGCATGGATGAAATCATGGGTTATCAACATAAAACTCTGCCGATTGATGCGGTGCAGTTTCACCCCGAGTCGATCAAAACCGAGCAAGGACACCAGTTACTCGCCAACTTTCTCGCGCGTAATTGATTCGAAAACCCTGATTGCGATCACCTTTCTTAATATCCATTAGCCAATTTTCCTCAATTTATCTCCGTGCAATTCTATGCGCGGAATAACTCGCTTCCTTATATTAACCTTATGATTTATTTGGACTTGGAGAAGTTTTTTTGCGCCAGTTCAAAAAAACGCTTCATAAAAGAAGTGGCTTGATGCATAAATAATCACAGGCGCTGAAATAGACGCTAAGTGATTGCTAGCAAAAAGAATAAATCACTATTGAAATGGTTAATTAAATGTAAATACAATGCGGCATCTAGCTGAAAGCAAAACAATCTTCGATGATAAAGTCAGATTCGAGTTTTGCTGGCCCGTTAGCCATGCGGTATCGAGAGGGAATGTGCAATGACAATGGAAAAAAACGTAGAGCGCGGTTTATTCGATGAGGTAATGGTGCCTTGTTATAACCCGATGGAAATGATCCCAGTGAAGGGAGAAGGTGCTCGGGTATGGGACCAAGACGGCAACGAATACATCGACTTTGCAGGCGGTATTGCGGTGAGCTGTTTAGGCCACTGTCATCCAGCGATGGTCAAAGCACTCAACGAGCAGGGCAGTAAGTTATGGCATTTAAGTAATGTTATGACCAATGAACCTGCGCTGCGTTTAGCTAAAAAACTGACTGAAATTAGCTTTGCAGAAAAAGTCTTTTTCGCCAACTCTGGCGCGGAAGCGAATGAAGCGGCACTGAAACTTGCTCGCCGCTATGCCGCCGATGAATTTGGCCCAGAAAAATCTGAAATCATCGCGTTCAAACAAGGCTTTCATGGCCGTACTTTCTTCACCGTGACTGTCGGTGGTCAAGAAGCGTATTCGGATGGTTTTGGTCCAAAACCAGGCGATATCACTCACTTGCCTTATAACGATGTTGCTGCTTTGCAAGCCCATATTTCTGACCGCACTTGCGCGGTAATGATGGAACCATTGCAAGGTGAAGGCGGCATTGTTTCTCCAACGCCAGAATTTGTTCAAGCGGTTCGTGAGCTGTGTGACAAACACAACGCACTACTGATTTTTGATGAAGTGCAAACAGGTAATGGCCGTACTGGCGATTTCTATGCTTATCAAGGCCTTGGTATTACACCAGACATTCTAAGCACGGCAAAATCTCTTGGTGGCGGCTTCCCAATTGGTGCAATGCTAACCACGACTGAACTGGCTAAACACATGAAAGTTGGCGTACACGGCTCGACCTACGGCGGTAACCCACTGGCTTGTGCTGTTGCAGAAGCTGTGGTTGAGATCACCAGCGATCCAAAAACACTGGCTGGCGTGAAAGAGCGTGAAGTGCTGATGCGTGAAGGTTTGCAGAAGATCAACGATAAATATGGCATCTTCAGCGAAATTCGCGGTAAAGGTTTGCTACTTGGTGGTGCGCTTAATGAAGCATGGCAAGGCCGCGCGCGTGACGTTTTAGTCGCAGCGGGCAAACAGGGTTTAATGATGCTGGTGGCTGGTGCAAGCGTTGTGCGCTTTACGCCATCTTTAGTTATCACGCCTGAAGAAATTGAACAAGGTTTAGCAAGACTGGATAAGGCGATCGCCTCTCTGGTTTAAGCAAACTGCTCGCCCTTCGCGGAGGTGAAGGGCGATACCCATCACCTGAGAACACTCTCAGGGACTACTTGCATCAGGAGGGAAGTAACGATGCTGGTTGTTCGTCCTATTGCGATGTCGGATTACGACGCGCTGCATACTTGTGCCGTTGAATCAGGGCACGGATTTACATCTCTACCGGTGAATGAAGAACTCCTCACCAACCGCATTCAGCATTCTGAATACAGCTTTGGTAAACATAACGTCGCCGAACCGGGAGATGAAGGTTACTTGATGGTCGGTTTTGACAGTGAGAGCGGAGAAGTCGCTGGCTGTACCGGCATTGAAGCCTCGATTGGCTGGGATGTGCCTTTTTATTCTTACCACATCAGTACTATCGTGCATTCATCGCCTAAGCTTGGTGTGAATAATGTGGTGAAGTTGCTGACATTTGGCAATAATTACACCGGATGTTCGGAGATCTGTACGCTATTTTTACGTCCGAGTTTTCGCGGTGGTTTAAACGGTCGTTTAATGTCGAAGTGCCGCTTCCTGATGATGGCTGAACATCCACAGCGTTTTTCGAAAACCATTTTTGCCGAGATGCGTGGCGTTTCCGACGCTGATGGCAATTCGCCATTCTGGCAGTGGCTTCAAGAGCACTTCTTTTCCATCGACTTCACCATGGCCGATTACCTGACCGGGATTGGTAAAAAAGGCTTTATCGCTGACTTGATGCCCAAGCTGCCGATTTACATCAACTTACTCAGCAAAGAAGCGCAAGCGGTGATTGGTCAGGTACATGACAATACTAAGCCAGCACTTAAGCTTTTAGAAAACGAAGGTTTCACCTGCCGTAATTATGTCGACATTTTTGATGCTGGCCCGACGGTTGAATGTGATTTAAGAAACATCAATTCAGTGCGCGATTCGATTCGTGCTGAAGTTCAAATCGCCCCGCATTCCAGTTCGCAGGACTACTTGATTGCCAACACCTCGTTTGAAAATTTCCGCGCCACCGCTGCCAAAGCGGCCTTTGATCGCGAATCAAATAAGGTGATTATCGCCCCTGAAGTTGCGGATGCTCTGCATCTTAAAGCTGGGGATTATGTACGTATGCTGGCGCAATAAAGCGGGTTTTAAATAAAAGGACACAGATATGACACATTGGATTGCGGGTCAGTGGGTAGCGGGTGAAGGGGAGCCAATGAGCTCAACCAGCCCATTCAATGACCAACAAATTTGGCATGGTAATAGCGCCACTGCGCTGCAAGTTGAGCAAGCGGTCAGCGCGGCTCGTGAGGCGCTGGCGACATGGAAAAAGTTCAGTTTTGAGCAGCGTGAGCAAATCGTTTTAGGGTTTGCCGAGCAAGTGAAAGCGCACAGCGAAGAGATTGCCGAGACCATCGCCAAAGAGACGGGCAAACCATTGTGGGAAACGCGCACTGAAGCTGCCGCAATGGCGGGTAAAATCGCTATCTCGATTCGTGCTTATCATGACCGCACTGGCGAAACAGTACGCGAAGCCAATGGCAACCAAATCGTGTTGCGCCATCGTCCGCTTGGTGTGATGGCGGTGTTTGGCCCGTATAACTTCCCAGGTCACTTGCCGAATGGCCATATCGTTCCAGCGCTGCTCGCCGGGAACACAGTGGTGTTCAAGCCGTCTGAGCAAACGCCGATGACTGGCGAGTTGGCGGTGAAACTGTGGGAAAAAGCGGGTCTACCTGCGGGCGTGATCAATTTAGTACAAGGCGCCAAAGAAACCGGAATTGCACTGGCTGAATCTCGCGGCATCGACGGTTTGCTGTTTACTGGCAGCGCGAATACAGGCCATTTGCTGCATCGCCAATTTGCCGGTCAGCCGGGCAAGATGTTAGCGCTTGAGATGGGCGGCAATAACCCGATGGTGATTTCTGAGCATTATGGTGACCTAGACGCTGCAGTCTACACCATCATTCAATCGGCATTTATCAGTGCTGGGCAACGCTGTACGTGTGCGCGCCGTTTGTACGTACCTCAAGGCGAGAAAGGCGATGCGCTGCTGGATAAGCTAGTCAAAGCCACCGCGCAGATTCGCGTTGATCAACCATTTGCTGAGCCTGCTCCGTTTATGGGGCCGCAGATTTCAAAAGCTGCCGCCGATTTCATTTTAGCGGCGCAAGCGAATTTGTTATCACTTGGCGCTAATAGCCTGATTGATGCACGCGCTGGTGATGCTGCATTTGTGACGCCTGGCATCATTGATGTGACGCCGATTGCTGAGCTACCAGATGAAGAGTATTTCGGCCCGTTGCTGCAAGTGATTCGTTATACCGATTTAGCACAAGCGGTTGAACTGGCTAACGACACTCGCTTTGGTTTGTCGGCTGGGCTTATTTCGACCGATGACAGCGAGTGGGATTATTTCGTTGACCACATCCGCGCTGGCATTGTAAACCGTAACCGCCAGCTAACGGGGGCCAGCGGTGATGCGCCATTTGGCGGGCCGGGAGCGTCAGGAAACTTGCGTCCAAGCGCGTATTACGCCGCGGATTACTGTGCGTATCCGATGGCTTCGATGGAAGGTGAGGCGCCAGTACTGCCTGATACTTTTAGCCCGGGTTTGTCGCTCGACTAAACTCAAAAGACGACTCAGCCAGCATAAGGCTGAGCGCCCAATAACGTGAAATGATCCAGCGAGTGAAGAGCTACGGCGCTTCACCGCTTGATTCGACCTGACAGGAGGCGTTATGACGCCAGACGTTCTATTTGCATCACTGTGGAAGGATTATATTCAGCGTTTATGTCCTTCAGCTCAGCAAGTGCATCAATTGCTTGAAGAAGATAAGCCGCTTATCAACGACCATATCGCTTTGCGAACCTTTAACTTACAACCGCTTGGCTTAATGACACTGGCCAAGCCGTTTATCGAGTTAGGTTATCAGCCCGGTGGCGATTATGTGTTCGAAAGCAAAAAGCTGGTGGCGAAACATTTTGAGCATCCTGACCCTGATTTACCTAAGGTATTTATTAGCGAATTGAAGGTAGAAGAGTGCTCTTTGGAATTACAAGCCATAGTGCAGCGCTTGGTGGCTCAAGTTGATAGCGAGCACTTCAAAGGCAGCGATTTTCTCTATCAAGGTCGCCCATGGCAATTGAGCCAACAAGAGTATCAAACCCTTGCGGGCGAGAGTGAATACGCAGCATGGTTAGCAGCGCATGGTTATGGTGCGAATCACTTCACCGTCAGCGTTAATCAGCTCAACCGGTTTGAACAAGTGAAGCAAGTGAACGATCACTTACGCGAATCCGGTTTCACTATTAATGAATCCGGTGGTGAAGTAAAAGGTACGCCGGACGTGCTGCTTGAACAGTCGTCGACCATGGCCGATAAAGTAGTGGTCAAATTCAGTGATGGCGAACTGGTCATTCCCGGTGGCTTTTATGAATTCGCCAAGCGCTATCCTCAAGCCGATGGCAAACTTTACTCCGGATTTGTCGCCGCCTCAGCCGATAAAATCTTTGAAAGTACCGACCGTTAATTTTTGCTCACCATCTTAAAAACCATTGCTTTTCTCCACCTAGAGAGGCAATGGTTTTTTTAAGTCGAATTTTTTCTCTTCATGTCTTCAAGTTGAGTGTGAACTGTATCAAGAAGCTTTTTATCAATTATGTTTGATGATTCGCTTAAGATATACAGTAGTGCATAAAGTCGCCTAGGCTTGAATTCAATAGCAGGATGATTAAGAAGTATGATGGAATATAACTTTGATGATGAATACGCTTTAGATACTCAATTTGATGTCAAAAACAAAAGGTTAAAAATAAAATTTGGCGCTTATTATTATCAAGATAAAACTTATGAAAAAGAATGTTGCTTAATTATCAGTGATTGGTTGGAAGCAAAGTATAAACTATGTCGTTCTTCTAATGATTTTAAATGCTTAAGTGATGATCTTGAGGCGATTCTTTTAGTTTTAGACGTAAAAAGAGTCGATGAATATACAGTTTTTGTCGTGATGACAGAAGATGATAGATACTTGGATTTTTATTTCCTCGAACCTTGTTTAGAAGTCGAAGTATTTTAAGTAAAAAAGTTAATCAATAACCTTGATGTAGTTACACCACTTCATTCTCCCTATGACCAAGCGCGATGGTCGAAGCAGACAAAAACTCTATTTCACAGGGTTGTATAAGCTCAAAATTGCCATCGTTCGCACAAGCTTCTGCTTCACTTCATGTCTTAGCCTTTTAGCACCCATGTGCTGCCATTCTCTTGCTGTGTTTCTCACCCATTAAATCCTTCTGATTGCGGTCAATAAATGGCATTTCATGTGGTTAAAAAGTTTAGTTGTGGCGATAAGTGCGTCAGTTCAAAATTTTTCACGTCAAAAGTGCCATTTTAGAACTATGGATCACAATTCATTTCGTTTATATATAAACGAAGTTGATCAAATATAAATAAGTGGTAGTTTTGCTTCCATCAAGGAGGCCGCAATGCACATCAATTACAACAGCAATCCCGTAGACGCTAAGTCATACGATACCGATCGACTCAGAGCTGAGTTTCTTACCGAGCAACTGTTTAAAGCCGGCGAGATCACTATGGTGTATAGCCATATTGACCGCGTAGTGGCGATGGGCGTTAGCCCAGATCAACAGACGCTAAAGCTGGATGATTTTGCCGATAAGAAGGCCTTCGGCACCGAGTTTTTCCTTCAGCGCCGTGAGCTGGGCATTGTTAACTTAGGCGAAAAAGCCGAAGTGAAAACCAGCACAGCGGTTTACACACTTGAGCATCTTGATGCTTTGTATTTAGGCCAAGGTGAGCAAGAGATCGAATTTACATCGCTGGTGGAAGGTACGCCTGCGACGCTGTATTGCTTAAGTGCACCGGCGCATCATGCTTATCCATCGCGTCTAATTCTGCGTGATCAAGCCAAACGTGTTGAACTTGGCTCACAAGATAACGCCAATGACCGCGTGATTACCCAGTACTTACACCCAGACGTTTTACCAACTTGTCAGCTGTGTATGGGCGTTACCCATCTTAAACCTGGCAGTGTTTGGAACACCATGCCGGCACACACTCATGAGCGCCGTATGGAAGCTTACTTATATTTCAATGTGAAGCCTGAACAAGTGGTATTCCACTTCATGGGCGAGCCGAGCGAAACCCGCCATATTATCGTGCGTGACAAGCAGTTGGTGCTGTCACCAAGTTGGTCGATTCACTCGGGGTGCGGCACACAAAACTACAGCTTTGTGTGGGGCATGCTCGGCGAGAACCAGACTTTTGATGATATGGATTTCGTTGATATGAACGCGATTCGTTAATCCATCTTGCACCAAAACAATAATTATATTTGTACCCTACGGAGACTTTTTCATGTTTAAACAATCTGCCCTAAAGCTTGCCACAATCGCGACAGTTGTCGGTGGTGCGCTGAGTTATTCATCACTAGTTAGCGCGGCAACAGAAATTAAAGCGGCGTTTAACCAATCTGATAAACACCCGCAGTATCTGGCTCTAAAAGATTTTGGTGACAAGTTAGCGCAAGAAACTGACGGTCGTTACAAATTAACCATTTATCCAAACGAGCTATTGGGCGACCAACGTGCGGCCCTTGAACTGGTTCAAAATGGCGCAATCCAAATGGCAGTTGTCGCCAACCCACTGGTGGAGAACTACGACAAAACATTCCGCGTTATTGGTATGCCTTATGTTTACACCGGCTCTGAGCACCAAGAAAAAGTCTTCACTTCTGGCGCGTTAGATGAGCTGTTCAACTCAACTAAAAAATACGGTTTTGAAGTACTGACCGCATACACCGCAGGCGCACGTAGCATGTACACCAAAGGCGGCGCAGTGACATCGGTTGCGGATATGAAAGGTAAGAAAATCCGTGTGATGCAGTCAGACACCATGATCAAAATGCTGTCTTGTATGGGGGGTACAGGCGTACCAATGAGCCAAGGTGAAGTATATACCGCAGTACAACAAGGCGTTTTGGATGGTGCGGAAAACAACGAAATCACTTATTCCGATCTTAAGCAGTACGAAGTAGCACCTTACTTCTCAGCAACTCGTCATCTGATGGTGCCAGACTTGGTGGTCATCAGTAGCTACTTCCTAAACTCGATGTCAGCCGATGATCAAGCAACCATCAAACGTTTAGCGAAAGAGAGTACGCCAGAAGAGTTCAAGTTGTGGAATGCTCAAATTGAACAAGCTAAGAAAGTGGCGCAAGACAAAGGTGCAACCTTTACTGAAGTTGACATCAAACCATTCCAAGAAGCTTGTCATGGCTTACAAGAGGCGTTAGTTGAAACGCCTGCGCAAAAAGCGTTGTTTGAAAAAATCACCGCTCTGCAGTAATCGCGTGTGAACGTCAATGGTCGAGGTGAATGCCTCGGCCTGACTAAGGTTTGAAAGTTATGTTGAGCAATGAACAAAGTGGCTTGCTGAGAGCGTTCGCTACGCTCAAAAAGTGGGTCGATAAGCTAGTGGCTGGCGTCTGTATCTCGATTGTCGCTGCCATGACCATTCTGGTTACCTACCAAGTGGTAGTCAGATATCTATTCAATAGTCCAAGTGCGGTGAGCGAAGTGTTATCGCGTTATCTGTTTATTTGGCTAATTCTGATCGGCAGTGCCTATGTGTTTGGTTTGAAAGAACATATGGCGATTTCCTTTGTAAAAGAGAAGTTTTCTGCCAAAGCACAAATTTTTGTCGAAATGCTGATAGAGCTGGTCACTGTAGTGTTCGCCTTAGCGATCATGATCTTTGGCGGCTACAACAGCGCAGTGAGACAAATGTGGCAGTTAGATTCTGCTCTGCAAATTCCAATGGGAGTGATTTACGCAGCGATTCCGCTAAGTGGTGCTCTGATGGTGTTCTATTTCTTATATAACGAACTGCAGCTGGCTTCACGTTTGAAGCAATTGCATTCGTCTACTGGCAACTAGGAGTAAGGTATGGACATGGCTTTAACCGCTGCCTTAATCATGTTTTCAGGTGTGGTCTTTTTTCTGGTTATCGGTGCGCCGATAGCGATCAGTGTCGGTATCTCTTCGTTCGCTGCTATGATGATGATTTTGCCAGGCCAAGGTGCCATGGTTACCTCGGCGCAGCGTATGTTTGTCGGTTTGGATTCCTTTGCACTGCTGGCGATTCCGTTTTTTATTCTGGCCGGTAACATCATGAACAATGGTGGTATCGCAATACGGCTGATCAACTTTTCTAAAATCGTCAGTGGGTTCTTTCCAGGTTCACTCGCGCAAACTAACGTTGTGTCAAATATGCTGTTTGGCTCGATCAGTGGTTCAGGCGTGGCTTCAGCTGCAGCCGTTGGCGGTATCATGTCGCCAATTCAGAAAAAAGAAGGCTACGATAAAGCGTTCAGCACCGCGGTGAATATCGCCTCGGCACCAACGGGCATGTTGATTCCGCCGAGTAATACTCTGATCGTTTACGCGACAGTGGCGGGCAGTGTGTCGGTTTCGGCGCTATTTATGGGCGGCTACATTCCGGGCATTTTGTGGGGGCTTGGTGTGATGACGGTGGCGGGTATCATGGCTAAACGTCGTGGTTACATCGCAAAAAACCGTATGACACTTGCAGAGTGCGTAAAAGTGTCAATGGAAGCGATTCCAAGCTTATCACTGATTATCGTGGTGATCGGCGGCATTTTGGGCGGTGTATTTACCGCAACAGAAGCGTCGGCGATTGCGGTGGTTTACTCGTTATTCCTGAGCTTATGTTACCGTTCGCTGGATTTTCGTAAGTTGCCGGATATCTTCCTGCAAACGGCGAAGATGTCGGCCATAGTGATCTTTATGTTGGCGACGTCATCGATTATGTCGTGGGTGATGGCATTTACCCAGATTCCAGGCATGATTGCAGATTTCTTATTGTCACTGACCGATAACCCAATCATCATTCTGCTGATCATCAACGTGGTACTGTTGTTTGTTGGTACTTTTATGGACCCAACTCCAGCGGTACTGATCTTTACTCCGATCTTCCTACCTATCTGTATGGGTCTGGGCATGGATCCGGTGCAGTTTGGTATTCTGTTGGTGTTTAACTTGTCGCTTGGCACCATCACGCCACCCGTTGGGCCGATTCTGTTTACCGGCTGTAAGGTCAGCGGCATCAGTATTGATGCGGTAATCAAAACCTTGTTGCCATTCTTTGTGGTGATCGTTGGTGTCTTGATGTTGGTGACTTACGTTCCGGCCATTTCCATGACTCTGCCTGAGGCCATGGGGCTAATCAAGTAGCACATCAGCGTGATTCACTTTCAATAACCTCGATTTCGATCGAGGTTATTTTGTATTTCAACTTCTTAGTTATCAACGTCAAACAATGATCGCGCAGTCAGACTAGTGTAATCTAAGCTCAAAGTTGTGGAATGATACTTGTCTATGGAACCGAGTAAAAAAACCGAATATCGCGCACCTGCGTTAGAGAAAGGGCTCGATATTCTTGAGTTATTGGCCGCCCACGGTGAGCCTTTGACCAAAAAGCAGATTGCTGACAGTTTGAACCGTAGTGTGAACGAGATCTTTCGCATGCTGTCGGTGCTGGTGGAAAAGCAGTACATCGAGTTGGAACCGCTCAGCTCAAGCTACTCGCTGACGCTGAAAATGTTTGCACTTTCAAATCAACATCCGCCGATTGCTCAGCTGTTAAAGCGCGCTGCGCCGCTGCTGGATGAACTGTGCAGTAAGGTCAATCAATCGTGTCATTTAAGCCGGTATAAAAATGGTGAAATGGTGGTGATTGCCCGCGAAGAAAGCCCATACAAAATGGGTTTCAGTCTGCGTTTAGGGTCTAAGATTGATATTTGCTCGTCGGGCTCGGGGATCGTGTATCTGAGTTTTAGTTCAGCGGAGCAACGTCAAACGGTGCTTGAGTGTGTTGATGCAACCGAAGAGGAAATCACGCATGCTCTGAGCCATGTGGAAAAGACTCAAGCACAAGGTTACTACGTCGGCGACAGCCCGCAGATTTCCGGGGTGACCAATATTAGTGTGCCGATCTGGGGTGTGCAGGGTGATGTGTTGGCAGTGCTGACCATTCCTTACATGACACTTAACTCTCGCACGGTTCATCACCACATTGAAGACATTGAGCACACCAAGCAAGAGCTGCTGGCGGTAGCGAAATGCTTAAGCCAAAACCTCGCTTAACGTGAGATTGGTGATCTACAGGTAATAAAAAAGCCACCGTAAGGTGGCTTTTTTGCTAAGCGAGATGCTTATCTTAGCGAGTACCGTAAACCACGATGGTTTTACCGTGCGCTGAAATCAAGTTTTGCTCTTCAAGCATTTTCAGAATACGACCCACTGTTTCACGTGAACAGCCAACGATTTGACCGATCTCTTGACGAGTGATCTTAATCTGCATGCCGTCTGGGTGAGTCATTGCATCTGGTTGTTTCGCTAGGTTAAGTAGCGTTTGTGCAATACGACCAGTTACGTCAAGGAACGCTAAGTCACCCACTTTTTGGCTAGTCACTTGTAGGCGGCTTGCCATTTGCGCAGAAAGGCGCATTAGGATGTCTGGATTCACTTGAATCAACTGACGGAATTTCTTAAATGAAATTTCTGCCACTTCACATGGTGATTTTGCGCGAACCCAAGCTGTACGTTCTTGGTCTTCTTCGAATAAGCCGAGTTCACCGATGAAGTCACCTTGGTTAAGGTAAGAAAGAATCATCTCTTTACCTTCTTCATCTTTAATCAGTACCGCAACAGAACCTTTTACGATGTAGTACAAAGTCTCTGCTTTTTCGCCCGCGTGGATCAGCGTGCTTTTTGATGGGTACTTATGAATATGACAGTGTGAAAGAAACCACTCTAATGTTGGGTCGGTTTGAGGTTTACCTAGAACCATAATATCTCACTTCCTCTGCAGGGTACGCTTGCCACTTTCCATATTTTAGCGAAGCTTTTATACAAGCTTCCTAGGATAAGAGCACTTAATAAATGCTGCAAGCTATCTTGTGTTTCAGTTAGAAATAGTATCCTTTTTAGAAAACGATTTCTTGATTTTAATCGGGTGATATACCTATAAACCTACGCAAAAATGTGCACATGATCACGGTATGAAAACTAATCACGTTACGTGGACTTATTTACCCGATTTTGCCTGTCTCGATTAACTGCTGTAGGAGCGGTCTCACGATTAGCTCCATGGCAAAACTCATCTTGCCGCCAGGGACGACGATGGTGTTGTGACGTGACATGAACGACCCATCAATCATCGCAAGTAGATAGGGATAGTCAACATTTTTAATCCCTCTGAGGCGAATCACGACGAAACTTTCGTCCAAACTTGGAATCCCTTTGGCATTAAGAGGGTTTGACGTGTCCACGGTTGGAACGCGTTGAAAGTTAATATGGGTGCGTGAGAACTGCGGTGTGATGTAATTTAGGTAGTCATCCATTGAGCGAACAATCGAGTCCATCACCGCTTCACGGGAGTGACCGCGATCACGCGTATCGCGAACGAACTTTTGAATCCACTCTAAGTTAACAATCGGCACCATGCCGATAAGAAAGTCGACATGCTGGGAAACATTCACTTCTCCATCGACCACTCCGCCATGCAGTCCTTCGTAGAACAAGACATCGGTATCGCTTGGTAGTTCTTGCCACGGCGTGAAAGTACCGGGCATTTGGTTATATGGCACGGCTTCGTCAAAGGTGTGTAGGTAACGGCGAATTTGTCCAACCCCTTCGTGACCATATTTGCGAAAGAATTCCGCTAAGGACTGAAAATCATTGGCTGCAGGGCCGAAATAGCTGATGTGTCTACCTTGCTCGCGTGCTTTACGAATTTCGACATCCATTTCTGGGCGCGTAAAACGGTGAAAGCTATCCCCCTCAACCCAAGCGGGTTTGATGTTCATCATATTGAACATTTTGCGAAACGCTTCTGAGGTGGTGGTGGTACCGGCTCCGGACGAACCCGTCACCGCAATGATCGGATGTTTTGCTGACATGACAAACCCTGTCTAAATAAATACTGTCCTGAAAAGCCCAGTGAAACTTGGCTTAAACAAGTAATTTCGGTCATTTTTAATTCAGTCACTATAGCATGAAGTCATGGTGTGTCACCGGGTGGTTAGCGGTAAAGTGACTGAGAGTCGTAAGCGGGCAGAATGCGCAGGAGTGGGGAGATTAGAAACGATTGGTCTGAATATCAACCGACTCGTGTAACTCCGAGTAGACCACAACCGCTTTATTGGCTTTGAGCTGAGCTTTCACCTGCTCAATCTTACTTTCTAATGTCGTTTCCGCGTCGCCGTAATCGGTTCCTTCACGCAAGACAAATTCACGAATCAAATTGTCCAACGTTTCGGGCGCAATATCCTGCCATGGCACAATCATAAATACCTCGTTCTTTTATGATGCAATAAGCTTTGCGGCTATTATGCCGTTTTTAAGCTCTGATAGTAAGCGGGCAGTGCTTGCTCTAGCCAGAAACAGGGCTTAAATGCACTGCCAGATAAAAAGCCGACATGGCCGCCGTTATCAAACAAGCGATAGTCGATATTACTTGGCAACACGAACTTAGGGATCACCGCGTCGGTCATAAACGGGTCGTCTTTGGCGTGAATAAACTGAGTTGGCAAACGAATCGACTTTAAGCGATGAATGGCCGAGCATTGCTGATAGTAATCTTGCGCATCTTTAAAGCCGTGTAGCGGCGCAGTAATCAAATCATCGAACTCATGCATGCGCGTCATACGTTTGATGCTTTGATAAGAAATGCCGATTTCGCCTTGCAATAATCGATGCTTACGCAACGCGTTGTGCTTCATTGAGCGCATCAAATACGAGCGATAGATTTTAGAAAAACCCAGCTCGATACGCTGAGAACAGGCGGATAAATCTAATGGCGCGGAGATAACGGTTGCCGCATCAAGTAGCGGTTTCTCGGCGTACTCAGCTAAATAGTTGGCGAGCATATTGCCGCCAAGGGAAATGCCAGCAGCCACTTTGCGTTGCTGTGGAAAGTGCTGGTGAACATGTTCGAGAAATAGCCGAGCATCTTCAACTTCGCCAGAGTGGTAGGCGCGTGCGAGTCGATTCGGTTTACCGCTACAGCCACGAAAATGCATCATTACCGCCAGCCAGCCCTGTTTGGCGAACGCGTTCATTAAACCATTGGCATACGGGCTATAAAAGCTGCCTTCCAGACCATGAAACAGAATAAACAGTGGCTTAGATTGAGCCGCTTCGGTTTGCCAATCTTCGCTCCATGCCAAGTCTAGGAAGTCACCATCAGGCGTATCAATGGTTTGCCACACCGGTTCAAACAGCGCTTTTTTACGAATAAAGCGCGGAGCCAAAGTTTGCAAGTGAGGATTGGTTAAGCCTGTCGCGGCGATAAATTGGGTCATAAATCTGCTTCACGATTACGATTATGAGGAACGGGAGTACAAAACGCTGGGTATAAATGTTCGCCTCCCAACTGTCGGCAATAACGTAGGGTGAGAGCGTCGTCATGGTTTGGGATCAGCGGCAACTGATTAAGGCAATCGACTAAATCGGACTGCTGTTGACGTTCAAGTTGCAGTTCAAATTGTAGCGACTCTCGATACAGAGTGTCAGGCAGGTGTAACTTAAGCTTTTTTCTTAGTTCACGATAACTATTTAGCAGCGCTTCCGAGCGACCAAGACATGCTTCGACTTGAAGCCACTCTTGGTCTTTGAAGGTGACTTGCTGTTCATCAAGCCACTTCAAGAGCATGAGTAAATTAACATTACCGTGAAACTGATTTTGAAGCTTTAAGCATGCTTCTTTGACTTCTTGAACGCCGTAATACTGCAGGCTGAACTGCCATAAGCGCTCAAGAGTTAAAGAAATATTCACCTGCTTATCACTCATTCGGCATTGAACTCCTGTTCCATGGATTCGAGGGTCTCTTGCTGGGTCATCCATTCCATTTCGACCTCTTCTAACTCAGCTTTAGCGTTGGCTTGCTGAGTTAACACCTCATTTAGTTTAGCCTTATTTTCCACTTCATACAGGCTGTTATCAACAAGCTGCGATTCCGCTTCGGCTAATTTTTGGTTGAGTTTATCCATTTGCGCTTCAAGTTTGGTGATCAACTTACGAATTGGCGCGGTCTGCATACGAAATTCTGCTTCGCGACGTTTTTGTTCTTTTCGCCCGGCAGCGCTGTTGCTGCTGTCTTTAGCAGGTTGCTGGGCTTGGGCTTCTTTACGCTGCGCTTTTTGCTGTTCGGTAAGCCATTTGTAATAGTCGGTTAAATCACCGCTAAATGGCGCCACTTGGCGATCGTGCACCAGATACAAATCATCCGCGGTAGCGCGCAGTAGATAGCGGTCGTGGCTGACGATAACCATTGCGCCTTCAAAGGTTTGCAAAGCCATAGTCAGAGCTTGGCGCATATCTAAGTCGAGGTGGTTAGTCGGTTCGTCGAGCAGCAATAAGTTGGGTTTTTGCCATACGATAAGCGCCAGCACCAAACGGGCTTTTTCACCACCAGAAAACGGCGCTACTTTCTCCAGCGCTTTATCACCTTGAAAACCAAAGCTGCCTAGGTAGTTACGTAATTCAAGCTCGTTTTTGTCCGGAGCTACCTGCATCATATGCTGCAGCGGCGTCTCTTCCGGATGCAGGGTTTCTAATTGATGCTGAGCGAAGTAACCGATTTTCACCCCTTGCGAATAATTAAATGTGCCGGATGCTGCGGCTAAGTCGCCCGATAGCAGTTTGATCAGCGTCGATTTACCCGCGCCGTTGCGCCCCAGCAAACCGATACGGCTGCCCGGAACCAAGTTAAGGCGAATTTTTTCCAAAATTAAATGGTCGCCGTAGCCTGCGCTGACTTCATCCATCATCAAGATCGGGTTAGGCAGTGCGGAAGGCTCACGAAACTCAAAGCTAAATGGGTTATCAAACTGAGCCGGTAGCACTTTCTCAAGGCGTTCTAGCGCTTTAATACGGCTTTGCGCTTGGCGCGCCTTGGAGGCTTTATAACGGAAGCGGTCAATGTAGCTTTGCATATGCGCCATTTGCTTTTGCTGCTTCTCAAACTGCGCTTGTTGCAAGATCATCTTTTGCGCACGTTGCTCTTCAAACGATGAGTAGTTACCGGTGTATTCGTTGAGCTGCTGATTTTCGACGTGAATGATGCGGCCAACGATTGGGTCGAGGAAATCGCGGTCATGGGAAATCAGCACTAGTGTGCCCGGATAAGTTTGTAGCCAGCGTTCTAGCCACATCACGGCGTCCAAATCCAAGTGGTTGGTCGGTTCATCAAGCAGTAACAGGTCGGAGCGGCACAATAGCGCTTGCGCAAGGTTTAAGCGCATGCGCCAACCCCCGGAGAATTGGGTCAGATCCCAGCTCATTTGCTCTTGGCTAAAACCAAGGCCGTCAAGCAGTTCAGCGGCACGAGCGCGAATACTGTAGCCACCAATGGTTTCAATTTTGCCGTGTAGCTCCGCTACTAACGTGCCGTTGTCTTGTTGCTCGGCGCTCGCCAGCTGGCTTTCTAGATCACGATATTCACGATCACCGTCAATAACATATTCGATTGCGCTACGCTCAAGAGCAGGCGTTTCCTGTGCAACCCAAGCCAATTCCCACTGAGTTGGTAAACTGAAAGAACCGGCATCGATGCTTAGTTCATCTTTCATTAATGCAAACAGGGTAGACTTACCACAACCGTTTTTGCCCACGAGACCGACTTTGTCGCCGGGATGAATGGTGGCGCTGGCTTGGTCGAGTAATGGCGTGCCACCACGCAGTAATTGGATGTCAGAGAAGGTAATCATATTCTTTGTGCTTTTGGTTTCCGCTTATCGTCCCGCATAGTAGGGGGATTGGCGACAAAAGTCGATCATTGCGTTATGGGCTGCAAAAACGTATAACAAACTGATAACCAAGATTGAATTTATTGATAGGGTGGCTAATTACGGAATGACAGACACGCACACAGCTTTGCCAAAGATTTTGGTGATTTATGCTCACCCTGAGCCGAATAGCTCGATCGTCAACCGCGTTTTGATTGACCAAATCAAAACACTTCAACACGTCACCATTCACGACCTTTACGGTTGTTACCCCGACTTCTTTATTGATGTTCATGCCGAACACCAAAAACTGCTTGAACATGACGTGATTGTGTTTCAACACCCGCTTTATATGTATTCCTGCCCAGCACTGCTCAAAGAGTGGCTGGATAGAGTGATCAGCAAAGGTTTTGCGTTTGGCGGAGGCAGTGCGTTGCAAGACAAGATTTGGCGCAGTGTGATCACCACAGGTGGGCGAGAAGAGGCATTTGGCGAAGAGGGGTATAACAAGTACCCACTTGAGCAGATTTTGCAGCCTTTTGAGTTGACCGCGGCACTGTGCCGCATGACTTGGGTTGAACCTCTGGTGTTGTACTGGGCGCGTAATGTGTCTGACCAACAACGCGCCCAGCACGCTCATAGTTACTATCAATGGCTATGTAATCCGCTTAGCGAGTTAGGAGATTAGCATGCAGACAGGCAACGATTTTCTCGTTATCGCCATGGTGTTTCTTACCGCTGCGGTAGTTGCAGTGCCAATTGCGCAGCGTCTTGGACTTGGGTCGGTGATCGGTTACTTACTGGCTGGCGTGGTGATTGGTCCGTGGGGGCTTGGGCTGATTAACGACGTCGAAGCGATTCTTCATTTCGCCGAGTTTGGTGTGGTGCTGCTGCTGTTTCTCATCGGTCTGGAACTTAACCCGAAAAAGCTGTGGCAGATGCGTGGGCCAATCATTGGCCTTGGCGGCGCGCAAGTGGTCGTCACTACTGCGATGATCGCCAGCGCGGTGAATTTGATGGGATTTGCTTGGCAGGTCAGCCTCGTGATTGGTATGGGGCTGGCGTTATCGTCAACCGCCATCGCTCTGCGAGTAATTGAAGAGCAGGGCTTAGCGAGAACTGAAACCGGTCATTCAGGTTTTGCTGTATTGCTGTTTCAAGATATTGCCGTGATCCCTATGCTGGCATTTATGCCACTACTGGCAGGAAGCGCCGGAGGTAATTGGCTTGATGCGGTGTGGATGCTTGCTGGCGTAATAGGTTTGATGGTTGGCGGTCACTTTTTATTGCGCCCGCTGTTTCGCTATGTGATAGCCACTGGCGTGCGCGAACTGTTTACCGTGACGGCTCTGTTGATGGTGATTGGCATTGCGCTTTTGATGGAACAACTTGGCCTTTCGATGGCACTGGGGACTTTTTTAGCAGGAGTGTTACTGGCTGAAAGCGAATATCGACACGAGTTGGAAATTGCGATCGACCCGTTTAAAGGATTGCTGCTCGGCTTGTTTTTTATCGCTATCGGTATGGCGGTTAACCTCGGCTTAATTATCGAAAAGCCGCTGATGATTGTGCTCGCCGTGCTTGGGTTAGTGGTGATGAAAGGCGTGGTGCTATATGTGCTGGCTCGAGTGGCGGGAACCCACTCGAAAGCGCGCAGTCGCATGGCGGCGATTCTTAGCCAAGGCGGCGAATTTGCCTTCGTCATTTTCACCGCCGCTAGTGGACAAGGGCTGCTGGAAAAATCGCAAACGGAACTGCTGTTGGTGGTGGTGAGTTTATCGATGGTGACCACGCCACTGCTGCTGCTCATCCAAAACCGCTGGTATGCTCGCGGACTCAACAGTGATAAAAGTGAGCAAGTCGAAAGCCCGATTCCCAATAATCAGCCGCGCGTCATCATTGCGGGTTTTGGCCGCTTTGGCCAGATTGTCGGGCGGCTTATGTACGCCAACAAAATCAAACTGACTATTTTGGAAAGTGATGCCAGCCAAATTCGTCTGCTGCGTAAATATGGCTACAAGGTGTTTTATGGTGATGCCACTCAGTTGGATCTGCTGCGTGCGGCGGGTGCCGATGAAGCCGAAGCTCTGGTGATTTGTACTGACTCCCCCGATGAAATCATCAAAATTGTTGAGCTATGCCAGCAGCATTTTCCTCACTTGAAACTCTTAGCTCGTGCTCGCAGCCGTGTTGAAGCATATCAACTGCTTAGCTACGGAGTGAGCCATTATTCGCGTGAAACTTACCTCGGTGCTTTGGATCTCGGCCGTCAAGCTTTGGTGGAACTTGGTATGCACCCATATCAAGCGAAGCGCGCCGAAGCACATTTTCGCAAGCTTGATAATGCTATGCTTAAAGAACTCATTCCTCAGCATAATGAGGATAAAAAGCTGGCTCTGCGCGCCAAAGAAGCACGTAAAGAGCTGGAAGAGATTTTTGGTCGAGAAATGGAAAGCGACCAACAATCAAAGCATTACTGGAATTAGGATGTAGGAACCCAAAGTGACCAAGAAGAGATTCATTGCTGGAGCCAGTTGTCCCAAATGTCAGCAGCACGATACGCTGCGCTGGTGGATCGAAAATAATATCGAGTTGGTCGAATGCGTCGACTGCGATTATAGCGAACAGCGTAAACCCCAGTCTGTTGAAAAAACTCATCACGCTGAGCAACAAATGATCGGAATTTTTAAGCCAGACTGATTGAGTTTCGCTGACGCTTCTTCATAATACGCAGCTAAATACATTGATCTTGAGTATTACTCTCAAGCCAGATGCCTCGGAGCAAATATGAAAATTGAAAATAACGTAGTCGTAAGTCTTGCCTACCAAGTGAAGATGGAAGACGGTGTGGTTGTTGACCAATCAACAGTAGACGCGCCACTCGATTACCTACACGGTAACAACAATCTGATCCCTGGTCTTGAGAAAGCCCTTGAAGGTCAAAAAGCAGGTGACAAATTCTCTGTGACTGTTGGCCCTGAAGAAGCATACGGTGAGCACAGCGATGACCTAGTACAACGCGTTCCTGCTAACGTGTTCCAAGGTGTTGATACGCTTGAAGTAGGTATGCGTTTCCTTGCCGATACTGACCAAGGCCCAATCCCAGTAGAAATCACTGAAGTTGACGGCGAAGAAGTTGTGGTTGATGGTAACCATATGCTTGCTGGTCAAACTTTGACGTTTGATGTTGAAGTCGTCGCGGTACGTGAAGCAACAAAAGAAGAGATCGAGCACGGTCACGTTCACCAAGCACATGGCCATGATCATGACCATGGTGACGGTTGCTGTGGCGGCCACGGCCATGATCACGACCACGAAGGTGGTTGTTGCGGTGGTGGCGGTTGCCAGTAATCTCGCTTAATTGAGGGTGAATTCACCCTAGTAAAAAGCGCAATCGGCTTCGGCAGGTTGCGTTTTTTTGTACCAGACGGAAACGTATGACAGGCGGTTAGTGATGGGTAGGCTAACAAGTCACTTGACAAGCGAAAAGCGATGACCGCATTCTCGATAAGTTCACACATGGAGGGAAATCGATGAGCAAACCATTTTCTATTGCGATTCACGGCGGCGCCGGAACCATAGTTCGCGAGCAGATGACTGCTGAGTTGAAAAGCGCCATTTTGGCTGCGTTGGAAGCATCGGTACAAGCTGGACATCGTATATTGCAACAGGGCGGAGATGCGCTGGATGCCACCGTCGCTGCAGTAGAAGTGTTGGAAGATTCTCCGCTATTTAATGCCGGTAAAGGTTCGGTCTTTACTCACAAGGAAATCGTTGAAATGGATGCATCAGTGATGCACGGCAAAGAGAAAGATGCCGGAGCGATTGCAGGTGTACGTCATATCAAAAATCCGGTCTGTTTGGCTCGCGATGTGATGCGTAAAAGCGATCATGTGTTTCTGATTGGCGAAGGCGCAGAAGAGTTCGCGTTTGAAAACGGCTACGACTATACCGAGCAAGACTATTTCTATACCGACCGCCGCTATGAACAATTGCAGACCATGAAAGAAAAAGGCGCATTTGCGCTTTCGGAATCTAAATTCCCTGACGACCGTAAATTCGGCACCGTTGGCGCGGTGGCTCTCGATCAACATGGTAATTTGGCCGCTGCGACTAGCACTGGCGGCATCACCAATAAAAAGTATGGTCGAGTCGGGGATTCCGCTGTGATCGGCTCCGGTACTTATGCTGAAAACGGTAACGTCGCGGTCTCAACCACGGGAATGGGCGAGTATTTTATTCGTCAAACCGTGGCCGGTGATATCGCGGCGCGAATGCGTTATCTCAAGCAAGATCTCGTAACTGCTTGTGATACGGTGATTAATGGCGAATTGAAGGATATGGGCGGCGAAGGTGGACTGATTGCCGTGGATGGCAGTGGTCAAATTCACTTTGCGATGAACAGCAGTGGAATGTATCGAGCATCTATTGATACCTCTGGTGAATTAAGTATAAAAATCTACGCTGACGAATAATATTGGCCTAGAACAGCACGAGATATTGTCCAAACAGATTGTTACCATTCGATTGCGTTTTTATGCTTAAAAAATGACTGCATCGATTGCTTATCGGTGCTAGAATCCATTTTTAACTAGCAATCAGACTTGGAAAGATGGGTAATAACGTAGTCGTTCTAGGCACCCAGTGGGGTGACGAAGGTAAAGGTAAAATTGTTGACCTTTTAACGGAAGATGCAAAATACGTGGTTCGCTACCAAGGCGGACACAACGCAGGACACACTCTAGTCATTGACGGTGAAAAAACCGTTCTTCACTTAATTCCATCAGGTATTCTTCGCGATAACGTTAAATGTGTTATCGGTAACGGTGTAGTTCTTTCACCAGAAGCCCTAATCAATGAAATGAAACCTCTTGAAGAGCGTGGCATTCCGGTGCGTGAACGTCTTTTCATTTCTGAAGCTTGTCCTCTAATTTTGCCGTACCACATTGCTTTAGACCAAGCGCGCGAAGCCGCTCGTGGTAAAAAGGCGATTGGTACCACTGGCCGTGGTATCGGTCCTGCATACGAAGATAAAGTCGCTCGTCGCGGTCTTCGTGTTGGCGATCTTTTTGATAAAGAAGCGTTTGCAGAAAAATTGAAAGAAGTCATGGAATTCCATAACTTCCAATTGGTTAACTTCTACAAAGCAGAAGAAGTTAGCTATGAATCAGTGCTTGAGCAAGCAATGGGCTATGCTGATTTGCTGACTTCAATGGTCATCGACGTCACTGACGAACTTGATGCAGCACGTAAACGCGGCGACAAAATCATGTTTGAAGGCGCGCAAGGTACCATGCTAGATATCGACCACGGTACTTACCCATACGTGACCTCTTCTAACACAACCGCTGGTGGTGTTGCTGCAGGTTCTGGTTTTGGTCCGCGTCATATCGGTTATATCCTTGGTATTGCTAAAGCGTACTGTACTCGCGTGGGTTCAGGCCCATTCCCAACTGAGCTATACGACGGTCTAGAAAAACAAGATCCAGTCGGTAAGCATTTGGGTACTAAAGGTCATGAATTTGGTGCGACAACGGGTCGTTTACGCCGTACTGGTTGGTTTGATGCTGTGGCTATGCGCCGTGCGATTCAAATTAACTCAGTCACTGGTTTCTGCTTAACTAAGCTTGATGTGCTTGATGGTATTGAAGAGCTAAAAATCTGTACTGGTTACAAAACCGCAGATGGCAGCATTCTGAAAGTCTCACCAATGGCTGCAGATGCGTTTGAAACCGTAACCCCAATCTACGAAACCATGCCTGGTTGGAGTGAAAATACTTTCGGTGCTAAATCACTGGAAGATCTTCCTCAAGCTGCGCTTGATTACATCAAACGTATTGAAGAGCTAACCGGCGTGCCAATTGATATTATCTCTACTGGCCCAGACCGTAACGAAACCATCATTAAGGTTCACCCATTTGAATCTTAATTCCTGATTCAGGTTTTATTGAATATCAAAGACCGGCCAGTAGGCCGGTTTTTTTATGCTCAATTTGCTGCTATGTTGAACAAGTGACGGCAAGCCTTTGCCAGTGATATGGCAAAAAGCGGCTAAAGAGTTGGCATCGATTGCCGATAACTTTATCGAGCCTGCCACTTTAAGGAAAGGCGCCAGATTTGAAAGAGTAACAATATGAAGCTACGAACGGTGGCTGCTTCGTTATTGTTTGCACTGACCTCTGCTCTCTGTCATGCCAATGTGGCCGATGTTGGAGAGCCAGTGCCTATCTATACAGAAGCTGAGCTGATAAAACTGATTGAAGAAAATAAGCATTTAGAAAGAGTCAAAGCGGATCACTGCCAGTTGGTAGAAGATATCGTTGCTCGTGCAACGCGGATTAACTTGCCGTCTTATGAATTTCTCTACGGTGATATGTTAGCGTGGGGCGTGTGTGTCGACCAAGATGTTGAACTTGGTTTGTATTACATGGAAAACGCCGCGCACCAAGGTTTGCCCGTTGCACTTGAGCAACTCGGGCGTTATTACTCACACGGAACTTTGGTTCAACAAGATAAAGAACGTGCGATTCCTTACTTGCGTGAAGCGGCGGCGATGGGCAATCTAAACGCGCGTATTCATCTGGCTGAATTGCTATTGCGTGATTACGGTAGCCCACTGGATTATGAAGATGCTTATCGCTGGCTGTACAACTCAGTCACGGCGGATAAGCGTCAGCACAAGCGCATTTCTCGCCTGCGTCAGGGGCTAGAACAGCGCATGCCACAAAATATTATTGCGCGCGCCAAGCGTGTTGATACCGCTTGGTAATTCCTCAATCTCAAGCTTGCTGTTAAAGCCCACTCCGTTCGGTGGGCTTTATTGTTTCCGCTGTCTCGTGTCTAATCTTTCACCAAGTTAACGGCGCTTTTATAAAGCAATTCTGTAGCTTAGGCTGTGAGTCAGATATACTAAGTTTAAATCTTCCCCTGTTAACAGGCGTATTTATGTCAGACAACATTCCCAGCGATCCGTTTGCGGAGCGTGAATCCCAGAACTATGAAAACCCAGTCCCGAGCCGAGAGTTTATTTTAGATTTCCTTGGTAAAGCGGGTGTGCCGATGAATCGTAACGATCTTTTTGAAGCGCTACAGCTCAAAGGTGAGGAACAATACGAAGGACTTCGCCGCCGTTTACGCGCCATGGAGCGCGACGGTCAGTTAGTCTTTACTCGTCGCCAATGCTACGCCTTGCCAGAAAAGCTTGAAATGATTAAAGGCTATGTGATTGGGCATAAAGATGGTCACGGCTGGGTGCGCCCGGACGGCAGTCTTGGTAAAGATGACGACATTATGTTGCCTCATCATCAAATGCGTACGCTTATTCATGGCGATTACGTTTTGGTGCAGCCGACTGACAACAGCAAACGTGGTCGTAAAGAAGGTCGTCTAGTCCGCGTATTGGAAGAGCGTAAATCGCAAATCGTTGGACGCTTTTTCCTCGAACAAGGTTACGCGTATGTCGTAGCCGACGATTCCCGTATTTCCCAAGACATTCTGATCCCTAACGATGCGCGTGCTGGTGCTCGTATGGGCAATGTGGTGGTGATTGAAATTACTGACCGCGGCGCACGCTCGCGCGGCATGATGGGTAAAGTTGTCGAAGTGCTTGGCGAAAGTATGGCGCCGGGTATGGAGACACAAATCGCGATTCGTACCCATCAAATTCCTCACGAATGGCCAGAAGCGGTCGAGAAGCAGATTCAGGGACTTGGGGAAGAAGTGCCTGAAGAGGCGAAAGTCGGTCGCGTCGATTTACGAACTTTGCCGCTGGTGACGATTGATGGCGAAGATGCACGAGATTTTGATGATGCTGTTTACTGTGAAGCCAAAAAAGGCGGCGGCTGGCGCCTATGGGTTGCGATTGCAGATGTCAGTTACTATGTAAGACCCGATACCGCTCTCGATAAAGAAGCGATTAACCGAGGTAACTCGGTATATTTCCCATCGCAAGTCGTGCCTATGCTGCCAGAAGTTCTGTCTAACGGTTTGTGTTCGCTTAACCCTCAAGTTGACCGTTTGTGTATGGTGTGTGAAATGACCATATCTGAAACCGGTAAGCTTTCCGGTTACAAACACTACGAAGCAGTGATGAATTCCCATGCACGCCTGACTTATAACAAAGTCGGTAGCATTCTTGATGGTGATCAAGAGCTACGCGAACGTTATCAGCCGTTAATTGGTCATCTTGAAGAGCTGCACAAGATGTACAAGGTACTCAAGCATGCACGCGACCAACGCGGCGCGATTGAGTTTGAAACGGTTGAAACCAAATTCATTTTCAATGCCGAACGTAAGATCGACCGTATTGAACCTGTGATTCGTAATGATGCCCATAAGATCATCGAAGAATGTATGATTTTGGCCAATATCGCCTCAGCATCATTTGTTGAAAAAGCCAAAGAGCCGGCGCTATACCGAATCCATGAAACGCCAGGGGAACTGAAGCTGCAAGGTTTTCGCGATTTCCTTGGTGAACTTGGCTTGAACTTAGGCGGTGGGTTAGAGCCATCGCCGACGGATTACGCGACCTTGGTTCGTCAAATTGGTGAGCGCCAAGATAAAGAACTGATTCAAACCATGCTATTGCGCTCAATGAAGCAAGCTATCTACAGTGCCGACAATGCAGGACACTTTGGGTTGGCACTAAAACGCTACGCGCACTTTACCTCGCCAATTCGTCGTTATCCTGACTTGCTGCTCCATCGTGCGATTAAATACTTGATTGCTAAACATGAAGGCCGTAATCAAGATCGTTGGACGCCAACAGGTGGTTATCACTATTCATTCGATGACATGGATGTGTTTGGCGAGCAGTGCTCGATGACTGAACGCCGAGCTGATGATGCGACTCGTGAAGTGGCAGATTGGCTCAAGTGCGAATACATGCAAGATCACGTCGGTGAAGAGCTTGATGGTGTGATTGCCAATGTTACTGGCTTTGGCTTCTTTGTGCGCTTAACAGATCTGCACATTGATGGTTTAGTGCATATATCCAACTTGCAGAACGATTATTATCAGTTTGATCCGATTGGTCAAAGACTTATCGGCGAAAGCTTTGGTTTGATTTATCGCTTGGGCGATGCGGTCAAAGTGAAAGTCTTGGCGGTTAACTTAGACGATCGCCAAATAGACTTTGAATTAGTTGGCACAAGTCGTAAGCTACGCGGCCAAGGTAAGACTGCCAAAAAACGCGCGGTGGAAGCACAGCAAAAAGCGAAGGCGAAAAAGCGCGCTTCAAGTAAAAATGGCGCTAAATCGTCTCCCGATATTGAGCCAACCGTAAGGCCTCAAAACGAAGACAACAAAAAGCCGAAAGTCACCAAAGCGCGCAAAAAGAAGCCGGGCAGTAAACCAAAAAAAGCCAAGCCCAGTAAGAACGCGCAGTAACAAGACGAGTTGAATGAATGAGTAATGAATTTATCTACGGCATTCACGCAGTGAAAGCCGTATTAGAACGAGAACCAGAACGCTTTATCGAAGCGATGGTGCTAAAAGGGCGCCAAGATGATCGCTTAATGCCGATTTTAAATGAATTGCAGGCGCTGGGCGTTTCGATTCAACAGATGGGACGTAAAGCGTTGGATGACAAAGCGCGCGGCGCCAACCATCAAGGTGTGATTGCGCGAGTGAAACCTGCCAAGCCGTTAAATGAACATGATCTAGACGCTATTTTGGCTAAGCATGAGTCGCCTTTGTTGTTAATTCTCGATGGTGTCACTGACCCACATAACTTAGGTGCATGCTTACGTAACGCCGATGCTGCAGGTGTCGCGGCGGTGATCGTGCCAAAAGATAAGTCCGCACCGATGACCGCAACGGTCAGTAAAGTGGCGTGTGGCGCCGCAGAAACCGTGCCTCTGGTTCGTGTGACAAACCTGGCGCGTACCATGCGCGCGCTACAAGAGAAGAATATCTGGTTTGTTGGTACTGCGGGTGAAGCGACCCATGATATTTATCAAGCAAAGTTGACCGGGCCGCTGGCTATCGTTATGGGCGCAGAGGGGGATGGTATGCGCCGTTTAACCCGCGAGACTTGCGATGACTTAATCAAGATTCCAATGGCAGGCAGTGTTTCAAGCTTGAACGTTTCAGTGGCATCAGGTGTGTGCTTATTTGAAGCGGTTCGCCAGCGTATCGCGAAATAATAAAAGCCTTAGTAAAAAGCTTTTAAGCCATTCAGTATTGCTGAATGGCTTTTTATTTGCCGTGTAAAAATCAGCGACAAATATAATTCGTTTATTTTTCGCCCAGTGCTTGCATGTGAAACCGTGATCTGTATAATGCAGCGCACTGGTTAAGCCAGTTGTGAACCAATGAGCAGCGAGGAGCCGTAAAACCTAGTGTTTATCGGGTAATGTAAACTCAGCTTATGTTCGCAGTTAATAAAAATTTAGCTCTCTATCTTTATTGATAGAACAGGTTAATCACCTATTAGCTGACAATGCGTCCTAATCTTGGATGCTACGGTTTCACATAAATCAATCGGCATTCTCTCGCCTCAGGCGTGTTTGAGTGGCGATATTGTTTGTGTAATTTATTAATTTGGAGCTCTGTCTCATGCAGAACCAACGTATTCGTATCCGCCTTAAAGCTTTCGATTACAAACTAATCGATGCTTCAACTGCGGAAATCGTTGAAACAGCTAAGCGCACTGGCGCACAGGTTCGTGGTCCAATCCCACTACCTACTCGTAAAGAGCGTTTCACAGTTCTTATCTCTCCACACGTTAACAAAGATGCTCGTGATCAGTACGAAATCCGTACTCACAAACGTCTAATCGACATCGTTGAACCAACAGATAAAACTGTTGATGCACTGATGCGTCTAGACCTTGCTGCGGGCGTTGATGTACAAATTAGCCTAGGTTAAGGGGAGATTAGAATATGATTGGTCTAGTCGGACGTAAAGTGGGTATGACCCGCGTATTTACCGAAGAAGGCGTTTCTATCCCAGTAACAGTTGTTGAGGTTGAAGCGAACCGTGTTTCTCAAGTTAAAACTCTTGAAAATGACGGCTACGCAGCAATCCAGGTAACTGCTGGTGCTAAGAAAGCTAACCGTGTAACTAAGCCAGAAGCTGGTCACTTTGCGAAAGCAGGTGTTGAAGCAGGCCGCGGTCTTTGGGAATTCCGTTTAGAAAACGGCGAAGAGTTTGAAGTTGGTGCTGAACTAACTGTTGAACTATTCAACGAAACTAAAAAAGTAGACGTTACTGGTACATCTAAAGGTAAAGGTTTCCAAGGCGCTGTTAAGCGTTGGAACTTCCGTACCCAAGATATGACTCACGGTAACTCTTTGTCTCACCGTGCACCGGGTTCAATTGGCCAATGTCAAACTCCAGGTCGCGTGTTCAAAGGCAAGAAAATGGCTGGTCACATGGGTGCTGAGCGTGTAACGACTCAAAACCTAGAGATCGTACGTGTTGACGCTGAACGCAATCTGCTTCTTATCAAAGGTGCAGTACCTGGCTCAACTGGCGGTAACGTCATCGTTAAACCAGCTGTGAAAGCATAACGTCTAGGAGTAAGTAATGGAATTGATGGTTAAAGGTGCTGATGCACTAACTGTTTCCGAAACTACTTTCGGACGTGAGTTCAACGAAGCTCTTGTTCACCAAGTAGTTGTTGCGTACGCAGCAGGTGCTCGTCAAGGTACTCGTGCTCAAAAAACACGTTCAGAAGTTTCTGGCGGTGGCGCTAAGCCATGGCGTCAAAAAGGTACTGGCCGTGCGCGTGCTGGTACAATTCGTAGCCCAATCTGGCGTACAGGTGGTGTTACTTTTGCTGCGAAACCACAAGATCACAGCCAAAAAGTAAACAAAAAAATGTACCGCGGTGCTATGAAAAGCATTTTCTCTGAGCTAGTTCGTCAAGAGCGTCTAATCGTTGTTGATAACTTCTCAGTAGAAGCACCAAAAACAAAAGAACTTGTTTCTAAGCTTAAAGATCTTGAGCTAAGCGATGTTCTTATCGTGACTGGTGAAGTAGACGAGAATCTATTCTTAGCTGCTCGCAACCTATACAAAGTTGACGTGCGTGATGTTGCTGGTATCGACCCAGTAAGCCTAATCGCATTTGACAAGGTTCTAATGACTGCTGATGCAGTTAAGCAAGTTGAGGAGATGCTAGCATGATCACTGAAGAGCGTATCCTAAAAGTTCTACGTGCTCCGCACATCTCTGAAAAAGCAACTATGGCTGCTGAAAAAGCAAACACTATCGTGTTTAAAGTAGCTAAAGATGCAACTAAGAAAGAGATCAAAGCAGCTGTAGAAAAGCTATTTGAAGTTGAAGTTAAGTCTGTAAACACCCTTATCAATAAGGGTAAGACCAAACGTCAAGGTCTACGCCAAGGTCGTCGTTCAGACGTTAAGAAAGCGTACGTTACTTTGAAAGAAGGTCAAGACCTTGACTTCGTTGGCGGCGCGGAATAACAGGAGTAGTTGAAAAATGGCTATTGTTAAATGTAAGCCGACTTCGGCTGGTCGTCGTCACGTTGTTAAAGTTGTTAACGCTGACCTATACAAAGGTAAGCCTTACGCGCCTCTTCTAGAGAAGAACGCTAAGAACGGCGGTCGTAACAACAACGGTCGTATCACAGTACGTCACATCGGTGGTGGTCATAAGCAACACTACCGTGTAATTGACTTCAAACGTACTAAAGACGGCATCCCAGCGAAAGTTGAGCGTATTGAATACGATCCAAACCGTAGCGCGAATATTGCACTTGTGCTTTACGCAGACGGTGAGCGTCGTTACATCATCGCACCTAAAGGTATCCAAGCTGGTGATTCAATCCAGTCTGGTGTTGATGCGCCTATCAAAGCGGGTAACGCTTTGCCAATGCGTAACATCCCTGTAGGTTCAACTATTCACAACGTTGAGCTAAAACCTGGTAAAGGTGCTCAGCTAGCTCGTTCTGCAGGTGCATACGCACAGCTTGTAGCTCGTGATGGTTCTTACGTAACTATCCGTCTACGTTCTGGCGAAATGCGCAAAGTTCTTGCTGAAGGCCGTGCAACAATCGGTGAAGTAGGTAACTCAGAGCACATGCTACGTGAACTAGGTAAAGCTGGTGCTAACCGCTGGCGCGGTGTTCGTCCAACCGTTCGCGGTGTGGTAATGAACCCAGTAGACCACCCACACGGTGGTGGTGAAGGCCGTACTTCTGGTGGTCGTCACCCAGTATCTCCTTGGGGTATGCCAACTAAAGGCTTCAAAACCCGTAAGAACAAACGCACTGACAAGTACATCGTACGTCGTCGTAATAAGTAATCTATATAAGAGGATAAGCCATGCCACGTTCTCTCAAGAAAGGTCCATTTATTGACCTACACTTGCTGAAGAAGGTAGAGAAAGCGGTGGAAAGCGGAGACAAAAAGCCTATTAAGACTTGGTCCCGTCGTTCAATGATCATTCCATCAATGATTGGTTTGACCATCGCTGTCCATAATGGTCGTCAGCACGTTCCAGTTTTCGTTACCGATGAAATGATTGGTCACAAACTGGGTGAATTCGCACCAACACGCACTTACCGTGGCCACGCTGCGGATAAGAAAGCTAAGAAGCGCTAAGGAGTAAATAAATGGAAGCTATTGCTAAACATAACTTTGCTCGCATTTCGCCTCAGAAAGCTCGCTTAGTTGCGGATCAAATTCGTGGAAAATCTGTTGACCAAGCTCTAGAAATCCTAACTTTCAGCAACAAAAAAGCTGCTGAACTAGTTAAGAAAGTTCTTGAGTCAGCAATCGCGAACGCGGAGCACAACGAAGGTGCTGATATTGACGATCTGAATGTCGCTAAAATCTTCGTAGATGAAGGCCCAACCATGAAGCGTATTATGCCTCGTGCAAAAGGTCGTGCGGATCGTATCTTGAAGCGTTCAAGCCACATCACTGTTGTTGTAGCAGATCGCTAAGAGACTAGGAGAGTAAGCAATGGGTCAAAAAGTACATCCAAATGGTATTCGTCTAGGCATCGTTAAGCCTTGGAATGCTACATGGTTTGCTAACACCAAAGATTTCGCTGACAACCTAGACGGCGACTTCAAGGTACGTCAGTTCCTTACTAAGGAACTACAAAAAGCATCTTTATCACGCATCGTTATCGAGCGTCCTGCTAAGAGCATCCGTGTGACTATTCACACTGCTCGTCCAGGCGTTGTTATCGGTAAGAAAGGTGAAGATGTAGAAAAACTACGCACAGCTGTTGCGAAAATTGCAGGTGTACCAGCGCAAATCAACATCGCTGAAGTACGTAAGCCTGAGCTGGACGCACAACTTGTGGGTGACAGCATCGCGTCTCAGCTAGAGCGTCGTGTTATGTTCCGTCGTGCTATGAAGCGCGCGGTACAAAACGCAATGCGTCTAGGTGCTAAAGGCATCAAAGTGGAAGTAAGCGGTCGTCTAGGCGGCGCTGAAATTGCACGTTCTGAGTGGTACCGTGAAGGCCGTGTGCCTCTACACACTCTACGTGCTGACATTGATTACGCAACTTCTTCGGCTCACACTCAATACGGTGTAATCGGCATTAAAACTTGGATCTTCAAAGGTGAGATCCTAGGCGGTATGCCAGCAGCTAACGCTGTAGAGCCTAAAGGCGACAAGCCTAAGAAGCAGCGCAAAGGCCGTAAGTAAGGAGTCGACAGATGCTACAACCTAAACGTACTAAGTTCCGTAAGGTTCATACTGGTCGCAACCGTGGTCTAGCAAAAGGTACAGACGTAAGTTTCGGTACATACGGCTTAAAAGCTGTTGGCCGTGGCCGTCTTACTGCTCGCCAGATCGAAGCGGCACGTCGTGCAATGACACGTCACGTTAAGCGTCAAGGTAAAATCTGGATTCGTGTATTCCCAGACAAACCTATCACAGAAAAACCACTAGAAGTTCGTCAAGGTAAGGGTAAAGGTAACGTTGAGTACTGGGTAGCCCAAATCCAACCTGGTAAGGTTATGTACGAAATGGACGGTGTACCTGAAGAGTTGGCACGTGAAGCGTTCCGCCTAGCGGCTCGTAAACTGCCATTCAAAACTACTTTTGTAACTAAGCAGGTGATGTGATGAAAGCACAAGATCTACGCGATAAGAGCGTTGAAGAGCTTAATGCAGAACTATTGAATTTGCTACGTGAACAGTTCAACTTGCGTATGCAAGCTGCAACTGGTCAACTACAGCAAACTCATACTCTGAAAGCTGTACGCCGCGATATCGCACGTGTGAAAACTGTTTTGACTGAGAAGGCAGGCGCATAATGAGTGACAAAATTCGTACTCAATTAGGCCGTGTAGTTAGCGATAAAATGGACAAGTCTATTGTTGTTGCTATCGAGCGTTTCGTAAAACACCCTATCTACGGGAAGTTTGTACGTAAAACGACTAAGCTACATGCCCACGATGAAAACAACGAGTGTGGCATTGGCGACACTGTTGAGATCAGTGAATGCCGTCCACTGTCTAAGAAAAAATCTTGGACTTTGGTACGCGTAGTAGAAAAAGCGAAGATTTAATCTCGGTTTCTCTACGGTAAAGAAGCGGCTCCAAGACTTTTTTGGGGCCGTTTATTTTTTGACTACCCAATCTCGAAAAAGGGTGGTACAATTCGCGTCCCTTTTAAAGAGGCAGCCCGACCCGAGATGGGTCTAGTTTTAATATTTAGCGGAGCACTAACATGATCCAAATGCAAAGTATGCTGGACGCAGCTGATAACTCAGGCGCTCGCAGCGTAATGTGTATTAAGGTTCTGGGTGGCTCTCACCGTCGTTATGCACACATCGGTGACATCATTAAAGTTACTGTTAAGGAAGCAATTCCACGCGGTAAAGTTAAAAAAGGTGATGTACTGAAGGCGGTGGTAGTTCGCACCCGTAAAGGCGTACGTCGTCCGGACGGTTCTGTCATTCGCTTCGACCGAAATGCTTGCGTACTGTTGAACAACACGACAGAGCAACCAGTCGGTACACGTATCTTTGGTCCAGTGACTCGTGAACTTCGTAATGCGAAATTCATGAAGATTGTCTCACTGGCTCCAGAAGTTCTGTAAGGAGCACGTAAAGATGGCAGCTAAAATCCGTCGTAATGACGAAGTGATCGTTCTTGCCGGTAAAGATAAAGGCAAGAAAGGTAAAGTAAACAAGGTTCTCGCAACTGGTAAAGTTATCGTTGAAGGTATCAACTTAGTTAAGAAACACCAGAAACCTGTTCCAGCTCTAGGTATCCAAGGCGGTATCGTTGAGCAAGAAGCAGCAATCGATGTTTCTAACGTTGCAATTTTCAACGCAGCAACTGGTAAAGCGGACCGTATCGGTTTCCGTTTTGAAGAAGGCAAAAAAGTGCGTTTCTTCAAGTCTAACGGCGAAACAATTAAGTAATTTGGAGTTCTACTATGGCGAAACTGCATGATTACTACAAGTCGTCTGTAGTCGCTGAATTGACCAAACAATTCAGCTACACAAGCGTCATGCAAGTCCCTAGGATTGAGAAAATCACCCTAAACATGGGCGTTGGTGAAGCAATTAACGATAAGAAACTTCTAGAAAACGCAGCAGCGGACATGGCAACGATCTCTGGTCAAAAGCCACTTGTTACTAAAGCGCGTAAATCTGTAGCAGGTTTCAAAATTCGTGAAGGCTACCCAATTGGTTGTAAAGTAACCTTACGTGGCGAACGTATGTGGGATTTCTTAGAGCGTTTAATCTCTATTGCACTTCCACGTGTACGTGACTTCCGTGGTGTTAGCGCTAAGTCTTTTGACGGTCGCGGTAACTACAGCATGGGCGTTCGCGAGCAAATCATCTTCCCGGAAATCGACTTTGATAAAGTTGATCGAGTACGCGGTCTAGACATCACTATTACGACGTCTGCTGGTACTGATGAGGAAGGCCGTGCTCTGCTGGCTGCCTTTAACTTCCCATTCCGTAAGTAAGGTGAAGGGTTACTGTTATGGCTAAAAATTCAATGAAAGCACGTGAAGCTAAGCGTGCGAAGCTTGTAGCTAAGTTCGCTGAGAAGCGTGCTGCGCTAAAAGCTACTATCAGCGATGTTAATGCATCTGAAGAAGACCGTTGGAACGCAGTTCTTAAACTGCAAACTCTTCCTCGTGATTCAAGTGCGTCACGTCAGCGCAACCGTTGCAACCAAACTGGTCGTCCACACGGTTACCTACGTAAATTCGGTCTAAGCCGTATCAAAGTTCGTGAAGCTTGCATGAAAGGCGAGATTCCTGGACTTCGTAAGGCTAGCTGGTAATTGCCACTTAATCATTTGGAGTAATACATATGAGCATGCAAGATCCGATTTCGGATATGCTGACCCGCATTCGTAACGGTCAGGCAGCAGATAAAGTTGCTGTTAAGATGCCTTCTTCAAAGCTTAAAGTTGCAATTGCTGCACTATTAAAAGCTGAAGGTTACATCACTGATTTCGCTGTTGAAGGCGAAGTAAAACCTGAGCTAGAAGTTACTCTTAAGTACTTCCAAGCAAAACCAGTAATCGAGCAACTAAAGCGTGTTTCTCGTCCAGGTCTGCGCGTCTATAAGAAAAAAGACGAGCTTCCATCTGTGATGGGCGGTCTTGGTGTTGCCATCGTTTCAACTTCCAAAGGTCTTATGTCTGACCGTGCTGCACGTAAAGCAGGCCTTGGTGGTGAAATTCTTTGCTACGTAGCGTAAGGAGTAGAATATGTCTCGTGTTGCTAAAGCACCTGTCGCTATTCCAGCTGGCGTAGAGGTGAAACTGAATGGCCAAGAAGTCACTGTAAAAGGTGCGAAAGGCGAACTATCTAGCGTTCTTAACAACGCAGTAGTTATTGCTCAGGAAGAAAATAACCTGACTTTCGGTCCACGCGAAGGTGTTGTTAACGCATGGTCACAAGCAGGTACTGCTCGTGCACTAGTGAACAACATGGTTGTGGGTGTTACTGAAGGCTTTACTAAGAAGCTAGTTCTTAAGGGTGTTGGTTACCGTGCTGCTATCAAAGGCAACTCTGTAGCTTTAACTCTAGGCTTCTCTCACCCAGTTGAGCACGAGTTGCCAGCGGGTATCAAAGCTGAATGTCCAAGCCAAACTGAGATCGTTTTAACTGGTTGTGACAAACAACTAGTTGGTCAAGTTGCTGCTGACATTCGTTCTTATCGTGAGCCAGAGCCTTATAAAGGCAAAGGCGTTCGTTACGCAGATGAAAATGTGCGTACTAAAGAAGCTAAGAAGAAGTAAGGTAACACTATGGATAAGAAAGCATCTCGCATCCGTCGTGCTACACGCGCACGTCGTAAGATTGCTGAACTGGGTGCAACTCGCCTAGTAGTACACCGTACTCCGCGTCACGTGTACGCTCAGGTTATCGCATCAAACGGCTCTGAGGTTATCGCTCAAGCTTCTACTGTAGAAAAAGCGATCCGTGAGCAAGTGAAATACACTGGTAACATCGATGCAGCTAAAGCGGTAGGTAAAGCTATTGCTGAGCGCGCGCTTGAAAAAGGCGTTACTGCTGTTGCATTTGATCGTTCTGGTTTCCAATACCACGGTCGAGTAGCGGCGCTAGCAGAATCTGCTCGCGAAGCTGGTCTGAAATTCTAAGGTAGGGTTGGAAGATGGCTAAAGAACAACAACAAGCTAATGATTTGCAAGAAAAGCTAATCGCTGTTAACCGTGTTTCTAAAACGGTTAAAGGTGGTCGAATCATGAGCTTTACTGCACTAACTGTAGTTGGTGACGGTAACGGTCGTGTAGGTTTCGGTTACGGTAAAGCCCGTGAAGTACCTGCTGCGATTCAAAAAGCAATGGAAAAAGCGCGTCGTAACATGACTACTATCGCGCTTAACGAAGGCACTCTTCACCACCCAGTGAAAGGTCGCCATTCGGGCTCTAAAGTTTACATGCAGCCTGCTGCAGAAGGTACTGGTGTTATCGCAGGTGGTGCGATGCGTGCAGTACTAGAAGTTGCTGGTGTACACAACGTACTATCTAAAGCATACGGTTCTACGAACCCTATCAACATCGTTCGTGCAACGATCGATGCACTAGGTAGCGTTAAGTCACCAGAAATGGTTGCTGCTAAACGTGGTCTAACTGTTGAATCTATTTCGGAGTAAGAACACCATGGCAACTATTAAAGTAACTCAAACTAAAAGCTCAATTGGTCGCCTACCGAAGCACAAAGCTACTTTGCGCGGTCTGGGCCTTCGTAAAATCAACCACACAGTTGAACTTGAAGATACTCCGTGTATTCGCGGAATGATCAACAAAGTTTACTACATGGTTAAAGTTGAGGAGTAATCAGAATGCGTTTGAATACTCTATCACCGGCTGCGGGTTCTAAACCTTCTAAGAAGCGTGTAGGTCGCGGTATCGGTTCAGGCCTTGGTAAAACTGGTGGCCGTGGCCACAAAGGTCAAAAGTCGCGTTCTGGCGGTAAAGTCCGTCCAGGTTTCGAAGGTGGTCAAATGCCTTTGAAACAACGTCTACCTAAATTCGGTTTCACTTCTCGTAAGAGCCTAGTGTCTGCTGAAGTTCGTCTAGCTGAGCTAGCGAAAGTAACAGGTGATGTTGTTGATCTAAACAGCCTTAAAGCTGCTAACGTTGTCACTAAGAACATCGAATTTGTTAAAGTTGTTCTTTCAGGTGAAATCAGCAAAGCAGTGACTGTTAAAGGTCTACGCGTAACTAAAGGCGCTAAAGCTGCAATCGAAGCTGCAGGCGGTAAAATCGAGGAATAATCTCGAGGATTGAGGTACAGATGGCTAAGAAACCAGGACAAGATTTTCGTAGTGCTCAAAGCGGCTTGAGTGAATTGAAGTCGCGCTTATTATTCGTATTAGGTGCACTTTTAGTTTTCCGAGCAGGCTCTTTTGTGCCGATTCCTGGTATTGACGCTGCTGTACTTGCCGATTTGTTCGAACAGCAAAAAGGTACCATCATTGAAATGTTTAACATGTTCTCTGGTGGTGCTCTTTCGCGTGCATCTATATTCGCATTGGGCATCATGCCGTATATTTCGGCATCTATTGTTGTCCAATTGTTGACTGTAGTTCATCCAGCGTTAGCGGAGCTCAAAAAAGAGGGTGAAGCAGGCCGTCGTAAGATCAGCCAATATACACGCTACGGCACGCTTGTACTTGCAACATTCCAAGCAATTGGTATTGCAACTGGCTTACCAAACATGGTCGACAATCTGGTTGTTATCAACCAAACCATGTTTACGCTGATTGCAACCGTGAGTTTAGTAACTGGTACCATGTTCTTAATGTGGTTAGGTGAACAAATCACAGAGCGAGGAATTGGTAACGGTATTTCGTTACTTATTTTTGCAGGTATTGTTGCTGGATTGCCTAAAGCAATCGGTCAAACAATCGAGCAAGCGCGTCAAGGTGAATTGCATGTGCTTCTTCTGCTACTTATCGCGGTAGTTGCGTTCGCAGTTATCTATTTCGTTGTTTTCATGGAGCGTGGTCAACGTCGTATCGTTGTTAACTACGCGAAGCGTCAACAAGGTCGTAAGGTTTTTGCAGCGCAAAGTACACACCTGCCATTGAAAATTAACATGGCGGGCGTGATCCCAGCGATTTTTGCATCTAGTATTATCTTGTTCCCAGGAACATTGGCTCAATGGTTCGGCCAGAACGGTGAGAGCAGCACATTCGGTTGGTTAACTGATGTGTCTTTGGCTCTTAGCCCAGGTCAGCCTTTGTATGTAATGCTTTATGCAGCAGCGATTATTTTCTTCTGTTTCTTCTACACGGCGTTAGTATTTAACCCGCGTGAAACAGCAGATAATTTGAAGAAGTCTGGTGCATTCGTACCCGGAATCCGCCCAGGTGAGCAGACAGCCAAATATATTGATAAAGTGATGACGCGTTTAACCCTAGCGGGTGCGTTGTACATTACCTTTATCTGTCTGATTCCAGAGTTCATGATGGTCGCGTGGAACGTACGTTTCTACTTCGGCGGTACATCACTACTTATCGTAGTGGTCGTGATTATGGACTTTATGGCACAGGTACAGACTCATATGATGTCACAACAGTATGATTCTGTGTTGAAAAAGGCAAATCTGAAAGGCTACGGTCGTTAATACGACCCGAGCATCAGATTCCATTTACGGAGTTTAGCAATGAAAGTTCGTGCTTCCGTTAAAAAAATCTGCCGTAACTGTAAAGTAATCAAGCGTAACGGTGTCGTTCGCGTGATTTGCAGTGAGCCAAAGCACAAGCAGCGCCAAGGCTAATCAGCAGAAATTTTTACTTGAAATATAAGGTAGTGTCGAGTATATTCCTCGGCCTACCTTTTGCGTGCAAAAGAAGTAGCAACCGCAACGTATCCTCAACGGGCTTTGTTGTGGTGGATTTCTTTATTTAAAGTACTAGGAGTGAATAGTGGCCCGTATAGCAGGCATTAACATTCCTGATCAGAAACACGCTGTAATCGCTCTAACTGCGATCTACGGTATCGGTAAAACTCGCTCACAAGCTATTCTAGCTACAGCGGGTATTGCTGAAGATGTTAAGATCAGTGAACTAACTGAAGAGCAGATCGATCAACTGCGTGATGGTGTAGCTAAGTACACTGTAGAGGGTGATCTACGTCGTGAAGTATCTATGAACATCAAGCGTCTTATGGACCTTGGTTGTTACCGTGGTCTTCGTCATCGTCGCAGTCTACCACTACGTGGACAGCGTACTAAAACCAACGCTCGCACCCGTAAGGGTCCGCGTAAGCCGATCAAGAAATAATCGGGAAGGTAGAGTACAATGGCTAAACAACCAACTCGCGCTCGTAAGCGCGTACGCAAGCAAGTTGCAGATGGCGTAGCGCACATCCATGCATCTTTCAATAACACAATCGTTACTATCACAGACCGTCAAGGTAACGCTCTAGCTTGGGCTACAGCGGGTGGTTCCGGTTTCCGTGGTTCTCGTAAGTCTACTCCGTTCGCTGCGCAAGTTGCTGCTGAGCGTTGTGCTGAAATGGCTAAAGAATATGGCCTAAAGAACCTAGAGGTTATGGTTAAGGGTCCAGGTCCAGGTCGTGAATCTACTGTTCGCGCACTGAACGCTGCTGGTTTCCGCATCACAAACATTGTTGACGCGACTCCTATCCCTCATAACGGTTGTCGTCCACCTAAGAAACGTCGCGTTTAACGTTTCTGGGATAATTGGAGAAAGATCATGGCAAGATATTTGGGTCCTAAGCTGAAGCTTAGCCGTCGTGAAGGCACTGACTTGTTCCTTAAGTCTGGTGTTCGCGCGATCGATACCAAGTGTAAAATTGATAACGCCCCAGGTGTACACGGCGCTCGTCGCGGTCGTCTATCTGAGTACGGCGTTCAGCTTCGCGAGAAGCAAAAAGTTCGTCGTATGTACGGCGTACTAGAAAAACAATTCCGTAACTACTACAAAGAAGCAGCTCGTCTAAAAGGCAACACTGGTGAAAACCTACTTCAACTTCTTGAAGGTCGTCTTGATAACGTAGTTTACCGCATGGGCTACGGCGCAACTCGCGCAGAAGCACGCCAACTAGTTAGCCACAAAGCTATCCTAGTTAACGGTAAAGTTGTAAACGTTCCTTCTTTCAAAGTTGCGGCTAATGACGTTGTTTCTATTCGTGAGAAAGCTAAAACTCAAGCTCGTATCAAAGCAGCTCTAGAAGTTGCAGAACAACGCGAAAAACCAACTTGGATTGAAGTAGATGCCGGTAAGATGGAAGGTACTTTCAAGCGTATGCCTGAACGTTCTGATCTATCAGCTGACATCAACGAACAATTGATCGTCGAGCTTTACTCTAAGTAAGGTTTAAACTAAAGAGAGGACACAATGCAGGGTTCTGTAACAGAATTTCTTAAGCCACGTCTTGTTGACATCGAACAGATCAGCACGACTCACGCAAAAGTAACTCTTGAGCCGTTAGAGCGTGGCTTTGGCCATACTCTGGGTAATGCACTTCGCCGTATTCTCCTATCTTCTATGCCGGGTTGTGCGGTAACGGAAGTAGAGATTGAAGGCGTTCTACACGAATACAGCACGAAAGAAGGCGTTCAAGAAGATATTCTTGAAATTCTTCTGAACCTGAAAGGTTTAGCTGTACGCGTTGCCGAAGGCAAAGATGAAGTGTACATTACGCTGAACAAATCAGGCTCGGGCCCTGTGGTTGCAGGTGACATCACCCATGATGGTGATGTAGAGATCGCTAACCCTGAACACGTAATCTGTCACCTAACTGATGACAACGCTGAGATCGCAATGCGTATCAAAGTGGAACGTGGTCGCGGTTATGTTCCGGCTTCAGCTCGCATCCATACCGAAGAAGATGAGCGTCCTATTGGTCGCCTACTGGTTGACGCAACTTACAGCCCAGTAGATAAAATTGCTTACTCTGTTGAAGCAGCTCGTGTAGAGCAGCGTACTGACTTAGATAAGCTAGTCATCGATATGGAAACGAACGGTACTCTAGAACCTGAGGAAGCTATCCGTCGTGCAGCAACAGTTCTTGCTGAACAATTGGATGCATTCGTAGATCTTCGTGATGTACGAGTTCCAGAAGAGAAAGAAGAGAAGCCTGAATTCGATCCGATCCTACTGCGTCCTGTAGACGATCTTGAACTAACAGTTCGCTCTGCTAACTGTCTGAAAGCAGAAGCGATTCACTACATCGGTGATCTTGTACAGCGCACTGAGGTTGAGCTACTTAAAACGCCAAACCTTGGTAAAAAATCTCTTACTGAGATTAAAGACGTACTTGCATCACGTGGCCTTTCTCTGGGTATGCGCCTAGAAAACTGGCCGCCAGCGTCTATCGCTGAAGATTAATCGATACTAGTTAGAAGGATTAGGTCATGCGCCATCGTAAGAGTGGTCGTCAACTCAACCGCAACAGCAGTCATCGCAAAGCGATGTTCAGCAACATGGCTAGCTCTCTAGTACGTCATGAAGTTATCAAGACTACTTTGCCAAAAGCAAAAGAGCTACGTCGCGTCGTTGAGCCTTTGATTACACTAGCTAAGACTGACAGTGTTGCTAACCGTCGTCTAGCATTTGCTCGTACTCGTGACAACGAAGTCGTTGCAAAACTATTCAACGAATTAGGTCCACGTTTTGCTGCTCGTCAGGGCGGTTACACTCGTATCCTAAAAGCTGGCTTCCGTGCTGGTGACAAAGCTCCAATGGCTTTCATTGAGCTTGTTGATCGCCCAGCTGCTGAAGAAGCTGCTGAGTAATCAGTTCGTTATTGAAAAAGCCGAGCGTTATGCTCGGCTTTTTTATATCTGCAGTATTCTGTTTCGAATCTATTTCACACCCCATAGAGCGCTGAGTGACGTTAGCAAGTCTTGATTTGCTTTGTGTTGCTTTAAATATTCCAGCAGCAACGGCGCGTATTGCTCTAGCATCTCTGTATCTAGTCCCAGTTCGGAAAACGTCCGATTCACATCACTCAATGAGTTCACGCTTGATAGCAAGTTTGATGTACCAGATAAATTCAGACTGGTTAATTGGTCGACACCGGGAAGAATTTCACCAAGTTGCTCATTTTCGTTTTGCCCGAGATTATTTTGTGCCAAGGCTAGCAGCGCACCCGCGCCTCCAGCGGCTTGCATCGGACTTACATTGAGTTGGTTCGAGAGATCATTAGTTAACTCTGTATTGCCTTGCACTTGTTCTAAAGCGCTGTTGATCGCGTTGGAGATACTTGTTTGATCTGTGTTGCTGAAGTCGATGGAAGCCGCTTGAATTGGTAGGGCGGTTACAAGAGATGTAATTAGCAGGGAGCGTAATAGGGTTGGTTTCATGACAGATTCTCTTTCCTTGTCAGGCATTGAATGTGTCTCGTACTGTAAAATAAAAAAAGCGGCGCTATGCGCCGCTTGATGTCAATTGTTTGCGAAATTTCTTACAGGATGTCTAGAAGTTCAACTTCAAATACAAGCGCTGCAAATGGAGGGATCGCTGCACCAGCACCACGCTCGCCGTAAGCAAGATCGTGCGGAATGTATAGTTTCCACTTAGAGCCAACAGGCATCATTTGTAGAGCTTCAACCCAGCCTTTGATAACGCCAGTTACTGGGAACTCTGCAGGTTGACCGCGTGATACTGAGCTATCAAACACAGTACCGTCAGTTAGCTGACCGTGGTAGTGAACACGTACTTGTTTGTCAGAAGTTGGAACTTCACCAGTACCTTCAGTCAATACTTCGTATTGAAGACCTGAATCAAGTACAGTCACTTCTGGACGTAGAGCGTTGTCTTTTAGGAATACTTCGCCGTCAGCTGCAGCTGCTTTTGCTGCTTCTTGACGAGCTTCTTCCGCTTTTTGATGCATCGCTTGCAATGCTTGATTGATTTCGTCAATCTCAATGCTTGGCTCTGAACCAGTAAGTGCAGTAGCGATACCCGCAGCGATAGCGTCAACGCTTAGACCTTCAAGGCCGCTGCCCGCTAGTTGTTGGCCCATTTGGATACCAATGCCGTAGCTTGCTTTTTGTTCTACAGTTTCGAATTTTACTTCAGACATGACTGTCTCTCTTTGTGTTACGTATAGAATGGGACAGGATACCAGTTCTCAACCCTTGATGAAACGGTCGATCTTGGCTGATTTTTTTCATCGATAGCAATGAGACTTAGATCGGGTTTTGTCACCCATGAATGAGAGATTTTACTTTTTATTCACCGAATCAACGGAATTTCGCTATACGTCAGCTTGCGCTGTTTTTATACTTGTAATCAATCACTAAGTGGAGGCTAAGTAGGAATGAATCGCCGTAGGAAAAAGCCAAAGGCTGATATGACTCAAAGCGTAAAACAAAAACTATCGCAATTTGATTGGCATTCTTACGTACAAAAAGTTCGTGAGCTCTGGACGCGATTGCCCAAGTTCCATCAACGTGCGCTGACGGCGTTAGTGGTTGTCGTCGCGTTATTATTGTTTGTTCCGCTTCCTTCGCCGTCGAGTTCAGATTCAGCCCCTGCTCTGAACCAACGCGTAGAAGTGAGTATTAACGCACAAGGTTTAAGTGAGCAAACCATTAGCGGCCAAGTCGCGCTTAAATCTAAAGCTTGGAAAGAATACCAAGTTAAAAGTGGCGACACTTTATCGCAGGTATTTCGCAATAACGGCCTTCCGTTATCTGACTTAAATGCACTCGTTAGAGTAGAAGGTGCTGATAAACCTTTAAGTTATATTAAGAAAGGTCAATTAGTGAGATTTAAACTTGCCGCCGATGGGTCTTTAGATATTCTTCAACTCGATAAAGGCAGTCACTCGGTGATGTTTTTCCGTTTATCTGACGGCGGTTTTGGGCGTAGTAAATAAAAATAGCCCGTCTACTTGGTTGAACGTTTCATATCAATGTGCGGGATATCATCTTCCAGGTACATTTCTGATGTTGTTACAAAGCCGTGGCGTTGATAGAACTGCTCAAGGTGCTGCTGGGCACCAATCTCAATGTCACTGGCCGGCCACAATTCAAGGCAATTCTGAATCGCTTGTTTGAGCAGTTCATGGCCCAATCCGCCTCCACGATGCTGACTTGACGTTGCGACTCTGCCTATGCTGGCACTCGGGTAACTGACTCCGGGTGGTAGTAAACGAGCGCAGGCGATAATATCTTGGCCAATAAAGCCCACCAGTTGGTAAACCTCTTGCTCGAGATCTTTATTATCCAGCTCAGGGTAAGGGCAATTCTGCTCGACTACGAAAACATCCACTCGCAGTTTTAACAGTTGGTAAAGCTGAACATTTGTCAGCTGTTGAAAAGTCATTCGTTGCCAGTTAATCATTAGTGTCGACGCTCAATGGGTGAAATACAAAGGAATGAAAACTAATCATTGCACGATTGATGCGCTTGCAAGATTTGTTCGATTTGGGGTTCAGTTGTGTCTAAGCATTGGGCTAAGTGATATACGTTCAGCATGTCCAGTTCGCTCTCAAATTGCTGACTAAGCAGATGGTAACGTTCACTAGGTGAGTATAATTTCTGGAACATTGTTTTTTGGTGGTCTGCTTTTATGCGTTGCTCTAACAAGTTTTGATAGAGAGGTTCAACATGTGTGCGCCAACGAATAAGGTGCTCAACCGGTAAACACAGCAATAGGCATGGGGTGAGCGTCTCAACGAGTGTAGAGGCAATATATTGTTCAGTTAACGGCTCGGAGGGCAGTAGCCACTCTCCCGGCCAGCTGCAAGTTTTGGTCACAGCCTCGTGTTGCTGCGTAATCCATTGCTCTAAACAAATCCCTTGTACCAGCAAGTATACCTGTTCAATCGATTGCCCTTGATGCGTCAGCACGTGGCGTGTCGGTAACTCCAAAACGGAGCCTATTTCAAGCAGCTTTTGCGCTTGTTGCTGGCTAAAGCCGCTGCTTAGCAGCATCTCGCTTATCTGTTGTTGGTACATGAAAATCTCAATCGATTGGTTAAATAAAAAGCCACGATATTTCGTGGCTTTTACTTTAGTGAACTTGCTACTACTTTTGAAGATCAATTTGGTAGACAGCGAAACCACTGTCGTCGCTGGCAACCTGCTTCATAGGGTACTGGCCTTTGTTTTTAATAAACTGGGCAGCTTTATCACTTGGAGAGGTTTCAAAGCGAATATCAAGCTTGGTCGCCGAGCTGATTGGTGCGAATGACCAGTTGTTATCAGCACTCGGCGTGACTTCACCTTGCTCTTGGCTGACGCGAGTAATGTAGTTTGCCACCACTGCGCGGTTTTCATCCGGAGAATCAAAAGCAATAAAGTCACTACCAGTTCCGGCAAATTTGTTGCCATACGCACGATAGTTGTTCGTTGCAATCAGGAAGGTTTGCGCAGGATCGATCGGCTTATCACGGTAAGTCAGGTTAACGATACGCTGAGCTTCTGCGTTTTTGAGTTGGCAGTCTCCGTCATATTTGGCCGGTTGAGTGACGTCGATTTGGTAGTTAACACCATCAATAACATCGAAGTTATAGGTTCTAAAGCCATCCCAGTCGAGCAGCGATTGTGGCTCACTCACATCGGTTTTAATTTGATTGAACTGCCCGGCACTGCATTCGAGCCACTCTTGAACTTGCTTACCTGAAACTTTCAGCGCCACCAGTGTGTTTGGATATAAGTACAGGTCGGCGGCGTTACGGAAGGTCAACTGGCCAGATTCCACTTCAGTAAAGTTGCTGGGATCATTTTTTCGTCCGCCGACTTTAAATGGTGCGGCTGCCGAAAGAACTGGCAGATCCGAAAGATCCGGGTCGCCTTGAATAAACTGTTCGACATAATCTTTTTGTGCCAAGTTGACGATTTGAATGGTGGGATCGTCTTGAACCAGAGCGAGATAGCTGTACATCACATCGTTTGCTTGGCCAATCGGTTGATTGACAAAATCACGAGTGGCTTTGTGATCGGCCTCTAAGGCTTTTACGATACCCGCATCGGCATTGACTAAAGCCTTATTATGCGCACTATCAAAGATTGGTCGCGCCTCACTATGTCCATCAACGACGTGCCATTTGCCTTGTTGTTGTTCTAGAGTGAGATCAATGACGCCAACATGGCTGCCCCAGCGGCCTGGCATGACAGCGGCAATTCCGTTGATGGTGCCTTTTTGGTTATCGACGCCTTGAATGTTGTCAAAACCTTTACCAGGAAAGACCGCATGTGAATGGCCAAAGGTAATAGCGTCAATGCCTTTCACATCGGCGAGATAATAAGTAGAGTTTTCAGCCCCTTTCTTATACGGCTCAGATGAAACACCAGAGTGCGGAATCGCGACAATGATGTCAGCGCCTTTGGCTTTCATTTCAGGAACATACTTTTCGGCGGTGGCTTTGATATCTTCAACATACACTTTTCCATCAAGGTTCTTTTTATCCCACACCATGACTTGAGGTGGCACAAAACCGATGTAACCGATCTTGATCTGCTGAGATTTACCGTCGCTGTCTTGTACTGTGTACTCTTTGATTAGATATGGAGTGAAGAAATGTTGCCCCGTTTTTTGGTCGTAGACGTTGGCGTTGATGTAAGGGAAATTGGCATCGTTAATGGTTTCTTTTAAAAAGCTCAGTCCATAGTTAAATTCGTGGTTACCGATATTGCCCACCTCGTAACCCAATTGGTTCATCGCCTTGTACACCGGATGAACTTCCCCAGGCTTGATGCCTTTTGATGCCATGTAGTCGCCCATAGGGCTGCCTTGAATCAAGTCACCGTTATCAACGAGCACACTATTTTGCACTTGCTCTCGAGCTTGTTTGACAAGCGTTGCCGCGCGAGTGAGGCCTATTTTTAGCGACGCTTTGTCTTTGTAATAGTCGTAATCCATCACGTTCGTGTGAATGTCAGTGGTTTCAATGATGCGCAGATTGATCGTTTGCGCCATCGCGCCTCCAGCCATGGTTAGCATGCCGCCAAGCACGGCTATAGAGAGAGGTTTCACTGCCAGTTTCATTATCTAAGCTCCGAGAGAGTTGTTGGAATGTACCTGAACCAATTTAACAAAATGTTATGTAAGGAGAATTCGCAAAGGTGACAATTTGTGAACTCTCGCACTTTTGCTCGGCATCTATCATGGCGGATTCCCATTTTTGCCCCACAGGGTTTTTAGGCTGTGGTCGTTATGCTTATCAGTATTTAGAATAAAAAATGAAATTTTAGAATTTCAGGTAATATGTTGACGGCGCCATAATGCAGACAAGCATATGGACTGGACCGCAGCTATGACCACCAAGGATACTCTTTCGCAATTTCCGACTTCTCGTCAGGGGCAAGCCCGCTTGTTTTCTGTTTCTGGCTCTTCGCCTGCTCAGCTTCAGCCTGGCGAGGTCGCGCTGATCGGTGCCGGCCCGGGTGACCCAGATCTGTTAACCGTTAAAGCGCTGCGTTTTCTGCAGCAAGCCGATGTGGTGCTCTACGACTATTTGGTCTCTGACGACATCATGGCTTTAGTACCTTCCGATACTATTTTAGTCTGTGTTGGTAAACGCGCAGGCCATCACAGCGTCCCTCAAGAGAAAACCAATCAGTTATTGGTCGATTTTGCCAAGCAAGGCCATCGCGTCGTACGCATTAAAGGTGGCGATCCGTTTATCTTTGGCCGTGGTGGGGAAGAGCTGGAGGTGTTGTTTGATGCCGGAGTGCGTTTTCAAGTCGTGCCGGGCATTACCGCAGCCGCTGGAGCGACAGCTTACGCAGGCATTCCTCTCACACACCGTGATTACGCACAATCAGCGATGTTTATCACTGGGCATTTAAAAGCGGAAAGTGATGATCTGGATTGGTCTACTTTAGCTCGTGGCCAGCAAACACTCGTGATCTACATGGGGCTGATGAAGTCTGAGTATATTCAGCAGCAACTGATCGATCACGGCCGTCAAGCTTCAACACCGATAGCGATCATCGAGCGCGGGACTCAAGCTAGCCAAAAAGTGTTTACTGGTCAATTAGCACAGCTCGCTGAACTCTCAAAAGATGCACAGTCGCCCTCCTTGATAGTGGTGGGAGAGGTGGTGTCTTTGTCTGAAAAGCTTAAGTGGTTTAATCAAGAGCAGTGCGGCGAGCGTCAATACGCTTAATCTATCGCTTATTGGGATTCACTTATGTGGCAACAGCAATTTGTATTAGCGGTATTACTCGGCATCGTCGCGATGTTAGTGTTCACTCGCGTAAAACCGAGTTTCATCTTCTTTGGCGCCGCTTTTATTGCTTTTCTTAGTGGTTCGGTAGAATTAAGTGATTTGGCCAATAACTTTACTAACCCTTCGCTTTTGACCTTAGTGCTGTTGATTCTGGCTTCCTGCGCCTTAGAGAAAACCCGCTTAATCAGTTGGGTGAGCCGCAGCTTATCGAGCCAGCGACTCGGCAGCGTAGTGGCAAAATTGGGGCTTTCTACCGCGCTTCTGTCGTCATTTACCAATAATACTGCGGTGGTGGTGTCATTGATTGGCGCGGTAAAACGTAATCAAACCCATGCGCCATCAAGGCTATTATTACCTCTCTCCTATGCCGCTATTTTAGGTGGCACATTAACCTTAATTGGTACCTCAACGAACTTGATCATCAACAGCTTTGTGGAAGATGCGGGCTTGCCAAGTTTGCATTTTTTCACGCCAACGCTGATTGGTTTGGCGGTGCTCGCGGGCGGACTGGTTATTTTAATCCCCCTTAGTTATTGGTTACCTAATAACGATGATAGCGGTCAAGATGACCTGCCTTATTTTCTCGAAGCGCGCGTAGAACCCGGCTCTCAGTTAGTTGGTAAGACTATCGCGGAAAATAATTTGCGTGCGCTGCGTAAGCTATTTTTGGCCGAAGTCATCCGAGATGGCCAGACTGTTGCTTCAGTGAAGCCAGATTTTGAGCTCCAGGCTCGGGACAGGCTGCTATTTTGTGGCGACATAGAGAGCGTCGCCACGCTGCAGGAAATTAACGGCTTAACTTTGTTTGGACAGCATCACTTGAATGGTCAGCATTTGATTGAAGTGGTGGTCAGTTCTTCGGCAAGTATCTGTAGTAGCACATTAAAAGCCAGCCGATTTCGTGAGCGGTTTGATGCGGTAGTGGTCGCGATTCGCCGGGGGCATGAGCGTCTTGAAGGTGGGTTAGGAAGTGTTGTACTCAGCGCTGGCGATACTCTCGTTTTGGTGCCAGGTAAGCGCTTTAATAGTGAACGTAAAACTCAGCGCCGAGAGTTTGTTCAGGTTAACGATCTTGATTCTAGCGCGCGGCTTGATGATAAAAAATCGCTGTTGGTTTTACTTGGCTTTGTGGCTGTAATTGGTGTATCGCTGCTGGATGTTTTGCCACTGATTAAAGGTTTATCTCTGTATTTATTGGCGCTACTTGCCGCTGGTATTGTTCAGCTCAGCGAACTGAGACGGCGTTTCCCAATCGATATTATGGTCATCGTTGGCTCTGCGCTGTCGATTGCCCAATTGATGTTATCCAGTGGATTATCCGCCAGCGTCGGTCAATTTTTCATGCACACTTTTGATGGTTTTGGTGTGTATGGCGCGTTAGTGGCGACTTACTTACTCACGCTGATTCTCACCGAGTTAGTGACAAACAATGCCGCGGCAGCCTTGGCATTTCCGCTGGGTTATAGCATGGCGATGAGTTATGGCGTTGATCCTATGCCTTTTGTGATGGCGGTGTTATTCGGTGCAAGCGCCAGCTTCATTTCTCCATACGGCTATCAAACCAACCTTTTGGTATTCAGCATCGGTAATTATCGACTTAAAGATTATTTGCGCATCGGCATTCCTATGTCGCTGACGTATTCCACTTTAGTGCTGAGTTTAATTCCGTACTTTTTCCCTTTTTAAAGCAAAGTGACGATGATGGATAAGCTTTCAGAGCGTTCTTTTCAGGAGCCAGAAATAGTCGATAAAACGACTCGAGCCCAATTAAAAAGCGAGCGACCCATACTGGTGTGTTTTTCTGCTGCTCGGGAAGAGCAGAAGTTAGCGCTTGCTCGCGGGATGGAGCAAAAGCTTAAAGCGTTTGGCTGTCGTTACTTTCTGCTGGATGAGCAAACATTACGTCACGGCTTATGCAGTGACTTGGGTTTCTCCGAACAAGACTGCCGCGAGTATCTACGTCGGATTGGGCATCTAGCCAAACTGCTTATTGATACCCAATTAATCGTGTTAGCGACCGTTAATTTGGAGAGCCAGTCTGAATTTCAATATTTGCGCGATCTGTTTAAGCGTGATGAATTTCTGCAAGTGGAGATTAGGGGCGTTGAACCTAATGTTGAACCGACGCAAAGTGGGCGAGTAACTAGGGCTAGATCGTCTTCGGAGCCGGAAATCGTACTCTCTGATCAAGAGAGCATAACCACAATGGTGGAAGCTTGCCTTGCCGAGTTTCAACGTAGAAATATTGTGGTTTAAGAATGCGGGTTTTAAAAACAAAAAAGCTTCCACAAGGAAGCTTTTAATGAGTAACAGTTAACACTGACGTTATTCGAAGCAGATTTCGATAAACGCGTTACCCCATTGAGAGCTAAACGGCATAATAATAATAGCCCCTTCGCATTTATGGCGAATCGTATGACCTTTACCGGAAACCACCACTGGGGTTGCCATATCAAAGTCAAAGCCACTTTCGGCCAGAATACGTTTTGCGCCACCCGTAACCATGTTGGTGATTTCACCTACCATGTCGGTTACTTCGTCATTTAACCCATTGGGCCTTTCACCCAACATATTTTCCATGATTTCCAAGGCTAGGCTTTCATCGAATGTAATCGACATCGAGCCTTTTGTCTTTGGGCCGACCAAACCAATTAAACCAGACACATCGCCACGAGCAATTTCGTCTTTCTTAACTCTTGGTTTTTGAGGTTTCAGCTCAAGTGAAGCCATTGTTTTTAGCACATTCATCAAAGAAGCTAAAAATGGGTTTACAAATTCAGCGCGCATAAATCTTCTTCTTTAGCTTTATTGTGTTTTTTCAGAGGAGCAAGAGGCACATACACCATGAGATTCAATCACATGATTCGTGATTTGAAATTGATGCTTCTCTGCGTTCTGTTCTAACAAAGCCACCAAGTTATCATTTTGTATCTCGGTAACGTTTGCACAGCGATCACATATCAGTAAGTGAGAATAATGTTTATGGGCATTACAGGAACAACATGAGATAAAGCTGTTGGTCGACTCCACTCGATGAATGAACCCTTGCTCCATTAAAAAATCGAGAGCTCTATAGACTGTTGGCGGTTTAGCTTGAGGTTCACTCAGCTTAAGTTCGTCCAAAAGTTCATAGGCGCTGGACGCTTTTTTACTGGCGCAGATAAGCTCAAATACACGTTTTCTCTGCGGTGTCAGCCTGACTCCGCGTGCCGCACATATGTCTTCAATTTGCTTTGTTAGCTGTTGGTCCAAAATTTTCACCATCACTATTGGACTACGTTAATCATATACTATTTTCGTATGAGAGTTGGTATCGAAACAATAATTTTCTCATTAAGATCAAATTACAACCTTCGAAAATAGTATTAAAACACGTACGTCGTTGATACCAAGAGAATCCTATACGTTACTCTATTCACGACCAAAACGATACCGACAAGATCGCATCAGTTAGAACATTATATCTAACCAATCCCTCAATATCATACATCGCCTTCCACTTGCCGCTCTATTCAAACATCAGCAAGGTTTGTCGCTGGACTGATTCGTGAACAATTTTGGTTCTTGCGCGATGAAATAGATTTACTGACTTCAGAAATTGAGATGAAAAATCAGACTAGTCTTAGCGGATTCCCACAATGAGAATTTTAGTATGAGTTTGATTTCATAATGTGTGGATGGGGAAATTTTACAATGAATAACGAAAGTAGTAACGAATGCGTCAACGTACTTTGGACGGGAGGGTGGGATTCGTCTTTTCGAGTCATTCAGGCCGTTAAGCAAGGAAACATTGTTCAACCGTATTACGTTATTGATACCAGCCGACAGTCAAGTCTCAAAGAAATCAAACAAATGCAGAAAATACGCGCTGCTTTGTCTGCTAAGTACTCTAACGGCACGGTAAATGAGATTAAGTATATCAATATTGATTCTTTAGTGGCTGAACCTAAGTACAAACAAGCACATAGTCGATTATTAAAGCAGAACTTTATGGGAACACAATATATATGGCTATCGGCGCTTTCAAAGCAGATCAGTAATTTAGAGTTATGCATTCATCGTGATGACAAAGCTGAGTTTTTTGTTAACAAGTTAGAGGCTCAAAGAGCGAATAATCCTGATGGTGCGCGAGACTCAGATGAGGAGCTTATCTTTGGTTCTTTGAAGTATCCGATTTTGAATTACACCAAAGTCGACATGGCAGAGGAATGTAAGAAAGATGGGGATTTAGACATACTGAATATGTCCTGGTTTTGTTTCTCTCCAATCAACGATACGCCTTGTGGCTTGTGCAATCCATGCAAGTATTCCCTTGAGGAAGGCATGCAAAATCGCTTTACCACTCGTGGCAAGCTCTATAGTAAGGCTCCAGTTGTATTTGGTACGGTTCGAAAGATCGCACGCCGATTTTTCTAAGACTACTTTTGACATGAATGTTAGTGAACAGGCCGCTTTAAGCGGCCTTATTTTTTTGTATTTATTCCATCAACCCTCAACCCAAAAAGGCGTAGCACTGGTTGGTGCGGGTATCGCCCTTGCTTCTGGTCACCCTGATCTACTGACCGCGAGCGTAACGACTGACGGGGGGGCAATATGGCGGCATTGTTAGCACTGCGGTGTCGGTTGCTTGGGCTTTGGGAAACGTTTCGTAAAGAATTCGACTAATGGCCGAGTATCAAACGCTGATTGTTGCGGCAGTCAGCGTCCTATTTAATGGGATAGGTGTCGGCGTCACCCTCAAAACCGATGTGAAGGGCTGGCTCCCACACTCCCTGAGCATACGGATGACATAGCGTTTGGTGCGCCCTGAGTTATCCCATAAATCTCGGCCACTCATGTACTTATCAAGTAATACGCGGAGGGTACTGACCTATCGACACCGAGTCCCCCTTGCTTCTCTAGTTCGAGCACTCTTTTCACGCCAAATGATTTAGTAAGAGCTTTCCTTTTAAAAGTCTTGGATTCTCTGTGTATAATGCGCCCACAATTTTTACTCTGTCGTTTTACCGCGGAGTTCGCAATGCGTGAAGTAAGCGAATTTTAGGGAAATTCCATGAGATTGACGGCAATAACTGAACAAAAAATATTGAGGTAAATCAGTGTCTAACCCCGATAAAATCAAGCAATTCGAACCTTGCCGCTTCTCCGTCGCTCCCATACTCGGTTGGATCGTATAGACTATTAAAACAATAGGTTAGGTTTTATAGGGGGATTAGCTTCAAACCAAGGTAGCTCTACACAAATATAATTTTAAATGAATCACATATCAGGTGCTTTCAGTTGCATATTGGCTGTCATTTTAGATATTATATTAATAATATATTAATTAATTGTCTGGATTTTAAATGTCTAAAAATGATCAGGTATTAATCGACCAAATTGTTCAGCAAGAGTATTCAAACAATTCTGAATATAAAACGGAAGATAGTTTTTTTGAGTTTTATACATCATCTCAATTATTAAGAAATTATGACTTAAGCTATGATGAAATAGAAAAGGGGATCTGTGGGACTTCTCTTGATGGTGGAGCTGACTCTATTTATGTTTTTGTTAATGATGACTTGATCGATGAGGACTCAAACGTAGCAGAAAATTATAAAAGAAATGCGGTCATAGAGTTAGTAATAATTCAGAGTAAAAATGAGAAGTCTTTTGGTGAAGATGCGGTTCTTAAATTAGGGAAATTGAGTAAAAACCTATTAGATTTGGATTTTAATCCTGATAGCTTTAAAGGTAGATATAATGAGATAGTACTATCAAAATTCAGTCTTTTTAAGGAGACATATTTTTCATTATTGACAAAAAAACCAAAACTGAAAGTTCGGTATTATTATGTGAGTAAAGGTATTCATGTTCATCCTAATGTTGAAGCTCAGATCGCTGAACTTAAAGCTGATGTCTCTGATATTTTAACTGAAGCTGAAGTATCCTTTGATACCATTGGAGCAACCAAGCTTCTTGAAATATATAGAAAAAAAGAAAATGAGGTCTTTACTCTGAAACTGGCTGAGAACCCATTATCTTCCCAAGGTAAAGTCTTCATTTCGTTGGTTGCTTTACGCAATTATCATGATTTTATTACAGATGATGATGGAAAAGTTATTAGGCATATTTTTGAATCTAATGTCCGAGACTATCAAGGGCGAAGTAATGTTAATCTTGATATAAAAGAAACTTTGGAATTAGGTGATTCTGCTGAAGATTTTTGGTGGCTGAATAATGGGGTAACAGTTCTAGCAAGTGATGTTTCAGCCCCTGGTGGAAAAGAGTTGATCATACACAACCCTGAAATAGTTAATGGGCTTCAAACATCTACAGAGCTCTATAGATTCTTCTCTGAAAAAAATAAGGAATATCAAGATTCTAGGAATATACTTGTAAGAGTTATAGTTCCAGATAATGAAGCTAGCAGAGACAAAATCATTAGGGCTACTAACAGTCAAACTCCTATCCCTAAGGCCTCACTTCGTGCAACGGATGCTATTCATCGAGATATTGAAGATTACCTAAAACCAAGAGGTCTCTTTTATGATCGAAGGAAAAATTATTATAAGAATGATGGTAAGAAGCCTAGTGATATTGTGAGTATTCCTTTCTTAGCTCAATGTTTGATGGCTATTACGATGCAGAAGCCTGATTTTGCTAGAGCTAGACCATCTACTTTGCTTGAAGATAATGAGTCTTATCAAAAGTTATATAATAAAGACAATAATGATGTTAAATCTTACTATGTGGCTGCATTGATAGGAAAAGAAGTAGAGCGCATTCTGAGGAATAAAGATGAGTTAATTACATCTGATAAAAACAATATTAAATTCTATATTGTTTATCTTTGTGCTGTTTTACTTGCTAATAATAAATTTCCCGGATTCCGTTCTCTTTCTGAAATAAATCCTAAAGACATTAATGATGAAGTTTTGGAAAAGTCTTACGATATTGTAGTTAGTGTCTATAAAGGATTAGGTGGTGGGGATAAACTCGCTAAAGGGCAAGGGATTATTAATAAATTAAAGGAAAATATGGATAGCTATATTAATTCATGATCGCTTGAGTGAAGGGGGGTTATACCCCTTCACTTGCTTTTACATCCTTTGTCCTGACCAAACTACCTCGCCAATAATCTCAAAATCATTGTTGTTGATTTCGGACTTTGTAAGGCTCTATCCTTGTAAGTGTCGTTATCACTGACCATGGCCAATCCGTCCTTTGAGAACTGCAAACGCTTCACCATCAACTGACCGTCATAACGGAATACATAAATAGAATCTCCAGTGAATTGCTCAACTCTTTTCACGCCAAATGATTTAGTAAGAGCTTTCCTTTTAAAAGTATTGGATTCTCCGTGTATAATGCGCCCACAATTTTTACTCTGTCGTTTTACCGCGGAGTTCGCAATGCGTGAAGTAAGCGAATTTTAGGGAAATTCCATGAGATTGACGGCAATAACTGAACAAAAAATATTGAGGTAAATCAGTGTCTAACCCCGATAAAATCAAGCAATTCGAACCTTGCCGTTTTTCTGTAGCACCTATGTTGGATTGGACAGATCGCCATTGTCGTTACTTCCATCGCCTGTTATCGCAGCAAACACTGCTTTATACCGAAATGGTGACGACGGGTGCGATTATTCATGGCAAAGGGGATTTTCTTGCTTATAACCGAGAAGAACATCCGGTGGCACTTCAGCTTGGCGGCTCTAATCCGCAAGATTTAGCGCACTGTGCGAAATTGGCGCAGGAGCGTGGCTACGATGAAGTTAACTTGAATGTTGGCTGCCCGTCAGATCGAGTTCAAAATGGTCGTTTTGGCGCATGTTTAATGGCTGAGCCTGAGCTGGTGGCCGAGTGTGTTGCTGAGATGAAAGCTGTGGTTGATATTCCAGTGACGGTAAAAACCCGTATTGGAATCGATGAGCAAGATTCTTACGAGTTTCTCACCCAGTTTGTTTCAACCGTTGCTGAAAAGGGCGGGTGTGAACAATTTACTATCCATGCTCGTAAGGCTTGGCTATCCGGTTTGAGTCCAAAACAGAACCGCGAGATCCCACCACTTGATTACCCACGTGCCTATCAGATCAAAAAAGATTTTCCCGAGTTGGTGATTGCCGTTAATGGTGGCATTACTACGCTTGAACAAGCCAAATTGCATCTACAGCACCTTGATGGTGTTATGGTAGGACGCGAAGCGTATCAAAACCCTTATATTCTGGCTGAGGTTGACCAGCAGTTGTTTGGCTCTGATGCGCCAGTGAAAAAGCGTCGCCAAGTCGTGGAAGAGATGTATCCATACATTGAGCAACAGTTATCGCAAGGGGCTTACCTCGGTCACATCACTCGCCATATGCTGGGGTTATTCCAGAACATGCCAGGCGCACGCCAATGGCGTCGCTACATCAGTGAAAACGCGCATAAACCGGGCTCTGGTATTGAAGTCGTCCAAGCAGCTTTGGCAAAAATTCCTCAAGAGCTGGATGTGTGAATTTCACCATTAGATGGTTAAATTTACCTAATTAAAAATAATCAAACGGAGCTAAGTTTACTGGCTCCGTTTTTTTATATTATTTTTCAGGTAATTATGATGATCATTCTTTTGGCTTGGTTCATGCAATACAAGTAGCGATAACAAGGAGAAACCATCATGTTCGAGATTATCTTTATTTTGGTATTTGTGGCCACTTTGCTGGTGACTGGCGTAACCATGTTTACGATTTTTGCTGCTACAGGTTTGGCTTTGTTTGTTATGGCCATTATCGGTATGGTCGGCGCGGCTATGAAGTTGCTGCCATGGTTGATTGTGATCGTGCTAGGTGTGTGGTTTTTCAAAAAATGTGTCTATCAGCCACGCAGGTAAATCGTGGGATTTGTAATAAGTGAGATTGGTAACGATGCTACTATCTAGCACAAAACAAAAACTGGGTAGATCCCGCGTTTAGGTAGGAGCGTACATGAAATCAAAGTCGATATTGTGGATGACGGGCGCGTTGGGAGCGTGGCTTGCTTTTCCAGCTTGTGCGGCGGAGCATTTTGAAGTCAGCGTTGGTGCTGATATGTGGTTTGGCGATACTAAGATTAACGAAATTCGTCGTGATCACGATGCTGCGCCTAGTGGCTACATTACGCTAGAAAATGACTTTGCTTTTGTGCCAAACGCTCGGTTTCGTTACACCACCGTAGATAGCAACTACTTGGCTTTTGATAAATACGACCTGACTCTTTATTACCGAGTTTTAGATCATGAGCTGATGCATTTTAACGCTGGTGTATCGCTGATGAATTTATCGGATACTGAATACCGCAATGCCTACAACAATCAGCGCAGTGATTTTGATGAAACTGAGATGACTTGGTTTCTGGCTGCTGAGCTTAATGTGCCTAATACGCCAGCAGATATCGTCGGTGAGGTGAACTTTGCTGATAACAATGGCTTTAAAAGTACCGACTTTATTGCCGCGCTCCAGTATCGAATGCCAACAGAGGGGCATGAGCTAGTCATGCGTGGCGGTTATCGTGTCATCGACTTACAATCTGAGAAGTTTTCATCACCGACGCTCGGTGATTCCTATGTCTTTGTTGACGGTTGGTTTGTTGGAATGCGATATCAGTTTTAAGATCAGCTGGAAGTTATTAAAACGTCACTCTCTAAAGTGGCGTTTTTTTATACCTATTTCTTATATAGACAAAAATTTTTCAGCAAGTTTTTAGCAATTAGCCATGCTTATTAAGCACAGATCGAAACAGGGATAAGGGATTCTATGACGATCAACGAACTGAGAAATTTGTACCGCGAAAATCTGCTTATCGAAGCCATCATCGAGCCTTCTGCTTTGGAAGGAAGTTGGATTGTCGAGTTTCGCCACTCCAAAGGTGGCTTTGTACTGTTAACGGATTCACAGGGAGAAGAGTGTCAATACCTCGACCTGGATCTTGCCTCAAAATCGGCCATGGCGGTCGGTTTCAAACAAGTTAGAGTGGAAAACAAATAAATACTGCTCACTCTTACCGCGCTTTTTAATTCTAATCGTTATAAAACATTCTCTTCTATTCTTTCTTGTTATTAACTGAAGTGGTTAATCTATCGTCACGCAATGAAAAGGGATGTCGTGACCATGTCTTCCACCGGAAACACGCAATTACAACAAATGCCGGCTCTAGCAAGCCCGCTTAATGATCAGCAGCTAAACCAGCTGCAACAAACGGTTTCTCAACTTTCTCCACAACAACTGGCATGGGTCAGTGGTTATTTCTGGGGAATCAGCCAAGCACAACCTACTGGTGTGGCGGGTGTGGCTAACGCTCAAGTTGCCTCGTCAGCTCAGCCTGCGGGTAAGTTAACGATTATTTATGCCTCGCAAACAGGTAACGCCAAAGGTGTTGCTGAAGCGTTAGAACATGAAGCGAAAGCTGCAGGTATTCATGCTGAGCTTTTTGACGCCAGCGATTACAAAGGCAAGAACCTAGCTAAAGAAACCCACGTTATTATCGTGGCTTCGACTAATGGTGAAGGTGAAGCACCGGATAACGCGCTTGAACTGCATGAATTTTTGCAATCGAAAAAAGCCCCTAAGTTGCCAAACCTGCAATACGGTGTGATTGGTCTGGGTGATTCAAGCTACGAGTTCTTCTGTCAAACCGGTAAAGATTTCGATGCGTTCTTAGCCAAACAAGGTGCAACGCCATTTATCGATCGCGTTGATTGCGATGTTGATTATGAAGCCGATGCGCAAACTTGGCGCGCTGCGGCACTTGAAAAAGTCAAACAGGCGCTTGCTGGTGCTGAAGCGGAAGTTGTGCAATTACCTGTTGGCCAAAGCGCAGCGTCAGAAGGCTCTCAATATACTAAGCAGAATCCTTATACCGCGACGTTGCTGACTAACCAGAAAATCACCGGTCGTGACTCTGGCAAAGACGTGCGTCATATCGAAATTGATCTTGATGGTTCTGGCATTAGCTATCAGCCGGGTGATGCGTTGGGTGTTTGGTATGAAAACAGCCCAGAACTGGCGAATGAAATTTTGGCTGCGGTTGGGTTGTCTGGCGTTGAGAGTGTCGACGTCGACGGTGAAAGCCTCTCTATTCATAGTGCTTTGGTTTGCAAATATGAAATTACCGCGGCAAACCCGCAACTGGTGACTAAGTTTGCTGAGCTATCGCAAAGTAAAAAGTTACTGGAGCTGGTGGAAGATAAAGACGCACTGCGCGAATACGCAGGCAATACCCAAGTCGTGGATGTGCTTACTGAGCAACAAACCAAACTGAGTGCAGAGCAATTGGTAAGTTTGCTGCGCCGATTGACACCTCGTCTTTACTCTATTGCTTCATCACAGGCGGAAGTCGAAGATGAAGTCCACCTCACTTTGGGTGTGGTCGAGTACCAGCACGGTGACAAAGCGCGCTTTGGTGGTGCTTCAAGCTTCCTTTCCCATCGTTTGGAAGAAGGCGATGAAGTGAAAGTGTTTATCGAGCACAACAACAACTTCAAATTACCAGCTGATGACAACACGCCGGTTATCATGATTGGCCCAGGTACAGGTATTGCACCGTTCCGCAGCTTTATTCAAGAGCGTGAAAGCCGAGATGCGGAAGGTAAAAACTGGTTGTTCTTTGGCGACCGTACCTTTACTCAAGACTTCCTCTATCAAGTGGAATGGCAAAAGTATTTGAAATCCGGAGTGTTGAGCAAGTTGGACGTGGCATTTAGCCGTGACCAAGCAGAAAAAGTGTATGTTCAACAGCGAATCCTCGAAAACGCCGAGCAAGTTTGGCAGTGGATTCAAGACGGCGCCTACATCTATGTATGTGGTGATGCGACGCGCATGGCCAAAGATGTACATGAAGCGCTTATCGAAGTGACTGTCGCGCAGGGCAATTTAGCTCGCGAAGATGCAGAAGAATTTATTAATAGCTTACGTAAAGAAAAACGTTATCAAAGGGATGTGTACTAATGAGTGAACAGCAAGAAGTATTAGGGCAAGTGCTTGGTCCACTTTCCGATAACGAACGCCTAAAGAAAGAGAGCAACTTTCTACGCGGCACGATCGAGCAAGATCTGCAAGATCGCATCACTGGTGGCTTTACCGCAGACAACTTCCAGCTGATCCGTTTTCACGGTATGTATCAGCAGGATGACCGCGATATTCGTGCGGAGCGTACCAAACAGAAGTTGGAGCCGCTGCATAATGTCATGCTTCGAGCTCGTATGCCTGGTGGCATCATCAAGCCAGAGCAATGGCTAGCGATCGATAAGTTTGCAACCGAACACTCACTCTACGGCAGTATTCGTTTAACGACGCGTCAAACATTCCAATTTCACGGCGTATTGAAACCAAATATTAAATTGATGCACCAAACCCTCAATAGCATTGGCATTGATTCTATCGCAACCGCTGGTGACGTGAACCGTAACGTATTGTGTACCTCAAACCCAGTAGAGTCAGAGCTACACCAAGAAGCCTATGAGTGGGCGGCAAAAATCAGTGAACATCTGCTACCCAAAACTCGCGCTTACGCAGAGATTTGGCTAGACGGTGAAAAAGTTGAAACCACAGATGAAGAGCCAATCTTGGGTAGCACTTATCTGCCGCGTAAGTTCAAAACCACGGTAGTCATTCCACCGCATAACGATATCGATGTTCATGCAAATGATCTTAACTTCGTTGCGATTGCTGACAATGGCAAGCTGGTGGGTTTTAACGTTTTAGTTGGCGGTGGTTTGGCAATGACTCACGGTGATACTTCGACATACCCGCGCCGCGCCGATGACTTTGGCTTTATTCCTCTAGAAAAAACGCTAGATGTGGCTGCAGCCGTGGTGACGACGCAGCGGGATTGGGGTAACCGTTCAAATCGTAAGAACGCGAAAACCAAATACACTCTCGACCGTGTCGGTATTGATGTATTTAAAGCCGAAGTAGAGAAACGTGCTGGCATTGCTTTTGAAGCATCACGTCCGTATGAGTTTACTAGCCGCGGCGATCGCATCGGTTGGGTTGAAGGCATCGATGGTAAGCACCACTTAGCACTGTTTATCGAGAATGGTCGTTTGCTTGATTACCCTGGCAAACCGCTTAAAACCGGCGTGGCTGAAATTGCCAAAATTCACCAAGGTGATTTTCGCATGACCGCCAACCAGAACCTTATCGTTGCTGGTGTACCTACAGAACAGAAAGAAGCGATTGAAAAAATCGCTCGTGATCATGGTTTGATGGACGACTCCGTCAGTGAGCAGCGTAAAAACTCGATGGCGTGTGTTGCTTTTCCTACGTGTCCACTTGCCATGGCTGAAGCTGAACGTTTTCTGCCGCAATTTGTTACTGACGTTGAGCAAATTCTTGAGAAACACGATTTGCCAAAAGAAGAGAACATCATTCTTCGTGTCACAGGATGTCCAAACGGGTGTGGCCGCGCCATGCTGGCTGAAATCGGTCTAGTAGGGAAAGCGCCAGGACGTTACAACCTTCATTTAGGTGGTAACCGAGCTGGTACTCGCGTGCCAAAAATGTACAAAGAGAATATTACCGATGCGCAGATCTTAGAAGAGATCGATCAACTGGTAGGCCGCTGGGCAACTGAGCGTCAACCAGAAGAAGCATTTGGTGATTTCACTATTAGAACTGGGATCATCGAAGAAGTCGTGATCTCCAAAAGGGATTTCCATGCATAATTCTGTAGCTGTTAAACCTCAGCTTAAAGAGTTGCTTTCAATGACAAAGACGGAGCAAGCGCTCCATCTTGCAGAGATAAACTCAGAGCTTGAGGAAATGACTGCCCAAGAGCGCGTCAAATGGGCAATAGAAAATCTGGAAGGCCAACATGCCGTATCGAGCAGTTTCGGTATTCAAGCCGCGGTAATGCTTCACTTGGTTACACAAGTGCAGCCGGATATGCCAGTGATCCTGACTGACACTGGGTATCTGTTTGCAGAAACGTATCGCTTTATTGATGAGTTGACTGAACAGCTAAATCTCAATCTCAAAGTGTACCGAGCGCAGCAAAGTCCAAATTGGCAAGAAGCGCGTTATGGAAAACTGTGGGAGCAAGGTTTAGAAGGGATCGAGAAATACAACAAGATCAATAAAGTTGAACCTATGCGTCAGGCTCTAAATGAGCTGCAAGTCGGAACATGGTTCTCTGGTTTACGCCGCGAGCAATCGAAGTCTCGAGAAAACTTACCGGTATTGTCTGTTCAAAATGGTGTGTTTAAGTTTCTGCCAGTTATCGATTGGACGAATAAAGACGTCCACTATTACTTAGAAGAGCACGGACTGAAATATCATCCGCTTTGGGATGAAGGCTATCTATCTGTTGGTGATACCCACACGACGAGAAAGTGGGAGCCGGGTATGAGTGAAGAAGAAACCCGTTTCTTTGGCTTGAAACGAGAGTGTGGTCTTCATGAAGATGACGGTGAGCAACATGGATCAGGGATTTGATCCTCTTATATAGAGCAAGATTGGATTAGAATCTGTGTAAAGAGAGAGGTCGCTATTAAAGCGGCCTTTTATTTTTATACCAATTGTGGATAAGTCTGTGAGTATCTTGTTTCTATTATTGGGGTAAAGTTGAATAAATAACGCTTTGGACGCTTATTGCGCGGTTAGACGTTATTTTTGCAATTTTTCTAATTTTTCCCTTGCCAATGTGATTACGATCTCTATAATGCCACCTCGTCGACAGGGCAAGGGCTCACAAGAGTTTAAGCCAGTCAGACAGGTCAAATAGCAAAACGAAATAGTCAATTGCCTTTACTTTCGAAAAAGTAAAATAAAAAGCAAAAAGTGTTTGACACTGAAGATTATCTCGCTAGAATGGCCGCCTCTTCCGAAGTGACTCCGGTCACAAAGAAGAAAGCTCTTTAACAATATAAACCTATCAATCTGTGTGGGCACTCGTTGATGATAATCAAATTAGAAACTTCGGTTTCAAATTGGTTTCAATGAAC
>NZ_FNDD01000008.1 GCF_900100015.1 Vibrio xiamenensis | reverse complement strand
TTTGAGATGGTGCCCCGGGCCGGACTTGAACCGGCACAGCGCGAACGCCGAGGGATTTTAAATCCCTTGTGTCTACCAATTCCACCACCAGGGCACGCAAACTTGTTGCGATGGAGACACCATCTTCGATATCAGTGATATCGGCAAACTGTGAGAAGCAAGAAATAATTCTAACTTCGAAATTTGGAGCGACACACGAGGTTCGAACTCGTGACCTCAACCTTGGCAAGGTTGCGCTCTACCAACTGAGCTAGTGTCGCATATATTCTCTAAGAGAGAATGGAGGCGCCTCCCGGAGTCGAACCGAGGTCCACGGATTTGCAATCCGCTGCATAGCCACTCTGCCAAGGCGCCTTATTGTCACAGAAGAAGTTTTGGTTGGCTCCCCCTGGGTACGGAAAAGCATTCTACGGATTCGCCCCCATGAGTCAACACTAATTTTAAATTTTTAAATCGTTTGTCTAATTTCCGCGCAAAAAGCCGTAAATTGATTATTTTCTAACAACTTTTCTGCGTATTTCAGCAAGATACCCCGCGGTTTCTTACAGTGACAAAAACAAAAAAACCGACTGGATATCAATCGGTTTTCTTCATGCATAAAAAACGGGCTGATGCCCGCTTTTCTGATGTTCAATATTTATTGGTGCTCTTCACTCAATAAATCGCCTTTAGCGGCTTTGAGGTACTGTGCCATCGACCAGTAGGTAAGTACGGTTGCAATATAAAGTGACAGGTAGCCAAGCCAAATCATCCACTCATCGTAGCGCCAAATCAGTACCCACAGCGCGAACATTTGCGTCAAGGTTTTCACTTTGCCGATCCAAGAAACCGCCACACTGGCACGCTTGCCAATTTCCGCCATCCATTCACGAAGCGCTGAAATGATGATTTCGCGGGCAATCATAGTCGCCGCTGGAATGGTGACCCAAATCGAATGATAGTGCTCGGTTATCAAAATCAGTGCGGTCGCGACTAATACTTTATCCGCCACTGGGTCGATAAACGCACCAAAACGCGAAGTTTGCCCCAGTTTGCGGGCTAACATCCCGTCTAACCAGTCAGTAAACCCTGCTACCCAAAACACCATAGCTGCAGCAAATGGCGCCCAAGAGTAAGGTAAATAAAATACCACTACAAAGACTGGAATAAGAAAAAGTCTCAGTAAAGACAAAATGTTTGGAATGTTAAAACGCATATTTTTCAGGCTCTTATCGTTTGCGTATACAACCTGCTCACCGCTTGCAAACAGTGGCTATATGGTGCGGTATTTTAGCTATTGTTTCAATGCCTGATGAATGTTTTCTGCTAAAGCCTTGCTAATACCAGGTACTTTGGCGATTTCATCCACAGTCGCACGTTGCAGTTCCTGCAAACCGCCCATGTATTTCAGCAGTGACTGGCGACGTTTAGGCCCGATGCCTTCAATACCTTCCAGCGTACTAGTGCGACGCGTTTTGCCCCGTTTCGCACGGTGGCCTGCTATCGCATGGTTATGGCTTTCATCGCGAATATGCTGCATCAAATGCAGCGCAGGCGCATCACTCGGTAAGTTAAATTCATCGCCACTGGTGGTAATTAGGGTTTCTAGCCCGGGTTTACGCGTAACGCCTTTGGCAATGCCAAGCAGTTGCGGCCTTTTCGGCCATTCATCCCAGTAGCGACTGATGATTTCATGGGCACGATTAAGCTGGCCTTTACCACCATCAATGAAAATCACATCAGGAATTTTCTCAACATCGAGCTGTTTCGAATAGCGACGCTCCAGTACCTGTCCCATCGCGGCATAATCGTCACCACCGGTAATGCCGGTGATATTATAACGGCGATATTCTTGCTTGATCGGCCCTTCGACGCCAAACACCACACACGAAGCAATGGTGCTTTCCCCCATGGTGTGGGAGATGTCAAAACACTCCATACGCGCGATGTTGTCGATCGCCAAGACTTCACAAAGCGCTTTAAAACGTTGAGAAATCGTCATTTTATGATTAATTTTCGCCGTAATCGCTGAAAGCGCATTGGTATTTGACAGCTTCAAGTAACGACCGCGCGTGCCCGTTGGGTTGACATTAAATTGCACTTTCCGCCCAGCAAGTTGACCAAGCGCTTCCTGCAGCGCTTGGCTATCTGCCAATAAATTAGGGTTAAGTATGATTCGCGACGGTATGGTACGCGCTTCATTGTGCCCTAAATAATATTGGCTAAAGAAACTGGTAAACACCTCTTCTTGAGTGGTATTGGCGGGAATTTTTGGAAAATGGCTGCGACTGCCCAGCACTTTCCCTTGGCGAATCATCAGGGTGTGAATGCAAGCGACGCCGGATTCTTGGGCAAAGCCCAGTACATCCATATCTTCCATACTGTCTTCGGAGACGAATTGCTGCTCTTGCACACGTCTGATGGCTTGAATCTGGTCGCGAAACTTCGCCGCATCTTCAAACTTGAGTGACTGGCTAGCGTGTTCCATTTTTTCGACCAGCAGTTCCAGCACTTGCTTGTCTTTGCCTTGCAAAAACAGCCGTACTAAACCCACGAGTTCGTCGTATTCCTGATCCGTGACGGTATTTTTGACACACGGCGCAGCGCAGCGACCAATCTGGTACATCAAACACGGTCGAGTTCGATTGCTGTAAACACTGTCTTCACACTGACGAACGGGGAAGATTTTTTGAATCAGATGCAGGGTTTCACGCACCGCGCCAGAATCTGGATACGGGCCAAAATACTCCCCTTTGCGCTTTTTCGCGCCGCGATGCATCGACAAACGTGGGTGGCGATGACCGCTGATAAAGATATAAGGATACGATTTGTCATCACGCAGCAATACGTTGTATTTCGGCAAATACTGCTTGATGTAGTTATGTTCAAGGATCAGCGCTTCGGTCTCGGTATGGGTTACCGTGACATCGATTTTGGCAATATGAGTGACCAACGCGCGCGTCTTTTCACTGTCAATTTTCTTGCGAAAATAGCTGGAGAGACGTTTTTTTAAATCTTTGGCTTTTCCGACGTAAATAACATCAGACCCGGCGTTATACATTCGGTACACGCCGGGTTGATTGGTTACTGTTTTTAGGAAAGAAGCGGAATCAAATTGAGAAGTCACTATAGGGTTTCGGTATCAAGCATGCCGTGGCGAATTGCCAAATGGGTAAGCTCGACATCGCCATTAATGTCTAACTTAGCAAAAAGTCGATAACGGTAGCTGTTGACCGTTTTAGGGCTCAAATTCAACTGCTCGGAAATATCCGTTACTTTTTGCCCTTTGGTGATCATCATCATGATCTGCAGCTCACGTTCAGAAAGATCCGCAAACGGGTTCTCTGATGCTGGCGAAAATTGGCTCAACGCCATTTGCTGAGCGATCTCAGGCGAGATATAACGCTGGCCGCTATTTACAACGCGAATAGCGTTGACCATTTCATCGGGACCTGCGCCTTTTGTCAGGTAGCCAGAAGCGCCAGCCTGCATAACTTTGGTCGGAAATGGATTTTCGGTATGAACCGTTAATACGATGATTTTCACGTCGGGATTGTGCCGAAGAATCTTTTTGGTCGCTTCCAAGCCACCGATTCCAGGCATATTCATGTCCATCAAAATGACGTCAGCATGATTACTGCGACACCACTTTAATGCGTCTTCACCGCTGTCAGCTTCCCCTGCTACGTTCATTCCACGGACGTCTTCAATAATACGTCGTATCCCTGTGCGAACCAGCTCGTGATCATCTACAAGGAAAACACTAATCAAACTTGTATCTCCACACTAATCAATTGGCTCTGCACCCACCAGGTGATGGATAACAGCATGGTTGGCCATTTTAACTCAAATTCGCAAATATGCTTAGAGTGAATATGTGCTGAATCGCAAACTTTGGCAAGAAGTAATTTTTAGAACTAAGGTCAACCTCTTTACTGAGAATATTGTCATTATCCATTTTTACGCTTTGAACAATGCTCTCACTCTGAACAATAAACCCGATTTTCTACCATCAAATAGTTGAAAGACATTACTTAATCATCTACCAATAATATGTCAGCGAGAGAAAGTATTGCTGTCATAAATGTTTAACCCAGGTAATGGGCTCTAATAATTAATAAGGATTTCTTATGAAAAAGCTTCTAGCAGTGGCTGCGCTTGCTACTTTTGGTCTTTCAAACGTTGCAATGGCTGATGAAGATATTGGTTGTGGTCTAGGTTCTATGGTCTTCGCTGGTAAAGAAGGCAAAGTATTTAAAGTTCTTGCTGCAACTACCAACGGCACGTCAGGTAACCAAACTTTCGGTATCACTTTCGGTACTCTTGGCTGTGACGGTACAGGTACTATCACTTCATCTGAAAAACTTGCGATGTTCATCGACGGTAACCTAGACAACCTAGCTCGTGACATGGCAAAAGGTGAAGGCGAGACTCTTGCTACACTGTCTGAAGTTTGGGGCATCCAAGGTCAAGATAAAGCGAACTTCGCTAAACTTGCTCAAGGTAACTTTGCGAAAGTTTTCAACTCTGAAAACGTAACTTCTAAAGAAGTATTTGCGAACCTAAACGGTCTAGTTGCTCAAGACGCAACTCTATCTGGTTACGCAATCTAATCAGACTTCCAAGAGTGCCCATGATGGGCACTCTTACTTTCTCGACTTACCGCATTAAGATTACGCTCTTCCCCCATCGCTACTTCACTAGAACGGACATCAATGAAGCTGTCAAAAACTATTCAAACGCTTTCTATCGCAACCGGGCTGTGTTTTTCACCTTTCTGTTTTTCATCACAAACCTTAGATGCTGCCTCACTCTCTTATCAGCCGTATTGGCTGAAACTGGGTCATTATCTCCCTGCGCTGCGAACCGATTACAAGAGCACCGTCGATTCCCCAGAATTTTTTCTCGCTCCGGATGGGAAAACCAACCCTAAATCCGAACTGAGAGCGACCATCAACGCGTTATACAACGCCAACGCGCAGCAAACTCAAGAGATGCGCTGTAAATTTCCAGCACGTTACACATGGCTGGAATCGCAACTTGGTCGCACTGCCAAACTGCACTGCCCTGAACTGGATAAATGGGAACAAGTCATCGACCCTGCTGGTATGACGCTGGTATTTCCAACCGCATTTATGAACAACCCATCGTCGATGTTTGGCCATACCCTACTTCGTGTCGATGCCAAAGACCAAACTCGCAATAAAGAGTTGGTCGCGTTTGCGATTAACTTTGCCGCCGAGCCAAACGGCGAAGACAACGCCGCGCTGTATGCACTGAAAGGCATTTTCGGCAGCTATCCAGGCCGCTTTACTGTGATGCCCTACTACCGCAAAGTTCGTGAATACAACGATATGGAGTCGCGTGATATTTGGGAATACAAACTCAATTTGACCGCCGATGAAGTGCATCGCGTATTGCTGCACTTGTGGGAAATGCAGCACGCAGAATTTGATTACTATTTCTTTGATGAAAACTGTTCATACCAACTGCTGGCGTTAATTCAGCTCGCACGTGATGATCTTGCTTTAGTGGACAAATTCCCGGTTGAAGCCATTCCGTCAGACACAGTTGGCGCACTGGCCGACGCTGGATTGTTGGACACGCCTAAATACCGCGCCGCTTTTGGTACTCGCTTGCTCCATCAAGTTGAGGAGCTGGATCCGGCAATGTACGAAGCGGCCAAGCGCGCCAAGCAAGGTTTCTACCCAAGTAGCGATACCTTCACACCATCAGAGCGTGCGGCCATTTTAGAATTCGCCTACGAATGGTTAAATTACGAGTTTTACGATGACGTTCTAGAGCGCGAGCCCACCGCCAAGCAGCTTACTGCGCTATTAAAAGAACGCAGCAAAATCAGCGTATCATCGCCATTTACTCCGGTGCCTATTCCAGAGATTTCTCCAGAAAAAGGCCACGGTTCGTCGCGTGCGGGTATCGGCTATCAGGTAAATAAAGACGCCAGCGACCAGACTATTTTTGAATGGCGTGGCTCATACCATGATCTGCTCGACTCGCAAGACGGCTTTATTCCTGGCGCGCAAATCAGTTTCGTCGATACCCAAGTGAGTGTCGAAGACAGCCATGTTCGATTAGACAGATTGTATCTGGTCGATGCCATGGCGCTTGCACCAAGCAACAAGGTATTTGATAGCTGGGCATGGAACATTCGCGCTGGCTTTGATCGCCAACCAAACCGCAATGAGATGGAAGGTCGCGGATTTGCGTTAGGTGGCTATGGTAAAGCGTGGGGCGATGCCAGAACGCTCCACACCTACACCTTATTTGGTGCTGAGTTTAGCAGCGGCGAACTGACTGATGACCACATTTCCACGGGTATTGGTGCAGAAGCTGGCGCTTTCTTGCAAGTGGGCAAACAAAACCGCCTCGGTATTCAAGGCCAGTATTATGCGTTATTGAACAGCGATGCCAGCCAACACGCCGAACTCAAAGGGGAATGGCAATTTTCGTTTGCGCGTGACTGGGGAATTCGCTCCCAAATTCGCTACCAATATTGGGGTGACTATGAAATGTCAGCGCGCGTAATGGGTTATTTCTACTATTAATGACCCGTGGATTGCGAAACTAAAGCGCTCCCAATCTTTGCTAACAATGTTACTATTAAGGCTGCCTTTGCAGCCTTAATTTTTATTGATGACCACAACCACCCAATCGCACATTCATCCTGGTTTTGTCCTTACTCGTCAAGCTCGTGACGTCAACAACACGACCCAAATCGAGCTGTGGGTTGCCAGTCATCAAGGTCCTTGCCAATTACTGATTCACGGTGAAAAGCCGGTGTTTTTTATCGCTGAATCGAGTTTAGAGTCTGCCAAGCAGCAAGCCGATTTAGTCAATATCACGGCAGAATTTAAGCCCGTGGCGTTAAAAAGTTTCGATCAAATAGCGCTCATCGCCTGCTACTGCGCTACCATTCGTGATGCCCAAACACTTGCCAGCCAGCTAAAACAAGCTGAGATCTTGGTATTAGAAGACGATATTCGTTTGGCCGACCGCTACTTGATGGAACGATTTATTCGCGGCGCAATTGAATTTACAGGCAACATCACACGCACAGCGCCCTATGTCAAAGTCGAAGCAGCCAAATGCCGCCAAGGCGAATATGCGCCCAACTTGCATGTGGTTTCGCTGGATTTGGAATGCTCTGAAAAAGGCGTGCTCTACTCTGCTGGATTAGACAGCCCTAAAGACAGTCGAGTGATTATGATTGGCGAACCACAGCCATGTGAAACGCCTATTCAGTGGGTCGATAACGAACGTCAACTGCTGGACGCGCTGGTCGCTTGGTTTGACGAGTTTGACCCGGATGTCATCATTGGCTGGAATGTTATCGACTTTGATTTTCGCTTGCTCAATAAACGCGCCGAGTTTCATCAAATCAAGCTGCGCCTTGGCAGAGCGAATCAAGCGATGTTCTTTCGCGCCTCCAAGCAGACTCAACAGGCCTTTATTACCATTCCCGGGCGCGTGGTGATGGATGGTATCGATACCCTTAAAACCGCGACCTATCATTTTCGCTCATGGTCACTAGAGTCGGTGTCGCAACAACTTCTTGGTGAAGGCAAACAAATTCATAACGTCCATGACCGCATGGCAGAAATTAATCACATGTATCGCCATGACAAACCGTCACTGGCGAAATACAACTTGCAAGATTGCGTGCTGGTCAATCGCATCTTTGCCCATACTCACTTGCTTGACTTCGCCATTGAACGCTCAAAATTAACCGGTGTTGAGCTTGACCGAGTGGGCGGCTCAGTGGCGTCATTTACCAATCTTTATCTGCCGCAAATTCACCGCGCGGGTTACGCTGCGCCCAACTTGCACCCAGAAAATTGGCTGGCGAGCCCAGGCGGCTACGTCATGGACTCGATTCCTAATCTTTACGATTCGGTGTTGGTGCTCGATTTCAAAAGCCTCTACCCTTCCATTATTCGCTCGTTTTTAATCGATCCTATGGGACTGATTGAAGGGTTAAAACTGGAGATTGGCGTCAATGATGACCAAGCAGTGGCGGGTTTTCGCGGCGGACAGTTTCATCGCACTCAGCACTTCCTACCAAAGATGATTGAAGAGTTATGGGCCGCGCGCGACGTTGCAAAGCAACGAAATGAACAAGCGTTTTCTCAGGCCATCAAGATCATTATGAACTCGTTCTACGGCGTACTCGGCTCATCAGGTTGCCGCTTCTTTGATACTCGCCTAGCTTCCAGTATTACCATGCGCGGCCACGAGATCATGAAAAAGACCAAAGAGTTGATTGAGGCGCGCGGTTATCAAGTGATCTATGGCGATACGGACTCAACCTTTGTCTCGCTTGGCGGCAGCTACTCCAAACCGCAGGCTGATAGTATTGGTCAGCAGTTGGTGTTGCACATTAACCAGTGGTGGAGCGAACATCTCAAACAGCAGTATCACTTGACCTCGATGCTGGAGATTGAGTACGAAACCCACTATCACAAGTTTTTGATGCCGACAATTCGCGGCGCGGAAACCGGGTCAAAGAAACGTTATGCAGGGCTGGTTTGCAATGACCAAGGTGAGGAAAAAATTGTCTTTAAAGGTTTGGAAAGTGCACGCACCGACTGGACGCCACTTGCGCAGCGATTTCAACAGCAGCTCTATCACATGGTGTTTCACGACCAAGACCCGTCTCAGTATGTACGCGAACTCGTCGAGCAAACCTTGGCAGGCCAATTTGATGATGAGTTGGTGTACCAAAAGCGCTTACGCCGCCGCCTACACGAGTATCAGAAAAACATTCCGCCTCAAGTGCGCGCTGCGCGTATGGCCGATGAGATCAACGCGCAACTAGGTCGACCATTGCAATACCAAAATCGCGCCAGAATCGAATATCTGATCACCTTAAATGGCCCAGAGCCCAAAGAGTATTTACAAAGCCCTATCGATTATCAACATTACATCGATAAACAGCTCAAGCCAGTTGCAGAAGCCATTTTGCCGTTTATTGGTTTGGATTTTCGCCAGTTAAGCGAGCCACAATTGGGGCTGTTCTAGAACTCAACCGATTTTAAATTCGGTGCGTTTGTACTGCTTAAGTAGCCAATCACCGTAACTGTCGAGCAAACCGACCACCGAACGTTTTGGCACCGCACGTTCAAGCTGCAACAACATACCAAGGCGCTCTACCTCAAGCTGTTTCTCGGGGTGATATTTTAGAAACTGGCGTCCACAGTCAACCGGGTCGTCAAACCAGTTTTTGTCTTGTGGAATCACTAACGAATAACTGGCGCGAAGCAGCTTTTTGGCAATCACTTTTTGGGCGCTGATTTGCGCCTCTGGCTTATCCGCGCGGCCAATACGATGGCGATACACCGCTAGCCAATCTTCAAGGTCGTTATTCCAGTGTTTGGCAATCTCCCAGCTTGGCTCAAAATCGCCAAAGCACTCTTGCAAGTTTTCACCATGTACACACACCGAGCAGTGTCTGAGCAAGAATCCCCATGAAAAAATACTATCAAGGCTTGCAACATCCCCAACCAGAGCGGTTTTAAACGATAGCGTTTTGACGTATGGGTAGGCTTTTTGAAAGCGCCATTTAATGGTATTGACCAAGGTTGCACGTTGATCTTCAAAGCCGCGATGGGTCACCACCACAATATCGACGCCAGAACGGCCCGGCACCGCCGTTTTACGCGCTACACTGCCGTAGAGATACAAGCTGTGAAGATTCTTTCCTAAGCCATTTTTTAGAAAATGGATAAGCTCTCGAATCACCGGAACATATTCGGGCTGAAAAGGTTGTTTCGAATCGATGGTTGAGAGGATCATATCTAGCAAACTGTTTGTTTTTATTGAACGTCCTTTAATGTTCTCTCAGAGATTAAGATGAATCAAGAAGAGATTCCCTATCGCGGTTGAATTGCTATAATGCGCGCCGACATTGACACTTTACAAAGGAAACCGTCATGCCAAAGGCAAGCGAACTTAAAAAAGGTTTTGCAATCGAATCAAATGGCAAAACGCTGTTAATTAAAGATATCGAAATCACCACCCCTGGTGGACGTGGCGGAGCGAAAATTTACAAGCTACGTTGTACTGATGTGGCAACAGGTGTTCGTTCTGACGAGCGTTACAAATCTGATGATGTCGTTGAAACAGTCGAAATGAACAAGCGCAACGTCTCGTTCTCATACGTTGACGGTGATGAGTACATCTTTATGGATAACGAAGATTACTCACAATTCACTTTCAAACAAGACGAAATCGCTGACGAATTGCTGTTCATCACTGAAGACATTCAAGGCCTGCAAGTGGTATTGATCAACGGCGAAGCAGTGGGTCTTGACCTACCTTCATCGGTTGAAATGGTGATTGAAGAGACTGACCCGTCCATCAAAGGCGCTTCAGCTTCTGCCCGTACTAAGCCAGCACGCTTTAGCACTGGTCTAACCGTTCAAGTTCCTGAATACATTGCAACCGGCGACCGAATTGTGATAAACACAACAGAACGTAAATACATGAACCGAGCTTAATCATGACAGATGTAATTTCTTACGATGATGTCATCGAAGCCGCCTACGATATTTTTCTCGAAATGGCGCCGGATAACTTAGAACCTGTGGATGTGATGTTGTTCACCGCTCAATTTGATGATCGCGGCGCGGCAGAGATTGTCGAAACGGGTGACGATTGGGCATCCCACGTTGGCTTTGATGTCGATAAAGAGCTCTATGCTGAAGTTCGCATCGGTCTTGTCAACGAAGAGAATGATGAGTTAGATGATGTGTTCGCAAGGATGCTGATCAGTCGTGATCCGGAACATAAGTTCTGCCACATGCTGTGGAAAAGAGACTAAAGAAAAAGACGAAGGTCTGGCAACTGCCAGACCTTCTCTACAATTAGACATCACACGTTGATGCTGGGGATGCGTGAGCTGATGTGAACAGGTTACTTATCAACCTTGATATTCTCTACGCGGGCTTTTAATTTTTGTCCCGGACGGAAAGTGACTACTCGTCGAGCTGAAATTGGAATATCTTCACCTGTTTTTGGATTTCGACCTGGACGTTCATTTTTGTCCCGTAAATCAAAGTTACCAAAACCAGACAGTTTTACCTGCTCGCCACTTTCAAGCGCCTTACGAACTTCTTCGAAAAACGCTTCAACCGTTTCCTTGGCATCCCGTTTACTGTATCCAAGCTTTTCAAACAGGTTTTCAGCCAATTCGGCCTTTGTGAGCGCCATAAAACTTCCCTCAAAGCTGTGTTAAACATAGCTGTCCAAATGACAGCGCCAAAGCATTTCGCTTAGCCAATCAACAACATATCGGCATTAACATGGAAAGTGTATGCCAAGCTTATGATTTTCGCCAACTTTTTTAATGTGCAATATGACATTAATCTGATAAAACAACGACATAGGAAATGGCAAATTCAAGATATTACGGTAACTTTGCTTAACGGTTTGACCAAAAACCAGTTAATAAAACCATTAACAAATAGAAATAAAGAATAAAAAACCAAATTACAGAGTTTTGTAAATTTATCGTTACTGATGATTCTTAATAAAATCAGATGCTTATATCGAACGACTTCACGGTAAACCCACACTTGTAACATTGGCTCGCATTGCAAACAAAGCTCTGCGCGTGGCTAACTGACCAATAATTAAGGCCAGCAAATTGCTGGCCTTATTAACATCGTAGTGATTTTGTAGGGATAACGCTTATAGGAAGTGGAATGTTGCGTTCAAAGAGAAGTTTTCAGCATCATCTTCCTTAAAGGAGTAAACGTTATAAGAAGCGCCTACCGAGATTGGTCCTGCCATAAAATACTCTGCACCAACACCGTACATAATGCCAATGTCATCTTCTTTGTAGCCATCGTTGTGCTGAGATTCAAGCGTGTAAGCATGAAGACCCGCTTTGGCATACACATGCAGAGGACCAAAATCTAGGCTTGGTTTTGCCGCTACATAGTAAGAAGTACCTTTAAGATCACGAACCGCGCCATCGTAGCGGACGTTATCAAAATCGCCATAGTTTTGTAGGCCCGCTTCCAAGCCGATGAACGGCAAAATACCGGTACCGACATGAATATTGTACGAAGTGGAAGATTCACCGTTCAACGTCGCTTGACCGACACTGGCACTGCCATAAATCCATGAGTCTGCTGAAGCTGAAGCTGAGGCACCAATCAGCGCAAGTGCTAGAAGTGTTTTTTTCATAATCGTCTTCTCTAGTGGGCGAGCAAGCGGCAAACCTTTGCCAAGTTCTCGTCATTAAGTTCTCGTTTTAAGATTAAGCAAAATGCATACCGTAACGTTAGCATGCGTCAATGGCATTTTTGACTCGCTTGTCTGATACCGGATAAGGTGTACCAAGTTGCTGAGCAAAGAAACTCACCCGCAGCTCTTCGATCATCCAGCGAATCTCCTTTACCGCATCTGGAATCGCCACTCCTTTGGGAATCTTTCCAAGTAGTTCTTTATAGTCTTGTCTAACCGCATCGACTTTTAACATGTGTAAACGGTCTTTGTTTGGATCGATCGGCAGTTTTTCCATACGACGTTCGATCGCCTTCATATAGCGTAGAATATCTGGCAGACGTTGCCAGCCACATTCGGTCGCAAATCCCTTAAAAATCAATCCCTCTATCTGGGCTTTGATGTCAGAGAGTGCAAACGCCATGGTGAAATCGACCTTACCTTTCAGCTTTTTGTTGATGTTAAAGGCCGTCGTCAAAATCGTTTCAACTTGTTTGGCAATCTCAACCACAGTATCGCCAAGCTCGCCGCGCACGAATTCTTTGAGCTGCTCAAACTGCTCAGGCTCCCACACCAAGCCGCCGTGTTGCTCAATCAGCTTATCGACGCCGCAAGCGATGCAGTCATCAATCAGATCCATCACTTTGCCATACGGGTTGAAATACAAACCCAGCTTGGATTTATTCGGCAAATTGGCATGCAGATATTTAATTGGCGATGGTACATTCAGGAGCACCAGACGGCGCTGGCCTTCACGCATCACCGCTTGCTGCTCTTGCTCGGTTTCAAACAGTTTGATTTCAACGCTGTCTTTATTGTCGACCAGCGCAGGAAATGCCTTGACCTCATAGCCACCACGTTTCTGCTGATACACTCTTGGCAACTCACCAAAACTCCAAGTGTGCAAGTCTTGCTGCTCGATATCATCATCGGCGACTTTCGATAAGGTTTCTTGAACTTGATCTTTAAGACTCTCTTTAAGCTCAAACAGATCTTTGTTTTCTTTAAGCTTACGGTTGCGATGGTCAACCGCGCGGAAGGTTACTTTTAAGTGCTCTGGCACTTGTTCGAAGTTCCAATCTTCACGCAGTATTTCAACCCCGCTCATGCGACGTAACTCTTTTTCCAGAGCATCAAGCAGCGGCATATCCATTGGCGTAACTCGGCCAAGAAAAGCATCAGCGTAGTTCGGTGCCGGTACAAAGTTTTTGCGCAGCGTTTTAGGTAACGATTTGATTAAGCTCACTACCAGCTCATGACGCAGACCTGGGATCTGCCAGTCAAAACCCGCTGGTTCCACTTGGTTTAAGATCGGCAGCGGCAGATGAACCGTGACACCGTCACTATCATCACCTGGTTCAAATTGATAGCTCAGCTTGAGCTTCAACCCGTTTTGATGCCAAAAGTTTGGATAATCGAGATCGGTAATATGGCTGGCATCGCCTTTAAACAGCATCTCTTTTTCGAAATTGAGCAGTTCTGGCGTGTGCTTGGATGTGGCTTTCCACCAAGTATCAAAATGACGCCCTGACACCACTTCCGTGCCGACTCGCTGGTCATAAAAATCAAACAGATCATCATCATCGACCAGAATATCTCGGCGACGCGATTTGTGTTCAAGCTCTTCGACCTCTTTAAGCAAACGACGATTTTGTTTAAAGAACGCGTGTTTGGTTTCCCACTCACCTTCCACCAAGGCGCTGCGCACAAAAATCTCGCGGCTGACCACCGCATCAATATTGCCGTAGTTCACCAAGCGCTTAGGGACAATTGGAATTCCGTAAAGGGTGACTTTTTCATACGCCATCACCGCCGCACGTTTCTTCGACCAATGCGGTTCGCTGTAAGTACGTTTTATCAGGTGTTTAGCCAGCGGTTCAACCCATTCCGGTTGGATCTTGGCGATAATTCGCCCCCACAGTTTCGACGTTTCCACCAGCTCAGCCGACATGATCCATTTCGGTTGCTTTTTAAACTGTCCCGAAGCAGGGAAAATATGAAAACGTGCGTTACGCGCGCCTTGATATTCGCTCTTCTCTTGGTCTTTAACACCAATGTGTGACAGCAAACCAACCAAAATAGCGCTATGCACGCTTTGATAATTGGCCGGCTCTTGATTGAGCTTGAACTCCATATCGCGCATCGCTTGATGAAGCTGGAAATACACATCTTGCCATTCGCGCAGTCGCAAATAGTTCAGGTAATCTTGCTTACATTGACGGCGGAATTGATTGCTCGACAACGCTTTTTGCTGTGTCTGTACATAATCCCACAGGTTCACCAACGTCAAAAAATCAGAGTCTTCATGCGCAAAACGGCGATGTTTATCATCTGATGATTGCTGCTTGTCACTTGGACGCTCGCGCGGGTCTTGAATCGATAACGCCGACGCAATGATCATCACTTCTTTCAGACAGCCGAGTTTTGCCGCTTCAAGCACCATACGCGCTAAACGTGGGTCAATTGGCAAACGCGCCAGCTGGCGACCCGTCGCGGTCAGGCGTTTTTTCGCATCACTGGCTTTTTCGTTAATCGCACCAAGCTCTTCAAGCAGACGCACCCCATCTTGAATGTTGCGCTTATCCGGCGCTTCAACGAACGGAAACGCCTGAATATCGCCAAGCCCAAGCGCCGTCATCTGCAAAATAACCGACGCTAAGTTGGTACGCAGAATTTCAGGGTCGGTAAACTCAGGACGAGAGAGAAAATCTTGTTCTGAATAGAGGCGAATACAGATCCCCTCTTCGACACGACCACAACGGCCTTTACGCTGGTTGGCGCTAGCTTGAGAAATTGGCTCGATCGGCAACCGCTGCACTTTCGTGCGGTAACTGTATCGGCTGATACGTGCCGTACCCGGATCAATCACATATTTGATGCCCGGTACGGTCAGCGAGGTTTCTGCAACGTTGGTTGCCAATACAATACGTCGCCCAGCGTGAGGTTGGAAAATCTTGTTCTGCTCACCCGCAGACAAACGGGCGTACAAAGGCACAATTTCGGTACCTTTGAGGTTGCGTTTGCTGAGCGCATCGGCGGTATCGCGAATTTCACGTTCGCCGTTCATAAAGATCAGAATGTCGCCAAGCCCTTCATCGCACAGCTCATCCACCGCATCAAAAATGCCATCAAGCTGGTCACGATCGTTTTCATCTTCACCCGCAAGCGGACGATAACGTGTTTCCACCGGATAAGTTCGACCCGACACTTCAATGATCGGCGCATTGTTAAAGTGTTTGGAAAAACGCTCTGGGTCAATAGTCGCCGAAGTAATAATGACTTTGAGATCCGGACGCTTTGGCAACAACTCTTTCAGATAGCCGAGAATAAAATCGATGTTCAAACTGCGCTCGTGCGCTTCATCGATAATAATGGTGTCGTACTGATTAAGGAATCGGTCGTGTTGAATCTCCGCCAGCAAAATACCGTCGGTCATTAATTTGATTTGGGTGTTGTCAGAAATTTGGTCGTTAAAACGCACTTTATAACCGACGAATTCACCGAGCGCGGTTTGCATCTCTTCGGCGATACGATTCGCCACAGAACGCGCCGCCAAACGGCGTGGCTGAGTGTGACCGATTAATCCAAAACGACCGCGGCCAAGTTCGGCGCATATTTTCGGTAGCTGAGTGGTTTTCCCTGAACCCGTTTCACCCGCCACAATCACCACTTGATGATTGGCGATCGCCTCAGCGATATCGTCTTTTTTCTGGCTGACAGGGAGCAGTTCTGGGTAATCGATGGTGGGTTTGGCTAACCCGCGTTGCTCGGCTTGAGCCATTGATCGCGCAATCTCCAGCGCGATCTCGTCAAACACCGCATTGCGTGATTCGGCGTTTCTAATTTTGCTCGCCCCGGAAATACGTTTGCTCAGACGAAAACGGTCTTTGAGCATGCAATCGTTGAGGGCTTTACGAAGCGCTCCGGCACTGTTGGCACTGGCGCTGACTTGAGATGATTTATTCGGCTGTGACGAAGTCAAAGCGTTTCCTATTTCAATTCATAACATAAAACTGGGCGAATTGTACCACAGCCGTTTTGTCATGTGATCGCTTGATAAAGTAAATAAATCCGCGACATTTGAAGCTGTTATTGGCTGTTCATCGCTATGAAATCAAATCATCTGGTCTTCAGCCGACAACCCGCAGGGTAATGGTTTGGGTATAACATTCGCGCGCACATGCGCCGCAGCCCAGACACCCTTGGACATTGATGACAGGTTTACCACTGGTCTGCCAAGTTAAAAAGCCATGGGGACAGGCCTGTTCACAGCTGTCGCAGTAACCGATTAGGTTTTCACAGCTATTTGCAACGCTGGCGCAAAGACCGGTTTTTCCCGCTGGGTTTGCCAGAGCCAAAGTTGGACAGACGTTTTGGCAGGCGCCACATTGATCGCATGCGCTGTAACTGACATCTAGGCTCGCAAGCTGATTTTCGATACTGATGAGCCCCTTTTCGCACGCCGTGACGCATAACGCGCAGCCATCGCACTCGCGCACAAACAGGGCTTCGTCCACCGCATAAGGTGGACGCCCTGCCGTTCTTGGCGTCACTGCCTCGCCAACGGCAGGCTTGGCTAACGAGCGAAACAGCCGCCGTTTGCTGACATCCACTTTATGATTGTGTGACATGCCAGTAATCTTTCTTCGTCAGAGGCTTGGCTTCAAACCGCACGCACAACTCTTGCAGCAGCAGTTCGGTGACATCGGCCAATGCTAAAAACGCTGGCGACTGGGTCGCGGTGTGAAAACGATTGAGGAAATAACCACTCCAAGTCAACATATGTTGCTCAAGTAACTCTTTGGCTTGCTGTGGTTGCTGATGTGCCACCAGCATACTCAAAACCATCAACATTAAACCAAGGTGGTCTTCCGGCTCTTTTTGCTCGGAATTGAGCTCAAAACCGCAACGGTCTAAAAAGTGGCGGTAGGCAACGGTCGAATCGCCAAACAGCACGGCTTCTTTATCCAAATATGCCGAGCCCCAAGGCGGCGCAATCATCTCTTCGACACCGCAAAACAGGCGGTCATATTCCAACGCTAACGCTTCAAGATCGGCCGTGCGAAACTCGCTCAGCATGGTCGCAACCGGCATCAAGGTAAGATTTTGTTCATTGGAAAAAATACTGCTGAGGCCAGCAGACTGATATTGATTGGGATGGTAGTAAAACAAAGCACCACAGAGCTTAAGTAGCACTTGAGTATCTTGCTCATTTAATTGGGCAAATGTCATGGCAACTCCAAAACAAGACGCAGCGCGCAAAGCGCCGCGTCATTTTCATTAATACAAGCCAGACGTAAAGTGCATTCCATAGAAAACATTACGGCCAAGTAGTTCCGCAACCGCTAAGGCGATGAAAGCAAACACTAAACCTGCCTTTTTAACCCCAAGACGCGGACACAACAGCGCCCCTAACCACAGCACAATCGCGAGCACCATAAGTAGCACACGAGCAATGATAAACCCGGACAACGCATTGACGTGCTCAAGCCCCGTTTGAATCGCGGTGGATAGGTTTACATAGTATAGAGTTTGCATAGTGATCAAGGCTAAATGCAAGGCAACAAGTGAGATTGCAAGCCAAATAAAGATTCGGTTAGCTTTGGCACTTGGCTGAGCAAAGATAGTGATAAGGCCAAAACCGAACATCACGCCTAAAGTCAGCACCGTAAACGCAAACTCAATCCCGGTATAAACGCTATGCCAAGCGGGCACGGTATCGATGTAATACACGTTTGCCATCGCAAACATAAACACCACGCCGACAACGATAGAGATAAGATTAAAAATTTGGCGCACGCCGGTTGAAGCCAAATTCAGCACTGACATCAACCAGTACAAACCCGCAAACGTCAGGAAACTCGCGCCAGTGAGAATCTCGTTCGACAGCGCCGCTCCCCCAACACGATTAAATGCATTAAACGCACGCAGCGGGCTACCAAGGTGGGTGGTTGAAAACAGAAAGCCAACGCCCATCACACACAAAATGATGAAGCGAATTAAGTTACGGCGCACCAGCACTGAACCATCACGGCCAACCAACGCTTCATAAGCGTTGAAGGTTAAGTGCGCGCCGACCGCAGTTTGCGCCAATACCGTAAAGGCGACTAATGGCAATTCATAAAACATTACTTCACCTCTCTTGGATTTTGCAGAAATCCGCTGCGATCGCCGGTTGGTCTAGCATTGGGATTGAGCTTAACGATAAGATTCGGGCTGGTTAGGCGCGAATCTGGCAGTGGCGCCACGTCCGCGTTGTTGCCGTATTTAGCACGTAACTCATCGATTGGGCCAAACTCAATCGCGCGCAGTGGACAACTGTCGACACAAATCGGCATTAAGCCTTCACCGACGCGCTCAAAACAGCCATCACATTTCGTCATGTGGCCTTTTTCTTCGCTGTATTGCGGCGCGCCATACGGACATGCCATATGGCAGGTTTTACAACCGATACACATCTCTTCGTTCACCACCACTAAGCCATCTTGCTCGCGCTTGTGCATAGCGCCAGACGGACACACTTTGGTACACGCTGGGTTTGAGCAATGGTTACAGGCGATCGACAAATAGTACGCAAACACGTTTTGACGATACGCGCCGTCTTGCTCTGTCCAGTTCCCGCCGACATATTCATACACGCGGCGAAAGTTGCGGTCGATGCCGAGATCTTTGTTGTCTTTACACGAAAGCTGACACGTTTTGCAGCCTGTACATTTGCTCGAATCAATGTAAAAACCGTACTGCTTGGCGCTCATTATTCCGCTCCCATTTTCTTGATTAGAGTCACTTCAACTAAGTTGGTATGGCTTGGATTAGATTTCGCCAACGGGCTTGGACGCTGAGTCGTCAACACGTTGATTGAACCCGCTTGGTCAACGCCTTTGCTGTTTGGCGAATACCAGGCGCCTTCACCAAGGCCGGTTACGCCCGGCATGATGCGCGGCGTCACTTTGACGCGTACATTCATTTCACCATGTTTGCTGCGCACGCTGACCAAATCACCATTGGCGATATCACGCGGATTGGCATCAATTGGGTTGATCCACAGCTCCTGCGGCGCGGCCGCTTTAAGCACATCAACGTTGCCGTAGGTTGAGTGGGCGCGGGCTTTATAGTGAAAACCGGTTAATTGCAGTGGGAATTCTTTACGCTCTGGGGAATCCCAGCCATTAAAGGTTGAAACATATTCCGGTAGCGGTGTGATGGCTTCGTCTTCATCAAGCTCCCACTCTTTGGCAATGCGCGCCAACTCCTGCGAATAAATTTCGATTTTGCCTGACGGCGACGGCAGAGGATTGGCAATCGGGTCACGGCGAAACGCTTCAAAAGCGACATAAGGACGGTCATGTTGCTTTTTGAAAATGCCCTGCTCGCGCATCGCATCATAAGATGGCAGGTCTGGGTCTTGATTCTGTTTGACGGTTTCAGCGTACATCCACTGCAACCACTCTTCTTGCGTGCGACCTTCGGTAAACTCGTCAAACACACCTAAACGCTTAGCCACGCCAGAAAGCATCTCGTAGATAGGTTTGCACTCAAAACGCGGTTCAATCGCTTGGCTAGCAAAAATGAAATACGGCATAGAACCGGCTGAACCATCCATACAAAAGTCTGACTGCTCTGACGTCGTACAGTCTGGCAATACGATGTCGGCGTATTTGGCCGATGCCGTCATGTGGTTATCAATCACCACAATCATTTCACAGGCTTTTTCGTCTTGCAGAATTTCATGGGTACGGTTGATATCAGAGTGCTGATTAATCAAACAGTTACCGGCATAGTTCCAGATGAATTTGATGTTGTTATTAAGGCGTTCAATGCCTTTTACGCCATCAGTGGTGGCAGTCATGTCCGTGCCGCGGAAAATCGCGTCCGTCCACAAGAACATCGGAATCGAAGCACTAACCGGGTTACTTAGAGTTGGGAAACGCACGAACGGGTAAGAGTGATCACCTTCACGCGCACCAGTACCACCGCCTTGCAGCCCCACTTGACCGCGCAGTAGCGATAACATCATGATCGCTTTACATGCCTGCTCGCCGTTTGCCGAGCGCTGCAAACCCCATCCTTGAGTAATGTAAATACGTTTAGCCGCGCCGATGTCACGCGCCAACTTGGTAATCACGTCAGCGGGAATGCCGGTGATCGGCTGCGCCCACTGCGGCGTTTTCGGCGTGCCATCAGCGCCAGTGCCTAAGATATAATCTTTATAGCTGGCGTTTTTCGGCGCCGATGCGGGCATGGTGCTGCGATCATAACCGACGCAGTAACGGTCTAGAAAATCTTGGTCGACTTTGTCTTCGCTGATCAACACGTGGGCAATCGCCGCCACCAGCGCCGCATCGGTGCCGTGTTTAATGGGGATCCACTGATCTTCACGCCCTGCGGCGGTATCGGTATAACGCGGGTCGATACAGATAGTACGGGTTTTGCTGATGTTCTTACCATCAACAAAGTTATGCACCTGGCCGCCACCTGACATGCGAGTTTCGGCTGGGTTATTACCAAACATCAAACACAGATCGGCGTTTTGCACATCGTCAATCGAGTTGTTATCCACCCAAGTGCCGTAGAAATATTCCGACATACATTCGATGTTGGCAGCAGAATAGTCACCGTAGTGATTCAGATACCCGCCACACAAATTCATTAAGCGCGCAACCAGTGTCTGGCTTGGTGCCCAACTTTTAGTGACCGTGCCACCCAGTGTACCGGTCCCGTAGTTAAGGTAGACGGCATCGTTACCGTAATCTTTAATGATACGTTTTAGATTATCACCAATTAAATCAAAAGCTTCATCCCAGCTGATGCGTTTAAATTTCCCTTCACCGCGTTTTCCGACACGTTTAAGCGGGTATTTAAGACGATCTGGTGCATACACACGGCGGCGCATCGAACGACCGCGCAAACATGCACGCACTTGGTGACCATGGTTAAACACATCGTCACCAGTGTTATCGGTTTCCACCCATTTGATTTCTCCGTCGACAACATGCATGCGCAGCGGACAGCGTGATCCACAGTTAACAGTACAAGCCGACCAAACAATTTTCTCATCGGCTTTAACTGGGGTTTCTTTGGCCGCAACCTTGGTTGAAAACGGCAGTGAAATGGCACCGCCAGCGACAGCGAGCGCGCCTAAAGCCGAGCCACCTTTTAGCGCGTCACGACGGCTAATATTATACTTACCATCAGTACTCATGGTGAATTCCTAATAATTATTTGAAAAATAACAGGCACATACATCGGAATGAAATTGAAATATTTCGGTGAACACTTCGAAGAAGAAAAATACAGCTATGTTTGATTAAAACGTTTTTATTTCGATGGGAAATAATGAAAATTGGTAGAAAACCATAACCGCGTAAAACCCTTGATGTACCACGCGAAGAGCGTATCTTCGGGCTTGCTACCCCTTATTGATTAGAATCAATGAATATCGGCCAAATCCAACAATCTAATTTTGGTATTTATTTTGAGACACGATTAAATAATAATTATTATCAACCGTTGCATGGTTCTAAATAATATTCTTTCAATTATCTTGGGTATTTTAAAATGTAATTTAAAGCTCGCAATAGCGGATATTGAAACCAATTTTTGCGGTAAAGAGTCTTTATGTGCCCATCACTGGCTAACGCTTATCAAAGCGCAAAGTCGCGTCTTCGCTTCAAAAAATCCTGGCCGCAAATTTATCTTTTAGACAAAAACGCCGTTACAATAGGTAGAGATCCCGTAAAACTGCGAGCAATAGTGAAAGCATCTGAATTAAACAATCTTCTGGCATCGCTCGGTACCGACCCCGATGTCGTCACTGGTGACGAATGGTTACCGGAACAATTGATTGCCGCTCATGTCACTGGTGACCTGCTGTTTCTAAAGTTTGACAATGCACCGCAAGATTCGGAAGGTGAAGAAGAAGGCCGTGGATTTGTTGAACACGAAGTCAAAATGATTCGCCGTCGCTTTGAGCAGATCCTTGATGAGCACTCCGACACCAAGTCCAAAGCGGACGCAATGTTGGCACTGTTTCTAATGGGCCACGAGCTGTCAAGTTCGGAAGTGATTGAGATTTTAGAAGAGCCCACCATTCCGACCTATATTTCCCAAGGTCGTTAGCAATGCCCAAAGCGCGACTATATTTCTTTAAATAGAGAAAGTTTTAAGTAGAGAAAGTCTTTAAGTAGACAATGGCTCTAAGTTGAAAATTCCCAGCCGCATCCTTGGATGCGGTTTTTTATTTCAATCTCACAGCCATTAACGCCGGGGTTGATACCCTCCCCACTTGGCGCATTCTAGGTACAAATTTTATTCCTCTTGTGATTGCTTTACTGGCGAATCAATTACGTACAAGGGTTGTGAAACCTCTTGGTCGTCACAATGTCTAAGCTAAAGAGCGACACATAACATCGAAAGTAACACAAGGTTGCAGTTATCAACGCTCACGTTTAACCCCCAGTATCGAAATAAGGGAGCGCTATGTTTGGTTCAATCACATCGGTATTTAAGCAATTTTTAGAAGGCAACGATCTGAATAAGTCGGTGCAGGCCGACCCAAAGCTCGCCATTGCCAGTTTGCTGTATGAGGTGTCTCGCGCCGACCAAAATGTAGAAGAAGGTGAGAAGCAAGCTCAGCTTCATCTACTCCAAGGACTGCTCGATATCGACGCCGAGCAAGCTAAGCAGCTGCTAAAAAAAGCCGCAGACAAAGTAGCGCAATCCGCATCTTTGTATGACTTTACGTCACAGCTGCGCACACTTGACCAAGAGCGGCGCTACGAGCTTATCGAAGCCATGTGGCGAGTTGCCAATGTAGATAACGAGATCGATCCGCTGGAAGATGCGGTGATTCGCAAAGCGGCAGAGCTTTTGTATGTCGACCACAGCCAGTTCATTCGCGCTAAATTGGCGGTGATGGAAAGTAATGACACGAAACACGAGTAATAGAAAGGCGAATAAAACGGGCGCCTTAGTCGAGAGTGCATTTGCACTCTCATATGCTAAGGCAAAAGAGCGTTTGCTAAAGCACAGGACCGTTTGCCTAAGATGATACGGACTTAAAGCAGTTTAAGCGCCAGTTTGGCAAGATTGTAGGCATCGACATAACCGGAATGCTGACGCCCTTCCCAATCGATGCCTAACGCTTCTTGAGCCTCGCGATGACCAATGCGTTTGTCTTTCAGTCGGTGCTGAATGCGATACAAGGTCGCCAAGTTAATGAATTCATTAAACGGCATAGCAATGCCCTTTTGCTCGCACTCTTTCGCCAGAATGCGGTCATCGCGCCCCCAAGCGGCATAAATCTTTTTGCTGCCACCAAAGTTTTTGATCATCGACTGAATCACACTGGCAAGCGGGCGTCCCTGCTTTTGAATTTTGCGCGGCGTAATGCCGGTCAGTTCAACGCAAAACAACGACACTTCATCGTGCTGAGGGCGAACGTAATATTGGGCACGTTTGACGATTTCACCTTTGACTAGGTCAATCTCTGCCAAACCCACTTCAATAATTTCGCCCGTCGTACCGACGCCGTTTTCATTCCAACAGCACATTTCCAAATCGAAACAAACAATACGGTTGTGATTCATCGGTTGCCTTTCACTCAACTGCTCAAAGCGCGATATTCTACCTGAGCCGGTTCAAAAACACGAGATTCAGGCTGCAATTGGCTCGAAAGTCGGGGTTATTGATTAAAAACAAATCAAACAAGCGATTAGACTCATTATTACAACGCTTTTCTTGAAGCCAACAAACTTGAATATGCTAACATTCGTCCTTATTTAATCGAACACGTGGCGATAAGCAACAAAGGTGATGCGAAACTCGCCGTATATCGTGCTTATTGATTGAACCACCGATTCAACTGAGAACATCAACTGAGAACACATCATGAATTTTGATCTACAAATGATTCCTCAAACTTTCGATATGCTCCATGCCGGACTTGCGGCAACCAGCATCCTATTTCTCATTATCGCGATCAGTAAAAAATCCAAAGTGATCGAGAAAGTGGTTGAGAAGCCGGTCGAGAAAATCGTTGAGGTAGAAAAGCCGGTTGAGAAGATTGTCGAAGTGGAGAAAGTCGTCGAAGTCGAAAAAGTGGTGGAAAAAGTCGTTGAAGTGGAATCTAAGCTCGCAACCGCGTCAACGGATTCAGCGATGCAACTGCTGTCTATCATGCAGCAAGAAGCACGTTTGATCGACTTTTTGCAAGAAGACTTAACCGCGTTCTCAGATGAAGAAGTCGGCGCTGCCGCGCGCGTGATTCACTCTGGCGGTAAAAAAGTGCTGGCGGATTACGTCACCCTTGAGCACATTCGCCCGGAAGACGAAGAGACTCGCGTGGTGGTTGAAGAAGGCTTCAATCCACAATACATTCGCCTAATTGGCCATGTCACAGGCAACGCGCCATTTAACGGCACACTGATTCACAAAGGCTGGAAAGCAGCGGCAATGAACTTGCCAAAATTGGCTGAGAACTACGATGCCTCTGTGATTGCACCAGCTGAGGTAGAACTGTAATGGAAGCGCAACACAGCGCCGAAAAGGCGCCAAAATACAGTATCGGTATCGACTTAGGCACCACTCACTGCGTGCTCTCTTATGTTGATACACAAGATGAAAACGCGCGCGTAGAAGTGATGCCGATTGCACAGCTTACCGCTCCAGGCAGTGTCGAGCGCCTAAAGCAGCTCGGTTCGTTTTTGTATCAGCCCCACGAGCACGAAATGAATCCGTCGTCGCGCGTGCTGCCTTGGACGACTGAGCCGACAGCATTGGTTGGTGCGATTGCACGTAACCTTGGTGCGAAAACGCCGATTCGCCTAGTTGCGAGTGCTAAATCTTGGCTTTGCCACAGTGGCGTCAATCGTCGTGACGCGTTTTTGCCTGCGGGTAGCCCTGAAGAAGTGACTAAAGTGTCACCGCTTGCGGCCACTCAAGCCTATCTAGAGCACCTCAAAAACGCTTGGAACCATTCGCACCCTGAGCACAAAATTGAAAACCAAGATGTCACCATTACCGTGCCAGCTTCGTTTGATCCTGCCGCACGCGATTTAACCGCAGAAGCGGCGCGCAGCGCAGGTTTTGAGCACCTCACTCTGCTTGAAGAACCACAAGCCGCGCTCTACAACTGGATTGACAACAGTAACGATACTTGGCGCGACCAAGTCAGCGTCGGTGATATCGTTCTCGTCGTCGATATCGGTGGCGGTACCACTGACTTATCTCTGGTTGAGGTCACCGAGCATGAAGGTAACCTAGCACTTGAACGTATCGCCGTTGGCGAGCACATTTTGCTTGGTGGTGACAATATGGATTTGGCGCTCGCCTATCGCCTGAAAGTGAAACTCGCAGAGCAAGGTAAGGAGCTGCAGCCTTGGCAAGTTCAAGCCATGACACACGCTTGTCGCGATGCCAAAGAAGCGCTGCTCAAAGATGCAAACCTTGAGTCAGTGCCAATTGTGGTGCCAAGCCGCGGTTCAAAATTGCTCGGCGCAACGCTTAAAACCGAGCTAACGCAACAAGAAGTACAACAAACCTTGGTCGACGGATTCTTCCCGAAAGTTGCGGTTAGCGAGCATCCAGTTCAGCGCTCACGCGGCGCGTTAACCCAAATGGGTCTACCGTACGCGCAAGACGCTGGCATTACTCGCCATATCGCGGCCTTCTTGTCAAAACAAGCGAACGCCAATAACGATGCGCCAGCAAGCTTTGATCCATTTTCCAATATGCCAGGTATGCCTTCGCAGCCGGAAAGCCAAGATTTCATTAAGCCGACTGCACTGCTGTTTAACGGCGGCGTACTGAAATCTGAACTATTGGCGAATCGCTTACTCGATACTATTAACTCATGGTTAATTGAAGCCGACCATGAAAATGCTAAGCCGTTGACTGGCGTGGATCTTGACCTCGCAGTGGCCAGTGGCGCCAGTTATTATGGCTCGGTGCGTCGCGGCAACGGCGTGCGTATTCGCGGCGGCCTAGCCTCGGCTTACTATGTCGGCATTGAAAGCGCGATGCCGGCAATTCCGGGTATGGCGACGCCGATGGAAGCGCTGTGTGTAGCACCATTTGGCATGGAAGAAGGCTCTAGCGTTGAAGTCCCTAGCCAAGAGTTTGGCTTGGTGATTGGTCAGCCGGTACACTTTCAGTTCTTTGGTTCAACGGTGCGCCGTGACGACAGCGTCGGCACCCATCTTGATTATTGGTCGCCAGAAGAGCTTGATGAACTGCCAGAAATTAGCGTTACGCTCAGCGTGTCAGAAGGTCGCCAAGTGGGCGATGTGGTTCCGGTGAAACTCGCTTCTCGCGTCACCGAGCTCGGTACACTCTATCTAGAAGCGATCGCTTGCGATAACGGTCAGCAGTGGCATGTCGAATTTGACGTTCGTGAAGACGTTCGTGAAGATGCCCAAAGCGGTGATCACGCACACCACGACTCGCTTTAACATTCAACGGCATCCATAGGGTGCCGTTTTTCATTTAATTTAAGGTTTTGTTCTATGACATCGCCTCGCTTTCTGGTCGGCATTGATTTAGGCACCACCAATACCGTGGTTGCCTTTTGTGAAATCAACGACGATCTGCAAAACGCCCCCGTTTCACTATTTGATATCGACCAATTGATTGGTCCGGGTGAAGTGGTGCGTCGCCCACTATTACCTTCATTTCGCTATCATCCAGCGCTCAGTCAAATCTCTGCCTCCGATCTCACCTTGCCGTGGGAACACAGACCAGTCGATGGGGATATCTCCCATGTGATTATCGGCGAATGGGCACGTGAACTCGGCGCCAAAGTTGAAGGTCGCCAAGTGGCGAGTGCTAAGAGCTGGTTGTCGCACCCTAACGCGGATCGCCGCTCTGATATTCTGCCATGGGCAGGCGCGCAAGACGTCGATAAGGTCTCGCCCGTCATCGCCAGTGCCAGTTACTTAAACCATATTCGCCAAGCGTGGAATTATCGTCATCCAAGTAATCCGCTCGAGCAGCAAGATGTGGTGGTCACCGTTCCCGCCTCGTTTGATGAAACCGCGCGTAAATTGACCCTAGAAGCGGCAGAGCTCGCTGGGCTGAAAAATATCGTGCTGCTTGAAGAGCCACAAGCGGTTTGTTACGACTGGTATGCTCGCCACCAAGACAGTGCAGCCGAGCAGCTCAAACAGTTGCCTCTGATGCTGGTGTGTGATGTCGGCGGCGGCACCACTGACCTAAGTTTAATCGAAGCCAAATTTGACCAAGACCAGCTCAGCCTAAATCGAATTGGCGTTGGCGAGCACTTAATGCTTGGTGGTGATAACCTCGATTTGGCTCTGGCTCATCTGGCTGAGCAGCGGTTTAACCAGAGTAAAAAGCTCAATGCCGCTAATTTGAGCAAACTGATTCAGCAAACTCGCAAAGCCAAAGAGAGTTTACTTTCAGAACACGCACCGGAAGATGTCAGAATTACGATGCTTGGTAGCGGCTCGCGCCTGCTCGGCGGCACCAAAAGCATTTCACTGACCAAGCAAGAAGTGCACAACATCGCCCTTGAAGGTTTCTTCCCTCTGTCAGATTTTGACGTACTACCGGATAAACGGCGTAGTGCGGTGGTTGAATTTGGCTTACCTTATGTTGCCGACCCTGCGGTCAGTAAACACGTTGCCGAATTTTTGACCCAGCACCAAGCGGTCGCCAAAGCGGCACTAGGGATGGAAAATGACCAACCAGCGATTCCAATTGGCTTGCTGCTTAACGGCGGGGTATTTAATAGTGACCTTGTCACTAAGCGTATCACCACTTTGCTCGAAAAATGGCGCGGCGATGCGATTACCGTCATGGATAATCCCCATCCCGATTGGTCGGTCGCCCTTGGCGCCGTCGCATTTAATAAAGCGCGCCGCGGCGCACAGCTAAAAATTGGCGGCGGTTCGGCACGCTCTTACTTCTTGCATCTGCAGGAAAAAAATAAACTTGGCCGCGCTCTGTGCTTGCTTGCCAAAGGCACCGAAGAAGGTCAAGAAATTCGCCTCAGTGGGCGACGTTTTTCGCTCACCCTAGGCGAACCAGTCAGATTCAATCTACTAACCTCTACCCACGATACTCTGGCGCAAAACACCGCGATTCAAAACGGTGTGGTGGTGAACGTCGACCCTGACTTATTTACGCCTCTGCCCCCCTATATCTCGACACTTGAAAGCTCAGGACAAACCCTGCAAGCCAACCAAAAAGAGCGTGTCGAAGTGCAGTTAGCGTGTCAGTTGACCGAAGTCGGCACCTTAAAAATGGAGTGCGTCAGCACAGATGATGACCAACGCCGCTGGGCCTTGGAATTTGAGGTACGCCGCCAAGACGATGGCGAGCTGCAACAAGAGATGCTCTCACCACAATTGCTTGACGCCAAAGAGTTGGTTGCTCGCCTTTACAGCGGCAACAAGAAAAGTGCTGAAAGTAAAGAAATCAAAACTCTGAGCAAAGATCTTGAAAAACGCCTTGGTAAACGCAATGACTGGGACTTCACCACCCTACGCCATCTTTTTGATGCGTTTGCTCTTGGTCGTAAGCGCCGCCGCCGCTCAGAGCAACACGAAAAAAACTGGCTGCGATTGGCTGGATTTGCGATGCGTCCGGGATTTGGCGCCCCCACCGATGCGTGGCGTATGGAGCAAGTTTGGGCGCTGTATCAACAAGGCCTGCAATTTCGCAGTCATCAATCTTGGAGTGATTGGTGGGTATTTTGGCGCCGCGTCAGTGGCGGACTCAATCAAGAACAGCAGGAAACCATTCTGGCTGACATCGCCAAATATCTGCATCCGGGCGCGATGAAGAATCCGCAAACGGCTAAAGCCGCTCACGACATGGGTTATGAAGCCATGGTGCGTTTGGCGGCGTCACTGGAACATCTTGATGTCGAAGACAAAGTGCTACTTGGCAGCTGGTTTATCAGTAAAGCGCTCAATCATCCTCAGTTTGTTCAAGCGCATTGGTGGGCAGTTGGCCGTCTGGCTTCACGGACACCTTTTTACGGCAGTCAACATAATGTGATTGCACGTGAACAAGTGGAGCAATGGCTACCCAAATTGCTTGACCAAGATTGGCAAAAAGAACCGATGATCGGATTTGCAGCAGTGATGATGTGCCGAAAAACTGGCGACCGACAATTTGATATTTCCGATGATATGCGAGCACTCGTGCTTGATAAACTCAAACAAAGCCGCGTGCCGGATTCTTGGTTAGCACTGGTTCAAGAAGTGACCGCACTGTCTGACAGTGAATCCAAACGTGTGTTTGGTGACGCATTACCAAATGGATTAACCTTGATTTGATGACCAAGCCCACTTAGTGGGCTTTTTCATATCAGGCGTTTGGTGTATCAATCACTTACTGTTATCTTGAAGCAAACCGTTATCTTGAAGAAAAATCGTAAATTAAGGCGAGACCATGACGATAGAGAAATTCGCAGCAATTTATCAACGTGCCGCTGAGCGCAAAGGCGGTGAAACGCAATTAGAATCGCTGATTAACGCACCGCTAAGTAAGCAAGAGATTGAATCCATCCCCGAAGACCGTTGGCTATCGGCACTGAGCATGAAAGTATTTCAAAGCGGAATTTCTTGGAGTGTGGTGCGCAACAAGTGGCCAAACTTCGAAGAGCTGTTCTTCCAGTTTCGCATCGAACCCTTACTGATGTTGTCTGAAGAGCAGTGGGAGCAAAAAGCCCAAGATCCAAAAATTATTCGCCATCTGACTAAAGTCATGTCCATTCCCGCCAACGCACAGATGATTTATAACTGTCGCCAACAATACGGTTCGTTTTCTAGCATGGTGGCGAATTGGCCACAAGAAGATATAACAGGACTATGGGATTATTTGAAAAAATACGGCAGTCGTTTAGGCGGAAACACCGGCCCTTATACACTTCGCCAAATGGGAGTGGATACCTTCTTGCTGTCGGGCGATGTGGAAGCTTATTTACGTAATATTAAAGTGATTGAGGGTGGCAAAAATACCAAACGTGCGTTAAGTGCGGCGAATAAAGCCTTCATCGACTGGCAACAACAATCTGGGCGCAGTATGAGTGAAATCAGCCAAATCATCGCCTTTAGTACCGGCGATAATCGTGTTTAGCATGCGCAAAAAGCATTGAGTCTAAGAAGACTGAACATCTTGGTGAGGAGTATTTTCAAAATAACTGCTACCAAGGTGTTCTTTGGCGCGATACATCGCTTGGTCTGCCGAGTTAATCAACGCCGCGGGTGATTCGGCATGAAGCGGATAATAACTCACACCAATACTGACGCCGATTTCAAGTGATTGTTCTTTAAACCAGATAGGCTCTACAAGCTTGGCAATGATGTCCTCTACTTTCGCCGGTACCGCCTCAAAGCTTTCCAGTAAATCCAGACACACCACAAATTCATCCCCGCCAAGTCGCGCGACGATATCTGAATTGCGTATACAAAGGTTAAGCCGCTTTGCTATTTCACCCAGAACAAAATCCCCCGCATCATGGCCTTGGCTATCGTTAACCTGTTTGAATTTATCGAGGTCAATAAACAGCAGCGCCAACTTTACGCCCGAGCGATTGGCTTTAATCACCGCGTTATTGAGCGCTTTTTCAAACGCGAATCGATTCATCAAACCTGTCAGCGGATCATGTTCCGACATAAACTGCAGCTTTTGTTTCTGCTGCTCTAGTTGAGCGGTTTTAATCTTCACTTGTTGTTCGAGTTCTTCGCGAGTTACTACAGAGTCACGCAAAGATTGAGTCATTTGGTTAAAGAACTTGGCTAAACTGCGAAATTCTTTATCCATGTGCGACGTTTTTATCTGGCAAGTCATATCACCCGCAGCAAGCTTTTCAATGCCGTTTCGCAGAGCAAGCGATCCCGATTTAAAGCGGCTCATGATTCGCCATGCAATGACGGTAATCGTCAAGGCGATAAAAAGGGTTAAAGCGGCGGTTGAAAGCAAATTTGTTTGCTGAAGCGCGGCACTTTTGCCGAGTAAACTTTGGTGGATATAAAAAATTTCCTCGGTCATATTTTGTACAAGCATGTTGTAGCGTGAATGGAGCAACGTTTGGGTTTTGAGCGATACTGGCGCCCTGTTGGTAATGTTTTTAGTCGACTCCAGCACCGATTTTTCATGTTGTAAAAGACTGGCTAAGCTCTGATTCATGCGGAAGATATTGTTGAGCTGTTTCGCTTCCCCAGTGAAGAGATGGAGTGTTTCGGTAAGATTGCGCTGCGCCCTATCCACCTGCTCAAGTGAATCGAAATCTTCGTATTGTAGAAACACCCATAACTGGCTACGTATTAAATCAATACCTAGCTCAATTTCCATCAAACTGGTTAGCTCTTGATGAACTCGCTCCTGCTCACGAGCGGTATTCCACACCGAGATGACGATCGACGCCACCATCACCATACTCGCAGTGAATAAAATGACGAGCTTATTGCTGATCGAATTCATCATCGAATCTGCACCCGCGTGTTAAGTGCTTGCTCCAGCGGCGTCGGAGAAAAAATCACTCTGTAATCGGGCATTTGCCCTGCCACGAGCCCTTTCTCGCTTGCCCAGCGCGCCTGTAACTGCAAATTGGATAGCAATGCATTACCCAAAGATAAGCGAAATAAGTAATCATTCCACGACCACTTCAATTGACTGGACGGAACATTGAGATATTGGGCAACGAGTGCCTGTGCGTCATCGGGGTTTTGTTTTATCCAAGCGATCGCGTCATTTAACGCCAGCAGAATTTGCTCAGATTCTTGCTCACGTTGATTGGCAATATGAGCTCGTGATATCAGGTTAAACGTGAGTTGATAAATGCCTTGTAGCCCAAGGTTATGAATGTCTGCCGCGGAAGAGATCGTCGTTTTGTAACCGAAAGGCTCCCACACGGAAATTGCGTCCACTTGGTAAGAAAACAGCGCTTCAACCAGCTGTTGAGGTGGCATGTACACCTTAATGTAATCAAGGTGTGCCATGTTGTTTGCGATCAGTAAGGAATCCAGATAGAACTCACTTGCGCTGGCCTCAACCACACCCACCCGCTTGCCTTTTAAATCCTTAAGACCATCAATATTTTGTGTAGATAGCGCCAACAACTTTAGGTCATTATCTGACTCAACAAAGCTGGCAATAAGCCGAATATCGGGATGATGAAAACTTTCAAACATCACTACCGATTCAGAAGCGGTCGCGAAATCGGCTTTGCCATCAAATAGCATTTGAGCGCACGCCACACCACCCATGCAATTGTTTAGTGTGACATCAACGCCACGAAGCGAGAACATGCGCTTTTCCCATGCCACCAAAAATGGCGCGGAAAGCGGTGTTTGAGAAACAGCAATCGTAACCGGATGACCAATAATCGCCGGTGTCGTTCTGATGCTTTTGAAAAGCACAGCCAACGCAAAGACGCATAAAGCAGCAATGAACAAAAGTGTCAGCTTTCTCTTATCGACCATCAACACGACTCACTTATCTAACACCTTAGATTAGGGCTTCTAAGAGTTTAGTTGCATGTAAATGGATTGGCGAAAAAAAGTTTGATTTTTATTGCTTACAAGATAAAGCAGAGGAAAAGGCGTTAAAATTCACAAAATTACATAAAATACGCCATAAAAGGCGTGCTACTAAAGAGTATGTACTAAAAGCTTAATAACATGATTTATATGTAAAATACCGTAAATTTACAAATTGATACGGCATTGTGCAAATACTCTAGTTTGTACGATTCATTTTATTATTTCACTACAACGTTAACTCGCTAGGAAAGGCACGATTTCTTTTGAAACAGTGCCTTTATAATGACAATTTACTCAAAATTTTGATTCACCGAGAGTATTAACATTCTCATCAATACAGTAAGTTAATCGCTCAAGTAGGTAGTTATCGGCCACTGGTACAATTTATAAATCAACCACCAATTTTCCACTCACAACCAGAATCAAACTAACAAGCGCAAGTAGGCCCAACATAAGCGCACCCATGCGTTCTTTACCAACTAAAACTGGCAAATTTTTCTCGCGTTTGGCTTTAAAGAAAAAATACAACCCTGGCAAATACAAAATGGTAGAAAGCAATAGATAGTTAAGCCCTGAAGCGTAGAGTAACCACGCGCCATATAACGTGGCAGCGAACCCCGTAAATCTGAACCAACCACCTTGCTGCTCTTGCAAGGCAATTTTTAGCACATAGGCACCGATTAAAAAATACGGCACCAATATCATTTCAGATGCAATAATCAGTAGCGAATCATAAGTACTGCCAGCAAATACCACGCAGATAAGTGAAATTTGAATCCACACGTTAGTCAAAAGCAACGACTTAACTGGACTTCCCGCTTCATTACTGTTGGCGTAAGAGCTCGGAAACATACCTTCTTGAGCGCATGAGTAAGGCACTTCTGCTGCAAGTACAGTCCAGCTTAAAAATGCGCCGCACACCGAAATCAGCAGACCACCACTGATAATGTAGCGTCCCCATGGACCCAGGATTTCAGCCAGCACCTGGGCCATCGAAGGATTGTGATATTCAGCAAGCTCAACAGGTCTAACAACGCCCATCGCGAGCAAGGTCACCAACACATAGATACATAATGCAGTCAGCAAGCCCAGAATTGTCGCGCGGCCAATATCACGGCGATGCTTGGCTCGGCTTGAAACCACCACCGCACCTTCAATACCGATAAACACCCACACAGTGACGATCATGGTGCTTTTCACCTGTGCCCATAAGCCATGCTCGACGCCAAAGTGCAGACCGCTGAAGTCAAAAGTAAACGTCTGCCATTGAAAGGCAAACAGAGCACAAATGATAAACAAACACAGAGGAACCAGCTTAGCAAACGTGGTGATGAGATTGATCATCGCCGCGGTTTTGACGCCTCTTAGTACCAATGCATGCACCAACCAAAGCAGAATCGACGAACCCGCAACGGATAACCAAGTATTGCCTTCACCAAACATCACGTTGTCAGGGGTGTCAAACAGCATACCTAAGGTGCTAAATACGATGACCAAGTAGGAGACGTTTGCCAACATGGCACTAAGCCAATATCCCCAGGCGGAGCAGTACCCGACAAAATCGCCAAAGCCATCTTTTGCATAGCCAAACACCCCACTGGTGACTTTAGGTCGGTGAGCCGCAAGCGCCTGAAATGACAACGCTAGAAAAACCATCCCTACCCCGGTGATAAGCCAGCCAATCATCACTGCCGCAGGACTTGCCACCGCCGCCATATTCTGCGGCAAACTAAAAACACCTGCGCCAATCATTGACCCGATAACAATGGCTGTCAGAGAGCCTAAGCCGAGTTGTTTATTCATGTTTCGTCACTCATCAAAATTCAAGCCCGCTATTGTAAAGAGAACCAGCGCTCACATCAGCGCTAATATGCGTTATAGCAGTGAGTCGCCGCGGTATTTGAGAATCTGATGACATTGATCAAAAACCATGGTTGATGGCGTATGACCAAAGGTAAGTCAATTATTAATGAGCCAAATTGATGGTAATGGACACATAATTTCAAGCCATCGTCACTCTATCTCGGCCAAACAATCTTACTCTGTTGTGATTATCGCGGCGTTTCGTAATCAAGTTGCAGACAATAAAAAAGCCGCTCTCTAAGGAGCGACTTTACGATAGAGACTCAGTGAAAAGCACTGTTCACTCAGTGCGAAACACCAGTAGGATTGTGACCAAACTCTGCTTGCTGATAGATATCCGCCAAGGTTTTAGCTTTGGACTTCTGCCTTCGCGATGGCGCAGCTTTGGCTTCGGTGTTCAATTTTTGCTGGCTGATCAACGCTTGTTCATGTTCTTTGGCTGAACGCTGGAACTGCGGATCAGACATCGCTTGTTCGCGCAGGCGGTTCACTCTTTCTATTGTGTCGGACAACATAGATCACCTCCATTAACATGTGTTTATATACAGTATAATTTAACTTTTCAGTACTGCAACAAAATACTGTTTATTTAACCAGCAAATTTACCTCACTGTGTGTTTAGGCCCCTTCTATTTAATGAGTTATCGTCGATAAATGAATTATTGTAAGTAAGCGTTGAGCATCCACATCAATTTTTCTTGCTCACGAATATAGTCGCCCATTAACGCATTGGTCCCTTCATCGCCCGCTTCTCCAGCGTGCGCCAGAATTGCGCGCTGTTTCTCGAGTAACACACTGAATCCATCAACAAGACCTTGAACGCACGCTTGTCCATCAGTCACACTGGTGTGCTCTTTGATTGCGCTAGCAGCCAAATAAGTCGTGAAGCTGTGATCAGGCATGAAACCAAGGGTTAAAATACGTTCTGCAATTTCGTCAATTTTAGTTTGTAAGTCGGTATAGATTTCTTCAAATTTAGTATGTAATTCAAAGAATTGTGGACCTTTCACATTCCAGTGATAACCGCGAGTGTTCATATAAAACACTTGATAGTGGGCCAGCAACTTGTTGAGTTCTGTTGCAAGGTGTTGAGATTGTTGTTGGTTAAGACCAATAAAGCTTTTTGCTGTAGACATAATTTCTCTCCTGACGTTTCGTCTATTTAATTAAACGTTTCATCTTGTTACGGAGTTCAGTCTAGGGGTTGGGTTTATAAAATAGAAATTGTTTATATGAATCGCGTTAATAGATATAAACTATCAATTCTCATTGAACTTGTGAAAAATCTTAACTAAAGAACCAAGTACAGAAGCTCAAACTCTAAGGTCAGATTGAGGTTTAAGCTCGACGCTGCTGCGCTGACTACAACATATTGAGTTGATACTCATCATCTTTAGGATCGCACTCTGGATATTGCTCCCGCTCCGCGCTAATTTCGCTTTGGTATTCTCTTAACGCATTAACACATTGCCGATCAAGCTTGCCTAAGTTAACCATTTTCTCCATTTCAAGCATGGCATGGGGAATCGACCAAGCTTGTCGATAAGGCCGATGAGCCGTCAGGGCATCAAACACATTCGCCACAGCAACAATACGTGCGCTGATTGGAATTTGCGCACCAGACAGGCCATTAGGATAGCCGCTACCATCAAGATACTCTTGATGATACGCCATGATATCAGTGAGTAAGACAATGCTTGGATGCTGCGGGTAACCCAGGTTTTCTAAAATTTCGTCGACAATGTCCATGCCGTGTTGAACGTAACCATGTACCTGTTTAAGTTCATCGCCTTCCAACACATCGTGTTTACACACCAGATGTTCGGGCAGACGCACTTTCCCCAAGTCATGAAACTGAGCAAATAGCGACAAATGCTCAACCGTCTCATCATCAAAATCGTGTTCGCCAGCGATATGCGAAGCAATCAAGCGCGTGTAATAACCAATACGTTCTTTATGTGCTGCTGAATCTTTCATGCATAAGTTGGTTTTTTCAATAATGTCTCTCGCCGCATCGATGATGCGATGGACAATTTGATTTTCCGACATGACACAAAATTTGATCATATTCAGATACGGATCAAGGGTTTCGATTACGTATTCAGAAAACACATTAACACTGCGAGAGTTGAGGAAAATAAAACCTCGAAACTCTTCGTTGTCGTAGCAAGGAATGGCGGCGGAGGAACGGTAACCGTGTTCAAGCAGCATATCGATATACGTGGTTGAAGGCAGCTTGGTAAGGTCATCAATAATACGGTTTTGCCGCTGTAGTGCGCTGCGGGTCAAGGCTGGCAATTCTTTCATCGACGCTTCATTGTGTGCCTGACGTAAATTCCAGAACGCACTATCTGCGTATGTTTTGAGCATATTTTTCTGCTCGTCGAACAGAGCAAACGAAACGCGATCTAACTCAGGGAGATGCGCCTGCATTCTGCCTTTAATGCTTTGTAACTGTTCGTTAAGCGACTCAGTAACCTGATAGTATGATATGTCGCCGTGCAAAGATTGAATACTCATGGCGTTGCCTCCAGACAACAAGGCCTGCTGTTCCTCACTAAGTGTAGAAACTTTTCTCCGAATGTGATGGTTAAATTACAGCAAAAACGCGCTAACTTTGATCTCAATGATAATTAGTTCATAGGCATAACCTATTTAAGTAATTTGTTTTTCCGACTTTTATCTACTTTCATCACTGGTTATTCTAGAAACAATTTGAAACATTAGAGGAGTAAATGCGATGAAGGCTCTTGTGGTTGAAGGTGGGGCGATGCGCGGCATATTTGCCAGCGGTGTGTTAGACGGCTTTATGGAATACGATTACCGACCGTTTGATCTCGCGATTGGTGTCTCTGCGGGCTCTTCGAATCTGATTGGTTACCTTGCCGACCAACCCAAAAGAAGCGTTCAAGTCATTACTCAAATTGCCACCGATAAACAGTTTTTTAACCCCGCTCGATTTCTGCGTGGTGGCGATCTTATCGATGTTAAATGGCTGATAGAGGAATCCAATCGACGTTTTCCGGTTGACACCGACACGCTATTTTCTGGTATTCCGATGCTGGCCGCTGCCACTAATATTGCCACTGGCAAAGCCGATTATTATCGGCTCAACCCAGACAATCTCAACAAAGTGGTCGAAGCCTCCTGCGCCCTGCCCATCGCTTATAAATCCACCCCTTGCTTTTCAGGCGGCTGTTACACCGATGGTGGCGTTGCCGATTCAATACCCGTGAAAGAAGCGTATCGCCGCGGTGCACGTGAAATTACCGTGATTCTCTCTCACCCGCTGAGCTATGTGATGCCGAAAACTCGTAGTCCGTGGATCATGAAGAAACTGTTTGCGCGTTATCCTCAAGTCGCCGAGGCCATGGTCAAACGCGCCGAAAACTATAACGCTTCACTCGACTTTATTCGTAATCCGCCTGAGGACACCACGGTGAACGTAATAGCACCGCCAGAAAATTTCGCGGTTAAGCGCTTAACCATGAAACAGCCGCTATTAAAACAAGGCTATGAGATGGGTGTCGAAGCTGGCCGCGAATATGTGACAAACTCTCACTTGCAACCCATTGATCTCACTACCGCACTTGGCGCGAGCGCCGCTTTGGGAGCATAACCAAAACAAGGTGATAGAAACAAAGCAAGGTGACCAGAAACAAAGCGAGTTAGAAACTAGAAACAACAAGGGCAAGTACACAGCGTGTGACTTGACCTTGTTGTAAAGCTTAACGACTGATGTCCAATTGCTGCTCAGTCACGCCATTGACGCGAAACCAACCGGCAATGCTGTATCGTTCACGGTATGAAACCAGCACTTCGTGAGGAAAAGTTTCAGATAGAAACACCACCAAACGTCCACCAATCGGCGCTACTTTTTGCAGTGGCTGATCGTTTTGGTCATACATCATCAGTTCGCCACCATCTTGAGGCACCCAATCTTGGTTGAGATAAAACACCGTCGTTAATCGGCGGTTGGTCGAACCATTAAAGCTATCGAGATGCTTCTTATAAAAATCACCCGCTGAATACTTGGCAAAATGTGCTTCATATTCAAATAGGCCCAAGTAAAGATGGCGATTGACCGTCAAGCGAATCTCTTCCATCAGAGCTAAATAGTGTTCAATACTCGGCCCCATTGCTGGGCTAAGCCATTGAATATCGTCGCTACGAATACTGGTTTGCTGCAGCAAATCTTCGTTGCGACCAATTTTGGCCGCCTGCCAATTACTCGGCATTTCAGCATTGATATTTTGAACCTGCTGCGAGGTGAGAAAATCATCCCAAATGTAATAACCTTGGGTAAATAAAGCGTCGATCAGCGCGTCCATGAGTTCCACTCATTAATAACAGAACGCGTGTTATAGGGGATTAGAAAAGGCGCAACAACTTCAATTACTTATCGATACGATTAAACATTTTGTTTTATATATTACGCCATTCTTAAGTTTAATTTATGTTCTTCACCTAACCAATAAGCATGCTCAGTATGGTCAAGAAAGAAGTTCCCCGTGTCACCATGAACCAGCACCGAGAGATCTTGGCGATGACGTTCAAGCCAAGTGATGATCTCGTCAAACTGGCTACGAGTAAACGCGATTTGAAAGCTCCATTGAGGGTGCGGTCCGACTAATTTGCGATGAAAACGCCCTAGCCGATACTCAGACATTGATTGCAACTTTTGATAGATATGCTGCGCCACCTCGACACTGGATGAATCGTAATAGAGATGAGCATGATAGTGCTGGTAAAGATTTTGGGGGAATCGCATGGAGAACTCGCTTAATCGACTAAACCGTGTTCTAACGCGTACTTAGCAAGCTCTGCGGTACTGTGTAGATCAAGTTTATGTTTGATGTTTTGCCTGTGAGTTTCAACGGTTCGATAACTGATATCAAGTAAAGAAGCGATTTTTTTGCTGCTGTGCCCATAAGCGACCAATTTTAGCACTGCCTGCTCGCGGCGACTGAGTGGGTTGGGTTGAGAAGTTGAAATCGGCAAGGATTGAGTAAACAGTGTTTGCGTTGACGACTCGCAAAAATACGTCGCACCTTGGAAAACGGTTTGAATGGCCTGCACCATATTCTTGGCAGACACGTCTTTAAGCATGTAACCAACTGCCCCCGCTTGCATCACTTTCATCATGTATTCGCGATTATCATGCATGGTCAGCATCACCACTTTTACCTCAGGATGATTCTGTTTGATCAATGCGGTCGCATCAATACCATTCATCACTGGCATACTGACGTCCATTAATACCACATCTGGGGTAACGCGCCCAACGGCATCAATCGCTTCAAAGCCGTTACAAGCGGTGCCGACCACTTGAATATCGGGCTCCAATTCCAAGCGAGCTAGGAAGCCATCTAGCACCACTTGATGATCATCCACCAACAACACTTTCACGGGGTTGTCCATACACCAATCCATCCAAATTTAATAACACAGTAATTTCGGTGCCAAAACCCGGTTCGCTGACCAGCTCAAATTCGCCACCAATAAATTCCACTCGTTCGCGCATATTGCGCAGGCCAATGCCGCTGTTAGTCATCAACTGCTGAGTGTGAAATCCCACGCCATCGTCACGGATCATCAATTGCAGTAAATTACCCATTTGCTGGAGCACCACACTGATTTTGCTCGCATTGGCGTGCTTTTCAATGTTGGTCAGTGACTCTTGAGCGACGCGATACAAGGTGGTTGCAACCTCCGACTTCAATTTGCCCGGCTCAGTATCAAACAGAGCCTCCACTTCCATGCCCGAATGAGAGCGAAAATCCTGCAAAAGCGTATTGAGCGCCGCTTCAATGCCAATGTCATCAAGCGCGCTGGGTCTGAGTTTATGGGAAATATGCCGCACTTCATTGATGGCGGTCGTCAAAGACTGACGCGACTTATTTAGGTGGCCTCGCAGGGTTTCATTATCAAGCTGATGCGCGAGCAATTCCAAATGGCATTGACTTGAAACCAACAGTTGATTGATACCATCGTGCAGCTCTCGCGCCAGGTACTTCTTCTCATCCTCTTGAAACATAACCGTTTTATGAGCTAGTTCCTTTAAGCTGCGATCCGCAATTTTGTGCTCATGCAGATTCACGGCAAGGGTTATCACCACAATGACCGCAACAGTGACCATCACAATCATAATCAACGAAAAAAACGTGGTTTCGATGTTGGCGCTGATGGCCGCCTGCATATGAGCCACTTCTTGGCTCACATCTTCAATATAAAGGCCAGTGCCAATCATCCAGCCCCACTTATCCAACCAAGCCGCGTAGCTAAGCTTAGGAACCACCTCATCGGTAGAAGGCTTTTTCCATAAGTATTGATGAAAGCCGCCACCGGATTTCGCCTCGGCGATTAAAGCTTCAATCACGTAATCGCCGTTTTGATCTTTAAGATGCAACAAATCTTGGCCTATCAGTTCAGGCTGCACCGGATGAACCAAATTGCGCCCTTGGCTGTCGTAGGCAAAAAAATAACCGTCGCTGCCATAACGTAACTTGGTCAATATCGCTTTAACTTGGCTTTTGGCTTGCGCTTCATCAAGCTTGGGATCGTTGTACACATGACCAATGGCATCAAATGCAAGATCAACACTGTCTTTTAATGCCATCTCTTTTGATTCAATCAACGAGTTGCGAAAAGTCTCAACCTCATTCTGCCCGAGAGTCTTAGCTTGATGGATAGCAATCCAACTGATGGCCACCGCAACCAGCAAAAATGGCATCAGACTAAGCAAAATAAGCTTGGTTCTCAAAGACATAAAATTCCTCTACAGCAAAACGGCCCATCCAAAGGATGAGCCGCTCAAGTGTATCAATTTTGTTAATATTTTTGTAACTTGCCGATCACATTCCATACAGCTGCGGGAAAATTAATAGCGAGATAAGCACCAGAATCTGAATCGCGATAAACGGCATCACACCACGATAGATGTCGGTAGTGGTAACCCCTTTGGGCGCCACGCCTTTTAGATAAAACAGGCTGAAACCAAATGGCGGAGTCAGGAACGATGTCTGTAAATTCATCGCCACTAAAATCGCAAACCACGTCATGTTGATGCCGAGCAGCTCTGCCACTGGCGCAAGAATCGGTACGATGATAAAGCAGATTTCGACAAAATCGATGAAAAAGCCAAGGATCAGAATCACCAGCATGGTGATCACCAAAAAGCCCCATTTCTCACCGGGAATTTGTAGCATCCACTCTTCCACCAGCAGGTCGCCACCTGTGTAGGTAAACGCCATCGAAAATGCCGTTGCGCCGAGTAAAATCGCAAACACCATCGCGGTGACTTTCACCGTCTCTTTTGCTGCGTCATACACCATGCGCAAACTAAACTGACCATACATCACCGCAAGCGCAAGCGCTCCGGCACCGCCAAGCGCGGCCGATTCTGTCGGCGTTGCAACGCCTGCGAAAATCGAACCCAACACCACGATAATCAGCGCCAGCGGCGGAATCACGGCTTTAAGCGCTGCGATGACCTCCTGCTGCCGGCTTTGGCTTGCATCACGCTCAATCGGCATCGCTGCCTGAGGATTGAGCTTGGCGTAAATCAGAATGTAAACAATATAAGCACCAACCAGCACGATACCTGGCAAGATAGCCGCTTGGAACAAGTCCCCTACCGGAACCCCAAGTACATCACCAAGTAAAATCAGCACAATCGAGGGCGGAATGATCTGCCCAAGCGTACCCGCGGCGCAAATGGTGCCACAGGCCAAACCCTTGTCGTAACGATATTTCAGCATCACAGGTAATGAGATAAGCCCCATAGCCACCACTGACGCCCCAACCACACCGGTGGACGCCGCAAGCAGCGTTCCAACCAACACAGTTGAAATCGCGATACCGCCTTGCACGCCGCCGAATAAGCGCCCCATTGACTCAAGTAACTGCTCGGCTAAACGAGTTTTTTGCAGCACTAAGCCCATAAATACAAACAGCGGCACGGCCATCAGCACCGTGTTTTCCATGATCGATTGAATACGATATGGCATAAAGGCAAACATCTCTGGCCCTTCTGCCCACACGCCAAAAATGAGCGCGATCCCGCCAAAAGTGAAAGCCACTGGGAAGCCAAGCAATAGCGCAAACAACGCGACAAAAAACATCACTATTCCTATCATTTTTCAGCGCCTTATTATTTGCTATGAGGAGAGTCGGCCATCAAATGCGGATGAACCAGTTTATTGATGGAATGCAGCATCAAACCGATACCGCTAATGGCCATAAAGAGAAACGAAAGTGGAATCATGGCTTTGATGATCCAGCGTGCTGGCAAGCCTCCGGGATCGCCAGAGGTTTCACCCAGTGCGTAGCTTTCTTTGGCAAAGTCGATACCAAACCAAGCCACCAACAAACAAAATGGCATTAGGAACAGCAGACAGCCAAGCAAGTCGATGACGGCTTGCGACTGACGAGATAAACGCTCGTAAAACACATCGACGCGGACATGGCCCCCCGCTTTGATGGCATAAGGCACACCAAGCAGAAACACCGCTGAAAACAGGTGCCATTCCAACTCTTGAAATGCAATCGATACGTCGTTAAACACGTAGCGCATCACGACGTCATAAACCACGTTGCAAACCAATAACACAAACAGCACGCTAGAAAGCCAGCCAAGTGCATCGCCAAAGCGATGAAAAAGACGTTCGATATAAATCAAATTTCGCATTCCGAACTCCTTGGAATTTGAAAAAGGCTCCGCGTAAACGGAGCCATCAAGACAAAGCAGAACCTTACTGCGCTTGGCTGTTTAAGTAAGCGCGATGAGAAATATCCGTCCAAGGGCGAACTTGGTTGAGATAATCCGCTTGTGACTGCTGAATTTCTTTAGCCAGTGGGTCGCTGGCTGCGTGCTCAGCCAGAAGCTTGGCGTTGGCAGCACGCATTGCCTGCATTACCGCTGGAGGGAAGTCTTTCACTTCTACGTCTGGGTATTCCGATTTAATCGATGACCAGTTTTTGCCACTTTCATGGGTCGCTTGAGTGTACATGTCGTAAGCAGCGGTACGCATCGCAACGCGCAGAATTTCACGTAGGTCTTCAGGCAGACGTTCCCAAACACGTTTATTGACGAGGAACTGCAACTCAGAGCCTGGCTCGTGCCAACCGGTGTAGTAGTAAGGCGCAATTTTGTGAAAACCCATTCGCAGGTCAAGAGAAGGTCCAACCCATTCCAGAGCATCAATGGTGCGGCGCTCTAACGCGGTGTAGAGTTCGCCAGGTGCGATGTTGGTTGGCTTAGCGCCAAGCTCAGCCAAGACTTCGCCAGCAAAACCTGGAATGCGCATTTTCAGACCTTGGAAGTCTTCGACGGTGTTGATCTCTTTTTGAAACCACCCACCCATTTGGATGTCCGTGTTGCCGCCAGGGAAAGACAATAGATTGTGCGGTGAGTAGACACGCTCCATCAGCTCCATACCGCCACCGTGGTAGAACCAAGCGTATTGCTCTGCAGGCGTCATACCAAATGGCATTGATGTGAAGTAAAGGGTATTCGGCACCTTACCTTTCCAGTAATAAGAGCCTGAGTGGCCTAAATCGTACTGACCGGATTTGACCATATCAAACACACCCAGCGGCGCTTTATGTTTGTTGGCGGAGTCGATGCGAATTTGCAGACGACCGTTGGACATCTTCTCGGCCATCGCGGCCATATTTTTGGTCGCATCGCCAAATACTGGGAAGTTTGGTCCCCAAGTTTCGGCGAGTTTGAGACGGTAGACTTTTTCTGCCGCAACACTGGTACTGGATATCAGTGCCAGCATGGAAGCAATCGCGGTGCTTTTTAGCACTCTTTTTAAACTCGAGTGGATTAGGCTCATGGTGGTCGTCCTTATTGACTGTTATCTCTTTAGATGATGTGTTCCACCTAAACATGAACGATTTCATTGAGATAACCTATCGTAAAGAACACGCAATACGCTTTTAGAATACCCAGTACATCATGACGCACAACTGCGTATTTCTACGTAGTCTAATCGCCAACTAGTAGTTAACATATTGAATTTATGTTTGAATTTTTTAGATTTGGCTAAGGCGCATGCGGAAACTACGCAGTGGCGGCTTAGAAGCGAAATGTTATTGAATTGTGACAAGTGGCACACAAGCCTTTGTGACAGGCAAAGAAAAAGCCTTAGCGTTTTCGCTAAGGCTTTTTCTCTATGGGTTGAGGAGAGCGATTATTTGGCTTTATAAATAACTTTATTGCCCGCTACTTGCTCTTTCACAACAAGCTCTTCTTCAAGAAGCTTTTTCAATGCGCCGGTCGCCCAAGCTGCCGCTTTGGCATCATCTTGACCCGCTGCTAGACCAATTCCTTTCGGATTAATACCGTCCGCATTTGCTGCGACAATATCCAGTACTTGTTGTTGCTTCGGAGTTAAAGCAACGTCAGTCGCCGCCGCTGGAGTTGCGACCGCTTTTTCAGCAGCTGGTTTCGCTGCGGCTTTTTTTTCAACAACAGGCTTAGGCGCCTTATTGGTTGCTACAAGGTTAGCCACTGTCGCTTTCACTTGTTTTTTCAGCTTCAGCTGCACTTTACGCTTATGAGCAAGTCTCATCGAGTATTTCTCCATTTCACTGCAATTGATACAGTGGTGAAAATTTGAAGCGCGTTTTATACCAAAAAAAAGCGCTCTTTTGTAGGGTAATTGTTCTTCTACCGAGCAAAAATGCGCTCAGTCCCCAGCAAAGCATATAATTTAGTCACAAAAGCTTGTGATCAGACTATTAAAAATTGAGCATATAACTGAGAGCGCGAACACTTATCACCCTTTGTTGACAAAGCAGGTTCATATTCATGCCAACCATTCACTTGATTAATCAACCGATTCAATTAGATAGTCGACTCAAAACCTGGCTGCTGATTATTATTGCGACCGCTTTTCTCACTTTGATAATGACCGCGCCGGGAATAAAGCAAGCGCTGTTGATTGCAGGTGTTATCGCCTGCGGATGTGGGTTCAGTTACTTTTTACTGCTCAAAGGCACAGTTGAGTACACCCTCACGGCAACCCATTTTCAGCAGCATCTGTTTAAAGGTGGCTGGGTGGTGAAGTGGAGCAATATCAGTCACATTGGAATTTGCCAATACAGCTACCAGGGTTGGCAAACGCCGCTGCCTTGGGTGGGTATCAAACTGAAAAATTACTCGCCTTATCTCGACAGCATTTGCCCGCGGATTGCCACCGAGATTCTGCTCGATCAACGTCCGCTGCTGTATTTGGGGTTACGGCAAACAAAACGTAATGCTGAATTTGAGGATATGGTGCTCGACACTAACCAATTTCGCACCGAAGACGGTCGGGTATACAAGGGCTTACAAGCCATGCTTGCCAACCGAATGCGCTATCAAAGAGAAAATTACGATTACGACGTATTTATTTCTGCCAGCGATTTAGAGCGGCCAATTGAAGATTTCGTGGGGCTGGCTCGGCGCTACTTAGCAGCGGCCAAGCCAGAGTAAATCATCGCTAAACGGATAAGCTATTGCGCGCTGTCGCTAGTACAGCGGCATTTCATCGGCAACGAATGGATTCGAGGCGCGTTCGTGACCAAATGTCGACTCCGGCCCATGCCCGGGAACAAAACGCACATCGTTACCCAGCGGCCATAACTTAGTTTTGATCGATTGAATCAAGGTGTTGAAATCGCCTTTCGGGAAATCAGTACGGCCAATACTGCCGTTAAATAGAACATCGCCAACAAACGCCAAGCGCGCTGAATCGCTAAATAAAATCACATGGCCCGGAGTATGGCCTGGGGTGTGAAACACTTGCAGTTTTTGCTGGCCAAACACCACTTCATCGCCATCATTAAGCCATTGATTTGGCTCAAACGCGCTGGTCAATGGAAAACCAAACATTTGACTCTGGCCTTCTAAGCCTTGCAACCAAAAATTGTCGTCTTTATGAGGGCCAACAATAGGCACGTCGCCGAGTGCTTTGGCGAGTGGCTCAGTACCGCCGACATGATCCAAATGACCATGAGTCAGTACCAGCTGTTGGACATCAACGCCAAGCTCTTTAATCAGCTGCGCCAACTGTTTCTCATCACCACCGGGATCAATAACAATGCCTTGCATCGTTTCGTCACACCAGACGATCGAGCAATTTTGTGAAAAAGAGGTCACCGGAACAATTTGGTATTGCAAAGACATATTCAAACCTTCTGAATTTTCAGTATCGTTGAACTATGACATTGTCGCCCAAGTTTGACAACATTAGCTCCAGTAACGCACTGGGCCAGTATCAATATGAACGAAATTACTGCTTGGATAATAACCCACCCCACCAGCACGAATGCTTCGCGCGGCGTTACGCACCTTCTTTAAGCTGACACCTTTAAGACGAAAGTCAATCGCTTGACCTGTCATGTGATAGCTCTTCTTGGCCACGCCCGATGAGCGGTTACGTAGCATTTCATTGGTGGCTGGAGAGCGGTAACCGGAAATGATTTCAACTTCGGCCTGAGTACCCAATACTTCTCGAATACGTGCGATTTGATCAAACAGGCGTTTGTCCATCGCAAACACTTCGTTACGACGGAAATCTCGACATAAGTGATTGAGTTTATTCAGTTCACTATGGTCATAACTGCGACCATCAAAATAGCAAGTTTCTAAGCTTTCACCGGTATGAAGGTTATTTAATACCAAAGTACGAGCTTTTGTTGCTGGAGAGGCTAGAGCAATAGATGGAAAAGCAGAAAGAACTAAACCACCAGTGGATAATTGAAGAAATTTTCTACGAGATAACTGCACAATATCTTACCTTCATAACAAACGTTGTTCCTAAGCGTCAAAAAAGACACTACCTAACTTAGTTATGAAGTACAAATGCATATTTCGTGCTAAAAGTTTAGCTTGAGACCATTTAAAATGCTTACTTGTTGAATAATCTTGAAAATGGTCTCGTTTTGGCGATTTTAAAAAATTTGTAAATTTTTAACTTTTGCCGTATTTCGTGCCGTCGAAGCGGTAAATATCGTCACGATAGTGCACCACACCCGACTCGTACCACGCGGTTTGATAGATAATGTGCACCGGAATATGTTCTTTGAGCGCCACGGCTCGATTGGACAAACCGCTCAAGCGCACCTGATCGCCAGCATCCGTCAGTCCCTGATTTTGCAATAGCACCGAGGCAAACTGATCGGCATGTTCAACGCGAATACAACCAGAGCTAAAAGCACGTTTTTGCTTATCAAACAAATACTTTCCTGGCGTATCATGCAGGTAAATTGCACGGCGATTCGGCGTGTTAAATTTATACAACCCTAACGAGTTGCTGTTGCCTGAGCGCTGACGCAGCTTATAAGGGAACGCTTTAGGATTCATAGCCGCCCAATCGATGGTCTCAGGATCGATGGTTTGCTGTGCACCCCACGACGGAATAATTTCAAGATTGTGGTTTGCCAGATATTTGACGTCGCGTTTTACCTTAGGAAGAATGTCCTCAACCATAATGGTCCAAGGCACGTTCCAAGTAGGATTGAAAATCAGTGAATCAAGCTTAATCGACATCACAGGCGTTTTTCTTGACGCTCGCCCTACCACGACTTTGGACTCAAATTGCTCCTTGCCCAAATACCAATATTTCAAATCATAACTTGGCACGTTAACCACGATCAGTGCGTCGCGCTGGGCTGGCCACATACGAACCCGCTCGGCGTTAATCGCTAACATATCCAAACGTTGCTCTGGCGTCATGTTGATCCAGCGCAGCGTCGCAGGACCAATTGCCCCATCCGGCGTTAAACCGTGAATACGTTGAAACTGCATCACAGCGCCAGTCAAGGAGCTGTCGTACCAATTCAAACCTGGGGTTACGCGGCTCACATCAATATCCAACATTTCAAGTCGCTGAATAAGCGCTGCGCGATCCGTCAGGCGGTCACCCGCACGGCGCGTGCCTTTTTGATGGTAAAGCGGAATGTTGCTGTTGAGGTATTTGGTTAAATGCAGGTAGGTATTGACCAGTTGATCGTATTCTGGGGAATCCGGCGTGTACATCTCAATCAACGCGGAAAGATGCTGCTGATCGATGGCAGTGAACACAAACTCGATGGTTTTCGCGGTCGGCAGCGGCAGTTTTTCGGTTAGACGCTTATCAAAATACCAATCCTGCCCCATTTTAGGGGCATTTTCGGCGTAACTTAAGTAAGACAGCAACGTATCGGTTGCAAGCAGATCGTACTCATACCAACGGTTGTTCTCACGATAATATCGTAAGTAAGTCAACTGACGAGCAAACAGCGGGCTAAACCCAGCACGGTCAAGAATCTCGAGCTGAAATTCCAACTTACTGCTCTGCTGCAGATCGAACCAAATCAGCTGCTCACCATTACGTTGATAAATATTTTCCAGCAGGTAGGGGTATTGAATTAACTCATTAAGTTTAGAGTCAGGCGTCATCCACCCTAACTGCTCAAAATACGGCGTTGCCCACGTCTTGACTGGCAAGAACAAGACCAACAACAACAAACACCTAACGCAACGCATTACTTACTCCAATATTCCGAACTGCATAAAGTATGGCAAACATTTGAACATTGAGTAAGACTTGTTTTTAAGAACATTCAACTAATTGCAGACCAATGATTATCCCACTGAACATTTGAATTAACCGCGCGTTTTTCGAAAGGATGAGCTTGCAAAATCACACTCCCCGCCCCCGAACTCACCCTAAATTGCTTATCTTTGACCACCACTCCCGAAGCATCTGGCAAAGGTAACAATTCGACTAATTCACCACTTTGCTTCGACCAAATCCCATAGCAATTACCACGAGGAGACGTCGCTAAAATCCATTCGTCGGTTGCCGCAATACTGGCGATATAGTGATTGAACCGCGCCCACTGCTCTGGCTGCGCTTTAAGCGAGACCATCTCTTGACCGCGCTGATGCATGGCAAGCAAAGCTGGATAGGCATCGGGTTCACCGCGATATTGCTGTCCGCACAAAACCGTTTGATCACCGTCATGTGCGAGATGACGAATGCTAAGATGATGATCTGCCAAGCGAACTTGGTCAAGTAACTCACCTTGTGGGCTAAGATAAGTTAGACTTGGCTCCATGGTTGGCAAATTTAATGGCGTACGTCCATCGGTATGAACTCCACCAACACCGACCACTAAGGTGCCATCTGTCATGCGTATGATTTCATGGGGGCCAATCCCAAATCCACTCAATTCCGCAGCTTTCTGATAGCCGTTTGCAACATCATATACCCCGATAATGCCGCGACTGGTGGCCCGCTCACCTTCCGTTGCATATAACCAAGCACCATCCTGTGAATAAATGCCGTGGCCATAAAAGTGACGATTTGGCGCAGCGGTAATTAACTTCAGCATTTCGCCGCTGTGAAAATCAAACACCATCAAAAATTCGCCGGGACGACGCGCAAATGCCACGGCATGGCCGAGCTTAGATTCTACTGCCACCCCATGACCACGAGCAGGTAATGGCAGTTGTCTAAGCAGGCTTCCCCATTGATTCGCCACCACCACTCGGTAATCATCGCGGCCAGAAATGGCGCAACCGACCAAAGCAGGCTCGTCTGGCGAACGCGTGGTAGCGCAGCCGAAAGGCAACCAAGGTGTTGCCGCGCCAAATAACGCCGCTTTTAAAAGCGTGCGTCTTGTATTATCAGTCACCATCAGTTGAATTGAATCCTATAACCACTTTAAGCTCGACCGCCACCTCTTCGTGGATCAGATATTTAAGCTCTTCCAGTTTGTTGTATTGAGAAAGCACGCTTTGGTAGCCTTTGCGGGTTGAGAGCATGTCGAACAAGCTATCCTCCATTGGCCAAGTGGCGATGGCATCGTCGAAATCACCCAGTACACGGTCGGCCAGATCAGCATGACCGCGCTCGCGCAGCAGGTGATCTAAGCCTTTACCATTTGCAAGGTAGACCGCTTTCATAGCAATCAAATTGGCTTTGAGATTCTGCATTGACGTTTTTGAGCGCCACGATTCAGAAAAGTAAGGCCTTGGATGCCCTATGTTACCCATCGGACGGCTCAGTTTGCTCATGCTAAATTCGAGCTGATTAGACAGCAGCGCAATGTATTCGCTATACCAAGCCGTTTTATCAAGCTCAGCCCACGGATTACTCAACCACGCATTGGCAATAATCTGCGCTTTATTATGCAGATTACTGGCGATCGCCACGCCAAGCTGACACGAGTTCGAATTTGAATCCATATTCGAGGCGGTGTCATAAAGTAGCCACTCTAAAGCGCCAAGACCTTGCACCGTCACACTTTGGGTGCTCAATTGCTCAGCCGTGACCACTTCACCTTTCGCCAGCAGCTGGGCCATTTTTCGACCTGTGGTGTTTTTCTTATCTGGCCAAAACTGCACATTCCAGTTTTGCTCCAAAGCATCAAGTGGCCCGCGCTCTTGTCCTTGCAGTGCCATCCAACTCTGCATCGTTTGTTGCCAAGCACTTTTAAGCTCAGCAGCATCACCAGGGTTGGCGCAATAGTCAGTAAACGCTTGGCTAAGTTGTGTCGTTTGAGCAGCAAAATGCTGCGCGGCATCAAACTCAACTTGGTAAACGCTTTGGCTTAGATGAGAAGTTTGCTCAGCCTTGGCCGTATTCGCATTCTGAGTCGATTGACAACCAGACAAAACGCCGAGCGCCAACAAAGACAGCGATAACTTAATTCCTGACGTGATGGTTCCTGACATGGTGGTTCCTTATAATGATTCCAAAAACGCGATAAGCGCGGCTCTTTCCTGACGATTAAAATTTAGCACTTTTTGTGTCGCACTTTGTGCTTCCCCGCCATGCCATAAAATGGCTTCCAATAAGTTACGCGCGCGGCCATCGTGCAAAAACTGAGTATGGCCATTGACCTCTTGAGTGTAACCAATCCCCCACAAAGGCGGCGTGCGCCACTCACGGCCACTCGCTGCAAATTCGGGGCGGTTATCCGCCAACCCTTCCCCCATGTCATGCAGCAACAGATCCGTATAGGGACTGATGGTTTGGTTCGACAAACTCGGCAGCCCATCGCGTAATCCGGTCGTAACACTTGGCTTATGACACGCCGCGCATCCGGCACTGGCAAATAATTGCTGACCATGCACAACCTTAGGGTCGTCGATATTACGACGCTTAGGCACGCCAAGGTGTTGACTATAAAACTCGACAAAGTTCAGTATCTTATCACTAACTTCCTTGTCACCACCATTAGGCAACTGATTGCAAACTGGCTGTTTATCTGTGCAATTTTCGCTCTGGAACAAACGACTGGTCAAACCGACGTCGCCATGAAAAGCCGCCGCATTTTGCTGCATCAAACTCGGCTGGCCAGCTTTCCAGCCAAATCGGCCGATGACGGTCGCTTGCTTATCGATACTCCAAACTCGGTTAACTCGCCCGGAAACACCGTCGCCATCACTATCATTTGGGTCTTGCCACTCGAGTAACGTTTGGTCGCTAATGCTTTCCAACAGTCCAAGGCCGATCATCGGCGGTGCGATACGCGCCGACATCATGGTATCGGGATGCATCGGACCATAGCCAAGCTGGGTAATCGAAAACTGTGGTTTACGCAGCGTTACAACCGTACCATCGGCGAACGTGCGCGTGTGTTGCTGATATTGCCATTTTACCTGCCCTTCCGGCGTTTGGTTGGGCAAAGCAAAATCTTGCAATTGATCACCATAGGTTGGCTCCGGCACCACACCAAACGTCTTCAATAACGCTTTTTGCTCAGACGTAACCGCCGGAATACTCAGACGGATCAGCATCGATACCGCGTTACTGTCGCCCGGCTCAGGAGGATGACCACGGCCATCTTTGATATGGCAGTTCTGACAACCATTGGTGTTAAATAAGGGGCCTAGCCCATCGCGGGCATCGGTTGTGGATGGCGCTTGCACCCAAGGATTGCGAAAAAAGCTATTGCCCACACTAAAATCCAAGCGTTTGGTTAACGGCAAGTTTTGTGCAGGAAGCGAATAGGCATTAGCGCCACTTTTATTAACTGTGGTATCACCACCAGATTTGAGTTGATACGCGCTGGCATTGGCCATCGCACATACACTCAATACAACAGGTGTTAAAAACGCACGCATGAAAGTCTCACACTGAAAAAGTTAAAAGCACAACATCATGTTGATCGATTCCTTAAGGTTGAAACCAGAATAGACCAAATCACGATCGATAGAAGCACAAAAAGGGCTCATTGAGCCCTTTGATTCGTGACCGACCAACGATTAAAACTCGTGGTCTGCAGTATCTGGGTTTAAGCTGTCGATACCGATGAGTTTCGCTGCCTGCTCAATCGAACCGGTTTGCGCCACTAATGACATGATGGTGTCGTTCACCAACGCATTGCCTTGCGCATTGCCCGCCGCAATCAACTGGTCAAAATGCACATTGTTGTCTTCTGCTGACTCCACCAATTTGTGAACTTGGCCACGAGTGACATCAAACTGGCTTTGAATTTTCTTCGCTTGAGCTGCATCTTTCTGAGCCACCAAATCGTACAGGCTAGGGCCAGATAGCAAAGTGCCATCGGTACGTTTGTACAAGCCAGTAAAGACGTTATAGATGCCTTGCTCGTTGTAGTAGTGTGAGTTGTGAGTGTTATCAGAGAAACAATCGTGCTCATCTTCGGTCGAGTTTGCCTCCAACGCGACTTTCATACGCTCACCAGCAAGTTCACCCAAAGACAAAGAACCCATACCAAACAGCATTTTACGTAAACCATTTTGCGCTGACTCATTAAGTAGGGTTTGGCGATAGTTGCCCGAAACTTTGCTCGACCACTGTTTCTCCATCCACTCTAGGTCTTGTACCAGCAGGTCCGCAGTGGCTTGTAGGTATGCAGCGCGGCGATCGCAATGACCGTTAGTACAACCATTACCTTGAACATAATCGGTATACGGACGTTCACCAGCGCCCGGCTCAACGCCGTGCAAATCTTGGCCCCACAACAGGAACTCAATGGCGTGATAACCTGATGCAACGTTGGCTTCTGAACCACCAAGCTCGTTAAGGTCAGCAATCAGTTGCGGCGTAATCTTCGCCACATCCACTTTTGATGCGCCAATCGTCAGTTCGGTCTTAGCCACGATGTTTGCGTTCGCACCCTCATTACCCAATTCGTATTGGTAATCATCAGCGACGTAATCGATCAATCCTTCATCCAGTGGCCATGCGTTTAACTGCCCTTCCCAATCATCGACAACGGCGTTACCAAAACGGAATACTTCAGACTGTTGGTACGGAACGCGAGCATCGAGCCAAGCTTGCTTCACTTCGATGAGCTTAGCTTGTGATGGAGAGGCAATAAAAGATTGAATTTTTTGATCGAGAACTTGAGCAGTCGTTAGTGCGTCTGCATAAACCGAGTGAGCAATGTCCGCGTAATGTTCGACCACTTGCTTTGGCGTGACATCAGCCGCCAGCACTGAACTGCTGCCCAGTAATAGTGAAGTCGCGACACAGCGAGACAGAAGAGTTTTCATCTTCATTGAAGGTCTTCCTTGTTGATTGATGTTATTAGTATGATACTGAAAATTATTATCATTTACAGTTTAAGCGCAAATCATACGAATTTAGACATTTTTTGCAACACAGACATAAAAAAAGCCCCATAAAATGAGGCTTCTATCAATAAAGAGCGAAAAAATTACAGCTTGAGAGTGTGCTTTCCGTGAGAAATTTTCGCTTTTAAGTAACTCTCGTTACCCTCTTTAAGGTGAGCTGCAGTGTTCACCACTTCAACAATTTCAATACCATTGTCTTTAAGGTCGCGAACTTTCTTAGGATTGTTCGTCACCAGACGAATTTTGTTTACCCCAAGTGCCTGCAGCATTTGCGCCGCTTCGGTAAACTCGCGTAAATCATCACCAAAACCAAGATGATTATTGGCTTGATAGGTATCCATGCCTTGGCTTTGTAACTTGTACGCATCGATTTTATTGTACAACCCGATGCCACGCCCTTCTTGGCGCAAATACAAAATAATCCCGCCGAGATCGCCCATGCGGTTGATGGTTTCTTCAAGTTGTTCACCGCAATCGCAGCGAGAAGAATGGAATACATCGCCCGTCAAACATTCGGAGTGCATTCGCACTAGAGGCACATCCATGGTTGAATCTGCGTGTTTGAAGATGACAGCGACATGTTCTTTTTCGGTTTTTAGCCCGGTAAATGAAAGGATTTCGGCTTCGATGTCACTTTTGGCACCGACTTTAAAATCTACTCTGGCTCTTACTTCCGCCATATATACACTCACTTGAATCAATACTTGTTGTTGTTCTTGTTGTTAAACTCTGAACGCTGCTGTAACTATGGGGATCAATACTATGAAAATCAACGCTTGAATAACGATTGTTATAATATAACAATTAATTATTTAGGCAATAAAAAACCCCGATAAGGTCTTATTATCGAGGTTTATTAGATGGTTAGCGAAGAAAACCTGTCAATGGGACTGTTTTTTCTTCCAGATATTCAATTCAACCCAGAGATGCTCAAGCTCTCTGATCTCTTCTTCAGTCAGTACCGAGAGTGTCGGTTGCGAATGTGGCAAAGTGTATGCTTGCAGAGAACTGAGCTGCGCATAAAAGTCTTTCTTTAATTGTGTCACTATCGATTCCACTGACATATCCTAGTCAACCATTATAAATAGTCTGATGTTGTTCTTAGTAAATAATACTAGATTACATTTTTGATGTTTGACAAAAAATAATTTATGGAATGTTTATCACAGTAAATAAGTATACCGATTTAAGCCTTTAATTGAATATTTGAAGTCGTCGTTTCTACATAGAAATTTTAACCAAAATAACCAATGTGACATTGATGCAAATTGCATTATTCACAACTTCTTCGTGGTCAAATTTTGCAACGAAAAAGCCGAGCAAACCAGATGGGTCTTCTAAAGACATAACCGAATGTCAGTAAACCAATATTTTGTATTTGATCTATTTCAGGATCCTATTGTTGGATTTATTCACTTATAAATGATCAAAATACTGAGATAAAAAAAGCAGCTTTCGCTGCTTTTTTTATGAACGATGACCTATTTTAACTTGGCCTTTTGAATCAAACCACAAAGCTTCGCTGCGGCGACGTCCTATCAAGATCGGTCCGTCATCATAAAATAAAAAATTCTTCCAATGCTTTTTAAATACCGACCATTTGGTTTCAATGATGTTGTATTTCTCGTAGCAGAAATAGATTGTCACATCGTCTTGCCAATCGATCGCCGTGAGTATGGCCTCTGGCAGGCTATCATGGTCCGATTCCCATTCATCCATCCAACTGACACTTTGACGCCAATTGCTTGGTTTTTCAGGCCAATCACTTGAGCTAAAGCGCTCAGAGTCCGGGCTTTGCGGGCTAATTTGCTCTTTCCACAACTGAGCAGCACGCGCTGGCTCCATAGGCTTAATCTGTGCTAAATCCTCTTGCGGCACAGGCATAGATTGGTGGGTGAAAATCCATTTTCTTTGGTAATTATCCAAAGCGATATAAGACATTCAGTCTCCTTGACTATTCTTTTAACCAGCCGCTTTTCGCTGCTTGGTCGATAATTTGTTGGGCTTTTTGCCACAACGCCGCCGAGCCGAATTCAATTTTTTGATTTACGCTCAGCGCTTGCTGTTTTGTAACTTGATTCTCAATCCAGCCAATGCCTTGATTGTGATAATTGAGTAGCATTGGGATCAGCCGGTCGAGCGATTTAGCAAACTGGGCATCGGCGCTTTCAGCGCGTTCAAACTCAAGCCAGAGTGCGTGAAGCTCTGCCCCTTGATCATCGGGTAGCATAGCAAATAATCTGTCTGCTGCTTGATACTCTTTGGCTTGTTGCTGCTTTATTGCTTCTTGATCATAAACCAACACATCACCGGCATCGATTTCAACAATATCGTGGAGTAATAGCATCTTTACCACGCGTGCAATATCCACCGGACGATTGGCATGCTCTTCAAGCAGCAGTGCCATCAAAGCCACATGCCAGCTGTGCTCTGCACTATTTTCCAATCTGTCTTGGGCGGATTTAATCCGTGTGCGGCGTAAAACTGTTTTTAGCTTGTCTAACTCAATAAGCAAAGACAGCTGCTTTTCTAATCGTGGCAACGCGATTATTCCTTAATCCAATCAGGGTTGGTTAAAGAGGTTAAAATATGATCTTCCCAACGATCATCGATTAATAAATAATCTTGCGCTTCACCCTCTTTTTTAAATCCAACCCGTTCAAGTACCGCACCGCTTTTGACATTTTTTGGCATGTACGCCGCCATTAAGCGATGCATGTTTTGCACCTTAAACATATAATTGACGGCCAGAGATAATGCTTGAGTCATGATGCCATTTCCTTGCGCTTTTTCGGCAAGAGAATAGCCGACATTACAAGCATAAAAAGGAAAACGGCTCATATTGCTGAATGAAATAGTCCCCAGCATCGCCAAACTTGCTCGGTCTTGAATCACTAAGTAATAGCCAAGCCCCATCTTGTGAAGCTCGTTTAATTTAATCAGCCGCTGCGTCCAACCATCAACACGGAAAAATGCGTGTTCGCGTTTCGGTTCAAACGGTTTTAAATAGTCTCGATTGGTGTTGAAATAATCGACAATCATAGCGGCATCGGTCACCTCAGCGGTGCGAACAATGATATTTTCATTGCGTTCGTAAACTTGGGTCGGTGTACTTAATCGTTCCATTATTTTTTTCTAATTCCATATTCGCGAAGCTTGTTCGCAATCGATGTGTGTGAGACGTTCAGCCGTTTGGCGAGCTTACGGCTGGAAGGGAAAGACTGATACAAGCGCTCCAGCACTTGGGACTCATAATTTTTCATGATGTCGTCAAGCGGGCCGTCGAGATTAATGCTCTGCCCCACAGCGCCATTGTTATCCACTTGCGGCAGATGGAACAGTTCAGCGCTTAGATATTGCCCTTCAAGCTCTGTCAAAGCACGCAGCACCATGTTATCAAGCTGACGCATATTGCCCGGCCAGCTGTAATTACTCAATTGATCAACTAAGTCGTCGGCCAATTCCGGCTTACGGATACCCAGTTGTTTGCTGTATTTGGCAATAAACAACTCAAGCAGCGGCGCAATATCGTTGGCACGTTCACGCAGCGGTGGAATACTCAGAGTTAACACGTTCAAGCGGTAAAACAGATCTTCACGAAACGATTTAGACTCTGCAAGTTCAGCCAAGTTGTGACGTGTTGAGGCAATCACTCTTACATCGACGTGGATTTCATGCTCTTCACCCACCCGGCGAAAGGTTCCGTCTTGCAAAAAGCGCAGCAATTTGATCTGCAGATGCGGGCTCATCTCGCCGATTTCATCTAAAAATACGGTGCCGCCATCGGCTTGCTCAAAGATGCCTTTTTTGCCCTGCTGGTGATTAAACGAACCCGGCGCATGACCAAACAGCTCGGTTTCGGCCACATCATCAGGCATCGAGGCGCAACTTAACACCAAAAATGGATTAGCTCCGCGCTCAGAACGATTATGACAAGCGCGCGCCAGCATCTCTTTGCCGGTACCCGTTTCGCCTTGAATCAGCAGCGGTCTGTCAAGAAACGCGAGTTTCTTTGCTTGGCTTATCAAGCTTTTATGACGATTGGAAACACCAACAAAATGGTCAAAGCCCAAACTGTTGTGCTGCGGCAGCGCATCGTCGAAAACATTTTTTTGCTCGGCGGAGCGAATGATCATCACCGTACTCGCCAGAATCGACTCTGAGGTTTCACTGGAAATGTACACGGGCATAAATTCAGCGATGTAGTCGAGCCCATTAATCACGATGTTTTCTCGCTGACGAGTAATCGGCCCTTCCACCCACTTGGAGAAATTAAACATCGGAATCAAAGCGCTGACTTGCTGGCCGAGAATCTCGCTGTGCTCTAAATTGAGCAAACTGAGCGCGGCGTGATTGGCCATATCGACCTGACCTTTAAGGTCAATCGCCAATACTGGATCGGGAAGGTTATTGAGCAGCGAAATCAGTTCGGTGTTATGCCGTTCCATTGGCATAAACGGAATTTTACGAACGTCTTTAACTCCTGAAATACGTCGAATTTCGGCCATCAACCCGCTGAAAGTATCGAAATCAATGTCCGGGCAGTTGAGATAAATAATCCCTACCACATCAATTTCGATGCCGCGTAAGTCGATGTTTTTCGACGCCAGAATATCCAATAGCTCACGGGTTAAGCCGAGCCTGTCTTCACAAGTCACTTCGAGGCGCAAAATAGATTCCTAGTTAAGGTGTCAGGAAAAGTTGACAGTAGTTTCTATCAAGCGCGAATAAGCGTCAAGCAACACAAAGGCTTGGCTGTTACTTCAATCACTATTTGGCGGTAATTGCGCTAATTTTCGCCACTATTTGTTTGCGAATTGAGCTGAGTTTCACTTTTCTATCCGCTTGCCAAGGGATCGGGCGTAAAAGCCCCATCGCTTTTAACCCCAAACGGGCGGTGAGAATCCCCACTCCAATACCCTGTCCTGCGCGGGCGGATAATTTTCCCGCCAGATCCATCGACATTAAGTCCATTCCCGCATGCACCGCCACTTCGCTCACGCCAGCAAACGCCATATTGACCAGCACACTCTTAAACAGTTTTAAACGTGACCAATAACCAAGCTCAACGCCATACTCCGCCGCCAGTTGATTGATCATCGCAAGGTTGCGCCAAGCCACCAACAGCATATCTGCAAGCGCTAACGGACTCACTGCTACCAGCAGCGCCGATTCGGTCGCATACTTAGTGACAATGTCACTGGCACGTTTATCTTGCTCACACACCACCATTGCATCGTACATATCGAGAATTTCAGCGTCGCTGTGTGTATCGTTAACACTGTGTATCCAGCGATCGTAGGCTGGCGATTCAGGCAGTACCTCGCTCTCTTTAGCCAGTTGCTGACAAAAAGCTTTGCCTTTACCGATGCCATCGCTAGCGAGCATTTTCTCGCTCTGCTCTTGAATCGAAAAGTGATGGCGCAATGCTTTAAGCTTCCATAGCTCTCTCGCAAGTGCGCCGATGCCCATTGATGCAAGCAAGGTAATAAAGCCGGTCCAGCCGAGCGTCAACCAATCTTGCTGATTAAAGGCCTGAATCACGGAATCCACCGCCTGCCATGCCACTAAGCCGCTAAATGCAGTCAGAAGCCCGCCAGCAAGCCAATTACGGCGCTTTTTAGGACGAATGATTTTCTCTATCTGCAGCACAGAATGCGTCGACTCACTCTCTTCAATCGCCGTAGGCACAAAGCTTTCGGTTTTTTCGAATTTTTGCTGCGCAGTAAGCTCTGCCTGCTCGGCGTTATCATCGCTAAGCGTTTGCTGATAAACGCGTTTTTGTTTCAAATCGCTCATCGCAGTTTATCTCCAATTAGGTAGTCCAACGCTTTATCTAAACGAATATGTCGCATTGGCTCATCGGCGAGCATCGGCATCGGCCGAAAAGAAGTGTATTCAAAGCCGTATTGCTGCCAATAATCCGCCGCCGGCAATTTCTCCGGCACTTCACCCGGGAATACTGTCAGTCTCTGCCCGGATTCGGTGTCGCCTTGAATCGCGGGTAATTGCTCGCCATCTTGGTTGATAAAGCCCGCTTGCGTGGCCTGAATCGAAGCGATGCTCATGCAACTCATATCAATATTTTCATACGCCGCAGTTTGCCATGCCGGATGTACCATCTGCTTAAGTAGTGCGGTTAAGTGGCTGTGCTGCTCAGGAGTAACATGGTCCGCTTTCGTGGCGGCAAATAATATGCGGTCGATTTTAGGCGCAAACAAACGGCGCAGTAAGCTGCTCTTACCATATTCAAAACTGTGCATTATCTGTTCAAGCGCGCTGCGCATGTCAGCAAACGATTCACGACCTTGGTTAAGCGGAGTAAGGCAATCGACCAACACAATTTGGCGGTCAAAGGTCGAAAAGTGATGTTTGTAAAACGCCTTGACCACTTTTTGCTGATACTGCTTATAACGCGCTTGCAGCATCGCATAATGACTGTGTTTACCTGCTTCGCCGTTCGGTGCTTTACAAGGAAAAAACTGCAGCACTGGCGCGCCTTCAAGCTCGCCCGGTAAAACAAAGCGCCCCGGTTGAACCCAGTGTAGCCCCGCATCTTTACACGCAAACAGATAGTCGGTGTATTTTTTAGCCACCAGCTGCAACTGCTTTTCATCGGCTTCGGCAGTTAAATCCAGCGCATCTAAGGCGCTAAGCCAATCACTCGCCAGAGTTTGGCGAACACCGGTTAACGCCTCAAATTGGCTTTTGGACCAAGTATCAAAATCCATATCCAACAACGGCAAATCCAGCAGCCATTCGCCCGGATAATCGATGATGTCGATATTCAATGTCGAGGTTGAACTGAGCAACCGCTTAGTGCGGCTTTTAGTGCGATATTTAAGTGACAAGCGAATTTCGCTGACATCTCGGGTGGGCTTAGGCCACATAGGAGGTTCGGATTGCAGATGCCCCATCGCTTCATCGTAAGCAAAACGTGGCACCATCAAGTTGGTTTGCGGCACTCGCTTGGCGCCGATAAGGCGTTTATCACGCGCCGCATTAAGCAGCGGCAAGTTATCGTGAGTGGAAGTGTGCAGCAATTGATTGACCAATGAGGTAATGAACGCGGTTTTACCCGCGCGCGATAAACCAGTCACGGCAATTCTTACATGAGAGTCCAATGTACGGCTAAGAAAGTCATTCACTTCTTGAGTAAGATTCTTCATCGCGGATTCAATTATCCTTATGGCTAAAAAATAATAACCTTATGGTTAAAATATATAAGTTGGGGCAGATTTGAGTTTAAGCAACCCCAGCACCAAGTCGAGCTTAACCGCCGCAAGCTTAACCTCAACTGAACACAGCGCCGGTTTGAGGGCGTAGATTTATGCTAAATCAGCACATTAGCCAACTTGGCGACGGACAAAAAAGCCTCTGAATGACGTCAGAGGCTTTATCTCAAAGCGACTTACAAGGCAAAGCCTTTAGTCGTCTTCAATCAATTTATAGATAACAAACAGCGCAATTTCTAAAAACGCCCACAGCACACAGGTAATGGTAACGTACTTATCATCAAACACGCTGATGCCATGAAGTATCAAGTCATAGCCAACAAAGACGCCAACTACAACGGCAAAAATGATCTGCAAAATCTGTATAAAACGAGGCATCTTTTTCTCCCGCTAAGTCATTCCAATCGCATCAAGCATGATGCTAATGCCTTAGTATATAGACAAAAAGTGCAGCTTTCGCCGCACTTTTGTCAAATTATGACCAATAAAATCAGCACTTTGATGCAATCTTATTTTTGTTACGCATCCATTTCAGCGATCTTGACTTTCCAAGTATCTGGGCCAATTTGGTGAGCGTTGGCGCCATTGGAATCCACCGCAACGGTGACTGGCATATCTTCGACTTCAAATTCGTAAATCGCTTCCATACCCAAATCTTCAAACGCCACCACGCGCGCTTTCTTAATCGCTTTGGCTACCAAATAAGCTGCGCCGCCCACCGCCATCAAATACACCGCTTTGTGGTTTTTGATGGATTCAACGGTGGCAGGGCCGCGTTCGGCTTTACCGATCATGCCAAGAATGCCGGTTTGATCGAGCATCATGTCGGTAAACTTATCCATACGAGTTGAGGTTGTTGGGCCTGCTGGGCCAACCACTTCATCACCGACCGCATCCACTGGGCCAACGTAATAAATAAACTTACCTTTCAAGTCAACGCCTTCTGGTAAGCCTTCACCACTTTCCAGCATGCTCTGAATGCGTTTATGCGCCGCATCACGACCGGTGAGAATTTTGCCTGATAGCAGCACGGTTTCGCCGGTTTTCCACTCAAGAATATCGTCTTTGGTTACGCTATCGAGATTAACACGACGAGTGTTCGCGCCGGCTTCCCAAGTGATGTTTGGCCAATCTTCCAATTTCGGTGGCGTCAGCTCAGCTGGGCCGCTGCCATCAAGAGTGAAATGCACATGACGCGTCGCCGCGCAGTTTGGAATCAAGCACACCGGTTTTGACGCCGCATGAGTTGGCGCGGTTTTAATTTTTACATCCACTACGGTCGTCAAACCGCCAAGACCTTGCGCGCCAATACCGAGTTTGTTGACGCGATTGAAAATGTCCAAACGCAGCTCTTCTTCTGCGTTACTTGGACCTTTCTCGATAAGCTCTTGAATATCGATGTGTTCCATCAAGGATTCTTTAGCAAGAACCGCCGCTTTTTCCGCCGTGCCGCCGATACCTATACCCAGCATACCCGGTGGACACCAACCTGCGCCCATCGCTGGTAAGGTTTTTTCTACCCATTCTGCGATGTCGTCGGATGGGTTAAGCATGGCCATTTTGGTTTTGTTTTCACTACCGCCGCCCTTGGCCGCGATTTGAATCTCGACTTTGTCGCCCGGTACCATGTTGATGTGAACCACAGCTGGGGTGTTATCTTTGGTGTTAATTCGCTTGCCGGCTGGGTCCATCAGAACCGAAGCGCGCAATGGGTTATCAGGATTGGTGTAAGCTTGACGTACGCCTTCATCGACCATTTGTTGAACGGTCATATCGGTTGCGTCCCATTGCACGTCCATACCGATGTTTACGAAACAGGTGACAATCCCAGTGTCCTGACAGATTGGTCGGTGCCCTTCTGCCGCCATACGCGAGTTAATCAGAATTTGCGCCATCGCGTCTTTCGCCGCTTGGCTTTGCTCTTTGTGATAGGCTTTTTCTAGGGCTTGGACAAAATCTAAAGGGTGATAGTAAGAAATGTATTGAAGCGCATCAGCGACACTGCTGATCACATCCTGCTTGCGAATTACCGTCATTGCATGCCTCGTTATTGTTATGCTTCCAGTAGGGACGACGCCGTTCCACTCCTCCTCGCCGCGCCCATTAACGTAAGCCAAATCAGGTTGCCGCTGAGCGGAAGTAGCCGCTTTTGTTCGGGTTATGATACTCTTGCTTTCCCAAACACGCCAATCGGCGATCGATTTCTTTGTCACAAATTAAACAAATGAATAACAACAAGCCAAATCATATACAAATCAAGACGCTCAACTACCAAAATCAGCTAGCTGCGACGCTTTTTAGCCCGATATCCCATCAGCCTTGGGCGATGTTATTACGCTCTGCGTCGACCTCCCATATCGACAGTCGTTTTGATATTTTGGTCGCCAATCCGATCGCCACGCTCATCACCATCGGTGAGCAAACAACCATTCAAGACCAAGGTGAACGCCGAGTCTCTACACAAGACCCATTTAGCCTGATTGCGCAGTTGCAACACCAATATTTGCCTGACATCGAGTTTGAACAAGCCGAATTACCGTTTGTTGGCGGCGCGTTAGGGTATTTTGCCTATGATTTGGGACGCCGAGTTGAGCAGATTCCCGCCCTCGCCGAGCGTGACATCGATGCGCCAGATATGGCGGTTGGAATTTACGAATGGGCGGTGATTGTTGACCATAAGACTCAGCAAGCTTGGGTTGTGGGCCAAAATGTTGAGCAGCATTATGCATGGTTAAGCGCGCAAACCGCAGCGATTGAATCTCCGTTTGCCCTCACTCAAGCGTGGCAATCGAACATGACGCGCGACAGTTACCAGCACAAGTTTGAGGCGGTACAGCACTATCTACACTCCGGCGACTGCTATCAAATCAATTTGGCTCAGCGTTTTAGCGCCGAATATCAAGGCAGTGAATGGCAAGCGTATTGCGCGTTGGAAGCGCACAACTTAGCGCCGTTTTCAGCGTTTATTCGCCTTGATGAGTGCGCCATTTTAAGCGTTTCTCCAGAGCGATTCATTTCCCTTGCTCAGCGTGATATCGAAACCAAACCGATTAAAGGCACCATGCCGCGCAAAGCAGATGCCAATCAAGATGCCGCTAATGCCGCCAAACTCGCTGGGTCAGAAAAAGATCAAGCTGAAAACTTAATGATCGTCGATTTACTGCGTAATGATATCGGTCGCGTGGCTGCCCCGGGGAGCGTTTCGGTGCCAAAACTGTTTGAGATTGAAAGCTTTCCTGCAGTGCATCATTTAGTGAGTACCATTCGCGCGACGTTGGATACTCAATACCAAGCCACTGACCTGCTGCGCGCCGCTTTTCCTGGCGGCTCAATTACTGGTGCGCCGAAAGTGCGCGCTATGGCAATTATTGAGGAGCTCGAACCGCATCGACGCAGCGTCTATTGTGGTAGCATCGGCTACATTAGCCGCCATGGCAAAATGGATACCAGTATTACCATTCGCACGCTGATCGCAACCGAGCAAACGCTTTATGCGTGGGGCGGCGGCGGCGTGGTAGCCGACAGTAAGTGTGGCGCTGAATATCAGGAAACGCTCGACAAACTGAGCCGAATTTTACCAGTGCTGTCTGCGCTGAGATAACTGAAAACGGCTAAAACAGCCCTTTTCACCGCTCGTATTCGCTTGCTTTTTGTCTATGATTATTAGAGGCTTAATTCGTACTTCGCGCGTATTAAGCTTCTAGTTCAACAATGGAAGTCGTTTAAGGAGCATTTCGCTCACGGATAGATTGAAGCCAGCACCACTTTGTTGCCTACCCATATTGCTATCCACCGAATCGCGTGCAAACTAAGGAGTGATTGTGGAGAATCTCATGACTCGCAGTGAATTATTACAACAATTTCAACTCCATCCCCCAGCCGATTACCATCGCCAAGCGGTGGCCCGCGTCGCCCATTTTAAGCCGCAAGAACTCAGAAAAGCCGCTGTGCTCATCGGTTTTGTCGAACGTCCCAGTGGATTACACGTTATTTTTACTAAACGAGCGGCACACTTAAAGCACCACCCTGGGCAAATCAGTTTTCCGGGCGGAAAGTTTGAAGACAGCGATATCACTTTAGATGCAACTGCGCTGCGAGAAACTCAAGAAGAAGCAGGCATTGGCCGAGAATCGGTGAACATTTTTGGCCAGATGCCGGAGCTTGCTACCATCAGCCGATTCACCGTCACCCCCTTTCTAGCGTTTGTTTCCCCAGATTACCAGCCTCATATCGACCCTAACGAAGTCGAGCAGCTGTTCGAAGTGCCAGCCGATATCGTACTTGATCCACGCGAGCTTCACAGTCACAGCTTTCAAATTAAAGGCCGTCGCCATACCGTATTTGGGATAAGTTACCAAAACCATTTTATTTGGGGTATGACCGCTCAAGTGATTCAAGCGCTGCAAAAACAGTTTCATTACTTTAAGTAGCGATTTTTACCACTTACGTAAGATAACCGTTTACTCGGCCAACAGATTGGCTTTTTCTGGAATAAGATGGCGACAGCTGTAACTAACGTGATGTTTTTGCGTTATATTTTTCATTCTGTTCTTTTACTCACTGGCAATATTTCCACTATAAATCATGGTGTTTGACGCTACTTTACCTACTTTTACACTTACTTCCCTTTGTCTATACACCACATTCTTGTATAAAAAGGCAATGGTATCGTTCCAACATATCCATGTCTTGACTAAGGCATTCATCCGTCACCTAAAAAGCACATTATGAATAAAAAAATTGTCTCTATTACTGCGGTATGTCTTATCGCAGCAGCAGGTGTTGGCTACACCTTTTTAAAACCTTCAGAGCCGCAGCTCAATTTTGCTTCTGAACCGGTACAACGAGGAAACATTGAAGACACAGTGCTGGCTAACGGTATGCTGCAAGCATCAAAATTGGTAAGCGTCGGTGCGCAGGTTTCCGGCCAAATTGACGAGTTGCCAGTCAAGTTAGGCGATGAAGTCAAAGAAGGCGATTTAGTTGCACAGATCGACAGCTTAACTCAGCAAAACAGTCTGAAAGACGCCCAAGCATCACTTGGCAGTTTGCAGGCGCAGTATGAAGCGAAACAAGCGCAGATCAAGCAAGCGACCTATGAATACAAGCGCCAGAAAAACATGCTGTCGGCCAAAGCCAGTTCGCGCACCGATTATGAAACCGCCGAAGCGAATTTAGCCGTCTATAAAGCCGAGCTAAAACAGCTCGATGCAGAAATCGATCAAGCGATCATCAGTGTTGATAATGCCAAACTCGACTTAGGCTACACCACCATTAAAGCGCCGATGTCGGGCACTGTGGTGTATACCGCCGTCGCAGAAGGTCAAACCGTTAACTCAAATCAAACTACGCCAACCATTATCGAAATGGCAAACCTTGATGTGATGACGGTTAAAGCGCAAATTTCCGAAGCCGACGTGATCAATGTTCACCCAGGCCAAAAAGTCTATTTTACGATTCTTGGTCGCCCTAATAAGCGCTATGAAGCGACGCTAAAAGCCATTGAACCAGGTCCAACCTTAATGGACGGCGATGATAACGATCTCGAAGTCAGCGACGACGAAGCGGTGTACTACTACGGCCTATTTGACGTTGAAAACCCAAATCGCGAACTGCGTATCGGTATGACGGCGCAAGTTTCCATCATTTTGAATAAAGCGGATAACGCGCTGATTGTGCCGGCGCAAGTGCTGATTCGCACGCCAAAAGGCTATCAAGTTCCGGTACTGAAAAATGGCCAAATTGAACACCGTGACGTCAAAGTCGGTATCAATAACAAAGTCAGCGCTGAAATTACTTCTGGCTTAAACGATGGCGACGAAGTGGTACTGGGCGAAACCAAAGCCGGCAGTGGAGACTCTTCACGTCGCCGTGGACCACCAATGGGATTCTAAGTGATGAGTGAACCGCTATTAAAAATTTGCGACATTTCTCGTACCTTCCCCGCCGGTGATGAAACCTTGACCGTGCTCAACAAGGTCAATCTGACCATAGAGCGCGGCGAAATGGTGGCGATTGTCGGTGCCTCTGGCTCTGGGAAATCGACATTAATGAATATTCTTGGCTGCCTAGACCAACCTTCTGACGGCAGTTACTGGATTAATGGTCGCGATACCTCGACGTTAGACGCTGCGCAACTTGCTGAGCTGCGCCGCGAATATTTTGGCTTTATTTTTCAGCGCTATCATTTACTTGGCGATTTGACTGCGGTGCAAAATGTAGAAGTTCCCGCGGTGTACGCCGGCCAAGATAAAGTCTCACGCCTTGAACGTTCTCAAGCGCTGCTAACGCGGCTGGGTTTGGAAGAGCGTTTAGACCATAAGCCGAATCAGCTCAGTGGCGGTCAGCAGCAACGTGTGTCTGTAGCACGCGCGCTGATGAATGGTGGTGATGTCATTTTGGCCGATGAGCCAACCGGCGCCCTTGACAGTAAAAGCGGCGAAGAGATGATGACGCTACTGCAAGAGTTGCATCAAATGGGTCACACCATCATTTTGGTAACTCACGACATGAAAGTCGCCGAGCATGCCGAGCGCATTATCGAAATCAAAGATGGTGAGATTCTCAATGACTCCAGTGATCACGCTCTTGAACGCCAATCGACGCCGAAGCAAACTCTGGTTCATCGTGAGCAGCAAAAAGGTCAACTCGCGCGCCGCAGTTGGGACAGCTTTTTAGAAGCCTTAAAAATGGCGATGTTGGCGATGTCCAACCACCGTTTACGCACCTTTTTGACCATGCTTGGCATCATTATTGGTATTGCATCAGTGGTCTCGGTCGTCGCGCTGGGTAATGGCTCGCAGCAAGCCATTTTGGCGGACATCTCATCAATGGGCACCAATACCATCGACATTATGCCCGGTAAAGGTTTTGGCGACCGACGTTCTGGGCGAGTACGCACCTTAACGGCAAAAGACGCCGAAGCGATTAAGTCAATGCCGTTTGTTGACAGTGTCACCCCGCAACTGAGCACCAGCGCAACGTTACGCATTTCCAATCAAGCAGTGACCGCATCAATTGTCGGTGTCGGCCCTGAGTATTTTCGCGTGCGCGGCTATGAACTTGCCAGCGGACAATACTGGAACCAAGAGAGCGTGGATAGCTTAGCGCAAGAAGCGGTGATTGATGACAATACCCGTAAGTCGCTGTTTCCAAATAGCTCGCCAATCGGAAAAGTGATTTTTGCTGGTAAATTGCCGGTGCGCATTATCGGTGTCACCAAGCCGAAAGAGAGTGCGTTTGGTAACAGTGACTCGCTGAATATCTGGCTGCCCTACACTACGGTTGGCGGACGTCTAGTGGGACAAAGTTATTTGAACCGCATCTCGGTGCGCGTCAGTGATGCGACACCAAGTGATGCGGCTGAACAGGCGATCATATCACTGCTGAAAATGCGCCACGGTACGGAAGATTTCTTCACCATCAACACCGATACCATTCAGCAAAACATCAAGAAAACCACTTCAAACATGACACTGTTAGTATCAATGATCGCTGTTATCTCACTGATTGTTGGTGGGATTGGAGTGATGAACATCATGCTGGTGTCAGTGACGGAACGAACTCGTGAAATCGGCGTTCGAATGGCAGTCGGTGCGCGTAAATCGGACATTCTGCGCCAGTTCCTAATTGAAGCAGTGCTGGTGTGTATTTGCGGCGGTATTATCGGTATCGGACTTTCGTACGCAATTGGCCTCATCTTCGCCAGCACTGGCAGCAGCTTTAGCATGATTTACTCGACGAATTCGATCATCTCAGCCTTTATCTGCTCGACCTTAATCGGAATTTTGTTTGGCTACATTCCAGCCAAAAACGCCGCGCAATTAAACCCTGTCGACGCACTAGCAAGAGAATAATTTACAATGACTATGGCTAAAACACGCTTTTTTAAACCAACACCGATCGCCACTGTCGTTCTGGCTACCTTGCTGATGTCGGGCTGTGCCATGCGCTCAGACTTCGAAGCACCGCAAGTGGATGTACCACAGGGCTGGGTGCATTCAGACAATCAACACTCGGTGTCGATTGATAAATGGTGGACTCGCTTTGGCGATCCAAAACTTGACCAAATCATTGCCGATGTACTGGCAAAAAATAACGATTTGGCCATGGCAACGCTGACGCTGCGCAAAGCCCGTCTGCAAGCCGACCTTGGTCGCGATGATTACTATCCAGACACCAGCTTGAGCGCCTCTGGTTCAAAAGGCAAATACTTCGATAGTGGCAACACTTCAACCAGTTACAACGCCAGTTTAGGCGTTAGCTATGAGTTGGATTTGTGGGGACGCGTTTCAGCTTACGCGGATCAAGCCAATTGGACCGCGATGGCCACCGAGCAAGACCGCGAATCCACCGCACAAAGTTTGGTCGCAACCACCGCCACCTTATATTGGCAAATTGGCTACCTCAACGATCGCATCGCGCTTGGCGCGAAAAATATTCAAGCCGCCAGAGACACTTTGCAGATGACGCAAAACCAATATGACAATGGTGCGGTATCCAAAGTCAATGTGCTGCAAGCCAAGCAGACGTTAGCGTCGCTGCAAACTCAGCAAAGCCAATATCAGCAACAGTTGGTCGAGGCGCAAAATGCCTTCGCGATTTTATTTGATCAAGCGCCGCAAACCGCGCAGCGCTTGGCAAACTCGCTACCAACCAACCCGTTACCGCAAGTCGAGGTGGGCATTCCCTCTGATTTGTTGGCGCGCAGACCCGATGTCAAAGCGAAACTGTTTGAGCTAAAGGCAGCGCTGGCCAATAAAGATGAAACCGACGCATCATACATGCCATCGTTCACCTTGACCGGCGCGCTTGGCGGCTCTTCAACCGCACTACGTAACTTGCTCAGCGACCCAATTGGCACGCTAGGTGCAGATTTGGCTCTGCCGTTTATTCAGTGGGATGAAATGGGCATCAACAAAGATATCGCTCAAGTTGAGTATCAATCGACCATCATTAATTATCGCCAGACACTCTACGCGGCGTTTCAAGACGTCGATAATGCGCTCTCATCCAAACAGCAACTTGCCTATCAAGCCGAGAAATTGCTTGAGCAGTACCAAAGCGCAGAAGAAGTGGCTCGCATCTATGCCAGCCAATATCAAAATGGCGCCATCCAATTTAGCGACTTACTCGATGCGCAAACCGATGAGCGCGACGCCAAGGCCAGCCTGTTAGAAAACCGCTATAACCAGTACGTTGCGCTTGCCACGCTTTATCAAGCATTAGGTGGCGAAGATGTGATGACAGAAGGCAATTAACCACCCCCGCTACAGCATAGATTCAGCAAATACCAAGTCTCTATGTTGTAGCTCTCTTTTATGAGACAAAGTTCACAACTTTTGTCATCGACATCAAATTGCAACTTACCTAACTCTCCTTCGCTTTAAGCAACTGATATTACTGCCCAAAATATGCAACCACACGCATTAAGATTAATTCCACCCAATAAAAGAAAAATAATAACCAATTGAATTTATTAAGTTTTTAATTAAGAAATATAAAATAGGCAATGAAACGTCAATTTGTGCAGCTCGGATGTTTGGCTAAAATTTTCTGCGATATACCTCTCAGAATAATCAAAACCAATCATTCGAATGAAAAGACAACATAAGGATTTGTCTATGCACTTAAAAGCGTCAAAAATAGCGCTCGCGGTATGCTCGACCCTAGCGCTAAATGGCTGTTGGTGGGACAGTGACTCTTCGTCCAGCAGCGCTTCTACATCCAGTACCTATAGTGTCAAAGCGATTGATGGCTATCTGGTCGGAGCCACTGTTTGGCTCGATCTCGATGGCGACTTTGCTCTGGATGATAACGAACCATCTGCTACCTCAACCACTGGTGGTAGTGCGGTATTAGATGTTTCATCTATCTCTAACCCCGAAGACTATTCCGTCGTTGTTTCAGCGATTCAAGATGTCACCATCGATGAAGACACCGGCAATACAGTATCAGCGAACTTTTCTATGTCTGCGCCAGCCGGCGTGGTCAACATTACCCCTCTTTCTACGCTGGTACATATTAAAATCGCGTCTTCTGGATTGACGCTGGCGCAAGCGCAGCAGGAGATCGCTGACGACCTTGGCATCGATTCTGGCGACGTACTGACCGATTATAAAGCCAGCGACAGTAAAACCACCCAATTCGCCGCGCGCAGCTTAGTGTCATCCGGTGCGATGCCAGAAACCACCGATGAGCTTAATACCGCCGCGAACGATACCGATGGTACCAATGATCTACTCGATGGGGCCGCGGCGATGGCTGTCATTATCAAACAGCAAGTCGAAGGCGCAGAGAATGAGGACGATTTAGACGCGGTATATATCAACCGTCAAGGCGCGGTGGATAGTGATAGTGATGGTGATGGTGTCGCCGACACCGACGACGCTTTCCCTGATGATGAAAACGAATGGGTCGACACGGATGGCGATGATTTAGGGAACAACGCCGATACCGATGATGATGGGGATGGTGTGCTTGATACTAACGACGATTTCCCACTTGATGCCACAGAAGATACCGACACCGACAGTGATGGCATTGGTAATAACACCGATGATGATGACGATAACGATGGTGTTCTTGATACTGAAGATGCGTTCCCAGAAGACAGCAGCGAAAGTGTCGATACCGATAACGATGGCACTGGTAACAACGCCGACACCGACGACGATGGCGATGGTGTGCCGGACGAATACGATGAAGACCCTATTGACCCAGAAGTAGGCGCCTCCAGTCAAACTGCCATCATCAGCTATTTACAAGATCAAGCCAGCCTTTACTCCATTTGGGATGACGAAGACGACGATGGCACGCAAACGCTCTATCTTGAGACGCTTAGCGTTAATGGTGACTATGCCACCAGCAGTGATTTTTCACTGATTAAAGCCAACAAGACCACAGTGTCACTGGGCACATCCGAAGAAAACGACGATCTAATCCTTACCTCTTCAGGTTGGAGCACATCGACGGGTAGTTACACTATCGATATGTCCGGTAGCAGTGTCGTCGCTTATCCAACCGACTACACCGACATCAAATACACCCTAAACGGTACTATGGTGACACTCGATGGCGGCCTAGTTTCTGACGTTGATTGGGACTGGGAAGACTATAGTGATGACACCGCTACCTTCCCTGACGACTCAGTAAAAATCACCTTTACCGTTACCCCGCAGCAAGATAACTATTACATCTGGGATTGGATGCCATATATCTATGATGCAATCAATGGAGTCAATGCGGAAGGCGCAACCAGTTTTGATGAGCTGCTGTTCAGTGATTTAGGTGGCTCATCTATCACCACAGATCAAGTGCAAGGCTTCTTTGTTGGCAATAATCGCATGGTCAAACTGGTTGATAATACGGCGATGACTGCTCAGTACTATACGGTTGATTGGGATAATAATCTCGCTACTCTGGATGGTAGCGGCACGTGGTCACAAGAGACCATTAGTGGTGAAGAACTGATTCTATTTACCCTACCAGAAGATGTTCTCACCACCTGGGGCGATGATTACGATGAACCGAGCGACACAATGCTGCTGAGCATTTATGAAGGTGCAGTCTACATAGGTTCCAAAGAAAACGCCGATGTCGTACTAGAAGATGACCAAATCGTTATCATCAGCGCCGCAGCAAAAGATGCATTAATTGATGCCGTCAACATTCCGGTCAACAAGTGCAACGAAAGCGATACCGACGGAACCACTACCGTTACGCTTGAAGATTTTGAAGCGGCGATCAGTGACTGTTACGGCGCAACGGCGATAACCAGTGACATGGTTTCTGACCAGAACTTCCATCGCGTACGCAGTGACGGTTCCACTCGCGACTACACCTTTAACTCAGATGGTACAGTAACGGTATTCAAAGATAGCGTTCAAGCTTACACCGCTTACTGGGCCATCGAAGGCGACTACGTCAAAGTCACTTACGAAGACAGTACAGACGAAAGTTGGTACTGGGCTTTGATTGATTCAAATGACAGTGAATGGTCACTGAAGTTCTTTGACACCTACTACGACTCGGACACTCTGATCACTGAAATATGGTCAAGTATTGTGACGTTAGTTGATGCTGGGACATGTGCGATAACTGAAGGGCTCGACATGACGTACAGCGACTTCACGACAGCCATCGACAGCTATGCAACCTGCAGTGGCACTTTACCAACAGTGATTGAATCCGATCTCGATGGCGCTGCGCTATTTAGGGTTAAATCGAACGGCGAAACACGTCTTTACAGTTTCAATGCTGATGGAACCGCAACCTATCACAGAGACGGGTTAGTGCGTTCACGAACTTGGGCAATCAATGACGATGGCTTCATAGTCTTGATGAATTTGGATGGTGGAACAGAGCAATACTTAGCATTGCTACAGGAGCCGCAAAACGATGTACTGAACTTTGCGGTATTTAGCCCAGACGATACCGAGATTTGGCTAACGACCTACACCAGTATTGATGGCGAACCGGCCATTACCTCCTGTACGGATAGTGACACCCAATGGGATGATGTTAATGATGTTCCAGAAACAACACTGAGCTATGCAGACTTTACCAGTGCGGTTGACGCTTGTATCGCCACCTCAGGCGTTGAAGCGAGCTTTAGTAGTGACTTCCTCGCCGAACTCCCACTTACTATGAGCTCAACAGAGTCCGACTCAACCGAAGTGTATACCTTTAGCGATGCCACAACCGGTACGTATAGCGAAGGCGGTGAAAGCTATGACTTTACCTGGCAAGTGGATGACAGCACTGGCGAGTTGACGGTCACCATCACAGCCAATTCAGAAACTTACGTTGACCAGATGTATATTGTCGACACCGATGGTATTAACTTCTCCGTAAAAGCTATGTCTCGCTCTAGTGCGTGGGATGAAGGCCTAACTGGCGAAGGGGATGTTTGGTCAGACGTATATGTGTTTGCTGAAGCAAACTAACGTGCCAATCAGGTATCCTTTTTACCTATAACCACCAAGCCCGGCATCTGCCGGGCTTTTCTTCCCGCTATCAAATCGTCATGAGTACGCGTCCTCAACGTCTCATTAGCAATAATCAAGCGCGCTTTTATGCCAGTATTCGAGCTTAAATTTTATTGCCCACCTGCGGTTAAAACACCGCCAAATCCATAAAGACAAATCCGCCACAATCTTAACTGAGTGTGTTTACTGCTAATTTATGGATTCGCTAGTTTATATGCACTTTTACTAGATTCGATGGGCTGCCCTTCCCTAAGGCTCAAAAATTTGCATCAATCCAAATAAAATTGCGTATGAAAGTGTGATTAAAGGTTGAAGCGAACAAATTGACAGGTAATATGTGGCGTTGCTTATAACACATTTATGTACCTCAATGTTTTGCCAGTTTTGGTCGCTAACATTCTGATTTCACATTGAGTGCAATTTTTACTTCAACGGAGAATATATCTCAATGACTTACGCGCCTGTAAAAGACGTTCTGAGCGGTAAGCTAGCAGCCGACAGTGAAGTGACTGTTCGCGGCTGGGTTCGTTCGCGTCGTGATTCCAAAGCTGGAATCTCTTTCCTTGCCATCTACGACGGCTCTTGTTTCGACCCGATTCAGGCCGTGGTCCCAAATAATTTGAATAATTACGACGAAGAAGTCCTCAAGCTAACAACAGGTTGCTCTGTTGAAGTAACAGGTACTGTCGTAGAATCTCCGGCGAAAGGTCAAGATTTTGAGCTAGCAGCAACCAATGTCAAAGTAGTTGGCTGGGTTGAAGATGCCGATACTTACCCAATGGCAAAAACTCGTCACTCGATTGAATATTTACGTGAAGTGGCGCACCTTCGCCCACGTACAAACGTGATTGGCGCCGTTGCTCGTGTACGTAACTGCCTATCTCAAGCAATTCACCGTTTCTACCACGAACAAGGTTACTTCTGGGTATCTGCGCCACTTATCACTGCATCTGACGCAGAAGGTGCGGGTGAAATGTTCCGCGTTTCTACCCTAGACATGGAAAACCTGCCTCGCACAGACGCGGGTAAAGTTGACTACAACGAAGACTTCTTCGGTAAAGAAACTTTCTTAACCGTATCGGGTCAGCTCAACGGCGAAGCGTACGCTTGTGCACTAAGCAAAGTTTACACCTTCGGTCCAACGTTCCGCGCTGAAAACTCAAACACCAGCCGCCACTTAGCGGAGTTCTGGATGGTTGAGCCTGAAGTGGCGTTTGCAGAATTAGACGACGTAGCGAAACTTGCTGAAGACATGTTGAAGTACGTGTTCAAAGCCGTACTTGAAGAGTGTCGCGATGACCTTGAGTTCTTCGCTCAACGCATCGACAAAGAAGCGATCACTCGTCTAGAGCAATTCGTTTGTTCTGATTTTGCACAAGTCGACTACACTGACGCGATCCAAATCCTGCTGGATTCAGGCCGTGAGTTCGAGTTCCCAGTTGAATGGGGTATCGATATGTCTTCTGAGCACGAGCGTTACCTAGCGGAACAGCACTTCAAAGCGCCAGTTATCGTGAAGAACTATCCAAAAGACATCAAAGCATTCTACATGCGTGCTAACGACGATGGCAAAACCGTTGCTGCTATGGACGTTCTAGCGCCGGGCATCGGTGAAATCATCGGTGGTTCTCAACGTGAAGAGCGTCTAGACATTCTAGATGCACGTATGCGTGAAGTGGGAATCGATCCTGAGCACATGAGCTGGTATCGCGACCTACGTCGTTACGGCACCGTGCCACATTCAGGCTTTGGTCTGGGTTTTGAGCGTTTGGTCTCTTACGTAACAGGTATGGGTAACGTACGTGACGTGATTCCATTCCCTCGCACACCGCGCAGCGCAAACTTCTAATTTTCTGCTGCAAAGCAGAAATTATGACTTAACGCCAAAAGCCCTCAATTATGAGGGCTTTTTTATCACCGATGACTTGCCTCAAGTCGCCCACATTAAGCGAGTTGGTTAGTACAAGTCTCTCAACTCTTTGATTCATAATACCTCTTCCATCGGTTGCAACCCTCTGAGGGTAAAACTCATGCGCGCCTAACACCAATGATGTTACTTCCGCGATACCATCGATTTTGCCATCTAAGCCCAGAAATCAAAAATAACCATAATTTTATCAACGCCTTAAGCATTAAACTATTGAAGCTAACTATCACAAAACAATCGATTACGTCGCTATTTGTCGCTCATAAATAATGAGGTTTTGAATCGCACTGACTCAAAGCAATTATTTTTTATAATTAGCTTAGAAATCCGGTTGTAACACCGCAATCATAACGGTATAAATAGAGGCGTAAATTTTAATTCTCCTTTCGACTTACATGGACGACGATTATGTTTGAAAAAGTTGTAGCAGCACCCGCAGACCCTATCCTTGGACTGACTGAAGAGTTCAAAAAAGACCCTCGCGCAGAGAAAATCAACTTAGGCGTTGGTATTTATAAAAATGAGCAAGGCCAAACCCCTGTTCTCGCTACGGTTAAAAAGGCGGAAGCGGCGCTGGTTGAAACGGAGAAAACCAAATCTTATCTCACTATTGAAGGCACTGCTGAGTACGCTTTAGCTGTACAAAAACTGCTTTTCGGTGAGGATTCGTCGATTGTTGCTGAAAAACGTGCAAAAACAGCTCAAGCACCTGGTGGTACTGGCGCACTGCGCGTGGCGGGTGAATTCATCAAACGTCATCTTGGCGAAGTAAAAATCTGGATCAGTAACCCAACTTGGGCCAACCACAATGGCGTATTTAAAGCAGCTGGCATTGAAACTGCGCAATACACTTACTACAACCCAGAAACTCATGACAAAGACTTCGCCGCTATGGTTGCTGACCTTGAGCAAGCAAACGCTGGTGACATCGTCTTGCTGCACGGCTGCTGCCATAACCCAACCGGTATCGATCCAACAGAGCAAGAGTGGGAAACGTTAGCCAAATTGGTTGCAGACAAAGGTCTGATTCCTCTATTTGACTTTGCATACCAAGGTTTTGCGAAAGGCGTTGAAGAAGATGCAGCGGGTCTGCGCATTTTCGCTCAATACAATCAAGAAATTCTAGTTGCGAGCTCATTCTCGAAAAACTTCGGTTTGTACAATGAGCGTGTCGGCGCATTCACTTTGGTCGCAGCATCAGAAGACGTTGCCACCACAGCGTTCTCACAAGTAAAAGCGATCATTCGTTCTATCTACTCTAACCCGCCAGCACACGGTAGCTCAGTGGTCACTTATATCCTTTCAAACCCAGCGCTTCGCGCAGAATGGGAACTGGAAGTGAAAGAGATGCGCGATCGTATTCAAGCGATGCGTGAGCTATTTGTTGAGACGTTAAAAGCCGAGGGCGTAAGCGCCGACTTTAGCTTTATCGAGCGTCAAAATGGCATGTTCTCGTTCTCTGGTCTGAATAAAGACCAAGTAGCGAAACTGAAAGAAGAGTTCGGTATTTACATCGTTGGCTCTGGCCGTATCAGTGTTGCGGGTATGACGCGCGACAACATGAACCCACTTTGTAAAGCGATCGCAGCCGTTCTTTAATAGCGAAAGCGCACATAGAAAAGCCAGCATGAATGCTGGCTTTTTTTGTATTCGTCGCTCAGGAACTGTCGGCGACTATTATTGGTAAAGCCGCGCTTAGTAGTAAACCCGCGCTGAAATGCCGCCTGAGTTTGAGGTGTGATGATCGTATTCGCTATGAGTATAAAAACCACCAAGTCCAAAGAGGTCGTTAAAGCGATAATCGACTCTGACATCCATGATATCTTCATCCACCACATCACTACGATGCAAATTCAACCCAGCGCCCAGTTGCCAATTATCAGTTAGCGCATAGCGAAACCTCACTCCCGCTCCATACATTAACTTGGTACTGGTCGATATATCGTCATCAGTATCATCATCCGTCAGTACATAGCGAATGCCACCGACTTTACCATCAACCAACATATCAAGGCGCGAACTCAACATAAAATGAGCGCCAATACCGGGAAGCAACACATAATTTTGCGCGGTGGTGTTGTCTAGGTGAATAAAACGCGCTGAATAATCACCGGTAAGCAGCCAGGTATCATCAAGCTTATAATAGCCCCCGACCTTCAAATCCATAATATCGCTGTTACGCCCAAGGGATTCGTCTTTCGTACCCGAGGCGAGGTCGCCGTAAACATAATCATAACTGAGCGGCTCAAACGCCTGACAATGAAAAGCCATAGTGCCCATCATCAGCACCATGGAAGAAGAGAAGATACGTTTCATGAACAACCTCAATCGCAGCTACAAGCAAGTTCTGAATCCAAGGATAGTTCAGAAGTGCTTCTTATCGCTGCGATAAAGGCGCGAATTACCAGGTAGGAGGTGAATGGGTCAAAGCTGAATAATCAGGTGCTCACCGTCATCGTCTACTTGTGTCGAGCGGCTCTGACGACGCAATGTATCAAGCTGTTCTGGCTCAAGGGAATATGGCATCACCAAACGCAGTTCATCGATGCCCTGCTGCTTGGCAATCGATACCAAGGCCACCAGATTTGCTTCGTCGCTATGACTGGGTGAAAGCGCCTGCATCGCTTCTTGCCACAAGCGCTCTTCTGCGGTTTGTGTCGGTTTAATCGATTCGTTCCACGCAACGCTAAAAATCGGCGCGACCGAGTTTAATGCCTCCATAAACGTCCACTTTTTCTTGCAAGACGCCGCTAAAAATGAGGTGTAATCAAACAAGACACTCGATGAAGTTATCGTTTCCATATCGCCTTCTTTGCACTCGATGAGAGATCGTAACTTCAATATTGACGACTCTTTTTTATATATCAATAGGATATAAAACAATCATCTTTTATACCCTTGAAATTGACATAAAAGGCATTAAAAAACCGAATTGATAACAGAGTTAGAACAAGATGGTTAATTTATGCGCTTTATTGCTTAATAATTTGGCGAACAAAGTTATTCAGCGAACATCTACCACCCGGCTGGCTTTTTTGTATTGAATTCGCCAACCACTCCAACTCGGCAGCTCCCAGCGTTTTGGGTCCCCTTTGCGCTGACCACTGCGATAAATCACCTGAACCAGCTTGCGACGCGCAAAATATTCGACCTGCAATTTGATATCAGAAAGTTGCAATTCAAACGGATAAGCCTCGGCGAAATCCGCATATTCCCACTCAGGAATACCAGCAAAAGCGAGTTCCTGCGGTTCAAACAGCGCCAGTTCTTCCAATGTCGTCACCCCCAGTTGCTCGAGCTGGGCGCCAAACCAAGAAGAAAAATCGCAATCAGTTACCTCATCCAGTGAATAGCCCAGCTCGGTATACAGCTGATAATGCTTAATTTGCGTTTCTCGCAGCTTGGCGAAGCCGGGCCAAATCTGCTGCTGTTTGACGGCGGTAATTATGGCATTAAGCGCATGCGCCCCTTCGGCTGGTTGCTGACAGGTCGCGATGACACGCCCTGCGTAGATGTGCTGCAGCGTCACCATCAAGCCTTGTTCACTGAGTTGTTCATTATCATTAGGCTCTGCTGATTGCCACTCGCCAAGCTCAAGCTGAGCGACCTTGGCGAGCGGAATAGGTAAAATGACAGTGGCAAGATTAAGAGTATTTTTTACCCCGCGCGCTGGCACACTGTGAGTATCAAGCACAATCGCCGCTTCGTCACTGGCTTTAAATCGGCTGTCACGGCCAATCGTCACTTCCATTTTTCCGTTTGCCATAGATTCACGGCGTTTCTCGCGGCGCACGAATACCAACTCAGAATGCAAGCGAGCAATCGCTTCGACTAAGTCGCTGTGCTTGTAGCGTGAAGCAACACTGAGCTGCGGCAGCTCAAACACTTCACGCATTTGTTCGGCCAATGCCCTCGCCTCTTGCAGCGCGTCAAGGTCGCAATCAACACCCGAAAATACGCGACTGCGCAGCAGGCCGATTAAAAGTTCACCATCGCATCCAAGCGGCTCTTCACGTTCAAGTTGCTCAAGCGCTTCCACCTGCCGAGGCAAAGAAAACAGCCTTCCAGGAACGGCAAGTGCTGCGGTTAAATCGATCATCGCTTCTTGTAGCGCTTTGCTTGGCATACGAGTGACTAAATCGGCGTAAAGCGCATCAATTGGCAATGGGTACAGTTTTTTGCCGTGTTCAAGTGCCACCCCTTGCTCATCAATCGCGCCCATTGAACGTAAAATACTTTGCGCGGATAACAGCGATTTTTCCGGCAGCGGTTCAAGAAACGCCAAACGCTCAAGTGGTGTTTGGCAACACGCCGCCGCCAACATAGGTTCGGTTAATGACTCACGATGCATCTGCGGCGGCGTCACCTCAGCCAACGCCGCATGCTCGCCATATAAGCGCACGCATGTCCCTGCCATTACTCGGCCTGCTCTCCCCAATCGTTGCCGCGCACTGGCTTTAGATATGTGTTTCAATGCCAAGGCGGTTTTTCCATTGCGCTGTTCGTTGCGGCGCTCAAGACCAGAATCGATCACCGCAACAATATTAGGAATGGTTAACGAGGTTTCCGCCACATTGGTGGCAAGCACAACTTTGCGTTGGCGTTGCGGGTTGAGTGCGAGTTGCTTTTGCGCTTCGCTAACCGAGGCATGCAGCGGCGCAATCAGCACATCTTCAAGACCCGCTAGGGTTTGCGCGCAGGCTTGAATCTCTTTTCTTCCCGGCAAAAAGACTAAGATATCGCCGGTTGCACTATCGAGTAGACGCTGTACTTGGCGTTTGACTTTTTGTTCGAGATTACGGTTATCAGGCAATTGCCTTGAGTCGAGGCAGTCATGTTCAAGATGCACGTCAAAACGGCGACCACTGGCATACAAGCGTTTGGCATCAAGATAATTCGCCAACTTATCGCCTTCAATGGTGGCGGATGTCACGACCAAGCGATGGCTTTGCCTAACTCGCAGCAGAGCCACTAATAAGTCGGTATCCCAGCGGCGCTCATGAAACTCATCCACCATCACCAAATCAAATTGGGCTAAGCCATCTTCGGCTAACCAGCGCAGCGCTACGCCGGGCGTCACAAACACCACTTGGGTCTCATCGCGATAGCAATTATCTAACTTAATCGCATAACCAATTTCATCGCCAAGCGGCTTGTCGCTTTGCTGAGCCAGATATTCGGCAAGCGAAGTACAAGCGATGCGCCTTGGTTCTACCACCAGCACACGGCCTTTGCTCGCCATCCACAGGGGTAAGCGTGTCGACTTTCCCGAGCCAGTCTCGGCTTCGACGATAAGATGGTGATGTTCGATTTGGCGAAGAAAATCGGCGCGTAGCGTGTCGATGGGCAGTGAAGTCATAACAAAAGCGGATGAATCGTGATTTTTAGTCAATTGTACCTGAAATTTTGCCAAGGTACGCTTTATAAAAACCGATTAATTCGTTTACAATACAGTCACTAATACCTATCATTTTGACGAGCTTTCGACCCTTCAAAAGGCAAATTATGAATAACGACAAACGCCCTTTATACATCTCTTATGCAGGCCCCGCGCTGGTCGGCACGCCTTTGCTCAACAAAGGTGCTGCGTTTTCTGCTGAAGAACGTATTTCGTTTAACCTGGAAGGCTTGCTTCCAGAAGCAACGGAAACCATTCAAGAGCAAGTTGAACGTGCGTATATGCAATATTGCAACTTTGAAAGCGATATGGATAAACATATCTATCTGCGCAATATTCAAGACACGAATGAAACCTTGTTCTACCGTTTGGTGCAAAACCACATCACTGAAATGATGCCGATCATCTACACGCCAACCGTCGGCGCAGCGTGTGAGAATTTCTCTAACATTTATCGTCGTGGTCGTGGGCTGTTTGTCTCTTATTCTAATCGCGATCGTATCGACGATATTCTTAACAACGCGGCGAACCATAACGTCAAAGTGATCGTGGTCACCGATGGTGAACGTATTCTTGGTCTTGGCGACCAAGGCATTGGCGGTATGGGGATTCCAATCGGTAAGCTGTCTCTGTACACCGCTTGTGGCGGCATCAGCCCAGCGTATACCCTGCCTATCGTTTTGGATGTGGGTACGAATAATCCGCAGCGTTTGGCCGACCCTATGTATATGGGATGGCGTCATCCGCGCATTACTGGCGCAGAATACGATGCGTTTGTTGAAGAGTTCATTCAAGCCGTTCAGCGCCGCTGGCCTGAAGCGTTAGTCCAATTTGAAGACTTCGCGCAAAAGAACGCGATGCCACTGCTTGAGCGTTACAAAAACCGCATTTGCTGTTTTAACGATGACATTCAAGGCACTGCAGCGATTACGGTTGGTTCATTGCTCGCCGCATGTAAAGCCGCAGGCAGTAAACTTTCCGACCAACGCATTACTTTCTTAGGTGCTGGTTCTGCAGGTTGCGGGATTGCCGAAGCGATCATCGCGCAAATGGTTTCAGAAGGGATTTCAGATCAGCAAGCGCGCTCTCAAGTTTACATGGTCGATCGCTGGGGCTTGTTGCAAGAAGGCATGCCTAATCTGCTCGATTTCCAACAGCGTTTGGTGCAAAAATCCGCTGATACCCAAGAGTGGCAAAGTGAAGGCACGGGTTTCTCATTACTTGATGTAATGCGCCACGCCAAACCAAACGTTTTGATTGGTGTCTCTGGCGCTCCGGGTCTATTTAGCCAAGAAGTGATTGAAGAGATGCACAAACATTGCGAACGTCCAATCATCTTTCCGCTGTCAAACCCAACCAGCCGCGTTGAGGCCACGCCAAACGACATTATTCGCTGGACCAACGGCGCCGCGCTGGTTGCAACAGGCAGCCCATTTGATCCTGTGGTTCATGAAGGTAAAACTTACCCAATTGCACAGTGTAACAACAGTTATATTTTCCCGGGCATTGGCCTTGGTGTATTAGCAGTTGGCGCAAAACGTGTTACCGATGAAATGTTGATGGAATCGAGCCGTGCGCTGGCAACCTGTTCACCACTGGCGATTCATGGCAAAGGCGCATTGCTTCCGCCTCTAGAAGAGATCCATTCGGTGTCGAAGAAAATCGCCATCGCGGTAGGTAAAAAAGCCATCGAGCAAGGCGTTGCACCTGCTGTTTCAGACGAAGCGCTGGAAATCGCCATTGAACAACACTTCTGGCAACCTGTGTATCGCCGTTACAAACGTACCGCGTTCTAATCACGGTTAAAGCCCCGCGAGCGGGGCTTTATTATTTTTAAATCAAAAAAGAATTTCTATGCTTAGTTTTTTAGCACCAGCTGGCCAATTTTTACTGCCCTACTTAAGTGAAATCTCAATGTCCTTAATCACTTGCCTTCTAGTGATGGGCGGCGGTGAGATAAACGCACTAATGAGACGACTGCTGCGTAACCAAATGTTCATTGTCCGTACTGCGGTTTTTGTCTTGATTAACGCTTTTGGATACGGCTTAATCATTGTCAAGGTAACACCTTACCTCACTCGGACATTACATCAACTTGAGCCCGGTATGATGTTTGTCGTTGTTATTATTAGTTTTATTTTCATTGGGACATGGGCACAAAGAAACCGTCATATATAGTGCAAAGCCTCATTTATCAAATGAAACAATGCTCCTTTGTTTGGCCAGTTAAGATAATCAAAGGCGCGATGATAGCGCTGGCAATCTGCCTGTTTTGTGTGGGCTTGATTGACCGATGGGTCACCTATCAAACTCAGGACCAGCTGTACTTTGATGTCGACGAGATTCCTCACTTCGATGTCGCTGTAGTGCTGGGGACGAGTAAATATTTAGGACGTACCCTCAACGATTACTATATTCATCGCATTAATGCGGCGATTGAATTGTACCAACAAGGCAAAATTAACCGCTTCTTGCTGAGCGGCGATAATGCGCACCGTTCGTACAATGAACCGTGGACGATGAAACGCGATTTGCTACGTGCAGATATCCCCGATTCGCGTATTTTCCTCGATTATGCAGGCTTTCGAACGTTAGATTCTGTGGTACGAGCCAAAGCGATTTTCGACACCGACGACTTTCTGATCATCTCACAAAAATTTCACTGCGAACGCGCACTCTACATCGCCAACTACTACAACATTAATGCCCGCTGTTTAGCCGTGCCGGGCCCCGGCCCCGATCACTCCAGTCTACCAGTGCGCCTACGTGAAGTGTTCGCCCGCACTAAAGCATTCTTGGACTTGTACATCATCAATACTCAACCACGTTTTCTCGGCCCTAAAGAGCCCATTCCTAGCCTTGAAGAAGCCGAAAGCGAAGCCGCATCCATGACCGACATGTCGCTTGAAGAAGCAGACTTACCACCCAGCGCCGCATCGGCTGTCAAACCCTTCTGACTTTTTGTCCGCTAATTTGCTCGAACTGTCACAGCCTTGAAGATATCACCGCGCGAGATGCCGATTTCTCCATCAACCAAACCTTGGAGTACTGTTTGAGCATCGAGATTTTGCTACACTGACTGACAAATTATCGACCTGCTTAAGCGGGCAAATTATAGAGAGCAATGTCATGTCTTTACTTGCAGCGGGAACGCTTAGCAAAATGCAAGCGTCCCTTGAGGGCACCGTTCAATATCGCCTACCGGTTGGCGAAGAACTGTTAGACCTGAATCCGTTTATCGGCAAATCACTGACCTTAACCCACACAGGCAACATCTACTGCAGTTCGTGTGGTAAAAAAACCAAGAAAAGCTATTCGCAAGGCCACTGTTTTGTGTGCATGAAAAAGCTCGCCAGTTGCGACATGTGCATCATGAAACCGGAAACCTGTCACTATGATCAAGGCACTTGTCGTGAACCACAGTGGGGGCAAGAAAATTGCATGGTCGATCACTACGTGTATCTGTCCAACACGTCAAGCCTCAAAGTCGGCATTACTCGCCACACTCAAATTCCAACGCGCTGGATTGACCAAGGCGCGACGCAAGGCATGCCGATTTTCAAAGTCAAAACCCGTTACATTTCCGGATTACTGGAAGTAGAACTTGCTAAACACATCGCCGATAAAACCAACTGGCGTACTCTACTGAAAGGCGATGGCGAACCGTTAGCCCTTGAAGCGCAGTTCGCTCAGTTATTGCCTTTAGTCGAAGACACCATTAGCGAGCTGAAAGCGCGGTTTGGCGATGATGCCGTTGAAGTGTTAGGCAGTGAGATCACCGCCATCGATTATCCTGTTGAGCAGCATCCAGTAAAAATTACTTCGCACAACTTTGATAAGAACCCAGTTGTGACCGGCACGTTACAAGGCATTAAAGGCCAATACCTGATCTTTGATACCGGTGTGATTAACGTACGTAAATTCACCTCTTATGAAGTGGAAGTCAGCGGCGAATAAAGCCCAGTGCGGCCCATGGCCCGGTTATCAATAACGGCGACAAACACTAAGCCCTCGCATCGCGAGGGCTTTTCTGTGATGAAGAACCAAGTTAGACCACTTCTGGAGTAACGTTAATCGCCTGCTGATCATCAGGCTGCTTTTGGACTTCCGGCACTTGCCCTTCTTCCACCGCTTGTTGGTAGACGCCGCTGAGTTTAATCGCCAGATATAAATCGGCGCGCAGCACCACACCACCATCACCAACCGCGACACCGCCTGCCTCGCACCATTTGCGTAAACTGCGTTTACGACCGGCCAAGATCAAGCGAATACCCCGTTTTTTAAGCATGGTTTGTACGTCGGCAAGCGTGGCCATTACGCTCAAATCAAGGTGGGTAAAGCTCGCCACGGCATCGATGATAATACAGTCGATATGCTGCTCTTTGATTTCGGCGTTATCAAGTAGACGACGTTTAAAATACGGCGCATTGAAATAGGTTAACGGCGAATTGAAGCGATAAATCAACAACCCGGGAATCGGTTTGGCCTTGCCAGAGTCATCAATGCTGCGAATCGTCCCTTTGTTATCCAATCCCAGCACTTGATCGCTTGGTCGCATCACCACTCGTAAAAATTGAAAAAGTCCCAGTAATACCGCCAGCGTAATGCCCGGAATGACACCGATCACCAACACCGCAATCAAGGTAATCGAAGCCAGATAGAACGCATCTTTATCACGCTTTCTTAGCGTCCAAATGCCTTTCAGATCCAGCAGCGAAATCGACGCCACAATCAGCACCACACCCAATGCAGCTATCGGTATGTACTGCAGCGGTGAATAGATAAATACCGCCACCAAAGCGATGATCAATGCCGCAAGAATCGACACCAGTTGTGATTTTCCGCCATTAGCATCATTAACTGCGGTACGCGAGTCAGCGCCACTGATTGCAAAGCCTTGCGAAAATGCCGACGCTAAATTGGCAACACCCAGCGCACGAAACTCTTTGTCAGCATCAATGTCATAACCATTTTTTGCCGCAAAGCTTCTTGCCGTAAGCATCATACTGACAAAGCTCACGACGGCTAAGTTTAGCGCTGGCATTACCAGCTCACGCATATCTCCCAGATTAAACACTGGAGTCTGAAACGCGGGCAAACCGCCTTGAATCACACCGACAACCTTGACGCCATAGCTCTCAAGGTTAAACCCCCATACTAACGCTGCGGCAAGAATAATGGCGATCATCGCCGCAGGCAGCGCCGGACGATAGCGTTTGATGGCAAAATAGCTCAGCGCTGTGACCAAACTTATCAGCACCGTTTGCCAATGCAAATCCAGCAATAGCCCAGGCGCTTCATATAAACGTTCGAGCAAATCGCGATTTTCAAATTTGAGACCAAACACTTTGGCAAATTGGCCAACGATTATGGTCAATGCCACACCGTTTAATAGCCCCAATAATATGGGTCTGGAGAGGAAATCGGCAAACACACCGAGTTTAAAACGGCTCGCCAGCAGGCACCATCCTCCCGTCATGGCGGTCATAGTCATCACCAACTGCCAATGCTTGGCAGGGTCGCCGGCAGCCAGTGGCGACACGACCGCCGCAATCACCGCGCAAGTTGCCGCATCTGGCCCCACAATCAGTTGCTTCGATGTACCGAACAGCGCATAAATCATCATTGGCAGCACGCAGGAATACAAACCAACAATCGCAGATACACCAGTCAACTGCGCATAAGCGATAGCGACAGGCAGCGCCACTGCCACCACAGACAAGGCCGCGCGGGCATCGTCGAGCAGCCACTCACGTTGATAATGTTTTAATTGATAAAGCCCCGGAAGCCAGGACTGCACGGCAATGGATTTCAAACCAAGATCCTTAAATAACGAAACCGCAACACGCAGCCAATCCAAAGCGCAGAGAACTAAATTCTAATTGGCTGATTTAAAATGAATAACCTTACGCTTTAACTATAAAACACTTTCACTCACACGCGGCGTAAAGTCATCGTTTGGAATGAGACAATGCCCCAATCGATAAAAAATCCCTTGATAGCGATCAAGGGATTTTAAGTTGTGCTGGCAAATGTTTCGCTTATCGGTATAAGTGGACCAGCGAATGAAGCTGTTCGAATAATCGGTCAATTTCTTGCTTGGTGTTGTAATGCATCAAACCGACACGTAACACGCCGCCAGACTCAAGCAAACCAAGCTGTTTCACCAAACCTAAGGCATAAAAATGCCCGTTCCAGACGCAGATGTTTTGTTCACCGAGCGCTTTGGCCAGCGGCAAAGGGTCGGCGTCATCAAAGCGCAGCGCGAAAGTCGGAGTTCGCCTTTGAATATCACCGCTGTCTATGCCATACAGCCGCGCATTGGGCAGCGCTTCCAAGCACTGTAAAAAGTGTTCGCTCAACGCTTGTTCATGTTGGTTATACTGCGCGTAACTTTGCTCAAGCCGCGTGCGCAGCGGCGCACTGGCCTCGCCCCACTGAGCTAAATAGTTTACCGCGGCGATAACGCCAGCTAACGCTTCAAAATTTTGCGTACCCGTTTCAAAGCGTCCGGGGCCGATGTCAGTGGCAGGCTCCACTTTGTATGGTGTTAAACTCTCCAACCAAGGCTTGGCGATGTAAGCAATGCCAAGATGTGGGCCGAAGAATTTGTAGGCCGAACACACCAGAAAGTCGCAGCCAAGCGCGGCCACATCCACCAAACGGTGCGGCGCATAGTGCACCGCATCGACATACACAGCGGCGCCAACTTGATGCGCCGCAGCGACAATTTTTTGCACATCGACAATGGAACCTGTGGTATTAGACGCTAGAGTCACTGCGACTAATCGAGTATTGGTATTAATTAACGACAGCAGATGCGGCAAGTCCAAACTACAGTCACTTTCATCCACCCGTGCTTGGTGGACAGTCACGCCCTTATCTTTGGCTGCCTCGGCCCAAGTTGATACATTGGCGTAGTGATCGAGCGCCGTCACCACCACTTCATCGCCCACTCGCCACTCGCGGCTGATGGCTCGGCTTAACTGAAAAGTTAAGCTGGTCATATTCGCGCCAAACACAATATTGTCGGCACTTGGCGCATTGAGCAGCGCTTGCATCGATTCTCTGGCTTGGCGCATGACATCGCCAGTCACTTGGCTGGAGAAATAGTGTCCGCCTAAGTTGGCATTGAAATGGCCCAAATAGTGCGTCATCGCCTCAAGTACGCTGACAGGGACTTGTGAGCCGCCTGGGCCATCAAAAAATATTGCCGATTGCTGACCGACCTTTGGTGTTAAAGCGGTAAATTGCTCGCGCGCCTTTTCAGGAGTGAAGGTCATGGGAGGCATCCTTAGCGGTTAACACAAACACATCCATGTGCCCTTCTTGACTGTGCCTGATGGAACGAATCGGACAGGCGTTGTGCCACAGCCGGCTGTCATCCAGCATCGCCACTTCACCGTTGTTAAGCACCTTACGATAAAATGGCGCTTCGTGATTGTCTTCGTAGAGCATGATTTCTCCACCCACAATGTTTTTGCGATCGATACCAATCAGGGCGATATAGTCAAAGCCATCTTGATGAACCCCTTCCGGTGCAACTTGGGTTTCATCATAAATCGCAGCGATTCGAATTTGATGAATTTCTATCTTCTGGCCATCTGGCAATTCGTTAGCATCAACAAATAGCTGACACATTTCGCGCATACCGTCACTTTGCAAAGTGGAATCTAAAATCGGTTCAAAGTGGCGTACGATATCGCCTTGAAAATGGTTAATGGCGTCCGATTGGACGAAATCATGCTGATGTTGTTCAATGACTTTGCCTTGACGAAATTCGATAACCGAATAGCGACGCAGGCGATATTGACCATCGGCGTGATCAGTGTGCGGCAGACTGGCAAACGAAGGGGATAATTGCTGCAGTGCTCGCGCACTGAGCTGAGTAATATGCAACGTATTCTCGTGTGTATGAAGCATCGTAGACTCCTTAATGAACATACCATTTTTGTTAAATATTATTTAACATTTTATTTACATACAGAATACGTACATATGCGGTTATTTCAAATTTTATAGTTCACATATTTTTAATTTTAAAAAAATCAAGTCATAAACACCAAATTAAAACAAATAACTAGCATTAAACTCCAAAACTAATTTCTTGGCTGACAATTTTCTAGAACCCTGTGCTAGAACTCACTATTAATGTATAAAAAACATTCATTTAAGCCTATTTTAAGGCATTCATTGTTTCGGTTCTAACCTATTACATTTTGTTTCTTTGTTTGGGGAGCCAGCGCTTTTACTGATTGGGGACTTCCTTTACAATCGAGCATGTTAATAAATAATGCACCACACAATTGGAGCACGCATGAGCGACGTAAAACACTGTAATTTACTAATTCTTGGTTCGGGTCCAGCTGGCTATACTGCGGCAGTGTACGCTGCGCGCGCGAACCTTAATCCAGTGCTGGTGACAGGCATGCAGCAAGGTGGCCAATTAACCACTACTACCGAAGTAGAAAACTGGCCTGGAGACCCTGAAGGTTTAACTGGTCCAGGTTTGATGGATCGCATGAAAGAGCATGCAGAGCGCTTTGAAACTGAGATGGTATTTGACCACATCAACGAAGTAAATCTGTCTGAGCGCCCTTTCCGCTTAAAAGGCGACAGTTCGGAATACACTTGTGATGCACTGATCATCTCAACTGGCGCATCGGCAAAATATCTTGGTCTAGACTCGGAAGAAGCATTTAAAGGCCGTGGCGTATCAGCATGTGCAACTTGTGACGGTTTCTTCTACCGCAATCAAAAAGTCGCGGTTGTTGGTGGTGGTAACACTGCCGTAGAAGAAGCGCTATACCTATCGAATATCGCCTCTGAAGTTCACCTGATTCATCGCCGCGATACATTCCGCGCCGAGAAGATTTTGATCGATCGTCTGATGGACAAGGTGCAAAACGGTAATATTATTTTGCACACTGATCGTACACTTGAAGAAGTGGTCGGAGATGATATGGGCGTGACTGGCGTGAAAGTCAAAGACGTCAATTCAGGCGCGATTGAACAATTCGATGTGATGGGCACCTTCATTGCGATTGGTCACCAACCGAACACCAGTATTTTTGCCGATCAACTTGAGATGAAAGATGGCTACATCGTAGTGAAATCAGGGCTTGACGGCAACGCGACTCAAACCAGCATCGAAGGCGTATTTGCCGCTGGCGATGTGATGGATCACAACTATCGTCAAGCGATTACCTCGGCAGGAACCGGTTGTATGGCCGCCCTAGATGCCGAACGCTACCTCGATAGTTTAGCGCTCAAATCGTAAGTTTCGACCTGACGTCAATAAATCCATACAGCCCAGCGGGTATTCCCGCTGGGCTTTCTTTTGTATAATGCCTCGCTCATCAGCCATAACAATTATCAATAAGCCTTCATAATGGATAAAAATAGACGCAAAAGCTTGAATCTCTGGCTTAAGCAACAGAGCACGCTAGCAAAACGCTGGCTCATGCTCACGATTGGCTTAGGAGTTTTATCAAGCTTATTCTTACTTGGACAAGCCGCTCTGCTTGCTTCAATTCTTCACCAACTGATCATTGAGCACGTCGATAAGTACCAATTACTTCCTCAATTTTACGGTCTACTTGCTATCATTCTGGCGCGCGCCCTGTGCTCATGGGGACGAGAAATCGCCGGATTCCACTGTGGCAAAGAGATTCGCGTATATATTCGCCGCCAGATTCTCGAAAAGCTTCGCGAACTTGGTCCGGCCTATATTAAAGGCAAACCTGCGGGCGCTTGGGCAACGTTACTGCTTGAACAAGTTGAAGAGATGCACGATTTCTTCGCTAAGTATTTACCGCAAATGTCACTGTCAGTACTGATTCCCTTCGTTATTTTAGTCGTCGTGTTTCCCGTAAACTGGGCTGCTGGATTGATTTTCCTAATCACCGCACCTTTGGTTCCAATGTTTATGGCGTTTGTCGGCATTCGCGCCGCCGAAGCCAACAAGAAAAACTTCAAAGCGCTGCAACGTCTCTCCGGCCATTTCTATGATCGCTTGCAATCCATGACCACCATTCGCCTATTTGATCGCACTAAAGCGGAAACTGAAGTGATGAAAAGCGCGTCAGAGGTGTTTCGTAAACGCACCATGGACGTGCTACGTATTGCATTTTTGTCCTCTGCGGTATTGGAGTTTTTCACCTCGATCTCCATTGCTATCACGGCGGTTTACTTCGGCTTTAGTTTTATTGGTGAACTGGACTTTGGCTATTACGGTACCAGCGTCACTTTGTTCTCTGGGCTGTTTATTCTAATTTTGGCACCTGAGTTTTATCAGCCACTGCGTGATCTTGGCACTTTCTATCATGCCAAACAGCAAGCTATCGGCTCAGCAGAGAGCATCGTTGAATTCCTCGATCTCGACGTCAGTAAAGTCCGCTCAGGTCGCGAGACGCTTGACCTTCAAAACGCCGCTTCCCGCGGTGTATCAATTGAAGCAAGCGACCTTGTGGTACTTAGCCCTGAAGGCGATAAACTGGCCGGTCCACTGTCATTTTGCTTAGACAGCGGTCAAACCACTGCCCTTGTTGGCCCAAGTGGCGCAGGTAAAACCAGCCTTATCAACGCGATTCTTGGCTTCTTACCCTATCAAGGCTCTCTCAAAATCAACGGTATTGAACGCAGCGATCTCGACCTTGACGATTGGCGCAGCCACATCAGTTGGGTGGGACAAAACCCGCTGCTTCTTCACGGCACCATTCGCGATAATATTACGCTTGGCAAAAATGACATTGACGACGCAGCCATCGAGCAAGTGCTTGAGCGCTCTTTTGCTGCCGAATTTGTGCATAAGCAAGGGCTTGATTATCCGATCACCGACCGCTCAGGCGGTTTGTCGGTCGGTCAAGCACAGCGTTTAGCGCTCGCGCGCGCGATGTTGCAAAACGGCGCATTTTGGCTGCTTGATGAGCCGACCGCAAGTTTGGATGCACGCAGCGAGCGCCTTGTCATGCAAGGTCTTGAACAGCAAATTCAACATCGCACGGCATTGATGGTGACTCACCAACTCAATCCGCTCAAAGACGTGGCGCAAATACTGGTGATGCAAAACGGGACCATTGCGCAAAGCGGTGATTTTGCCACTTTAAGCACTCAGCAAGGCCTGTTCCAGACCATGCTGCAAGCACATAGTAACCAAGCGGATAAGGGGAACTTAGATGCGTGATTTACTCCCTTACTTAAAACTGTATCGAAAACATTGGTTTGGTTTGACTCTGGGCATGGTGCTCGCCTTAGCAACTCTGTTTGCCTCCATCGGGCTACTGACGCTTTCCGGATGGTTTTTGTCTGCTTCAGCCGTTGCTGCGTTAACCATCGCACGGGAAACCTTCAACTACATGCTGCCAGGCGCGTTTGTTCGTGGATTCGCGATTGGTCGCACCGCAGGACGTTGGGGCGAGCGCGTTGTCAGCCACAACGCGACCTTCAAGCTATTAACCGACCTGCGCATTTTCTTCTTTTCTAAATTGGCGCCGCTGATCCCGGGCCGCGTTTCCGGCATTCGTGACGCCGATTTACTCAACCGATTAATCGCCGACATCGATGCGATGGACCATGTCTATCTGCGTCTGATTAGCCCAATTATCGTCGGTGCGTTTGGAATTGTCGGCCTGACGGTATTCGTATGTTGGTTTGACATGACGCTTGGCTTAACCCTTGGCGGCATTTTGCTGCTGATGCTGCTAAGCTGGCCGGTTTTGTTCTACAAACTTGGCAAACGTAACGGTCATGACCTGACACAAAACAAAGCGCAATTTCGTATTACGACTTTGGATTGGCTGCAAGGCCACACGGAACTGACTCTATTTGGCGCAGAAAAAGGCTATCGTGATGCCATTTTTGCCGCCCAAGACAAACTGCTGCAAAACCAATACGTCAACGCTCACTTCGGCGGCCTCGCTCAAGCGCTACTGCTGCTGGTGAACGGATGGACGTTGGCTTTAATTATGTGGTTGTCTGCCGATGGCGTTGGCGGTCATCCGCCAGATCCATTCATTGCGATGATGGCGTTTGCTACCATGGCAAGCTTTGAACTCTTAATGCCAATTGCTGGCGCGTTCCAGTATTTAGGTCAAACGCTTACCTCAGCAAGACGCTTAAACGAAGTCATTTTGTCTGAGCCAGACGTGCGTTTTAGTCAAACACCAACCGAGCACAGCGGTGAATACTCGATTGAATTTGAGCAAGTTGAATTTGCTTACAGCGACGAAAGCGCACCAGTATTAACCAATATTGACCTTGCCATTGCGCCAAAACAGCAAGTTGCTATCTTGGGTCAAACTGGCTCTGGTAAATCGACGCTCATGCAGCTATTGACCCGCTACTGGGACCCGCAGCAAGGCCAAATTCGAATTGCTGGCAAGCCATTAACCGAGTGGAGTGAAAGCCAGTTGCGTCAAGCTATCAGTGTGGTCAGCCAACGAGTCGACATTCTTAACGGCAGCTTGCGCGATAACCTGCTGATGGCTCGCCCAGATGCCAGCGATGATACCTTAAGCGAAGTGCTTGCCAGCGTTGGCCTTGAAAAGCTGCTCGATAAGCCTGGCTTAGATACGTGGCTTGGCGATGGCGGTCGTCAGCTTTCCGGCGGTGAAAAGCGCCGTATCGGAATTGCTCGCGCGCTGCTTCACAATGCCCCTATCCTGCTGCTAGATGAACCAACTGAAGGTTTGGATAAACAGACTGAGCAGCAAATTATGGCCTTGTTTGAGCAGCATTTTGTCGGTAAGACAGTGCTGTTTATCACTCACCGCTTGGTCAATCTGGAAAAAATGGATGCGATTTGTCTGATTGAGCAAGGTGAGATTGTCGAGTTTGGTTCCCATCAACAGTTGACCGAGCAGCGCGGTCGCTACTTTGAGCTAACTCAGACTCTGGTTTAAGCGCCTAACACAAAAAGCCCGCTCAACGAGCGGGCTTTTTTATTTGATACGGTTTTGCTATTGGTGAGTAACCAAAAACCTCGAGGTTAAGAGGTTAACGGCGACGTTTGGCGCCGGCACGACCTTTTGGCGGATTGGTGATGCGCTCTTCGTGACGCTTCACTGCACGGCGAATCTTCTGACTCTTTGAACGTTCACGTTTACGTGACGTATTGGCGGCATTCACGTCAAGTAAGGTCTCTTTCTCAGGACGCAGTTCAACCAAATCACGCAAGTAGTTAACGTCTTTGAGGTTGAGTTCCATCCAACCGCCACGTGGCAGTTTCTTATCGAGGAAAATATCCCCGTAACGCACACGTTTCAAACGGCTTACCGTACACTCTTGCGATTCCCACAAACGACGAACCTCACGGTTACGACCTTCGTTAATCACCACGTAAAAGGTGTGGTTCATACCTTCACCACCAGCATAAACGACGTCTTCAAAACGCGCCATGCCATCTTCAAGTTCAACACCTTTTACTAAGTTACGTACTTTCTGTTCATTCACTTCGCCAAAAACACGAACCAGATATTCACGTTCTACTTGGCGGCTTGGGTGCATCAGGCGGTTAGCCAATTCACCGTCGGTCGTAAACAGCAGCAAACCCGAGGTGTTGGCGTCAAGGCGCCCTACCGAAATCCAACGAGAACCTTTGATTTTCGGCAGACGGTCAAAAACAGTTCGACGACCTTCTGGGTCGTGGCGGGTACATAGCTCGCCTTCTGGCTTGTAGTATGCCAAAACTCGGCAGATCACATCGTTTTGCGCTTTGGCAGACACGGTATGTCCGTCAATACGCACGACGGCGTTTTCATCTTCTAAGCGTTCACCAAGTTTAGCCACTACACCATTGACGCTGACGCGTCCGGCTTTGATAAGAGCTTCCAGTTCACGACGAGAACCGTGACCTGCTCGTGCTAATACCTTCTGTAATTTTTCGTTCATCGATTTACTATTTACCTGTATGTCGTCTTCTCAGACGTCGTTGCATGCCTAAATTTGGGCGTTTGATATGCGACTGCAATTTCGCAGCCGCACAGTATGCCAAATTCTTAGCTCAAAAGCACCAAATTTCAGCTATTCAAATACGCTTGGATCGCCAGAACCGACGCGTGAAACGACAGGTTCACCGTCGCTAAAATCCACCACTGTGGTTGGCTGTTCACCAAGGTAACCGCCGCTTAGAATCACATCGACAACGTGTTCCAATTTATCGCGGATTTCTTCTGGATCCGACTCAGTCACTTCACTGCCCGGTAAAATCAATGAGGTAGACATCATTGGCTCACCGAGAGCTTCGAGCAAATCAAGCGCAATGCGGTTATCCGGGACGCGAATACCGATGGTTTTGCGCTTCGCGTTCATCAAGCGGCGCGGCACCTCTTTCGTCCCTTTAAAGATAAAGGTATAAGCGCCCGGCGTGTGGTTTTTCAACAAACGAAAAGCACTGTTGTCTACGCGCGCATACAACGACAACTCTGACAAATCACGACATAGCAACGTAAAATTGTGTTTTTCGTCTAAACGGCGAATCTGGCAAATGCGCTCTAATGCGTGTTTATTTTCCAACTGACAGCCCAGTGCATAACCGGAATCGGTTGGGTAAACGACAACGCCTCCATTACGAATGATCGCGACCGCTTGGTTGATCAATCGAGCCTGTGGGTTTTCAGGATGCACATAAAAAAACTGGCTCATGGTAATTCCTCGTTTTTGAGTCTCGCGACTCTAAGATGGGTAAACTGCGCTCACAGCAGGTTATGAATCGGAAGGTTTGAGGCTCCAATCTTTCCAAACCGGTTCCACTCCTGCAGGCAACCATAGATTTCGCCCGAGCTCCATCCAGGGTGAAGGATAATGAAAATCACTGCCTTGAGACGCTAATAGTTTGTATTGTATAGCATAATCGGCAAGGTTGCGCCTTTCTTGTTGACCTTGTTGCGGCTGTGCCACTTCCATCGCATCGCCGCCCGCATCAACAAAAGCGCTGATCAAACGTTTCAACCACTTAGCGGTTAAATTATATCGCCCTGGATGGGCTAACACCGCTTGGCCGCCAGCTTGATGAATCGCCTCTACGGCTTCTTGCATTGAACACCAATTCGGCGGCACGTAACCTGGGTTATTACGCGTTAAGTATTTCTTGAACACTTGCTGCATGGTTTTGGCGTACTCGTTATCCACCAGCCATTTGGCAAAATGGGCACGTGTAATCGGCGCATCCCCAGCAAGCAAGCGCACCTCTTCCAATACCCCTTCGCGCGTCACCTTTTGTAGACGCTGGGCAATTAACTCGGCGCGCACTTGGCGATGATTGCGTTGGCGTTCAATCAACTGCTGCAGCGCCGTCGCGTTCTCATCAATATTCAGGCCGACAATATGAATGTCTTTGTTTTGCCATACCGTTGATACTTCAATACCGCTGATTAACTGCAACGGTAACTGCTGGTCGGCGATATACGCTCTGGCGCTTGCCAACGCATCGACATTGTCGTGATCGGTGATGGCCAACACATCAATATCGAAATCCATGGCGCGATCGATTAACTGTTGAGGGGTTAATCGACCATCAGAAGATGTGGTGTGGCTGTGTAAATCTATTCTCATGCAAATTTTTATATCAAGTTTTTGTTTTAGAGCTTGACTTCACGGCCTTGAACTAGTTAACTAGTACACAAATACGATTCATCGAAACTAGGGTCTACCATGTTACAAGAATTTAACCAAAAGCAAAAAGCGAAACTCGTTAAATCCGCAGCAGATTTGGCTTGGTGGCGCACTTGGACTGGTTCTTGGTGGGCTGACCTGCGCTGTTAAAACGACACGCCATTGCAAAGCCCGCTCACTCAGCGGGCTTTTTTGTTTCTACACACTTGCATAAGTATCAGAATTTAGACGTGATTTAAGATTGGGAAACCCATCACTTTATGCAACCATGTGACCATAAGAATTATTGAGAAGGAGGTCTTGTGAATAAGGCCATTGAAATCAAACATCGCGATAGCATTGAACTGCTGCACAGCGTTGTCCCTTACGCATCTGACCCAACACACCTGTTTCATACCCTGTGTGAAAACAAAACCGATTGCCTGCTACTTGAATCAGCAGAAATTGACTCAAAACAGAACTTAAAGAGCTTGATGATCGTTGACGCAGCAGTACGTATCGTCTGCTACGGCGATGTTGTCACCTTGACGGCGCTGACCGATAACGGCCGCCAGTTGCTTGATACCTTGCAGCGCAACATTACCTCTGCTGTTAAAACCGAGTATCAAGACGCAACCTTAACGTTAACCTTTCCAGCACCTGATCGCAGCGTCGATGAAGACAGCCGTCTGCGTGAAGCGTCATCCTTTGATGCTCTGCGCTTGGTTCAGCACAGCTTTGATTTAGACGGATTAGAAGAACACGCGGTATTTTTAGGTGGCTTGTTCGCCTACGACATGGTTGCCAACTTTGAACCGCTTGGCGAGGCGAGCAGTGATAACGCCTGCCCTGACTACGTGTTTTACGTTGCCGAAACCTTGCTCATTGTTGATCATCAAACTCAGCGCTGTGACGTACAAGCGACGCTGTTTGCCCATAGCGACAAAACCAAAGCGCAATTGGCAGCGCGCGTAAAAGAGATCGAAACCCTGTGCGCCGCACCGAATGAGATTCCACCCGCGCAAAAACTTGCCAATGTTGAACTGCAAACCAATATTTCTGATGCCGATTTTTGCGATATCGTCAGCGATTTGAAACAGTACGTCGTCAAAGGTGATATTTTCCAAGTGGTACCATCACGCCGCTTTACTCTGCCTTGCCCATCGCCGTTGGTGGCATACCAGCAGCTTAAGCAAAGCAACCCAAGCCCATACATGTTCTATCTCCAAGATGAGTTTTTCACTCTGTTTGGAGCCTCTCCTGAAAGCGCGCTGAAATACGCAACCAATACCAATCAAATCGAAATCTACCCAATTGCCGGTACCCGTCGCCGTGGTAAAAAGCACGATGGCAGCATCGATTTTGACCTTGATAGCCGCATTGAGTTGGAACTGCGCGGCGATAAAAAAGAGAACGCCGAGCACATGATGTTGGTCGACCTAGCACGTAACGATGTGGCACGCATTGCCGAGCCTGGGTCTCGCCACGTGGCAGATTTGCTTAAAGTTGACCGTTACAGCCATGTGATGCACTTGGTATCTCGCGTGGTTGGCCAATTGCGTTCAGATCTCGATGCGCTTCACGCCTACCAAGCGTGCATGAACATGGGCACCTTAACCGGCGCACCAAAAATTCGTGCAATGCAGCTGATTCGCGATGTCGAAAAAACTCGTCGTGGTAGCTACGGTGGTGCGGTCGGTTACTTGACCGGTGAAGGCACTTTAGATACCTGTATCGTGATTCGCTCAGCCTACGTGGAAAATCAAATTGCACACGTTCAAGCTGGCGCTGGCGTGGTGTTTGATTCCGACCCGCAAGCGGAAGCCGATGAGACTCGCGGCAAGGCACAAGCAGTTATCTCTGCCATTTTGGCAGCTCATCAGGCGTAAGGAACTCATCATGGCTAACATCGTATTTATCGACAACTTCGATTCATTTACTTACAACCTGGTCGATCAGTTCCGTTCGCTCGGTCACCAAGTGAAAATTTATCGTAACAGTATCAGTGCAGAAACTATTCAGCATGCGATCGCTGATTTGGATAACCCGCTACTGGTGCTTTCACCTGGGCCAGGTGAGCCAAGCGAAGCCGGCTGTATGCCAACGCTGCTGCAAACCATGAAAGGCAAAGTGCCGATTCTGGGGATTTGTTTGGGCCATCAAGCGATTGTCGAAGCTTACGGTGGTAAAGTCGCTGGCGCAGGTGACATTGTTCACGGTAAGGTTTCAATGATGGCGCATCAAGCACACCCAATCTATCAAGGTCTGCCATCACCGATGGCGATTGCCCGTTACCACTCTTTGGTGGCGGTTGATGTACCAGACACACTGGCTGTCACCGCCGAAGTTGACGGTTTAGTAATGTCAGTGGTTAATGAGCAAGACCGAGTGTGCGGTTTTCAGTTTCACCCAGAATCAATCATGACCACCTACGGCGCGCAGCTTCTCACTAACGCCATCGACTGGGCTTTGCAGGCACAAACCGCCTAATAAACGGAATTATAAGGATAGAATCATGGAAAAAATCATCGACAAATTGTACCGCCAGCAAGCACTTAATGAACAAGAAAGCCACCAGCTGTTTGATGAAATCATTCGTGGCGACCTTGACCCAATTTTGATGGCGGCGGCGTTAACGGCTCTTAAAATCAAAGGCGAAACCCCCGATGAAATCGCGGGCGCGGTAAGCGCTTTGGTGAAGAACGCCAGCCCATTTCCACGCCCAGATTATGACTTTGCCGATATCGTCGGCACTGGCGGTGACGGTCATGACACAATTAACATCTCCACCACCGCTGCGTTTGTTGCCGCAGCGTGCGGTTTGAAAGTCGCCAAACACGGCAACCGCAGCGTATCGAGTAAATCAGGTTCATCGGACTTACTTGATTCATTTGGCATCAACTTGGCGATGAGCGCCGATGACACTCGTAAAGCGATCGATGAACTGGGCGTCGCCTTTTTGTTTGCCCCGCAATACCACGGCGGTTTTCGCCACGCCATGCCAGTGCGTCAGACATTAAAAACACGCACGATTTTCAATATTCTTGGTCCTTTGATTAACCCAGCACGTCCAAACATTGAGTTGATGGGCGTTTATGCGCCAGAGTTGATTCGCCCAATTGCAGAGACCATGCTCAAGCTAGGTATGAAACGTGCTGCTGTGATTCACGGTAGCGGCTTGGATGAAGTGGCGATTCATGGTGAAACTCAAGTTGCGGAAATTCGTGACGGCGCTATTGTAGAGTACACGCTAAAACCAGAAGACTTTGGCGTCGATTGCTACGCATTGGATGCGATTAAAGGTGGTACGCCGGATGAAAACAAGGCGATCATCACCGACATTCTTACCGGAAAAGGGACTCAAGCTCAGACCAGCGCAGTGGCAGTCAATGTTGCGCTGCTGATGCGCTTATTCGGTCACGAAGATCTCAAAGCCAATACCCACAAAGCTCTCGATGTCATGCAGTCTGGAAAAGCGTTTGAATTAGTAAAACAACTGGCAGATAGAGGTTAAGCAATGACGCAGTTATCCGAACACGTGTCTTTAAAGGAAAGCCAAATGGCTGAGGTTCTCGCTAAAATTGTTCGCGATAAACGAGTGTGGGTTCAAGAGCGCAAACAAGCGCAGCCATTAGAGTCATTTCAACGCGATTTGACGCTGTCCAACCGCAGTTTTTATGAAGCGCTAAGCACGCCGCAAACCGCTTTTATTCTCGAGTGTAAAAAGGCGTCGCCATCAAAAGGCTTGATTCGCGAAGATTTCGACCTCGATTACATCGCCTCGGTCTATAACCATCACGCCAGCGCCATCTCTGTGCTGACTGATGAGAAATACTTTCAAGGCAATCTGGATTTTCTGCCACAAGTGCGCAGCCAAGTCACTCAACCGGTGCTGTGCAAAGACTTTATGATCGACGAATACCAAGTCTTTCTCGCACGTAACTATCAAGCGGATGCGATTTTATTGATGCTGTCTGTACTTGATGATGAGCAGTACCAAGCTCTGGCGGAAGTGGCGCATTCACTCAACATGGGCATTTTGACGGAAGTCAGTAACGAGCAAGAACTTGAGCGCGCCGTCGAACTTGGCGCAAAAGTGATTGGCATTAACAACCGTGACTTGCGTGATTTAAGCACCGATTTAAACCGCACCAAGCAGCTAGCGCCTAAACTGCGCGAGAAACTGCCGCACGTGACGCTGATTTCCGAATCTGGCATATACACCCATCAACAAGTGAAAGATCTCAGCCACTACGCCAATGGCTTTTTGATCGGCAGTTCGTTGATGTCAGAAGACAACTTAGAACTGGCGGTGCGTCGAGTGTTACTCGGCGACAACAAGGTATGCGGACTAACTCACCCCGATGACGCGGTGCGTGCCTATCAAGCTGGAGCCGTATTCGGCGGTTTGATCTTCGTGTCTAAATCGCCGCGCTGCGTCAATGTGCAAGCGGCTCGTACCACCATGAGCGGCGCACCACTTCACTATGTTGGCGTATTCCAAAACCAATCGATTGAAGAGGTTGCAGAAACTGCAAGTGCACTGAGTTTGTTTGCCGTACAGCTGCATGGTAATGAAGACCAAACCTATATCAATGAGCTCAAAACCAAGCTGCCACAAGGGACTGAGATTTGGAAAGCATATGGCGTAAGCGATGCGATGCCGACTCTTTTTGAGCAAAACGTCGACCGTCATCTGCTCGACACTAAAATTGGCGAACAGTCCGGCGGTACGGGCCAGAGTTTTGACTGGCAACTGATCACTGAAACACACGACGTGATGTTGGCCGGAGGTATTACCCCCGAGAACGCCAAACAAGCCGCCGCACTTGGATGCTTGGGTTTAGATTTGAATTCCGGTGTAGAAAGCTCTCCCGGTCATAAAGACAGTTTGAAACTGCGCCAAGCGTTTGCCGCCATTCGCGACTATTAATGTCCTGATACCGAAACACAGCGGCGATATAGCAAAACAACACAGCAATTTTTGAATTCGGTGACAAGGTCACTGATAGCGATTTTAAGGAAAGAACATGGCTAAGCTCGATGCCTATTTTGGCGAATACGGTGGACAATACGTTCCACAGATTTTGGTTCCTGCCCTTGACCAACTTGAACAAGCGTTTATCGACGCCCAGCAAGATGACGCTTTTCAAAGCGAATTTATGGGGCTGTTGCAAGAGTACGCCGGTCGACCAACCGCACTGACGTTAACTCGCAATATCACCAAAGGCACTAAAACCAAACTGTACCTAAAACGTGAAGACTTGCTTCACGGCGGCGCACACAAAACCAACCAAGTGCTTGGTCAAGCGCTGCTGGCCAAACGCATGGGTAAAACCGAAATCATCGCAGAAACCGGCGCCGGCCAACATGGTGTTGCAACGGCCCTCGCCTGCGCGCTACTCGATCTAAAATGCCGTGTTTACATGGGCGCGAAAGACGTCGAACGCCAAAGTCCTAACGTCTTTCGTATGCGTTTGATGGGTGCAGAAGTCATTCCTGTTCACTCCGGCTCAGCCACGCTAAAAGATGCGTGTAACGAAGCGCTGCGTGACTGGTCTGGCAGTTATGAGACCGCGCACTATCTGCTTGGCACTGCCGCAGGCCCGCACCCGTTTCCAACCATAGTGCGCGAATTCCAGCGCATGATCGGTGAGGAAACCAAAAACCAAATTTTAGCTCGTGAAGGTCGCTTACCGGATGCGGTTATCGCCTGTGTTGGCGGCGGTTCAAATGCCATTGGTATGTTCGCCGATTTTATTGACGAAACATCGGTCAACTTAATTGGTGTTGAACCTGCCGGGCTTGGCATTGATACCGACAAACACGGCGCGCCGCTGCGCCACGGTAAAACTGGTATTTATTTCGGGATGAAGTCACCGATGATGCAAGATCAACACGGCCAAATTGAAGAATCGTATTCGATCTCTGCTGGACTAGATTTTCCATCGGTGGGTCCGCAGCACGCACACTTGCACGCAACGGGTCGCGCTATCTATGAAAGCATTACCGACGATGAAGCGCTTGAAGCGTTCCAAGACCTTGCTCGCCATGAAGGCATCATTCCTGCTTTGGAGTCGTCCCATGCACTGGCTCATGCCATCAAAATGGCGAAACAAAATCCGGACAAAGAGCAGCTTCTGGTGGTTAACCTCTCTGGTCGTGGCGATAAAGACATCTTCACCGTTGATAAAATTTTGCAAGACAAAGGAGTGCTGTAATGGATCGTTATCAAGCAATGTTCGCCCGTTTAAGTGAGCAGCAACAAGGCGCGTTTGTTCCTTTCGTCACTATGGGCGACCCAACGCCTGAGCTTTCTCTTAAGATTATGGAAACCCTGATCGAAAACGGCGCTGACGCACTCGAATTGGGTATGCCATTTTCCGATCCACTGGCCGATGGCCCAACCATCCAAGGCGCCAACTTACGCGCTCTGAATGCCAAAACCACGCCTGAAACCTGCTTTGAGCTGATTGGTGAACTGCGCAAAAAATACCCAGAGACTCCAATTGGCCTGCTGATGTATGCCAACTTGGTGTTTGCCAATGGCATTGAGCACTTTTATCAGCGCTGTTCAGAAGCCGGTATCGATTCGGTCTTGGTCGCGGATGTGCCAACCAATGAGAGCGCAGAATTTGTTGCTGCAGCGGAAAAATTTGGGGTTCACGCGATTTTCATTGCGCCGCCAACCGCCACCGAAGAAACGCTCAAGTCGGTCGCAAGCCTTGGCAGCGGCTACACCTATTTACTATCACGCGCAGGTGTAACTGGCGCTGAAACCAAAGCCAAGATGCCTGTCGATACCCTACTTGGCAAACTGGCGCAGTTCGACGCCCCTCCTTCGCTGCTTGGCTTTGGTATCTCAGAGCCGGCGCAAGTCAAAGAAGCGCTGCAAGCGGGCGCTGCGGGGGCGATTTCAGGTTCTGCGGTGGTTAAAATCATCGAAAGCCATGTTGATGAGCCACAGACTATGCTCGCCAAACTCGGTGAGTTTGTCGCCAATATGAAAGCGGCAACCCAACGCTAAGTCATCTTTGCGCTAAATCAGTTCAAGCTTGGTTGATGTTTAAGTTATACAACCACTTCCCTTATCGAAAAGCGCCCTTCTCGGCGCTTTTTTCTTGTCTTGATGAGTTGCAAATTTCACCCTGTCACGAGCATTTTTAACATTCCAGCGACATTCGTATTGATAATCGACTGCATTTACACGCTAATTTAGAATAATCTTATATTTAAGATTAAAAGCAAACGTTTGCCTTTTGTTTAAAATTCAATCAACGATATTAAATTTTGCAAGTCGAAACGATGTTCTCACTAGGTGGGGATTGATCATTGGTCAAGAAGCGTGTAAAACACCAGCGAAATATTTGTCCACTCAGTTTCTACTGTTTAGGGGTAAGTTCTAGGATATTCAACAAATCTAGCACAGAGGTTATGGAAGTGTTAAAAAATAAGAGTTTACTAAGCAATATTGGCGTACAAGTCGTCATTGCGATGATCGTCGGTACTGCGGTTGGCGCCTACATGGGTCAAGACGCCGCGATGTTTTCGCCACTAGGCACCATCTTTATTAACTTAATCAAGATGTTAGTTATCCCACTGGTCGCTGTGGCGCTTATCTCTGGCGCAGCTGGTCTAGGTAACAGCCAATCAGCGGGTAAAGTGGGCGCGGTGACACTAGGCTATTTCGCACTGACGTCTGCCCTTGCAGTGGCTTTGGCGCTAGTCATGGGCGAAGTGTTCCAACCAGGCAACGGCATTGAACTGTCTGCAGTGGAAGGCATGTTCTCATCGGAGTATGCGTCGAAAGGTGAATTACCTACGTTTTGGGCCACCGTAACCGGTATGATCCCAACCAACGTGTTCCAATCTCTAAACGATGCCAATATCCTCCAAATTTTGGTTTTCTGCCTTTTCTTTGGTATTGCCATTTCGAAACAAGAGAAGAGCCGTCGCGAACCAATCATGAACGGCGTGAACTGCATCGTTGATGCCATGGTTTGGATGATCAACAAAGTGATGATCATTGCACCAATTGGTGTATTTGGCCTTATGGCTGAAGCGGTGGGCACCTTTGGTTTTGGCGCGCTAATGATCGTATTCAAACTGTTTGTTGTCTACGTCGCCGCGATTTTAATCTTCGGTTTTGTCGCCTACCCACTGATGATTCAGTTGTTTACCAAGACCTCAGCGAAAAAATTCCTTGGCGCAATGAAAAAACCACAAGCCGTAGCACTGTCTACCGCCTCGTCTATGGCGACCCTGCCTGTAACGATGGAAACTTGTGAAAAAGAATTGGGCGTTAGAAACTCAACCGCTTCGTTCGTACTGCCACTTGGTGCCACCATCAATATGTCAGGCAACGCAATTTACTACGGCTTGGTCGCAGTGTTCTTTGCTCAGCTATTCAATATCGACTTATCACTTGGTGCCTACATTGCGATTATCGTGACATCCACTCTAGGTGCGGTTGGTCAAGCTGGCGTTCCTGGTCCATCTTTCCTTGTAGTCGCTGTACTGCTTGCTGCAGGTATTCCAATCGAAGGTTTACCACTGCTGTTCGCACTAGACCGTATCTTTGACATGATTCGTACTGCGCTAAACATCACCGGCGATGCCGCTTGTGCAGTGATTGTCGATGCCTTGATTAAGGATCAAGAAGCGGAAATGGAATACGAAGATCAACAGGCGTAATTCTATTTCTGTGAGATAAAGCAAATACTCTAAAAGCCGTCGCCTGTGACGGCTTTTTTTACGCCACAAGATCACAGTTTTATAAACTTCCCTACCTAATTTACCTCGTTGATATACAACTATGGTGATATCATCCAGAAAAAATATATTAAAAATACAAATGTCAGATTGGATGAAAAAATGGAACTTTGCTTGCTTTATGAGCGCTATCTTCGTGATAAGCAGCTTAAGATCTCAAGAAGAGACATTCTTCTAGCGATCGATTCACTCCCCCACTTAAATAAAAGAGCGCTGTTTGAACATATTCTCAATGTGCGCCTCAAACAAATAACCGCACGCTCGCCGAATACAGAGTTTCTTAATATCGCAGGTAAACTCAATTCGTCGATATATAAAGAGACCATTTGCCACACTAGCGCTGAATTGACCTCAATCGAGTTTCAACTCGAACAATTTGCGCTGCATTTTTTTGATGGCATTACCGACTTGTGGTGCGAATATGAAATACATTGCTTAATTAACAAATACCCATTACCCAGCTTTGAATATTCACCCACCGCTGTGTCATTGAGCTACGATGAATCTCATTATCAATCCAAACTTATTCAAAATGTAGAAACTGAAACCCAGCTGTATTACACCCTATATAGTGTTGCGCCGCTGGTCCTTGCGGATGCCATATTGCTGTGTAACTTGTGTACATTTATAAAAGAACACAAATGGTATGAAATGTTGTACTCTCTGGAGTTATCAACGCAAGGAACGCATTTTTTATTGATGACAGCTAGCCACCAATCCCAGATACCCATTTTGGTCTCTACTGCCCGTATTCAGTACTGGCATCAGCGTAGCGACTGGTTGTATTTTTCTCCGTTTTTCCAATCCAACATTTGGCAGCCTTATCTTCAACCTGAATTTGAACAAATATTGCGCCAAAACCTGCAATTAGAACAGAACGGACGTCTCGATTGCAGCTCGATAGCCGCACTGGATAGTAGCCTTAGCGAACTGATTTTGAACAAAAGTCGCATTTGTGAAATCTTACGCCTCACCACAAGTGGCAATACCATACAGTGTGCGTTTATTATTTATTTAGCCCAAAAACACATCATGTCGTTACTTCATGCTCAGCAGTTTTCTTTGGGCTTTGTAGTTATCGAACAACCTTTAATGATGTATTACTACGCCAGCCTAACCAATGGTGAATATCTTTATACTGCGGCATCTAATTTACAAGATACGGGTAATTCAACCTTTAAAGGCTTATGGCTGATTGAAAAGCTCAACCAACAATTACGCACCACCAGTTACAAAGAATATAAACAACGCGTGTTTACGCAAAAGAAATATAATCGTCATCAAGCGATAGGAGAACGCACTCGTGGTTAGTTTATATGAGAATGTCTTTATTTATCCTAAAGCGGTTATTCTGCTGTTTATCTCGCTGATTGTGGTTAGCTGGGTCAGTTATTTCTACCTAAACCTTAAAGCGCGCCAGATTGATGTAACCAAAAGTCACTATAAGTACTATCTAAGCTACTCTGCTGGGCTATTTTTCTGGATCTTAAGTAATGCCTACTTTCACACTGGTTATTTAGTCAGCCAATCGGAACAATCTGCGATTGTATTGGCGATCTTTGCTAACTTGACCGCCTTTATCGCTTTTGCATCTGCATTTCTGTTCTCGTGCAAACTCAAAGAGCATTATTTACAAACCAAAACCCACCGTCTGGTATACACCTTATTAACCGCGTTGACCGTATTGTCACTCGGCATCAATTTGATCCCAGAACTGACGGTGCAATACGTCGACATCACGGCGCCGAGTGAGTTTGTGATTCATTTTGGTAATTACACCTCACTGTTTTTCTTAACCTTGACCGCTTTAGTGTTTTTAACCCTGATTAATTTGATCTCTTTGCGCGGCGTCGGTAACCGGTTGAGCAAAACTCGCGTCAACTTTATGGTCGCAGGCATGATCATCTTTATGGTCTCAACTGGCATTATTCAGCTTGGCGTCACTATGTTCGTTGGCGATTTCTCGCTGACATGGCTACCTCCTGCTCTGTCGATCAGTGAAATGTTGATAACCGGCTACGCGCTGCTGACTTCCCGTTTTTACAGCACGCGCTATATGAGTTATTTGTTGCTTACCGCCGCGGTCACCTGTGCGATTTATATTTTCCCTTTGTTCTTTTTTACCGAATCAAACGGCATCAAGTACGACATCATCATCTTATACAGCTTTGTGCTCGGCATTACCTGGCAACCGCTCTACAGCCGCGTAAAGCAATATACCAGTTTGATGATTTATAATTCGCCGCTGTCTCCGACTGAACAGATCTATGCCTTGGTCACGGAATTTCAAAAATCGCCGCCGGACGCGTTAGCGAAATTGGCCGAGCTTCTGAACGTGCCTGCCAGCCAAATGCATTTGGTCAAAAAGAGTCCTGGCGAAGACTTATATATCGATTATCTCAGCCGCAACCAAGACGCGCTGATCATTGAGGAATTGCAAGACAAACTCGACGGCTCGGTGACCAAAGGCAAACTTGGCGAACTGCATGAAAAAATGAGCGAAAGTGATGCGGCGATCATCATGCCGATGTTTGATAACAGCCATGTTATCTCCCACTTACTGATCGCCACCCATAAAACCAACGGCCAGATGTACTCGAACGAAGAGTTAATCGCGCTGAAAAAGGTGCTTGAACAAGCCCAGTATTACATCAACTCCGATCGACGCGTGCGTCAGTCTCAAGCATTGGCAAATTCGATCGCCCATGAGATGCGTAACCCCCTTGCCCAGTTGCAATTGCACTTAGAAAAACTGCAAATTCAACTGCAGACCAATGCCAGTTTAGAAACGCTACTCAACGAGGTCGAAAGTGGCAAAGCCTCGATTCGCCGCGGTAAACAACTGATCGACATCATTTTGCGAGAAGTTAGCACCTCGTCGTTTTCGCAAGAGCCGATGGCGGTGTCATCAATAAAACGTTTGTTAATGCAAGCCATCAACCAGTTCGGTTTTGAAAGCGAGCAGATCAAACGACGTATTCACCTGCATACCGACAGCGATTTTTCGGTGCGCGTCAATGACACGCTATTTAACTTTGTGGTGTTTAACTTGCTGCGTAACGCCATTTACTATTTTGACTCCTTCCCCGACAGCCAAATTGATATCCAAACCGTCTCACGTTTTCATGAAAACGTGGTGATCTTTCGAGACACAGGTCCGGGTATTCATGAGTCGGTGAAAAGGCAGATATTTGACGATTTCTACAGTTACAACAAATCTGGAGGCAGCGGACTTGGCCTAGGCTATTGCTCGCGGGTAATGAACTCATTTGGCGGCACCATTTCTTGCCACTCTGAATACGGAAAGTACACCGAGTTTCACCTCACTTTCCCGGCGCTATCATTAAGCACCATCAATGAAGAATCGACGCCAGAAATGGAGATAGGGCCAAGTTCGAGTCACGATGCGTTGGCTCCCTATAATCATGCAGAAGGCCCGGAAAATTGCCACAAAACGGTGCTGGTCGTCGACGATAAAGAAGTGCAACGTGCTATGGTCACTCTTTATTTGCAACAGCTTGGCTATGATGTCATTCAGGCCAATAACGGCAAAGTTGCGGTAGAAATTTTCCACAACAATCCGATCGATCTGGTGATCATGGACATTCAAATGCCTGTTATGAACGGCTTTGAAGCCGCAACACGTATTAAACAGCTCAGCCCAAATACTCCCGTCATCGCGCTTTCTGGTGAGTCTGGCGAACGCGAACTTGAGCTGATCACCAATTTGATGGATGGACGTTTAACCAAACCCACGACCAAAGAAGATTTAAAGCACGTCATGTCGCAATGGATCGAAGATCACGAAACCAGTTACTCGTCATAAACTCTTCATGATCTGGCATCGAATATGCTTTTAAAACACCAGTAGTCTAATCGTGACGAATAACTGACTCGTCACTATCAAGAGGACATTGGTTGTGGATATTTATAGACATACCTATTACCGCCTAATCCATCATGGCATGAAGAGTTTACTGGTTGACCGTATGGGCCAATTCACCGAATTGGCTTATCACGAATACCTCTACATGATCACTGGCAAATCCAGTTGTTTCAGCATGACGGACGACGAATTGAAACATACCCTTTGTGGGCTTAAGAACGAAGGTTACTTGGAAGACATCAAGAACCAAATCGCCCATTTGCCGATATTCAGCACCGCAAAATAACGGCTTTATTTGTTTCTAACTGTCACTGGCTATTCAGTCTAACGGAAAGTTTCGTTAGACTGTGACCAACGCAGTAACCCAGTAGCGAACAAATAATGAAACAAATTATTGATTTTATTCCACTAATAGTATTTTTTATCCTCTACAAGATGTACGACATCTACGTCGCCACCGGCGCTTTGATTGTCGCATCTGCCCTTCAAATCGTGGTTCTTTACCTGCTTTACAAAAAAGTCGAGAAAATGCAGCTCATCACTTTTGTGATGGTCGCGGTCTTTGGCAGCATGACGCTCATTTTGCATGACGCCGACTTCATTAAATGGAAAGTCACCATTGTTTATGCCGTTTTAGCGGCAGCTCTGGCTATTAGCCACCTAATTGGTAAATCCGCGATAAAAAGTATGCTGGGTAAAGAGATCGAATTACCCGACGCGGTATGGACCCGTATTACCTGGGCTTGGGTTGGCTTTTTCTCCATATGCGCCGCGCTGAATATTTACGTTGCCTTCCATTTATCGCAAGATGTTTGGGTCAACTTCAAAGTCTTTGGTCTGCTAGCAGCAACTTTTCTTTTCACTCTGCTAACAGGCGTGTACATTTATCGTTATCTACCTAAAGATAAAAAATCACTACCTAAAGACAATAAAGTGGATTAACCACTAAAAGCCGCTAAGGCTTTGTAAAAGGTATTATTTTTCAGCGGCCTATCGGTCGCTGTTTTATTATGTAATGGATGTCTATTTTATGAGCTCAGAAAACAATACCCCAAAGGGCCAAATGATTCTTCGCACTCTGGCAATGCCTGCCGATACCAACGCCAACGGTGATATTTTTGGCGGTTGGATCATGTCACAGCTCGACTTAGCCGGTGGCATATTGGCAAAAGAGATCTCATCTGGTCGAATTGTGACCGTCTCGGTCTCAAGTATCACCTTTAAAAAACCCGTTCGAGTCGGCGATGTGGTATGTTGCTACGGTGAGTGCACTCGCATCGGTCGTACATCGATGGAAATGAACCTTGAAGTTTGGGTAAAACCCGTCAAAGCCGATGGCGTTGGCGAACGCTTTCAGGTCTGTGAAGCGACGTTCAACTATGTCGCGATCGATGGTGAAGGACGTCCTCGCCCGATTAAGACAAGCGCTTGATTTCTCAGTATTGACTGTGAAAATCACCGCATATTCGGTAAAGTAACGGCTATCGGTTAATTCGCTCACGTGTCGAGCGCACAAGGAAATGAACAATGTGGTATGTAATTTTTTCACAAGACGTTGAAAACTCTTTAGAAAAACGCATGGGCGTCCGAGAAAAACACTTAGCTCGCTTGCAACAGTTGCAAGATGAAGGCCGTCTTTTGACTGCTGGACCACTGCCAGCGATTGACTCAGACAACCCAGGTGAAGCCGGATTCACCGGTTCGACCGTGATTGCCGACTTTCCGTCTCTTCAACAAGCACAACAATGGGCCGACGCAGACCCTTATGTCGCCGCAGGCGTTTACCACAAAGTCATTGTTAAGCCATATAAAAAAGTATTTTAATATGAAACGATTATATCGCTTAGGCGCATTTGCACTGCTAGCTGCCATGCTCGGTGGATGTTCCTCAAGCAGCGAACAACAACGTCAGTTAGAAATGATTGCCAGCAGCCGCGCCAATATGTTGTCTGCCGAACTGCCAATGGATGTCGGCCCACTGTCGATCCTGCGCGCCAATGCCCATGGCCCAATCATTGAGATCATGATGGTGTATAACGATGATGCCAAAAACGCGAAACCAATTAAGAGCGTTTTGCGTACTAGCATCAACACCTACTGCTCAAACAAAGACATCAAGAATAACTTAGAAGTGGGTGTCGGTTATCGCATCAAAATGCGCAATAGCCGTGGCCAATTGATGGTTGACCAACTGATCACCAACGACACCTGTAGCTCAATCGAATAAACAACGTTCCAAACGTTATTCGATGTTAAAGCCCCGCTGTGCGGGGCTTTTTATTGTCATTCACTCAAACCTATCACTTAAGCCGACTGCGCATATTTACGACGTAACGATTTTGCCGCCAGCACTAAGTTGGTTAGTGCCGCTTCCGTCTCCGGCCAAGTGCGCGTTTTTAATCCGCAATCCGGATTGACCCACAACCGCTGAAGCGGAATTTTACGCGCCGCTTTTTCAACCAAGCCTTCAATCCATTCTACTTGCGGAATATTTGGCGAATGAATGTCATACACGCCCGGACCAATCGCGTTCGGATAGTTAAACTCCTCGAATGCTTGCAAAAGTTCCATATTCGAGCGCGAAGTCTCAATGGTAATCACGTCCGCATCTAAAGCCGCTACCGATTCGATGATCTCATTAAACTCGCTATAACACATGTGGGTGTGAATTTGAGTTTGCGGCGCTGCGCTACCTGCAGCAATCTTAAACGCACGCACCGCCCAATCAAGGTAGGCCTGATGTTGACTGACTTTAAGTGGTAAACCTTCGCGAATCGCCGGTTCATCAATCTGGATAATCTCGATCCCAGCTTGCTGAAGGTCCGCCACTTCATCACGCAGCGCTAATGCGAGCTGCTCGGTAATGGTCTGGCGAGAAATATCTTCGCGAGGAAAAGTCCAACATAAAATCGTCACTGGGCCGGTCAACATGCCCTTCATTTTCTTCGCGGTTAACGATTGGGCGTAGCGGCTCCATTCCACCGTGATGGGTTGTTCACGTTCGATATCCGCGACCACAATCGCAGGCTTAACGCAGCGCGAGCCATAACTTTGCACCCAACCAAACTGAGTCGTTTGAAAACCGGCAAGATGCTCGGCGAAATATTCCACCATGTCGTTACGCTCGGCTTCGCCATGCACCAGCACATCGAGATCGAGCGCTTCTTGGCGCGCGACGGCATCTTGAATATGACCTTTAATCGCTTGCTGGTAGTCAGCCTGACTGAGCTTACCGCTGCGATACGCACTGCGCTGCAAACGAATTTCTCCGGTTTGTGGAAACGAGCCAATTGTGGTGGTTGGCAGCAGCGGCAACTTAAGTACTTCGGCTTGATGAGCGGCACGCTCGGAGTAAGGCGCGCTGCGCTCAGCCATTGCAGCGCTAATGCGGTTAACACGTTGCTGAACATTGGGCTTGTTGACATGCTCGGCGCTTCCGCGCTCGATAATCGGTTGACTGTATTGGTGACACGCATGTATCGCGGCTTCATCGCCATCCAACGCTCGACCTAGCAGCGCAACTTCTGCCACCTTCTGCTTAGCAAACGCAAACCAGCTACGCGTTTCAGGCGTTAAATCGCGCTCAAGTTCCAAATCCACCGGGCTGTGCAATAGCGAACATGAACTGGCAATCCATAGCCGTTCACCGAGTAACGCTTTGATGTCGCCCAATTGAGCTAATTTTTCGTTCAAGTTGGCTCGCCACACATTACGGCCATTAACAACTCCCGCTGACAATACCCAATGTTCCGGAAGCGCTTTAACCAGCGCCGGAAGCGGATGTTCAGCCGCTGACAAATCGATGTGAATACCGTCGACATTAAGCTCGACAATGCGCTCAAACACACTATCGATGGCATCGAAGTAAGTGGTGAGCAAGATTTTTAACCCACAATCAATCGCCTGATACGCAGGTTTAAATGCATCTAGCCAGCGCGCGTCCAAATCAAGCGCCAAAATCGGCTCATCAGTCTGCACCCAAGTGACGCCAAGCTGATGTAACTTGGTGAGAATTTGTTGGTATACCGGCAGCAGTCTAGGCAACAAACTTAAACGCTCAAAACTAGGCTCGACCTCTTTCCCCAAATACAAATAACTCAGCGGCCCAAGCAACACTGGTTTAACTTTGTGGCCCAAATCCAGCGCTTGTTTCACTTCTTCAAACAGCTGCGGCCACGCCAGTGAAAACTCATCATCGGCGCTAAACTCCGGCACAATGTAGTGATAGTTAGTATTAAACCATTTGGTCATATCACTGGCAGCAAAGCCTGCGCAGCTGCATTGTGACTTGCCGCGGCCGATGCGAAACAGAGTGTCGAGGTCAATCTCGCCTTGGCGATGACGTTTCGGCACGTGACCAAGTAATAACGAAGTCGTCAGCACATGGTCATACCAAGCAAAATCGCCAGCAGCGACAAAACTGAGCTCGCTTTGGGTTTGCCAGCTGTTTTCGCGTAGTGCGCTGCCAACAGCTTGCAGTGCGTCTTGGTCTATCTCGCTACGCCAATATTTCTCTAACGCGAATTTCAACTCGCGCTGTTTGCCGATACGTGGGTAGCCCAAAACATGCGTTGTAGTAGTCATAAAGAGATCCTTTGCTAATCATAAGTGCTCGCCAACTGAGCAATCTAGACGTCTAAACTACTTGGCAATCATCTCATGCAACAAGGTCCAATTATTCAACCTGTTTATTAGATACATTCATGTTTGCTTGTTCATCATAAGCAAACATCATCACAATCAAGAGGACTCATTTTAGAATTTATAAATTAAATAGACGTCTAGACGTTTACAACGTAAAAGAAAGCGCGTAAGTTAAGATTCATCATGTTGATATGATTAGATTGAGAGGATTTCATGATTGAATTGAAGCATCTGAAAACATTAGCTTCTTTACGCGACACAGGGTCACTTACCGCCACCGCAACGGCGCTTCATCTCACCCAATCCGCACTTTCTCATCAAATCAAAGATCTGGAATCTCGCATCGGCGGGCAACTGTTCCTGCGCAAAACACGCCCTGTGAGGTTTACCTCAGAAGGTGAGATTCTGTTGAACTTGGCCAATGACGTGCTGCCACGTTTAGCCAAAGCGGAGAACGAACTGGCGAGTTTAAAAGAAGATGTTAATGGCCGATTGCACATGGCCATTGAATGTCACTCATGCTTTCAATGGCTGATGCCAGCATTAAAGGAATACCAAATTGCTTGGCCAAGCGTGACATTGGATTTTTCATCAGGTTTTGGCTTTGAACCCCTACCGGCGCTGATGAATGGCGAGCTTGATTTAGTGATCACATCGGATATTCAGCCGCGCTCAGAAGTGCATTATGAGCCGTTATTTGATTTTGAAATGCGCCTTATCACCGCAACCAACCACCCGCTCGCCGAACTCGCTTGCATTGAACCGGAGGACTTGCGCGATCAAACCATGCTCTCCTACCCAGTACAGAAACAGCGTCTTGACGTGGTTAAGCACTTTCTCCATCCAGCCGGTATCGAACCTGCAAAATGGAAACAAGCGGATAACACGTTAATGTTGGTGCAAATGGTGTCGGCAGGACTCGGTGTTTCGGCACTGCCCAATTGGGCGATCAGCGAATTTTCTCGCCAAGGATTGATTACCAGCATTCCGCTGGGCAAAGGGTTATGGCGCCGTCTGTTTGCTGCAACGCGCAACAGCGATAAAAACAAGCGCTATCTACAAGCATTTTTTGCCACCGCGCGCCAACAAAGTAAAAGCCACCTTGACGGCATCAAGATGGCTTAATATCAAACAGAGAAATTTTAACGCGCTTTAAACTGATTGGTAAGCGGATCATAGTGGTAACCAAGGCCACTGAGTTTACCAATCACATTGTCGACATCCATATCGTACATTGAGGCCAGTTCGTCAAAGCTGTCACATTCTAAACGCAGCTTTTCGTTGACGATACCGAGTAAAATCACGCTGTCGAAACGGCTTACATTGCTCAAATCCATCACCACACTCCTTTACACTTCAAGCCTGAATAAAGCGTAGCGCGGTTTGAGTCACTTTGCCGAGACAAAGCTTACAGAACAAATAATCCTTGATGGAACACACCTGAGGCTAACAGCATCGCCAGGGCAATAAATAGCTGAACTCGGTTAACGGGTTTATCGGTAAAAATATGCCAACACCACACCACGATGGCAAAAATCATCAAAGATAAGCCAAACAAAATATTGTGCGTTGCGCTGTCTAGCACTTCTTTAGGTAAGCCATACGCTTTGGCCAATACCGTTAGCGCGGTAAACATTGCCGCTAGCACGCCAACAAACGGCAAAATACGGTGAAAGGCTTGCAGCCTTGTGCGCGCAACGACCAACAATAAGTGTGCTAACACGCCGCCAAACAGCACGATTTGCAAGAACATATGCGCGGCCGACGCCAAGTCAGGCTGCTCGCCGATTTGAATCGCAACATAAGCCAGCGCCAGACCATTGGCCAAATACATCATCCAAAGCGGCCCACGCTCGCGGGTTTTCTTAGTCTGTACTTGGGTGTAAAAATAGCCAATCGCAAACGTCACCATGATGGCTTGCATTTTCAATTGCGCGACGGCAAGCCATAAAATTGCCAATACCGGCAATACTTTATGAATACGTCCGCGTTGACCCGGGCAGATATCGCCTTTCACTAAAATCAGCGTTAATAGCAGCTGCACACCCAGTAGCATCGGTGCACAAAGAGAGAGAATTTGTAGAATCATTACATCCGATCCATCACTATAATTGCTGCGGATAATACCAGACTCAGCAAATATCGCTATACGCAGCCTCGATTTCGTTTTCAGGATGCGATACATACTCAATGACGCATTTTACCCCTATTCCCTCTAAACTTTACGGACATATAGCGCTAGATACTCTTAGGGCAAGCGGCTATAATTCGCGCTCGCGAAATCAGAGGTCAATTTATGCACAGCGATATCACACCGATTCACGAACACAAACAATACTGGGCAGCCTGCTTTGGCACTGCGCCATTTCTTCCTACCTCGCGTAAAGAGATGGACGCTCTGGGCTGGGACAGCTGCGACATTATTATCGTAACCGGTGATGCTTACGTCGATCATCCAAGTTTTGGTATGGCTATTATTGGCCGATTATTGGAAGCGCAAGGATTTCGCGTCGGTATTTTGGCCCAACCAGAGTGGCAAAACAAAGACGCGTTCATGAGCCTAGGTAAACCGAATCTGTTTTTTGGTATTACTGCGGGCAACATGGATTCGATGATCAACCGCTATACCTCAGACAAAAAGCTGCGCCACGATGACGCCTACACGCCAAACAACGAAGGCGGAAAGCGCCCTGACCGCGCCACGCTGGTTTATTCACAGCGCTGCCGCGAAGCCTATAAAGAAGTGCCGATTGTACTCGGCGGTATCGAGGCGAGCCTGCGTCGTTTGGCGCACTACGACTATTGGTCAGACAAAGTGCGCCGCTCAGTTCTGTTTGATGCTAAAGCGGATATTTTGCTGTTTGGTAACGCTGAGCGCGCTCTGGTTGAAGTCGCTCATCGCTTGGCAGATGGCGAGCCGATCAGTGAAATGATCAACATTCGCGGTACTGCAGTGAATTTACCTGCCGCGCCAGAGCATTACAAAATCATTGACTCATCACGTATTGAGAAACCTCGTAAGGAAGCCTTTGTGCCGACCAACCCTTATGAAGTAGAAACGCAATGCGAAACCAAAAAAGACGACACCAGCGCTGCGCAGCCCATTACGATTCGTCCATCGCGCCACGATGCAGCGACCACGGCAGTACGCATTCCAAGCTTTGAAAAACTGCGTAACGACCGCATTCTTTATGCTCATGCCAGCCGCATTATGCATTTGGAAACCAACCCTTATTCGGGTCGTGCGCTGATTCAAAAGCATGGCGATCGCGAACTGTGGGTTAACCAAGCGCCAATCCCGCTTGCTACCGAAGAGATGGATTACGTCTTTGACTTGCCTTACGCTCGCGTACCTCACCCAATGTACGGCAAGGCCAAAATTCCCGCTTACGACATGATTAAGACTTCGGTCAATATCATGCGCGGCTGTTTTGGTGGTTGTTCGTTCTGCTCAATTACCGAGCACGAAGGTCGTATCATTCAAAACCGTTCGCAAGAGTCTATCTTGAATGAGCTTGAAGAAATTCGCGATAAAGTTCCAGGCTTTACCGGTACAATTTCCGACCTTGGCGGGCCAACTGCCAATATGTACCGTCTAGGCTGTAGCGATCCAAAAGCGGAGGCAAACTGCCGCCGCCCATCGTGTGTGTTCCCAGGGATCTGTAGCAAACTCAACACTGACCATAAACACACCATCGACCTGTATCGCGCCGCGCGTAAAGTGGATGGCATTAAGAAAGTAATGATCGCCTCTGGTGTTCGTTATGACTTGGCGATTGAGTCTCCTGAGTACGTCAAAGAATTGGTGACCCACCACGTTGGCGGCTACTTGAAGATCGCCCCAGAACATACTGAGAAAAACCCGCTGGATTTGATGATGAAACCAGGCATGGGCGCATACGATCGCTTTAAAGAGATGTTTGAAAAATTCAGCCAAGAAGCGGGTAAAAAGCAGTATTTGATTCCCTACTTTATTTCCGCGCACCCGGGTACTGAAGATGAAGATATGCTCAACCTGGCACTGTGGCTGAAAAAGAATAATTTTGAGTGCGACCAAGTACAAAACTTCTATCCATCGCCAATGTGTAACGCTACCGCGATGTATTACTCCGAGACCAACCCGCTCAAGCGTGTGAAATACAAAAAGCGTGAAGAAGTCACGGTTGCCAAAGGTGAGCGCCAACGTCGCCTGCACAAAGCGCTGCTGCGTTATCACGATCCAAATAACTGGCCGCTGATCCGCGAAGCATTGATCAACATGGGTAAAAAACATTTGATTGGTGACAAAGACAGCTGTTTAGTACCCGCTGAAGACATCGACGCGAAAACACCTGCTCAGCGCCGTAAATCCGGTCGTCATGGTGCGAATCGCTTTGCGACCAAACACACCAAGAGTCAACCAGGGTTTGAGCCGTTATCTGGCGGCAAAGCGCCAAGTGGTAAAGGCCGAGGCCAAAATGCCAATCAAGGTGGTCGAGGGGGTTCTGCCGCCTCCAATGGCCCAGGTCGAGGGCAGCAAAAAGGCAAACCGGGACGTAATAAAGTGTCACAGCCATCAAGACAGCGCTAATAAAAAATCCGAGTACTCAGTACTCGGATTTTTTTAGCTTTCAGTTTCGCAAAAATTACTGGTTTCTTAGCTTTTGCCAGTATTTTTCGTAAATGGCCAAAGCTTGTGGTCCAACATCATTAATGAACTCACCTTTCGCCATGTCTTCATCCGCTGGGAAGATGGTTTTGTTGTTTCTCAGTGCTTCAGGTAGCAACGCTCGGCCGGTAGTCGTCGCCGAAGCATAACCTAAACTTTTCACGATTTCCGCTTGGTTTTCAGGCTGATACATAAAGTTAATAAACTTGTGAGCTAAGGCTTTGTTGTCGCTACCAGAAGGAATGGTAAAGTTGTCCATCCACAGTACCGCGCCCTCTTTTGGCATCACAAATTTTAGCTCTGGCATTTCGGCTTGTCCTTGGAATGCGTTGCCGTTCCATTGCATGCCAACCGTTGCTTCTCCAGAAACATATGGAACATGCGGTGCATCGGAATTGTAAAGCAGTACATTTGGTTGTAGCGCCACCAAGGACTCATAGGCTGTTTTGATCTCTTGTTCGTTTTTGCTGTTAATGCTGTAACCGTTCATTTTTAGCGCCATGCCAAAAACGTCGCGAATGTCGTCAATCAACATCACTTGATTGGCATACTCTTCATTCCATAAATCTGACCAACTGCTAAGAGGCTCAACCACATTAGCGTTGTAACTCATGCCCGTTACACCCCAGATATACGGTAGCGAGTACGCGTTTTTCGGGTCATGCGCCTGGCCAAGCAGTGCCGGCATGGTATCTTTCATGTTTGGAATTTGGCTGTGATCAAGCTGCGCAAGCAAACCTTCACGGGCCATTTTTTCAATAAAATACGCCGACGCAAACACCACATCGTAGCCACCACCATTGAGCAGTTTTAATTTGGTGTACATTGATTCGTTGTTTTCAAAGGTCGAGTAGTTAATGGTCACGCCTTCTTGCTGCTCAAATTGGCGCAGCGACGCTTCTGGTAAATAACCACCCCAAGCATAAACGTTCAGCTCTTTGTTTTGTGCGTGTGCGTAACCTGACGCAACCAGCGTTGAAAGCAAAAGTCCTTTGACGACATTTTTCATTAATTTCGGATTCCTTAATCATTGGCACCACGCCAAATGGATGCCAATCATTGGGCAGTTTAATGTTGAAATAAAGAAAATAATATTTGTCGTTAAGAAAAATATTTATATCCGTTGTCGCTGGTTTCAATCTCGTGAAATCTGCTCACAACTCCATTAGAGATCATAGCGTTATCATTTTTGCACATAAAAAAACCGAGCCGTATTGGGCTCGGTTTTTCGTTACGATTTTAGTCGTATTAAGCGTGTTGCGCTTCGAACTCTTGCATAAAGGCAACCAAGGCTTTAACCCCTTCAATTGGCATCGCGTTGTAGATAGAAGCGCGCATACCGCCAACTACGCGATGACCTTTCAGTGCCACCAAACCACGCTGCTCCGCTAATTCCAAAAAGGTCGCATCCAACTCAGGTTTGATCAGTTGGAAAGGAATGTTCATGCGTGAGCGGTTCGCTGGGTGAATGTCATTTTTGTAAAACGGCGAAGCGTCAATGTAATCGTAAAGAATCGACGCTTTCTCTTGGTTGATTTTCTCTATCGCAGCCACACCACCTTGCTGTTTAAGCCATTGGAAAACCAAACCTGACAAGTACCACGCGTAAGTCGGCGGTGTGTTGTACATCGAATCTTTGTCAGCCAGGATTTTATAGTTGATGAAGCTAGGTAGTACATCGCTTGCAAGGTCGAGGAGATCATCGCGCACAATGGCGATACAGATACCCGCAGGACCGATATTTTTTTGAGCGCCCGCGTAAATAACACCGAACTTAGACACATCAATTTGGCGTGACAAAATGTTAGACGACATGTCCGCTACAATCGGCTTGTCGGTTTGTGGTAAGTCAAAAATTTCAACGCCATCAATGGTTTCATTTGGACAGAAGTGGACATACGCGGCATCTGGAGCAATGTTCCACTCAGAGGCTGGTTTGATAGCAACTTTGCCGTCGATGGTTGTTTTGGCATCAAACACATCAACTTGACAATATTTGTTCGCTTCTTCAATCGCGCTTTCTGCCCAGTAGCCGGCGTCTACGTATGTTGCAACCGATTGACCGCCTAGCAGGTTCAATGGAACTGCGGAGAATTGAGCTCGAGCGCCACCTTGGCAAAACAACACTTTATAGTTATCGGGAATATTGAGTAAATCGCGTAAGTCTTGCTCAGCTTGCTGTGCAACCTGAATAAACGCTTTACTGCGGTGGCTAATTTCCATAACTGAAGTGCCAAGGCCGTTCCAATCGATGAACTCGGCTTGTGCTTTTTCCATTACTGGTTTTGGAAGTGCTGCGGGACCCGCGCTAAAGTTATAGACATTGCCTGTAGAAGACGCCATGAGTTTCCTTGCTCCTGCTGTTAACAAACTAGTGAGATTAATAACACTTTTTAAGCAGGATAAAAAGCAACAAAAGAGGTCTTTCGACCTCTTTTTATTCATGACCTGGATAACGCAATATTTAGCGCTAAAGCATCATCGGCACGATTAGCGCCATTAACGGGATTTTTTGCCCGTTCTTGAATACAAGATTGCTATTTTCAAGTTGGGCCTGAATACGATATCCCTGTTTGGTTTGATCGGCAATTTCCATCACGATCGCTTCGTCGACCACCTGTTTGACGTTAGGAAATTCCTTTAGCAGCGCCTCAGAAACATAGCTGTCCAATTTACCCGTCAATGCCGGCAAAACAGACATAGGGTTTTTCGCCACGTTCGTGGTGCCTTGCGGTACTTTTAAATCAAACGACGATCGGAAATCGCCCTCTCCTACTTTGGCGCTGAGCTGATTCATCGACACATAAAATCCTTTCGCAAACAGAGTCTCAATGCTTTTCACCGCAGTCTGAATTTGGGCATCGGACAGCTTAGGGTTGTTTTGATAAACGTCGAGTAAACGGCTAAACGCTTGGCTATCGAGGTCGCCAAACGAAATGTCCATATTAAAACGGCTCACTTCACCTTGGTTAGTTTTTAGATTATCTAATTCAACGATATGCTGACCGGACACACGCTCACTGGTCGGGTCTTGGTTGGACGTAAAGTGATAACTGGCGTCCTGCATCGCAAAGGTGGTGTTTTGTTTGCTATCGACAATTGAAGCATCGGCAATCGATAACTGCTGCTCGCCAATCCAAAACGACTGAGTACGCTTGCCCTGTCCGTTAGCCTTGATGCCATTGACTTTCAATTTATCGCCAGATGCAAAGTCGAGCTCCACCGAAGGCATATCTAAAACGTAATTTAGCTCGCCGAGCACAGTCAATGAGCCTGATAACGACGCTGGTGTGAGCGACACCATGGCTTTTTGCTGGTTTTTATCAACATAGTGCCAATTATCAAGTTGGATATTGAAATCCGTGTTGCCATTAAGCTGTGTGGTGGTATCTAGCTCAATTGGCAAACGTTGACTGTCTTCAAATACCGAATGCGCCGTTAAACTCATCAAACCATGTGACACGTCGCTTATGACATAAAATTCCGTCGGTAACCCATCTTTGGTTAGCTGCTCAGCAAACTTAGGGTCAATGACTTGATATCGAGTTTTCACATGAGAAGATAAATAGCCGCGGTCGTAATCAACCACCTCAGCTTTAAGCGCATGATTATTTAGATGCGCAATGCCATCGCTAATCACATTTTGACCAATACTGCCTACCGCCAGTGGCCAACATAGTACCAAAGAAACTGCACCACCGATGGCGCCCCATTTTTTTAATTGCTGCATGTGAATCTTACTTTCTGTCATTTTTTCTCAGTCTACACGAAAAAAGCATCGGTTTAATCAGGCATTTGCACGATATAATCGCAATCAAAATGCTACGATTGTTTAGCTCGACAGGCCGAGCAGAACTTCATACCTGTTCGTTGGGTTTATCAGAGTCATTACTCACCCCCATTTACGCACAGCGGCGCGCAGGGGTTTGAAACCAAGGCTTAAAAAGCGCGTCAAAGAGATGAGCTGTGTTCCAATATTGATGTGAGAATGAATAAATATGTCATTCATCATGACGGCGTTCTGTTAGGCTTGATGTCATTCGCAGTATTGATAAGCCAATTTAATACTTAGGCTCGACAATACGTCTATACCGACTAACAAATCAGCATTAGGCTTCATTTTGTGGAATGAAGCTTGCTTAAAACATAGATAAACGACAAAACAGTGACATTTTATTGGTGAATCCAGACCAAGATGCATTATCATGTCGACATTACATGTCATGACGGCCTTGTCGTCAAAGACCAAGGAAATTAACAAGATAAAGGTTTATCGTGAATATGCGTAAAACACTCTTAGCTGCAGCACTTGTATTGGCATCGAGCCAAACTTTTGCCGAAGACTTCAACAGTCCGTCCATCATGAGCAACTTTAACTACGATTACGTCGAAGCCCGCATCGGCGCGAGCCCAGTGACTTTTGGTGGTGCTTTTAGTAAATCTATCCACCCAAATGCTCATGCTATCGCTCGAATTGACTCCAAATTTGAAGGCGATTTCGACGCAGCCGGCGGTTTTGGCTTCCACGCGCCACTTAATAACTGGGCAGACTTGACCGGCGAAATGTTATTCCGCGTAGTGGATGACAGCCATAACGGTACTGACACAGGTATGGAACTTAACCTCGGTATTCGCCAGTGGTTAGGTCCACAGCTTGAAGTTGGTGGTAAAGCGGGTTACGTTTCTATCGACGAAAAAGACGACTGGCTAGGTGCGGTTTACGTGCGCTTCCACTCAACCGAGCTGTTCTCTATGGGTGCTGAATTGCGTCTTAACGACTTCTACGATAACCAAATGATGATGACAACTCGCTTTAAATTCTAACGAGTTATTGGTTATGACAAGAAAAACCGAGGATCTGCCCTCGGTTTTTTTATGTGCAAAATCGGTTAGCGACAATCCGCTAACAGCTGACGTTTACGCGGTTCTTGAATCAATTTCCAGTGAATACCTTCAATGGCACCGGCGAATTTCCAAAGCAATTTCAAATCCACATTGTTGCCATAAGTTTGCTTCACTCGTGAAAAAACCTCTGGCGCACCAAGCTCGACAAAATCATCAACACTCTCGATACCCGACTTTTTGACCATACGCTCTAAGGTCAATTGCATATTGGGTAAATCGCGCAAGCGTTTATTTTCCGGCGCATGTTTAAATTTTCGCTGAGACACAGAGCACTCAATCGCTGTCGCGACGATGTTATTCAACTCTGCATGTTGGGTAGAAAAAAGGCGGGTAATGTCGTAATAGTTGACGGTTGCAGTGGTTTGTTTTTTGACGTGACGATATTTTTCGCAGCCAAGCGAACAAAGCGTTGCATCCAACGCACCTCCCCCACGAATGAAAACTTTCTCTTCACTCATCAGAGAGAACATCGCTTCCTCGCGAAAAAGCCCCAATCCACCAAACATCGAACGTGTTTGAAAGTGACCAAACTGCTTAACATATTGTATAAAATTGTGCTCTGTCATATCCATTGATCCTTAATCTTGAAACCCCGATTAGGTCGATCACCAGATACAGCAGCATTTAAGCGAAAAAAGAAGTTGGGTCTGATTCAAATAATTTATTTGTATAGCAATGAATCTAGAATTCCCGAACCAAATGATAGTTTATGATAAAAAATAAGTCTGTGCATAGTTCACATCATTAAAACTCAAAAACAATATTTATGGAATGCTGCTCACACAAATGAATGATAATGACACTCTATTCTTAAAATACATGTAGGTTAATAGGGTATTTCAGTATTACGTACACAGTGCAGTAACTGATACCATTTGCCTATTATCTATAAGAAACGTTAAAATCCGGTAGTTATCCACTTCTTGCAATTTTTATGAACCATTTATCATTTTATTGGTTGCCTGAGAATAATGAGATATTAATAAAAGGTATAGAAACAGAGTTTGCGCAATTAATTGAACAGTCTATTAGTACTGGGAAAATATCTCTTCCACCTATTCCAGACGTCGTTTTGCAAATTCAGAGACTATCCGCTCAGGAAAACACTAGCGCCACTGATATCGCTGACTGCCTCATTGAGGATCCCAGTCTGGCGGCTATTGTCATACGTGTCGCTAACTCAGTTATTTTTAACCGACGCAGTATTATATGTACTGATCTCGTTACGGCTGTTGCTCGCCTTGGTATTCATCGCGTTCGCGATATAGTAACCGCACAATCTATAGAACAATTAAAGCAATCCGTTAATTTAAGTAAAGAGTGTAATTATATTCTTATCAATAGTGCAGCGACGTCAAGAGAACTTGCTGCAACTATGGTTATGGTCACAAAAGGGTTTCGTGAAAGTGGCGATCCAAGATATAAAAACTTAGAAAATGATAAAGCACTATTAACCGGGTTGTTAGCTGATATTGGATTATTCTGTATCGTCAATGAATATTACCTGTATTTAGAAAGAGGTAATTATTTGGACGAAAATATTGCTCTGCAAATATTTAGCAGCCAGTGTTCTATTGTTAGTAAATTGGTACTCGAACATTGGGGTTTCGATTCTGACTTTGTTGAAGTAGCAACCAACGAGCGTATTGAATATCCTGAACATGATGTGACTTACCTCGACATCGCACGGATCGCGAACCATGTGTTGATGTTCCGACGAGGAGATGAGGATATCGATGAACACGAAGTGGAATTTGATGTCACTGGCGCCGATATTCTCTACCGACTTACCACCCTCGGCGATCTCGAATTTCGCGATCAAATCGATGAAGTCATCAACGCCTGCGGACTGTAATCTCTCTAGCTAATCAAGGACCAGCATGTTTTCAGGGATGCTATTTATCTTTGCCCCACTGGTCGTGGGGTATCTATTTACCATATCAAATTCTGTATATATTCAACGCATTAACCGCGCTACCTCAAACCTCATCTATGTTATTTTGAGTCTCATGGGGCTAAGTCTTGCCGCGTTGGATAATCTAGGCCAAAACCTGCAAACCATCGTGCAGTACACCTTGGTGTTTTTCCTGTGTTTGGGCGCATGTAATCTGGCGGTTTTACCTTTCGTCGACCGCTGGCTGCCACTGAAAACCGATCACAGTAATAGCAAACTTCCTCTCTCAAGTATGGCGTTAGAATCTCTGAAACTAATCGTAGTCGTTGGCGGCGGTTTAGTGATTGGTTTATTGCTCCCCTTCGACCTGAATTGGGTCGATACCGCCAGCGAGTGGATTCTGTTTTTGCTGCTATTTTTTATCGGTATTCAACTGCGTAATAGCGGCCTAACACTTGGCCAAATTTTGCTAAACAAACACGGCATGGTGATTGCCTTAGTTATCGTCAGTACCTCTATGGTTGGCGGTTTGATAGCGGCCTATATTTTGAATATCAGTACGTTCCACGGCCTGGCTATGGCATCCGGTTTTGGCTGGTATTCTTTAGCCGGCATTTTGATGGGCGACGCCTTTGGTCCCGTTTATGGCGGTGCATCGTTTTTAATTGAATTGCTGCGCGAACTGGTCTCTTTGGTGATGATTCCTATGCTGATTCGAAGCAAACCTTGCTGCGCTATCGGTTATGCGGGAGCAACGGCAATGGACTTTACCCTTCCAGTCATCCAAACCACTGGCGGCGTGCGCTGCGTGCCAATAGCCATTGTTAGCGGGTTTATCCTCAGCTTGTTGGTTCCAGTGCTGATGCTGTTCTTTGTCTCTCTTGCTAACTAGATCGCAGGCAAAAATCACAAAAACCATTATGCTCTAGAGATTGACTGGCGAGCATGGTCAATTCAGCTCGCCAACTAGCATATAATAATGTGAAAACAAGCGCTTAGTTTCAAAAGGATAGACTATGAATCGAACTCTGATGGTTGTGCTACTGGGTAGCCTCAGCTCAAGCACCTTTGCTGCTGATAATCACTGTCTGGCAGGCAAATATGACGCTTATGTTGATGCATCACTTCAGTGGTACCAAGACCTCACTGACTTAACAACCACGCAATATCCGCAATTAAAAGACGTAAGTGAGTGGTTCTTATCCGGGCGCCAACATCACTTTGAACTCAGCCGTGAAGCGGTTCGCTATTACCTCGAACACGATCCAAGTAAAGTGGCGACCGAACAATCCGTTGAGGGTTGGTTGAAGCTTGAGCAAGTCGATATAAAACGCCTTGCTAACCGCGACGACCAGCTTGGTCAATTGGCGAAAATCACCTATCAAGATCGCCAATCAACACCCCACGCAGACAATTATGAGCTACGCTCAGCATTCGCCGACTTACTCAGCCATCCAGCGACGATTGATAAAGCACTGCAAACCTATAATCAATCGATCAATCAACTCGAAAAAATTGAGTGCCAATAGCCACAAATTTGCGAGTTCAAGACGGGACTTTAGCGCCAAATTCGTTTAAATTGTCCCGCCTAGAATCTGATGTATCAATGAGTTGCAAAGCAGTATGGAATCTGAACAAAAAACCGTCGATGTGAGTTTCGAAAATCTACTTAAGATTTTCACGGTCCCCGAAGGTCCCGATTCTACGCTGACCAAAATTGAAGCCGAGCTGTCACAAAACCTCAATCAGTTTTTGCGCGAGCACATCGTTGCGGACGAAAAACCGCTCAAAGAGATAGAAAAAGACTTTAGTGATGCGGCGATTCCCGAGCAGCCAAGTTTCGTCTCCGATCATACTCAACATCTGCTCGATACGCTCGTCGCCCATTCGGTGCATACTGCAGCGCCAAGCTTTATTGGTCATATGACATCCGCGCTGCCCTACTTTTTGATGCCGCTGTCGAAAATCATGATCGCGCTGAACCAAAATCTGGTCAAAATAGAGACATCAAAAGCGTTTACCCCTCTTGAGCGCCAAGTATTGGGCATGCTACATCGGCTTATCTATCAACGAAATGACGCTTTTTATCAGCAATGGATGCACAGTGCCGAGCACTCGTTAGGCGCATTTTGCTCGGGCGGAACCATCGCGAATATTACCGCGTTATGGGTGGCACGTAATAACGCACTAAAAGCCCAAGGCAGTTTTCAAGGTGTTGAAAAAGTAGGTCTCTATAAGGCCATGCAACACTATGGCTACCAAGGTCTTGCTGTACTGGTTTCCAAACGCGGCCACTATTCTCTAAAAAAAGCGGCCGACGTTTTAGGGCTTGGTCAGGACGAGTTGGTGGCGGTTGAAACCGACCACAACAATCGCCTGTGCGTGAAAGACTTAGCCCAAAAAATGGCAAGCCTTAAGGCTCAAAATATCAAAGTGATTGCGGTGATTGGCGTCGCTGGCACCACAGAAACCGGCAACATTGATCCATTGAGCGATATCGCTAGTTTATGCGCCGAGCACGGCTGTCATTTTCACGTTGATGCTGCTTGGGGCGGCGCAACCTTGATGTCTAATCGCTACCGTTATCTGCTTGATGGTATAGAAAAAGCCGACTCCGTCACCATTGATGCCCATAAGCAGCTGTATATTCCGATGGGCGCAGGTATGGTGCTGTTTAAAGACCCTGATGCGATGCGTTCGGTTGAGCATCACGCTCAGTATATCCTCCGCAAAGGCTCGAAAGATTTGGGTAGTCACACCCTTGAGGGCTCGCGCTCTGGCATGGCAATGCTGGTTTACGCGGCGATGAATATTATTAGCCGCCCAGGCTATGAGCTTCTGATTAATCAAAGCATCGAAAAAGCCAAGCACTTTGCCGCGCTTATTAAAGCGCAGCCCGACTTCGAGCTGATCTCACAACCAGAGCTATGTTTGCTCACCTATCGTTACGTCCCTACTGCGACCAAACAAGCATTAGAAGTGGCGAATCAAGCGCAGCAACAAGCGCTGAATGACAAACTCAACGAGCTCACACAATTCATTCAAAAGACCCAAAGGGAAACTGGCCGCTCGTTTGTATCCCGCACCCAGCTTAATCCGCAGCATCTCAACCAGCTGGATACCATAGTATTTCGCGTGGTGTTAGCTAATCCATTGACGCACAACGAGATATTGGAATCCGTGCTCAGCGAACAACGTGAGATTGCGAAGCAAGCGCCGAATTTGAGTAAACAGTTGCAAAGTCTCACAAACGACATTCTCGAAAAATGAAAATTTCTTTCGGTTTAGTGTAATTTCTATATCATTGTGGGACATTAATCAGCATATTTGCGTCAAAACGTATCCATTTTCGTAGTTTAAGCAAAATTTAGTTTGAGGCTTGTCATATTCTGATTAATTTCGATGTACAAAAATTACTGTAAACCTTTGGCTTAGGTTTATACTGGTCGCATGGCGTTGGTTAGATTTTTACCATTTAGGAAATATCATTTTTCCTACCCCCTACACCTTGAATGGTATAACCAATAAGTTGTTCTCCATACCCTCGTGAACACTATGAATACACTAGAAAAAATACAAAAAAATCTGGAGAACTTTAGCAAATCCGAACGGAAAGTCGCTGAAGTTATAATGGCAACACCGCAGACCGCCATTCATTCCAGCATTGCAACATTGGCAAAAATGGCCGATGTCAGTGAACCAACGGTAAACCGTTTCTGTCGACGTTTAGATACTAAAGGTTTTCCAGACTTCAAGCTGCATCTTGCGCAAAGCTTGGCGAATGGCACTCCTTATGTGAATCGCAATGTGGAAGAAGACGACGGCCCGGATGCGTACACGCATAAAATTTTCGAGTCGACCATGGCGTGCTTGGATGTGGCCAAAAATAGCCTAGACCCAATGCAAATTAATCGCGCGGTTGACCTTTTGACTCAAGCCAAACGCATTTCCTTTTTTGGTTTGGGCGCGTCCTCAGCGGTGGCAAAAGACGCACAAAACAAGTTTATTCGCTTTAATATTCCCATCACCTGTTTTGAAGACATCGTGATGCAACGTATGAGCTGCATTAACTGCACTGATAATGATGTAATCGTACTGATTTCTCATACTGGTCGCACTAAGAGCCAAGTGGAAATTGCCAATCTCGCGAAAGAAAACGGCGCGACTGTGATTGCTATCACTGCGAAAGATTCACCGCTAGATAAAGCAAGTTCGCTGTCGATTTCGCTCGATGTTCCTGAAGACACCGACGTCTACATGCCAATGGCAAGTCGTGTGGTACAGATGACGGTCATTGATGTGCTCGCAACAGGTTTTACTCTGCGCCGCGGTACGGGCTTTAGAGAAAATCTACGCCGAGTAAAAGATGCATTAAAAGACTCGCGCTACGATAAGCTATCGCATTTCTAATCAGACATTAAAAACGGAGCTTAACGCTCCGTTTTTTTATCGCTCGGTTTCCCGATCATCCACCAAAGTGTAGCTCGCGTCTTGGCGCTCTTCGACACCATTAAGCAGCTGATCATGCTGACAACTGCACACTTGGTCTAAGATAAACGTCAAGCGCGCTTTAGTTAATGGTAATGGATTGCCTTTAATCGATATCGACTTCATCGCCCCTTCCACCACTTGATCAAACGGTGTGCGACAGACCCCAAACTGACTAAGCGCAGGAATACTTAACTGCTCCAAAATCATTTTTACCCAAGCGATGCCATCGCTCATATGAGCATCGTTGTGATTGGTGAGAATCCGCGCCATAGTTTGATAGCGCTTTAGCACGTTGAGTTTGCCTTCAAGCTGCGCGACTTTAATATTTTCATCCATCACAAATGGCGCAAGACGTGCGGTGATGATGCTATGAGGCGCGTTCATTTTCCCGGCTAACGATGCGGCTAAACCGTGCGCCGCACCGAGATAGGCATTGGTGCTCGCCATGCCACCAAGCATCGCCGCAAAGGATAAGTCTTCTCGGGCTTGAGGTTCATCTCGCAGGCAACCAGAAATAATCGAGCGACTGACTCGACGCAGCCCCTCTTCGCAAATCATATCGGTCAATGGGTTTGGCTCACTGCACACATACGCTTCCATTAAATGGGTAAAAGCATGCATCGCGCCGCGGGCCGATAAAGCTGGCGATGTGCCGTAAGTGAGTGTGGGGTCGACAATGGCAACGTCTGCGAGCATATCACCGCTGCGTAAACTCACTTTGATTCGGTCTTGACCAGATTTAAGCACCGCTTTATGAGTCACTTCTGAACCGGTACCAGCGGTGGTGGGTATAGCAATAAACGGTAAAGGTTTGGCTTTTAGGGGAACACTGCGCCCGACCACTTCGACGTAGTCATACACATTGCCTTTATTGGGAATGATCGCCGCAAGGGCTTTTGCCATATCAAGGGCGCTGCCGCCACCCATAGCGATAACCATATCCGGGGCGAATTTTCGCGCCTCAATCGCCGCCTCCTCAACCATAGTGATATAAGGTTCGCCCGACACAACCAAATGTTGATATCGAAAATGCTGATTGTGCAGATAATCGCACACAATATTGTCGGTTTGGTTGTGCTTATCCGTCACTAACAACGCACTGTAACCGTATCGATTGATGACAGATAACGAAGACGCCAATGCGTCTTGACCAAAGATCACCCGCGTTGCGGTCATAAAATCAAACATCATCCCTTCCGCTCACCATAGTCATTCGCCTCCATTCAGATTGCCTACAGATTTGGCTTGGGTATTTGACCCAGTGCAAAGAACACGACATTAGCCAACAAGCCGGCAACTTTCCGCGTTAAACCCTACCTTAGCGCACATTATTTGAACAAAAAAGGTAAAAAACATTCAATAAGTTTTACCTATCAAAACAACTGGTATTTGTCGCTTTATTTTCAAAATCAGTTGAGGCATAGTTCTAAATAACAATATAAAGGAGAAAGTCTATGTTCGTTGTTATTTTTGGTCGCCCTGCTTGCCCATACTGTGTTCGTGCAAAAGAGCACGCAGAAACACTGAAAGCAAAACGCGATGACTTCAATTATCGTTATGTCGATATCCACGAAGAAGGCATCTCGAAAGCAGATCTTGAGAAGACTGTTGGTAAGCCAGTGGAAACTGTGCCACAAATTTTCATCGACCAACAACACATCGGCGGATGTGACGATTTTGAAGCGTACGCAAAAGAAAATTTGGGTCTGTTCGATTAATTTGAACCGATGTAAAAAAGCCGCTGAGACAGCGGCTTTTTTATGTTTACTATTAAATAAATTAATAGAAAAAATATAAAATATTTTACTTATAATTTCGCCGTATTCAGCTACAATTCCCACACCAACACCATTTCCTTGGCATAAAAAACTGATTAGCCGTGAATATCGACGTCGTACTCTTGCTTGAACAAAATCCGATCCTTCTCATTTTCGTTGTTCTGGCTATTGGCTTAGCAATTGGCAAAATTCGCTTTGGCAATTTCCAACTGGGCAACTCCATTGGCGTGCTGTTAACCTCTTTGGTTATGGGGCACTTAGGCTTTACGTTTAACGCGGATGCGTTAACCATTGGCTTCATGCTGTTTATCTACTGTGTCGGCATCGAAGCTGGGCCAAACTTCTTTGGTATCTTCTTTCGCGATGGTAAACATTACTTCTTACTCAGTATGATTGTGCTGAGCACCGCTCTGTTTATCACCTACTTTTTAAGTCATTACATGGGGTTAGATTTCGGCCTTTCCGCAGGGATGATGGCTGGCGCATTAACCGCGACCCCAGTTCTGGTTGGCGCGCAAGATGCGCTCAACTCTGGACTGGCAACCATTCCACGCAACATGGAATTCAGTGCGGTGCTAGAAAACCTCTCGGTAGGTTATGCGATGTCCTATTTAGTCGGACTTATCAGCATGATCATGTTCGCGAAATTGCTGCCAAAAATCCAAAAACAAAACCTTTCTGATTCCGCCCAGCAAATCGCGCAAGAACGCGGCCTTGGTAGTTCAGGGCAACGTAAAGTCTACCTGCCGATTATCCGTGCTTATCGAGTTGGACCAGAACTGATTGAGTGGATAGATGGCCGCAACCTTCGTGAATTAGGCCTTTATCACCAAACCGGCTGTTACATCGAGCGTATCCGTCGCCACGGCATTTTAGCCCACCCAGATGGCGATGCGATTTTGCAAGAAGGTGACGAAATTGCCCTAGTCGGTTTTCCCGATAGCCATGCTCGGCTCGATTCAAGCTTTCGTAACGGTAAAGAGGTATTTGACCGCAACTTGCTTGATCTGCGCATCGCCGAAGAAGAGATCGTGGTAAAAAGTGACTCAATAGCCGGCAAACGCCTTTCTGATCTGAATTTGTCTGAATTTGGCTGTTTCCTTAACCGCGTGGTGCGTGCTCAGATTGAGATGCCCATGGATCTTGATATCGTGCTGGCGAAAGGCGATGTCCTGCAAGTCAGCGGAGAAAAGAGCCGCGTGCATGGTCTGGCTGAGAAAATCGGTTTCATCTCGATCCACAGTCAAATGGCCGACTTACTGGCATTTTGCAGCTTCTTTATTTTGGGCATTCTATTTGGCTTAGTCACCATGACCTTTGGCCAAGTGTCGTTTGGCTTAGGTAATGCGGTCGGCTTATTGCTGTCGGGTATTACGCTCGGCTTTTTGCGCGCCAACCACCCCACTTTCGGCTATGTACCGCAAGGGGCGTTGAATATGGTCAAAGACTTGGGCTTGATGTTCTTTATGGTCGGCATAGGTCTTAGCGCCGGTGGTAAGATGTTTGAGCATTTATCTCAAGTCGGCCCACAAGTGATCGGCCTTGCGTTCTTGGTCAGCGTCGTGCCCGTGGTGATTGCTTACTTAGTTGGCGCTTACCTATTTAAGATGAACCGCGCCCTGCTATTTGGTGCTATTATCGGCGCGCGAACTTGTGCGCCTGCGATGGATGTCGTCAATGACTACGCCAAATCGGCAATTCCAGCTCTTGGCTATGCCGGTACTTACGCGATTGCCAACATTCTGATGACGCTGGCGGGGACGATTTTAATCATCCTCAGCTAAAACCCTTCGATGTAAAAAGCCGAAGCCGAGCTTCGGCTTTTTTATTTTTACTAGATTACTAGAGCGTCGATAAAGAATTCGCGCCCACAAAAAAGGCGCTGTTTGAGCGCCTTTTTACTAACGAAAGATTTACCTGATACGGATTAGATTTCGATGAAATCTGTCTCTACTGCTGGGTTAACGTCAGCGTCGTAATCCACACCGTCAACGCCAAAACCGAACAACTTGAGGAACTCTTCTTTGTATTCCACGTAGTCAGTCAGTTCTTTCAAGTTTTCAGTGGTGATTTGTGGCCACAACTCGCGACAGTGCTGCTGAACGTCTTCACGAAGTTCCCAGTCATCCAAACGTAGACGGTTTTCGCTGTCCACTTCTGGCGCGCTGCCGTCTTCTTTGTACAAACGTTGGCTAAACATACGGAAGATCTGTTCCATACAACCTTCGTGAATACCCTCTTCGCGCATTTTCTTAAATACCATCGCGATGTAGAGTGGCATAACAGGAATCGCTGAACTGGCTTGGGTCACGACTGATTTCAATACCGCAACGTTTGCAGTGCCACCAAGAGCAGACAGTTTATCGTTAAGCTCTGCTGCTGCACGGTCTAAATCCATTTTGGCTCGGCCTAGAGCGCCGTCCCAGTAGATTGGCCAAGTCAACTCAGTACCGATGTAGCTGTAAGCAACGGTCTTACAACCTTCTGCTAATACACCAGCATCAGAAAGTGCGTTAATCCACAGTTCCCAATCTTGACCACCCATAACAGTCACTGTATCCGCAATTTCTTGCTCAGTAGCTGGTTCAATACTCGCTTCGATAAGGGTGTCTTTGTTGGTATCAACCGCAGTAGAAGTGTACGTCTCGCCAATTGGCTTAAGTGAAGAACGTACTAGCTCATCAGTTCCTGGAAGCTTACGTACTGGAGAAGCCAGTGAGTAAACCACCATATCAATTTGACCTAAATCTTGCTTGATAAGCTCAATAGTTTTTTGTTTTGCTTCATTTGAAAAAGCATCACCGTTAAGGCTCTTTGCGTAAAGACCTTCTTCGTGCGCCAATTTTTCAAAAGCAGCCGCATTATAAAAACCAGCGGTACCCGGTTTTTTCTCAGTGCCTTCTTTTTCAAAGAACACACCGATGGTTGAAGCGCCACCACCAAATGCTGCTGCGATACGGGAAGATAAACCGTAGCCACTTGAAGCACCCACAACTAAAACACGTTTTGGCGCGTTTTTGATTGGGCCTTGCGCTTTTGTATAAGCAATTTGTTCTTTTACGTTCGCTTCACAGCCGACAGGATGTGTTGTGGTACAGATAAATCCACGAATTCTAGGTTTGATGATCATATTCAACTTCCTTTAAATAACCTTGCTAGGATAAAAGTTTCATCCCGAAATCTCATCAAATTTCTCCAAAAACAGGGCTAATTATCCAGTGGTTGGATCTCTTTTAGCCTAAACCCCCTAAAAATAGGAAGGCACCTCACAGAGGTGCCTTATAGCGTAGTGCATAAAATGCTCAAGCGACATTATCGAGCTTAGGCTTTTTTGCAGATTGTGTGGTTCGAACCTCGCTAAAGTCGTGGCTAAAGTGGTCAACTTGAATCGCCTGATAACGCAATTTGTCCGCCGCCACGATACGTTGCACTTCTTCTTGAGTTAACACTTCCGCTTGTAGCGCTTGTTCAAGACGCTCAGTTAAGGCACCTTTGCGTGCAACTTTGCCCTCTTTAACACCGCGCTGCAGTTTACGCTCCAGTGGTTTGACGCTGTACATCGCCAAGAACGCTTGTTCCATCAAACCGACGCTGTCATCAGATTGCTTGCCGATGTAACACAGCTTAGTTAAACGGTCACGATGCGCACCAGGTGTCATCAAGCTTTCCGCCAATCGCACCGTTAAATCATCACTTGGTGCTTGGAATCGATTGCCCAGAGGGAAAACCAATCCTTTTAGCAGGCGACCTACCGATTTAATCGGATAGTTGCTATAGGCTTGAGCCAGCGATTTGGCGGCGTGATGAAAACAGTATTGCACTGCGTAGTGAACATAGTCCAAATCCTGTTGCTGACGTCCTTCATCTTCATATTTTTTCAGCACCGCCGAGGCCATATACAAGAAGCTTAAGCCATCGCCTAATCGTGCTGAAATCATCTCTTTACGCTTAAGGTCACCGCCAAGCGTCAGCATGGCAAAATCTGCGCTTACAGCAAGAGCGCGGCTTAAACGGGTCAAATCCTTGTAATAAGGTTTGGTCGGGCCACTCATGTCAGCGTGAATAAACGTCGAACCAGTCAACGCCGCGCTAAACGCGCCGAAGGTATTCTTGGTTGCATGTTTGATGTGTTTGAACAATAGCTGGTCAAACTCTTTTGCCCCTTGCTGCTCATCAGGGTTAGCCGCAGCTTCCATCTCTTTAAGGACATACGGATGACAGCGTGTTGCACCTTGGCCGAAGATCATCAAGTTTCGGGTAAGAATATTGGCACCTTCAACGGTAATGGCAACCGGAATCCCTAGGTAATGCGTCGCAAGGTAGTTCATCGGTCCATCTTGAATCGCACGCCCCGAGTGAATGTCCATCGAATCATTGAGGATTCCGCGCGCGATTTCCGTCATATGATACTTAGCAATCGCAGTGACAATGCCCGGTTTTTCTTTCATATCCAAAGCGGTGGTGGTCAGGGTGCGCGAAGCTTCAAGCAAGTATGTCATGCCGCCAATACGGCCAAGGGCTTCTGCCACCCCTTCAAATTTGCCGATCGACATACCAAATTGTTTACGCACATAGGCATAAGCGCCCGTGGTGCGTGCGGTTAGATGACCAATCGCAGTGCCAAGCGCTGGCAGCGAAATTCCGCGCCCGGCAGAGAGGCATTCCACCAGCATACGCCAACCTTTACCGGCGTAGTCTGCGCCGCCAATCAGCCAATCCATTGGAATAAACACATCTTGGCCACGAGTTGGACCATTCATAAAGGCAAGGCCAAGTGGGTCGTGGCGCTCGCCAATCTCGACCCCGGGGTGCTCGGCCGGAATCAGCGCACAGGTAATACCCAGTTCCGATTTGTCACCCAGCAGCCCTTCTGGATCGTACATTTTAAATGCCAGCCCTAGCACTGTCGCAACTGGCGCTAAGGTGATGTAGCGTTTGTTCCAATTCAAACGTACGCCTAAGACTTGCTTGCCTTGATATTCACCGTAGCAAACCACGCCTTGGTCAGGAATACCGCCGGCATCGGAGCCCGCCTCTGGGCCTGTTAACGCGAAACAAGGAATGTCAGTACCATCAGCAAGGCGCGGCAGCCAGTAGTCTTTTTGCTCTTGTGTGCCATAGTGGGTTAATAACTCGCCTGGGCCTAATGAGTTTGGCACCATGACCGTTACTGCAGTGCTGATACTGCGCGTTGCAATTCGCGTCACTATGGTTGAGTTCGCCAGTGATGAAAACGCGCGGCCACCGTACTCTTTGGAGATAATCAGCGAGAAGAAGCGTTCTTTACGCAGGTAATCCCAGACTTCTTTTGGTAAGTCGCGGTCGTGTTTGATGATCTTGTGATCATCGAGCATCGCCAGCAGGGTTTCTAGCTGATTGTCGATAAAATCTTGCTCTTCAGCGCTGAGCGTTGGCTTTGGATAGTGGTGGAGTTTTTGAAAATCTGGCGAACCGGAAAACAGCTCTCCGTCCCACCATACGCTGCCCGCCTCCATGGCTTCTTTTTCGGTGCTGGATAATGGCGGTAAGACTTTCTTAAACAATTTGAAAGCCGGGTCACTGACCCATTTTCTTCTTAGAGAGCTCATGTTCAGATCCTTTTGTTCACTATTTTGTAGGTAACGTTTGTTTTTATTATGGTGTTTTGGTGTTCTATTTCGCGCCGACGCCAGCGGCTAAATAGACGATCAGCTGGTCAACAACCGCTTTGAGTTCGACTTCGTGACCATAGTTACTCTGGGCGATTTCCGACAACGCTTGACTCGATGCCATGGTAAAAACACAGGTTCCGAGCGTGAAATGCAGCCGCCAGAACAGAGTTTCTTCCGTTAAGTTAGGGTTGGCCTTCATCACCGATTCAACAAACAGAGTTAAGGTTTCTTGATACCGCGTGGTAATAAACCAGCGCAGATGCCCTTGTACATCGGTATAACCGCGGCCAATTAGCGACATAAACCGGCTGGTGCCATTTGGGCGCACTTGATTCAAAGAGCGCAGCGGCGCGCGCAATGATTCAAACACATCCGCCATGGTGTAATCCTGATTTAAGTTTAGGGTAATCAAGGCATCTTGCATGGCGGGCATAAACGCTTCGAGATAACGATTTAGCACCGCGCGCACTAAGGTTTTCTTATCGCCAAAGTGATAATTGACCGATGCCAGATTCACTCCCGCTTTGCTAGTAATCACCCGCAGCGAGGTATCATTGAAACCGTGCTCAGCAAACAGCCCTTCGGCCACATCTAATATTCTGTCTTTGGTGCGATTTCTTACTACCATCTCAATCACCCGTATCAAACGCATGTTTGAAATATACAATCGACACATTTAATTAACAACCAGTTAACATCACAAAAATCAACATTGGTCAGACCAGCATAAAATCCCGTTTTGTTTGATTGGTTTAGGCTGAAAGAAAAAATTTTTTCAATTTTTTAGCTTTAGCAGGGAACTGTTTGGTAAAGCCTCGGTCTGACTTTATGTAGTCGGCAGAGCATTGAGAGTTTAGAGGCCGTCAATTTTTGAATTCCCAACGTGACTACTTGTTTATTTGCGCTGCTTTTTTCTTTATTAACTCCTATGTTTGTATACGCCCGAACCTTTTATTCGGGCTTTTTTTTGCCCTTATTTTGCCTATCCGTCGCTATCGACAGCCAGTTAGCATTTGCTCGCCCATTGCTATTCACGCTGTCCTCGCTTTTAATAGCCAAGCCTAAATCAATAGCCACACTTTTATTGCCGATGAAACTTGCCCATAGCCCAATCACTCAGCACACCTTTAATGGCCGCCAATTTCTGCTCAAACGCGATGATCAGTTACATCCTGAATTCAGTGGTAATAAGGCGCGTAAGTTTGCTTGGTTGCTTAACCACGAGTTTGCCAACATCGATACCCTAATTGGTTATGGCAGCGCGCAGGCCAACTCGCTTTATTCACTAGCGGCGTTGGCCAAACTCAAAGGCTGGCAATGCGAATTTTATGTCACTCGAATTCCAAGCTGGTTAAAAGCCAAACCTACCGGGAACTATGGCGGCGCGCTAAAGCTTGGCGCCAACATCATTGAAACTGGCGTCGATAATTGCGAAGACTACATTCAACAGGTGCGAAAACCGGCGGCCAATTGCTTGTGCGTGCCAGAAGGCGGGCGATTTCAATGGGCAGAATATGGTGTAAAACAACTGGCCGATGAGCTCGTTACTCAACTCGGTGCGACCGGTACAAAACGTTACGTGGTCGCCCTGCCTTCAGGCACCGGCACCACGGCGCTGTATCTGCATAAAGCGCTCGCTAACTATGATATTGAGGTCATCACCTGCCCTTGTGTTGGCGGCGAAGGGTATTTACGCGATCAATTTCAATCGCTTGGCGAAAAATCACATCCTCACATTCTTGAGCTGGATAATAAACATCACTTCGGTAAGCTCTATCGTCAAGATTATGAGATCTGGCAAGCGTTACTTAACCAAACTCAAGTCGAGTTTGATTTGCTCTACGACCCGATGATGTGGCAATGCCTAGAGGCGTGGCTCAGTCATCACTCAGACCGCCAGCTGGTGTACATTCATCAAGGTGGACTGCTGGGCAATCAAAGTATGCTGCCGCGTTATGAGCGTAAATATGCGCCAACTTCGCTATGAGGATATTGCTATGCTTCGTTTCGCTTTTTTACTCGCCGCGCTCGGCGCTTGCTCGGTGCAAGCCCAAGTGTCCCATGTAAATGCTGCTCCAGTGGTCACCTTAGATGCCGATACACTCGGTGAGCGCGTCTGTTACTATGACAATCACGCCTATTCCTTTGGCGCCATTATCCAAGTCGGTGACTACTATATGGAGTGCAAAGCCGCCAACGATTTTGAAACCAACGGTCCGCTCAAATGGCATCGAATGGCAAAAACCAAATAACCTCGATGAGCCGTGTCGAACGGCCACCAGCCAAACGCTAAGTCGCGACGGCGGCTTAGTGAGCAAATACTTGGCAATTCAATGCGATAAAACCGCTTCACCTTGAATTGAGGTCATTCTAAACATTAAGACAGCCACGCTGTGCAAATCCCTCTAAAATCAAAGTTTCGCATCAAGAACTCTCGCTGAAGGTCACGCTTTATCCAACTAAAGTTAAGAAACACCATCTGGATAGACCATTTAACAGCAAAAGTTTGTATATACTGCTCTGCAGTTTTGGTTACTTAGTGTCAATTATGTTTCTATCACCTTATTTTTCTTGTTCAGATCATCAATTCCAGTTCACTCGTGAACAGGCGAGTCACTTCGCTAAAAAAGTCGCCGGCGACTTCAACCCTATTCATGACGAAGATAGCAAACGCTTCTGCGTCCCTGGTGACCTGCTTTTCGCGGTACTGCTTAAACAGCAAGGGATCAGCCAAAAAATGCGCTTCGATTTCGCGGGTATGGTTGGCGATGGTATTGCGCTGAATATTGAGCAGAAATGTGACAAAGAAGCCGCTGTGGTTGACGGCAACGGCAAAGAATATTTGCATATGTCTCGCCAAGGCGATGTCAGCCATGATGCCGAATTTATTGAGCACGTGGTGACCAACTACGTACAGTTTTCTGGCATGAACTTTCCACACATCATGGTGCCACTGATGGAGCAGCAACAGGCGATGATCAATTGCCAGCGTCCTTTGGTTATCTATGAAAGCATGGAAGTCGAATTCTCTCGTCTTGACCTGCACAAACCTGAAGTAGTGTTTACTGATGCTACCTTCAATGTTGACGGCAAACGTGGCGTCGTGACCATGAACTTTGCCTTTAAAGAAGGCGATGAAGTGGTCGGCACGGGCAGCAAACGTATGATTGCCACCGGTTTGAAACCTTATGAGCAAGATGCAGTTGACGATTTAGTTGATCGCTTCAATCAACGTAAAGCGGATTTTCTCGCCAAGTTTAAAACTGCGGCTTAATTAGCCCTGATAACATCCCCCCCTTTCAAGCCAAGTGCCTTTATGCCACTTGGCTTTTTTTATGCCCAAAGCCCATTTGCCGCTTGAGAATGATTAAAAATGGCAAAAAATAGTCCATTTTTGACATAGACAAAGCAAAATTTATATTTGTGATTCGCATCCGCGCTTACCAAGAAATCAGTCATCCTTCCCTCTTTGATGGCGGAATTTCAAAGGTGCAAGTTTTCCTGCCAAGGCAACATAGTCCTCGCTAGAACATCAAAACGCACTCGACACATAAAACTAATAATCGTCGTCTGCACTCCATTATCACGATAAATAACAAACCCCTACGTGGAGGGACTATGTCTACACTCCGTATGCCACTGAAGCTGTTAATGGCTTCAATTTTGGTTCTGCCAACATTATCAACCGCACACGCAAAAACCGTTTTGAAACTCGCTTATGCCGAAAATAGCCAACCGGTCAAAGATGCCCTGGCTTACATTGGCGAGGCGGTCAAAACCAAAACTCAAGGCGAAGTGGAAATTCAATATTTTCCTGATAGCCAGCTTGGCGGCGAGCGCGAGCTGGTGGAAATGACGCAAGTCGGCGCCATCGACCTCACGAAAGTTTCATCCGGTCTACTAGAAAGCTTTTCACCTTTGTATGGCGTATTTTCACTGCCCTACTTATTCGATTCAGAACAAAACTTCTACCAAGTGATGGACAATCCTGAGGTGATGACACCGGTGTATCAGTCAACCGCCGCACAAGGTTTCACAGGCGTCGCTTGGTATGACTCTGGTGCGAGAAACTTCTACATGGCCAAAGGGCCAGTGGAAAAACTCAGCGACCTGAAAGGCAAAAAAATTCGCGTGATGCAAAGCGAAACCGCCATCGATACCATGAAGTTACTTGGCGCCTCTCCGATTGCCATGAGCCAAGCGGAAGTCTATACCTCGCTGCAACAAGGCATTCTTGACGGGGCGGAAAACAACGAATTTGTGTTGACCATCGCGCGCCACGGTGAAGTGGCAAAATACTACACCTACGACATGCACACCCGAATTCCCGACATCGTGATTATGAGTAACTTAACTCAAAGCAAACTGACCCCAGACCAATTCGCCGCGCTTAATCAAGCCATTCAAGAGTCGGTCGAAGTTGAGAAAAAAGCCTGGAAACAAGAGATGGAGAAAACTCGCCAGCTCGCTAAAGACCAATTTGGCGTCAAGTTCTACGACATCGACCAAACGCCGTTTAAACAAGCGGTGCAACCCATTTACGACAAGCTTGAGAGCAAACCTGAAGTGAATGCTCTGTACAAAAAGATCGTTGCGGTTAGTCAGTAATCACGCTTAAGGCGGCGCCAACCATGGCGCCACCTGTTACTCGTTTCGAGGTTGGTATGAAAAAATTAAGATGGTGGCTGGATAAGACCATCGAGGTCTTTGCCTGCACGCTGAGTGTGATCATGGTGTGCGTTGCATGCTGGCAAGTGATCAGCCGATATTTATTTAACTCCCCAAGCACCTTTTCAGAAGAGCTGCTGCGCTTTTCTTTGGTATGGATCTCTGTGATTGGCCTGGCCTATGTCGCGGGCAAACGTGAGCACATCAGCTTAACCCTGTTTCTCGACAAATGCCCCGCTAAATTAACTACTTACTGGAATATCGTCATCCAAGCGGTATTCATTTTTTTCTCGATTTATATCTTGATCATTGGCGGCATGAAAGTCTCTAACAACGCCATGATGCAGATATCTCCAGTGCTCAAACTGTCGATGGGCAAAGTCTATTACGCCCTGCCACTATCGGGGATTCTGACCATTATTTACTGCCTGCTCAATATCGTCGACTTACTCAAAGAGCGTGCCGAGGCCACCCAGCATGACGAGCAGCCTCAACTTGCAGGAGATAAGCACCATGGTTGATCCAATTCTTGCTGCCAGTATGTTGGTGGGCATTTTCGTCATCTTGCTGGCACTTGGTACACCGATAGGTTTGTGTATCGTGATTGCCTCTGGCAGTACTGTGATGTTGGTCTTGCCCTTTGACATCGCAATGTTTACCACTGCACAGAAAATGTTTTCCAGTTTAGATAGTTTTGCTCTGCTCGCGGTGCCGTTTTTTATTCTCTCTGGCGTGATCATGAATAACGGCGGCATTGCAACTCGGCTAGTGAATTTTGCCAAGTTGTTTACTGGGCGTGTTCCGGGGTCACTGTCATACACCAATATTGCCGGCAACATGATGTTTGGCGCGGTATCGGGCTCTGCGATTGCCGCCTCGACCTCCATTGGCGGGGTGATGATTCCAATGAGCGCCAAAGAGGGCTATAGCCGCAGTTTTGCTTCCGCGGTCAACATCGCATCGGCGCCAACCGGCATGCTTATTCCACCGACCACTGCGTTCATCTTGTACGCCTTAGCCAGTGGCGGCACCTCAATCGCGGCGCTGTTTGCGGGCGGTTTTGTTGCCGGGAGTCTGTGGGGTATTGGCTGCATGTTGGTGACTTACGTCGTCGCCAAACGTCGTAACTACAGCAACTTTTTTACGTTGCAAAAAGGCATGGCTTGGCGAGTATTCAAAGACGCGGCGCCGAGTTTGATGCTGATCGTTATTATTGTTGGCGGCATTGTGCAAGGTATTTTCACCGCCATCGAAGCGTCAGCAGTCGCGGTAGTGTATACAGTGTTTTTGACCGTATTTCTCTACAAGTCTTTGAGTTGGAGTCAACTGCCTAAAATCCTGATCCAGACCTTTGTCATGACGGGCGTGATCATGTTTTTGCTCGCCACTTCATCGGCGATGTCATTTGCGATGTCAATGACCGGGATTCCCAATGCGCTCAGCCAGATGATTCTTGGCATCTCCGATAGCCCAGCGGTGATCATGCTTGTCATCACGCTGTTTATGCTGGTGGTTGGCGCGTTTATGGACATTGGCCCGGCGATTTTAATCTTCACGCCAATTTTGCTGCCAATTGTGCAAAAAGTCGGCGTTGACCCGGTCCATTTTGGCATTTTGATGGTTTACAACCTTGCGATTGGCACCATTACACCGCCAGTTGGCAGTGGTTTGTATGTTGGTGCGAGTGTCGGCCAAGTCAAAGTTGAGCAGCTCATCAAGCCGTTATTACCGTTTTATTCCGCGATCATACTGGTATTGATTGCGATTACTTATCTACCTGAATTAACCCTATTTCTACCAAGACTTCTTGGTGTGATGTAATTGAGTCTGAGGATGATTATGCAAGTTTTTCCCGTAAAACACAGCGCCCTACTTCGTCGTGTCGAACGTCCGCATTCGCGTACCCAAGTGGTGGATAAAATCACTAAGTTGATCAATAACCTAATCAACATTACCGATCACACTGGCGAGTTTTTATTGCACCTTGACGATGGCCGCACCATAGACACCAAAGGCTGGGCTGGCTGGGAGTGGACCCATGGCATTGGCCTGTATGGAATGTATAAATACTACCAACAAACCAACGATTTAAACGTACTCAACATCATTGACGAATGGTTTGAAGATAGGTTCGCCGAGGAGCAAGCCACCAAAAACGTCAATACTGTGTGCCCGTTTCTGACTCTCGCCTATCGCTATGAAGAAACCGGTGACCAATCGCTATTGCCGTACTTAGAAACTTGGGCCGAATATGTGATGTATCAAATGCCGCGAACTCAAAGCGGTGGGATTCAGCACATCGTTTACAACAGCGAAAACACCGAGCAAATGTGGGATGACACTCTGATGATGAGCGTGATGCCGCTGACCAAAATCGGCCTGCTGCTCAATAAGCCCGAATATGTCGAAGAAGCCAAGTACCAGTTCCTCACTCATATTCAGTACCTTACTGACCGCCAAAGCGGCGCTTGGTATCACGGCTGGACCTTTGATGGTAACCACAACTTTGCTAACGCCCGTTGGGCGCGTGGCAACAGTTGGGTGACGATCGTCATTCCTGATTTTCTGGAACTGCTCGATTTACCTGAGCACGACGCCTTTCGCCGCCACCTCATTCATATCTTGCAGCGTCAAGTCGAAGTACTAGCAAAATACCAACAAGCCAACGGCTTGTGGTGCACACTGCTCGATGATGAAAGCTCCTACGTTGAAGCGTCGGCCACCGCCGGGTTTGCCTATGGCATTCTCAAAGCGGTGCGTAAGCGTTATATCGATGAAAGCTACGCGCCACTGGCCCATAAAGCGGTCGATGCACTGCTGAGTGAATTTATCAACAGTGACGGTGAATTGGTCAACGTCTCATTTGGTACCGCGATGGGCGCTGACTTGGACTACTATCGTAATATTCCACTGACCTCAATGCCTTATGGTCAAGCGATGGCGATTTTATGTTTGTCGGAATATTTGCGTACCTATCTATAGATATAGATTGAACGCAAACGCTAAATTCACCTCCGCCCAATACGTTTGGCAATGGAGATTGCCTCGTCCTCAAACGCCCTTTCTCGGGGCGTTTTTTTATTCATCGCTTTCAAAGCGCATTCATTCAGGGCGAAAATATCCAATCTTCAAGCCTGTGATGCAACGCACCTTAATATTGAAAAAAATGACAGCACGCCGCCCATTGGGGCTTTTTTTTTAAGTCTCAAACTCGCACAAATTTAGACAATAGCGAACATCCAATAACGCTAAGCCAATGGCGAAGTTCGGTTTTACTCATGGCTTGAAGCCAACAGAAGTGACGACGTCACTTAAACTTCAACCTAAACGCAACTTCAGCCTATTTGCTTAGCAGCACCCTTTATCGCCGCTCAAAAGAAAAGCGATGTGCATCACTCACGAAGTAAGGTTCGCAGCTATGACTACAACACAACGCATTCAAACCGCTTACGAATTAGCAAAACAGCAATACGCCGAATTAGGTATCGACACCGACGCCGTACTTAATGAAGTGAACTCAGTGCCGATCTCAGTACACTGCTGGCAAGGGGACGATGTTCGCGGCTTCGAAAATCCCGACCAAGAGCTCAGTGGCGGTATTCAAGCGACCGGTAACTATCCAGGCCGCGCTCGCACTGCGGTAGAATTGCGCCAAGATTTAGACCAAGCGTTTCGTCTGATCCCAGGTAAAAAACGCCTCAACCTGCACGCGATGTATTTAGAATCAGACCAACCCGTCTCGCGCGACAAAATCAAACCGGAACATTTTACCAATTGGGTCGAATGGGCGAAAAAAACCGACACCGGTTTGGACTTCAACCCATCGTGTTTCTCCCATCCCCTCAGTGAAGACGGCATGACCCTCGCCCACCCAGACGAAAAAATTCGTCAATTCTGGGTCGATCACTGCATCGCAAGTCGCAAAGTGTCTGAGTCGTTTGGCCGCGCTCTGGGCACCCCTTCGGTGATGAACATTTGGGTGCCAGATGGCATGAAAGATGTGCCGTTTGATCGCTTGGCGCCGCGTCAACGCTTAATGGACTCGTTGGATAAAATCATCGCCGAGCCCATTGACGAGCGTTACCACAAAGACGCGGTTGAAAGTAAATTGTTTGGTATTGGCGCCGAAGCCTACACCGTGGGTAGTAATGAGTTCTACATGGGCTACGCCACCTCGCGCAACATTCTGCTGTGCCTCGATGCCGGTCACTTCCACCCAACCGAAGTCATCAGCGACAAGATTAGCGCATGCTCCTTGTACGTTAAAGAATTCCTACTGCACGTAACACGTCCAATTCGTTGGGACAGTGACCACGTGGTGCTACTCGATGAAGAGACTCAAGCCATCGCCAATGAAATCGTGCGTCATAAATTGTACGACCGCGTCAATATCGGTTTGGACTTCTTTGATGCCTCAATCAACCGTATCGCTGCCTGGGTAATTGGTACTCGCAATACTCGCAAAGCGCTACTCAAAGCCATGCTTGAGCCACAGCAACAACTCAAAGACGCCGAAGACACTCGAGACTACACCACTCGCCTTGCGATGATGGAAGAAACTCGCTCAATGCCTTGGGCTGCAGTTTGGGACTATTACTGCATGGTCAATGACGTACCCGTTGGCTTGGAATGGCTAAAAGACGTCAAAGATTACGAGCAAACCGTTCTCGCGACCCGCGAAGCCAACTAGTTTGCATGCCGCAAATGACCCGCGTGCACCCATTTGCGGCATTGACTTGTGTTCGAGCAAACCAACAGAACAACCGAATTAGGAACGAAAATGCAAACGATTGAATTAAATGATGCCGTCAAAACCGAAATCGCTAAAGTCAGTGAAGTGGCTGAATACCTATGGCAGCGTGAATGGGCTGAACGCAATGGCGGTAATATTTCCGTCGATGTCACCGACATTTTTGGTGAGCAACCAAGCGATCTAAGTGCTTTTCCTCATCAGAACCTGTCGATGGTCGGCGATGACGCATTCCCAGCCGATGCCGCTGGGCACATTTTTTATGTAAAAGGTACTGGCGAACGCATCCGTGAGCTCAGAGACCCTGAGCTTGCGGGCTGCGTATTGCGTATCGATGATGAGGCGAAAGGCTATCACTTATTGTGGGGCGGTCGAAACAACCCCAACTTCGCACCCACCAGTGAGTTTATCTCCCACGTTGAAATCATCATGTCGAAGATTAAAGCTGGCGCACCTGATCGCTGCGTGGTTCATACCCATCCACTGGAGTTGATTGCACTATCACATCATCGCGATTACGCCCACGATGATGATGTCTACACCCATGCCTGCTGGCAAATGTTGCCCGAAGTTCGCGCATTTGTACCGCGTGGCATTGGCGTTGTGCCTTACTGCATGCCGGGCAGCAAAACTATGGCCGATGGCACTCGCGATAAGTTGCTGGTTAACGACGTGGCAGTATGGGAAAAACACGGTGCGGTGGCCACAGGTGTCGATGCCCTGACTGCATTTGACTTTGTCGATGTTGCCAATAAAGGCGCCAAACTGTTTTTGATGTGTTTGGCAAGCGGTTACATTCCTGAAGGCGTCAGTAAACAAGCAATGCAGGAATTAAAAGAGACCTTCAACTTGTAGTCGCGGTTATTCCACATTGTGTTTTTACTTTGCGGCAACGGTTATTTCACGTTGCCGCAATCATCGCGATAAAAATCACCAACCTTTGCAAGTTAAATATCCCCTAAAATGCAATAAGTTTCTTATTACCAGCATTAGAACCTTCCAATTTATGAGAGAAACGGACCCGTTGCATAACTCCGAAATATACTGGGATCACAGAAATAAACATTCTATTTAGACGGCTAATTTTCCATGATTTAGGTCACTGCTTTGTGGGTGGGATTTGCTAAATTAACTTCGAGTCTGAAAGTGATAATAATGAAAATGTTTCAACTTAACAGTGACGAATTTTTTGAACATTCCGACGCTGCCGTTTCCACAGAAGTTCGAGCTCCTCAGGAAAATTATCCTGAGCATTCACACGACTTTTACGAGTTGATGATAGTGACAAAAGGGGCCGGGCAACATGTGATGAATAATGTTCCAACGAATTTGTCGCAAAATTATATCTGTTACGTCTCGCCGAGAGATCGCCACCTACTAGAGGAAGTCGACAACCTATACCTGACTAATGTGTTATTTAAAAAAACAAAGTTATCTTATTCGCCGCTGCTCAAACACCTTCTGCCTAGAGACGACGAACAAAATAACAGTTGGTATGTGGCTTCTGAAAATATGAAACGAGTCAACCTGTTAGTGGATCAACTACAACAAGAATCCCAACTGGATACGCTCGAATCGCGCTTGATGAGTGAAGCGCTGTTTCAACAACTGGTGGTGGAGATCTCTCGCGGACGGCTTACAGCTCAATCGAATGATGAGCAAGATAACTGCATTTTAAAAATTATCGATTGGATTCAGATAAACTACCAACAAGAATTTCATGTTGGGGATATTTCTGAGCGCTTTAATATTTCTTCGCGAACATTAAGTCGTAAAATAAAACAGGTCACTAACCTGTCATTTAATAATTACATTCATCGCGTCAGAATAAATAAAGCAATGGACTTATTACACTACTCAGAAATGTCGATAACCGATATCGCTTTTCACGTTGGTTATAAAGACAGTAATTATTTCAGCACCAAATTTAAACGTTTTACTTCGCGTTCTCCTTCCGATTTTCGTTAACGCCGTACCGTTAACAATGTCAGTGACGGCTAACACTTACAAAAATAAAAAACGACAAAGCTCGCTAAATGGCGAGCTTTGTCACTTTGAATATCATCGGTCTGCAATAACGAATTGGTGCTAAAAATACATGTTCTCAGCCAAGTTATAAGCCGCCAGTGGTATCAATAAAAGTTCCCGTCACAAAAGAAGACTGATTTGAAGCCAACCAAAATATCGCTTCCGCCACTTCTTCGGCCTCACCGCCGCGCTGCAGCGGAATTTTGCTTTGCAAACGTTGCACTCGTAAAGGCTCGCCGCCACTGGCGTGCATTTCGGTGTAGATAAGCCCGGGGCGCACGCCATTAACCCGCACGCCTTCATTCGCCACTTCAAGTGCCAAGCCGCGCGTTAGGCTATCCATTGCACCTTTGGACGCCGCGTAATCGACATATTCGTTGGGCGAACCAGATTTCGCAGCCCCCGATGAAACATTCACTATCGCACCACCGTTGCCGCCATAGCGGGTCGACATCTGCTTAACCGCCGCCTTGGCGCACAAAAAGCAGCTAATCACATTCGTTCGCAAAATGCGCTCAAATCGCTCAACACTGATATCATCCATTCGGCTTTGGGTTTCTAAAATACCGGCGTTGTTCACCAACACATCCAGTGCGCCAAATTGCTGTTTTATCTCGGCAAACATATTAGAAACTTGTTGTTCGTTGGACACATCGGCCGCGACCGTCATGCAGCTTGTACCGAGCGCTTCAATCTCTTGCTTCAAAGCTTGTGCCGCTTGATGATTGCTTAAGTAGTTCACCACCACTTGATAACCCGCTTTGGCAAAACGTTTGGCACTCGCCGCGCCGATACCGCGCCCCCCACCCGTGATAAGCACCACAGGGGCCGCGAGATTTGAATTAGGGGTGTGTTGCTGCATTGTGTTACTCCTTGCTGTGTATCGATATGGCGCGACTTGTCCGTCATTGATGGCTGCCATGAATAACGATTGCCTGAACGCTTATTGCCGCAACGATTGTCGCCTCAACAGCTAATGTATCAACGGTTAATGCCTCAATGGCTATTGTCTCGACGGATATTGCCTAAATAGATAGTGCTTAATAAAGAGTTATTGACTGCGCGCTGTAAACACCAGCGCGATGCCACCGAGCACTAAAGCGCTGGATATCACCAGTGGCCAAGTAATCGGCTCTCTAAGCCAAATTAAACCACCCATCACAGACAGCACCGGCACCGACAATTGCACAATCGATGCTTTGAGCATACTGAGATGTGCCAGCGCTTGATACCAAATCACATAACCCAGCGCCGATGCCACCACGCCAGATAGCACCGCCCAACCAATTCCCGCCCAAGTGACCTGTTGAGTGTCGATAATAAATGGGCTGACTAATAGCACTAGTACCGCTGCGCCAACAAAACCAAGATACGTTGCGCGCAGCGGTTGCCCCGCTTTTTTACCCGCCAAAGTAAACAACGCCCAGCACAATCCGGCGAGCATCATTAACCCCGCAGAAAACAGATCTGGACGGGTCGCGGCGGGCAGCAGCAGACTGACAAAGCCGCTCAGCGCAATCCCCACACCGAGCCATTCAATCAAATTCATGCGTTGACCGCTAAGCAGATGAAACAGCAGCAGCGATAACTGCACAGTGGCAAATAAAATCAGCGCGCCACTACCGGCGGCAAGCTTAAGATAAGCAAACGAAAAGCACAGCGCATAACCAAGCAAAGGCAATGCAAAGCGCAGAGTATCGGGTAGCGCAGGCAAGCGAGCAAACAGGCCGCGGCGCTCGCTACCGAAATGCCAAGCCTTGTCTTTAAGTTGGCGTCGCGACTTAAGCTGATAAATCACAGCAAGGCACAAAGCACCTGAAACTAGGCGAATTACGCTAAAACTGCCCGCATCAATCGCCCCTTGCGCTAACGCAAGACGGTTAATAATTGAATTACCAGCAAAGGCCAACATCGCGGTCAGCGTCAATAACAAGGCGTGCATATCGTCCTTAAATCAAAGTGTTAGCCATTGATAATGACATTATTCTTAATCGCTAGACAAATAAAAAGCCACGTTACAGTGGCTTCCATCATGTTTTGTGTTCACGAATGTGTCCACGAATACGGCTCAACTCGCCCTAAGCTATTCCAGTGCGCACACTTGCATGCCGCGCACCACTGCTGGCCGAGTCAACATTCCTTGCGCCCAACGAGTGATTTCTGTGTATTGATCGAGCTTGAGCGCTTGGGTCGCTTGATAACAGTTATCCAAACACACTATCCACGGCAAAATCGCGAAATCTGCGATGGTCAGCTCATCGCCGACCACAAACATTTTGCCGTCGAGATGTTTTTCTAACATGGCCAACAAACGCTGCGTTTCTTCGGCATAACGTTGGGTTGAATAATCAATATCGGCATCGCTTGGCGCGTAATAACTGAAATGGCCGTATTGCGCTACCATAGGGCCGAAGCCGCCGATTTGCCAGCACAGCCACTGTAAGGTTTGGCTTTTTTTCACCGTCTCTGCGGGCAAAAATTTACCGGTTTTTTCGGCTAAATAGAGCAAAATCGCCCCCGATTCCATCACCGCAAGCGGCTTACCATGGTCGCCTACTGGGTCAACAATCGCCGGAATTTTGTTGTTGGGATTAATGCTGAGAAACTCTTCGCTGAACTGATCGCCAAGGCGAATATCAACGGTATGCGCGTCGTACTCCAGCGCCATCTCTTCCAGCGCGATGGAGACTTTTTGCCCGTTTGGGGTGGCGAGAGAATAGAGCTGAACTTTATTTGTCATAGGCTTCCTACTTTACAAAACGCAAACCGTAAATGTGTGGTCATGTAACCGAGCAGCTAAATTATCCACGTTGCTAAGCTCGCAACGCATTAACCGCGAAGCTAAGTTAACCTCGAAGCTAGATTAACCTCGAAGCTAAGTTAACCTCGAAGTAATACATCAAGCTGATCGACCAGTTCTGCCCAATCGGCATCTTGGTCATAGGCTTGGCGTAAAAAACTGGCTTGGCCATCATTCCAAAACGGCGCTTGATGCAGTGACTCGCGGCCAAGTTGGCCTTGATGCTGGCGGATAAACTGCTCAATGTCCTGAGTCTTGCCACTCAACCCGAGTTGTTCAAACAACTCACTGAGTGAATGTTGAGTCGATTCCATGCTTGCTCCTCACCATAAGCGCTTATGGTTTGTAAAAATTTGTTGTTTAACAAAATATAGTCAATAACCGCGAGTTTCTCCGCTTCAAAAGGGTCTTACGGCGAATAAAAACCTCGCCGCCGTTGTTCGTCCCCTTGATTCAAATTATTCGTAAAAACAATGACTCAAGCACCTCGACATCACGGCGTTCAATTGGCATGCTTAGCGCTTCAACAAGGAGGTTTCACCATGCAGGCATCATCACAGGTCGAGCAAAGCCAGCCCAATAAACTTTGGCTTATTTTTCTGTTTCTACTCCCGCCACTGTTTTGGGCAGGTAACTTTATCGTCGGCCGCGCGGTGCGTGCAGAGATCCCTCCCATTACCCTGTCCTTTGACCGCTGGGTACTGGCGAGTCTGATTTTATTGCCTTTTTCCTATCGAGCGCTGCGCGCAGATTGGCGGTTGTATCTGCGTGATTGGAAACTGGTGCTGCTGACCTCACTGACCGGTTTCGCGGCGTTTAATTCACTGATTTATTGGGGACTGCAGTCAACCCCCGCCACCAACGGCACCATTTTAAATGCCTTTATTCCGCTGCTGATTAGCCTATTTGGCGCGCTGTTTTTTGGTTTGGCCGTCACCGTACGTTTGGTGACCGGCATTTTGCTGTCGCTGTGCGGCGTGATCACCATAGTCACGGCTGGCGATTGGCGTAACTTGCTTGAACTCAATATCAATCATGGTGATTTTATTATTTTTATCGCCATGATTTGCTGGGCGATTTATACCATTGCTCTAAAACGTATTCCCGCGAACCTCAACCGTTTAGGCTTGATGTCGCTGCAAATGCTGCTCGCCATCGTCTGCCTACTGCCGTTTTATTTGTGGGAAGTGCATAGCGGCCCGGCGCCGATTTGGAATTGGCACTCCGGCTTAAGCCTAATGTATATCGGTATCGTGCCATCCATTGGCGCCTTCTTGCTTTACATGCAATGCGTCGCCGCGCTTGGCCCGGCGAAAGCCAGTCTGTCGGTGCATTTCATTCCGGTGTTTGGCGCGTTGCTGTCAGCGCTGTTTTTGGGCGAGTTTGTTCAGCTCTATCATCTATGGGGAATCTTATTGATTTTCCTAGGCTTAACTTTAAGCTAATGGCCATTCATTGATTTGCTGAGACTTGTATCGGACTTCGCTATGCTGACTTCCATTTCGATCGCCAATTACCGCTCTATTTTGGACCTCACCCTCGCGCTTGGCAGGCTTAACGTGATTACCGGCGCCAATGGCAGTGGTAAATCCAATCTGTATAAAGCGCTGCGGTTATTGGCATCCACCGCTCATGGCGGCGTGGTCGGTTCCCTGGCGAGTGAAGGCGGTTTAGCCTCAACCTTTTGGGCTGGGCCAAAGGAAATCAGCGCTTCCATGCTGCGCGGCGAATTCGGGATTGATCCCAGTCACCCCAACTACATCAAACGTTTAAAGCTGGGTTTTGCCACCGACGACCTCGGCTACGCTGTGTCGCTCGGCCTGCCGGAACCCACCATTTCTGCGTTTTGCCTTGACCCTGAGATCAAGCACGAATGCATTTTCACCGGCGCTCGGTATCATCCCAATAGCAGCCTAGTTGAGCGCCAAGGCAATATGATTCGTAATCGCGATGGACGGCGGTGGGAGGTGTTATCCTCACACATTGCCAACTACGACAGCATGTTTGATCAAGTCGGCGAGTCTGCACAAGCACCGGAAGTGCTGCAAATGCGCGAAATGATTCGTGGCTGGCGCTTTTATGACCATTTCCGTACCGACCGAGACGCGCCGGCAAGGCAATCCCAACTTGGCACACGTACTACGATGTTGCATCACGATGGCCGCGATTTGGCGGCGGCGCTGCAAACCATTATCGAAATTGGCGACCGCGAAGCGCTGGAAGCCGCGATTGAAGATGCTTTCCCAGGATGTCGCTTAACCATCAACTGTGAAGGCAATGGCTATTTTTCGCTGGCGTTTTATCAGCACGGCCTGCTGCGCCCACTCTCTGGCTCCGAGCTTTCCGACGGCACACTGCGATTTATTTTATGGGTCGCCGCGCTTCTCACTCCGCGCCCGCCGACGTTAATGGTGCTCAACGAGCCGGAGACCAGTTTGCATCCCGATTTGCTGCCTGCGCTTGGACGTTTGATTCATCACGCCGCTTCGCACGGACAAGTGTGGGTCATTTCCCATGCCGAGGTACTGATTAAGCAGCTCGCTACGCTGCCAGAGTGTCAATTAATTGAGATAGAAAAAGTGCTCGGTGAAACCACAGTACCGGGGCGCGATATTCTTGATATTCCCACTTGGCGCTGGCCTAAGTAGCCACCGTCAGCCCATTTGCACCAATCCAGCGACAAGCGAGCAACGAGCAATTTGGTGCATGCCTTTAGCCATATTCGACATGTTTTACGCCGCGAGGCTTTTCTATACTGAGGCTCTTATTTGCCAATAGAGCCTTGATAACATGACAGAATTAGAAAAGATGGTCGCAGGCCACCCCTACCATATCAACGACCCAGAATTGGTAGAAATCCGCTATCAAACCCGCGACAAAACCGCACAATTTAATCAACTCGCCGCTCGCGATGCCGAGCAAAAAACGCAGTTGATTAAACAGATCTTTGGCGAGGTTGGTGATAACGTTCACGTCGAACAAGGCCTGCGCGTTGATTATGGTTTCAATACCAAAATCGGCAACAACGTGTTTATCAACTACAACTTTGTAGTGCTCGATTGCACCGACTTTATCATTGGCAGCAATGTGTTTATCGCGCCAAACGTGCAAGTCTACACGGCTATTCACCCTCTTGATCCGCTACAGCGTAGCCAACATGTAGGGCAAGCCAAGGCGATTCATATCCAAGATGATGTGTGGATTGGCGGCGGCTGCATCATTATGCCCGGCGTAACCATCGGCAAAGGCTCAACCATCGGCGCTGGCAGCGTGGTTACCCGCGATATTGCGCCAAACAGTGTCGCGGTCGGCAACCCATGTAAAGTGCAGCGCACCTTAGACACCGCGCCGCAAGGTCAAAGCGTGGCGCACAATATGTTAACCCTGCCGTAGCACCTGTACTTTTGCTCGTGTACTGATCTCATTAAGATTCGAAACAGGCAGATAAAAGAAAGCTCGGTCTGCGCAACGAGAAAGCGCAGAGCCGAGCGAAAGGAGCCTAAACAGACTAAAAACCCTAAAGGTGACGACAGAATCGGTCGCGGCACTCTAATATGCAGAGCGCCATAAAAATCCAACTGACTGGGGTAGGATTGCAATACTTGCTCTTGATTTCAGCGTGTTTCTCCCCGCTTAAAACACGCGGTTGGGGGGATTTCAGAGCAAAGTTTTCGATTAATCGTTAAATCCGAAAAATAGTTAAATGGTTCGCCAATAAACGCCTAATAAACGGTTTGCACCACAGAGGCGATACCGCGCTGCTCAAGCTGATCAGTCAGTGCAAAATGGGCAATTTGCTGCGGCGTATAAAGCTGATTGTCATACACCACCACCATACTGACATCGCCACGCTCAAGGAAATTACTCTCGCCGTATGGGGTGTAACGCGTTGCGCCCACCGCCAAAAGCACTTGCTCAGGGTAATTCGCGTCCACCAATAGCTGTTTAATGTTCTCTTTTGGTCCAGCGTCTTGCTGCTCGTTCATTTGCTGGCACACCCAATCAGTGAGGGTTTTGTAGAAATAGGTATAACCCGACACTGAGCAATCTTCGCCGTACAGCGTCACTTGCTCGCCACGTTTGTGGAAACTGGCGATGCGAAACTGGTCAATATATCCGCCCTGCTCTAAACCTGTGAGTGGGAACATTCGCTCGGAAACCCCTTTTGACGCTGGGCCCCAGTTTTTCTTCTCACTGATTTTATTGGCATCAGGGCGACGAATAGAGCAGTCGTTAAATGCGCCAAACTCACGAGGCGTCACCGCCACTACCTCACCTTGCTCATATGTGATGTCACACAACAAAGCGACCTCTGGTTCAATTTGCAGATTCTCGACTTCGAGAGGCAATTGAATCGCATGGTGGCTGAGTGGAAAGTTCGTCAGAAATGAGTCGTTTGCGCCGGCACATAAATAGGAAACAGCGCCTGCGGCATATTGATATCCGCACCTTCCAATGCGGCGAAATCACTCGCCTCGCCCGCTTGTTGCAAGTGACCAGCAAAATTGCCCGCCACGCCCAAAACCAAAACATCCGCATACATTTTCATTGCGCAAACCGCTCCTTTCAAAACATCATCGCATTCGGTCAACTGACCTTAGCCAACACTGTGTTGGTTTAAATCATTTAATTGGGCCAATAGCCAAGTCATGGCCAGTAAGTCGGCGCTGCCGCCTGGGCTTAAGCGACGCTCGGTAAAGCGCTTATCCAATTCGATCAGCGCATTCTCAAGCCCATCCCATTCGCAGCCGCCACGCTCCAGTAGATCATGGGCGGCGTTTTGCACAAAGCGCAAACCATGCATGCCACCGCGCGAGACCACATTGGTGTCTGGGTTATGCGCCATTAGCACCAGCAAAGTTTGCCAAAGCGCTTGCTCGGTGCTGTGGCCTTGCTCCAGCGCGGCTTGCAGCGCCGGTAAACTGTGCTCGGTAATGGTGGCAAGCCCTGAGGCCGCTTCACCGCGTGCGCCCGTTAAGCCGTATTCATGGAACAACTTTTCACCATGCGTGGTCGGACGATGAGTGGGTTGCTTAAGCTCTTTAATCACCAGCAAGGCGCAGCAACGCTTAATGGTATGGCTGATATGCAATGAATCCACCGCCAAGCCTTTGCCTTTAAGCCAACCCACTGCGCCGCAAATTAGCCCGAGGCTAAAAATCATGCCTTTGTGCGTATTCACGCCGCCGGTGGCTTTGAGCATCGCTTGCTCCGCTGCAATCCCGATTGGGCGCAGTGGTGTAAGTAAGTCGTCCGCGGTTTGCGTGCGATGAGCAAACCCCGCTTGAAGAAATTCCATGATATACGGCCTAATCGCCTCGGCGCTGCGTTCAAATAAACGCACGTCCATATCGTCGTGAGCACCGTTATTGAGAAGGTCAACCAGACCCGGTTTCGGGGTTAAGTGCACTTCCACCAACATCGCGTGGTAAGCAAGATCAGCCACCAGCTTAAATAAGTCGACACGCACAGTACGGTCGGCTTGATTGACGTCGGAACAATAACGGTGAGTATCGACTAACAAATTAAGAGCAGCATTCATCTTTTAGCACCATGTCATCAATCTTGGACAATAACTCCGGCAGACTGTGGCGGCGAGAACGAGCGCAGACCACCGCATCTTCATCACAAACAAAGCATTTGCGTCTTGGCATATGCTGACCTTGGCGCGAAATGATTTTGCCATCGCGACCAATCACATCGAGATCCATCAAGCGACCCAGCGCGTGGTCAGACTCGATATCGATCATGATCTTTTTCAGCTCCAGTGCGCTCACACCTTCAATCACGAAAATCGCTTCAGGCCCGGTGTCTTGGGTGAGAAGCTGACGTGCTACGATGTCGCAGCCGTGCTGAATACATGCAGCGCTAATGGCATTCACGCCTTGCTCAAATACCTTGAGCGCGCTTGGGGTAAGTTTGTTCGGGCCGGGAATATTGACGCTAAACGAAATCAGAGGCAGAGAGTGGCGCCTTAGCCACTCCCCTTGTCTCTTGACTCGAGCTTCTTTGTTGGCCAAGACTTCGTCTAGGCCAACTGCCGCCCCACTGCAAGAGTGTGTCATTCTTTTACCTTCTTAATCACATCTATCACTGAGCCATCGCGATAACGCACATAACCCACAACTTGATCTTCAAACTCAATCGCTTGAGGCACACCTGTCAGTGATTTAGCACGCTCGCACAGCGCTTCAACATCGACCACTTCAATGCCAGCCTGCAACAAACGCTCACGCACTTCTGGGCGATTTGGGTTCACCGCTACGCCGTGGTCGGTCACGAGCACATCAATCGATTCACCTGGGGTAACCACGTTAAGCACCTTGTTCACCACAGTTGGAATGCGACCGCGTACTAATGGCGCAACGATGATGGCCAAGTTAGCACCGGCTGCGGTATCGCAGTGGCCGCCAGATGCGCCGCGAATCACACCGTCAGAACCGGTGATAACGTTGACGTTGAATTGGGTATCAATTTCCAGCGCGCTGAGAATCACCACATCCAAACGGTCAACCACCGCGCCTTTTGATGACGGGTTCGCGTATTCGTTGGCTGAGATTTCGAGGTGATTTGGATTGCGCGCTAAAGAGTCAGCCGCACCTGCATCAAAACATTGCACATCGAGCAAGTTTTTAATCAGACCTTGTTCGTGCATCGCCACCATGGTTGAAGTGATGCCACCAAGACCAAATTCTGCACTGATGCCTTGACGTACCATTTCATCGCCAAGAAAACGCGTCACAGCCAGTGATGCACCACCAGAGCCGGTTTGAATATTAAAATCTTGTTTGAAGTAGCCAGAGTTGATGATCACATCCGCTGCGCGTTTGGCGATCAGCAATTCACGAGGGTTGCTGGTTAAACGCGTTTCACCGCCGCCGATTTTGCTTGGGTCACCCACTTCGTCCACTTTTACGACCGCATCAACGTAATCTTGCGTGATTGACGCTGGATGATTTGGATAAGCGGCCAGTGATTCCGTTAACATCACCACATGTTTGGCGTGCTGCGCATCCACTTTCGCGTAACCCAATGAGCCACAACGCGACTTACCATTGGTGCCGTTGGCGTTGCCGTATTCGTCACAGCAAGGCACACCGATAAACGCAACATCGATGTCAATCTCGCCGGTTTTGACCAAATGTACGCGGCCGCCGTGAGAGTGAATGTGTACCGGCTCTTTCAATACACCTTTTGAAATGGCTTCGCCCAGCTCGCCGCGAATACCTGAGGTGTACAGTTTGCCGACCACACCGTTTTCGATATGAGCCACCAGTGGAGAGTGCACGCTGGTCAATGAACTTGGCGCAAGAGTCAGATTTTTAAAACCCATGTTGGCGATGACATCCATCACCATGTTGATCACTTTGTCGCCGCCACGAAACGCGTGGTGGAAAGAAATGGTCATGCCATCGCGAAGACCAGAATCTTTGATCGCTTGCTCAAGGCTGGTTTTCAGCTTACGGCTGGCTTTTGTTTGTGCATCGTTAAGATGCGGAGTAATGGTGTTGGCACCCGTAAATAGTGACATAGACGCCGGAACGGAGTGCTGCATGTTCGATTGATATTCAGTCATGATACTGCCTTATTCTTTGATGCCGAAATTCTGCTTGATGCCAGATTGTGCTTTTTGCAGCGTCCAACGGGCGCGTTCGATGATAGGACCATCAACCATTTTGCCGTTCAGTGACACCACACCAAGGCCTTGAGCTTCAGCCTCTGCCGCCGCTTCAATCACCCGATTGGCGTAGTCGACCTCTTTCTGAGTCGGGGCAAACACGTTGTGGACCATTTCAATTTGGCGCGGGTTGATCAGTGACTTACCATCAAAACCAAGCTGTTTAATGTGTTCCGCTTCTTGCAAGAAACCGGCTTCGTTGTTGGCATCCGAGTAAACGGTGTCAAACGCCATAATTCCCGCCGAGCGCGCGGCTTGAAGAATCGAGCAACGCGCAAACAGCAGTTCAATCCCTTCTGGCGAGCGCTGAGTACGCAAGTCACGTACATAGTCTTCGGCGCCAAGCGCAATACCGATAAGACGTGGGCAACAGTGAGCAATATCAACCGCGTTATTCACGCCATTGGCTGACTCAATCGCTGCCATCATTTTGGTGCTACCGACTGGGCGACCGCAGCCACGTTCGATTTCAGCAATATGACGCTCCATCTCCAGCACATCTTCGGCGCTGTCGGTTTTTGGCAAACGCACCACGTCAACGCCGGCGCGCACAACCGCATTCAGGTCATTCAAACCATGGACTGAATCGAGTGGATTCACTCGAACCACGGTTTCAACATCTTGATAGAACGGGTGTTGCAGCGCATGAAAAACCAGCATACGAGCGGTATCTTTTTCGCGAATCGATACCGAGTCTTCTAAGTCAAACATGATGGCATCAGGTTTGTAGATAAAGGTGTTGCTGAGCATGGCAGCGTTCGCCCCTGGAACAAACAGCATACTGCGACGTAATTTACTCATGATAAGGCACTCCATTGAATTTCTTGGCTGTCAGCACCACGCATAACCGCAGCTTGAACGCGCGCTTTGATCACGCAATCCAAAGCCCCTTTGTCTTCAATTTCCAGCGACGCCGATTCCACGCCCATATTGCTGAGCACTTCGCGAATCAATGTTTCAATCGCTGCGCCAAATTGTTTTTGCACGGTACTGTCGAGCAAAATGTCAATGACACCTTCTGGGTTTGGTGCAATACGAACCTGCAGATCACTCGATTCCAGTGTGCCTGCAAAAGCGGGTTGTATAATCTTCATTTCAAAACCTTTACACGTTGGTTTAATACGGATGTGGCCTAGGCGGCCGCAAATTCATCAGAACAATGCAGCAGCGAGGGCAAATTGCTCTGGATATAGTCGATCGATGTCTTAGGTAAAAAGGCGTCGAGAAGCGAAATGTCGCCGCGAGTCAGCAGTGCACGCACGGTGGACGCTGAAATCGGCTCACCGTGAGAGGTTTTGCGCGCAATTTCGACAACCGTCAGTGGCGGCGCTTTGAGCTGAGGCGTCGTGAGCCAAGATTTCATCTGTTCGTTATAGTGCTGAGTCACTGAGCATTGTGGCTCAGTACCTACATAGCGGTAATTAATGCCAAGTGCTGGCGCGATATATTGGCGGAAAATTTGCAGGTCGATAGCGGTATAACAATAATCTATTAGCCCTTGCGACTTAATAAAGTAGGTCGGAAACGTTGCACGAGAAATAATATAATTAGAACCTGGATGAACAGTAATATTTTTAATATGACTGACACCTTGTTTAATCATTTTTAATCTGTCTTGATACGAGAATTCACTGCTATCTTCACGAACAACAATTAAATGCAGCCAGTCGCAATCTTTTGCCGCCTGTTCAACTAAATATTGATGCCCTAGCGTAAACGGATTGGCATTCATGACAATTCCGCCTATTTTATCGCCAGCCACTTTAAATTTATTTAGTGAACGACAGTAATTGCGTAAACGGTATTTACTGTTTTCCAAAAGAACCAGTTTGTCATCCGCTTTAGCAATTGGGAAAAAGCCCGACTGACGAAAGAACTTAACGTTGGCAGGCTTAGTAAACAGAAACAGTTCAAAGCGCTGCATTTCATAAGCAAGGTTGGTTAATTCGGTCATTAGAGTGAGAGAAAAGCCACTGCCGTGCAACTCTGGCACAATCGCAATCGACTTAAGTACGTTTCCGGCAATGCCGCCGCAGGCAACAATATCGTTACCTGAATACGCTACGATGTAGCGCTCCACATCCTTGTCGACACCGAGGTCAAACCGAGCCAAAAAAGCTTTAATACTGGCAAGCTTTCCAGGCTGCTTAGGGTTTACCCGACTTAATGTGTATGTATCAAACATCTCATTCATCCCCGTGTTCCGACCACACAATAGTGCTTAAAACAAACAACGAAAATAATGATCAAAGTCGAGTATTTTTTTAGGCTAAATAACCTTTATGGTTTTAAAGAATTTAATTAATTAAGTAGTTGAAATGGCTAATTTTAGGTGAGTTAAAAACTTTAAATTCATAAGTGCAATTTTATACCATAACGTTAAATGATCGCTCTCACAGTTAGGATTCTCTATCGCATTTAAATTATTCCCAGAAACATCAACAATGGAATATTAATGATGAACGAAAAAACATTAACTATAACTAAAGACCAAAGTCCTGGTATTGCAGCTTTATCGCAAGTCAGAATTTTCGGTCTACCTCTGCCTCTCTTTTTCATCTTATTTGCGGTAATACTGATTGCACACGTAACTGATACTATTCCCGATAATATCGTCGGTGGTTTTGGTTTTATGTTTGTCGTTGGCGCCTTATTTGGTGAATTAGGTAAACGTCTGCCGATATTTAACAAATATATTGGTGGTGCACCGGTTATGATCTTTTTGGTCGCCGCTTGGTTTGTTCACGCAGGCCTATTGACGCAAAAAGAGATCACAACCGTCACTGCAGTGATGAAAAAGACCGATTTCCTCGATCTTTTCATCGCGGTATTGATCACTGGCTCAATCTTGGCGGTCAACCGTAAACTGCTGCTGAAATCGCTGATTGGTTACATTCCTACCATTTTGGCTGCGGTTCTCGGCGCTTCTATTCTCGGTATCATCGGCGGTCTGATTTTCGGTATCTCTATCGATAACATCATGATGCTGTACGTATTGCCTATCATGGGCGGCGGTAACGGTGCGGGCGCGATTCCACTTTCGGAAATCTATGAGTCGGTCACTGGCGGTTCAAAAGAGCAGTACTACTCAATTGCGATTGCGATTTTAACCATCGCGAACATTGTGGCTATCGTTGCAGCAGCTGTGCTTAACACCATCGGCCAAAAAATCCCAAGCCTTACTGGTAATGGCGAGCTGCTACGTAACTCTGAATTCAATGTTGAAGAGCATGCTGCGCCGAAAATCACACCACGTGAAATTGCTATCGGTCTGATGTTGTCGGCCTGTATCTACACCTTTGCTGCCGCGCTATCCAAATCGCTTCTGCCAGGCTTTGGCGACGTGAAAATCCACACCTTTGCTTACATGGTGATTTTGGTCGCTATAGTGAACGCTTCTGGTATCTGTTCAGAAGAGATCAAAGAAGGTGCCAAACGCCTATCTTCATTCTTCTCCAAACAGATGCTTTGGGTACTGATGGTAGGTGTGGGTATCGCGTACACCGACCTTGGTGAAATCATCAATGCACTGAACTTTACCAACCTTATCATCGCCACGCTTATCGTATTCGGCGCCATCTTTGGTGCGGCTATCGGTGGCTGGTTGATGGGCTTCTACCCTGTTGAATCTTCAATCACTGCGGGCCTATGTATGGCGAACCGCGGCGGTTCAGGCGACTTAGAAGTGTTGGCAGCAGCTAACCGTATGAGCTTGCTTTCTTACGCGCAAATCTCCTCGCGCTTAGGTGGCGGCATCGTACTTATCATCGCCAGTGTCGTATTCGGCGTGTTAGGCGGCTAACCACTGTGGGGAGTAAAGCTTGGCTTTGCTCCCCTTGTCTTGTCACTAGGAGATATTCATGCAAGTCAATTTGTTTTCAGAAGGCTTGAATCTGCTGTTTTTAGGAATGGGATTCGTTTTTATATTTTTGGTGTTTTTGGTATTCGCCGTTCGCGCGATGTCTAACCTCCTCACCCGCTGGTTTCCAGAACAACCACCAGTCACTGCAACGCCCAAACCTGCCGCGCCACAAAGCAACGATAACCAAGTTGTCGCTGTGATTGCTGCCGCGATCCACCATCGAAAAATTCAACAAAACTCGTTGTAAGAGGAACGCTCATGTCTGAGTCAAAAAAAGCCATTGGCATTACCGACGTTGTATTGCGCGACGCTCATCAATCTCTATTCGCCACTCGTCTTCGTCTTGATGACATGCTGCCGATTGCCGAGCAACTTGACGCGATTGGTTACTGGTCTCTTGAATGCTGGGGAGGCGCGACCTTTGATAGTTGCATTCGTTTTCTTGGCGAAGATCCATGGGTACGTCTGCGTGAACTGAAAAAAGCCATGCCAAAAACGCCGCTACAAATGTTGCTACGCGGCCAAAATTTATTAGGTTACCGTCACTACGCCGATGACGTGGTCGACAAATTTGTTGAGCGTGCTGTGGTGAACGGCATGGACGTATTCCGCGTATTTGACGCGATGAACGACCCGCGCAACATGAGCCAAGCGATTGCCGCTGTGAAGAAAAACGGCGCCCATGCACAAGGCACTTTATGCTACACCACCAGCCCAGCCCACAATCTGCAAACTTGGATTGACGTGGCTCAAGAGCTTAGCGAAACCGGCGTTGATTCCATTGCCCTCAAAGATATGGCCGGCATTCTGACCCCATATGCCGCTGAAGAATTAGTTTCGACGCTGAAAAAACAAGTCGATGTACCGCTGCACTTGCACTGCCACTCCACCGCAGGCCTTGCTGATATGACGGTCATCAAAGCCATTGAAGCCGGTGTTGATCGCGTTGACACCGCCATCTCATCAATGAGTGGCACTTATGGCCACCCAGCCACCGAATCCTTGGTAGCAACCCTTAAAGACACACCGTTTGATACCGGTTTAAACATCGAGAAACTGGAATCGATCGCTGCCTATTTTCGTGAAGTACGTAAGAAATACGCCGCGTTTGAAGGCCAACTTAAAGGCGCTGATTCACGCATCATCGTCGCGCAAGTCCCTGGCGGTATGCTGACCAACATGGAAAGCCAGCTTAAACAGCAAAATGCCGCCGACAAACTTGATGAAGTGCTGCAAGAGATCCCGCGCGTACGTGAAGAACTTGGCCACTTACCGCTGGTTACACCAACCTCGCAAATTGTCGGCACTCAAGCGGTGATTAACGTCATCATGGGTGAGCGTTACAAAAACATCACCAAAGAAACCGCGGGAGTATTGCGCGGTGAATATGGCCGCACGCCTGCGCCCGTCAACAAGGCACTGCAAGCGCGCGTACTGGATGACAAAGCGCCCATCACTTGCCGCCCAGCGGATTTGATTCAACCGGAAATGAATCTGTTGAACGAAGAAGTTCTTACTCAGGCGAAACAGAAAAATATTTCCCTTGCCGAAGACACCATCGACGATGTGTTAACCATTGCCCTATTCCCGCAAGTAGGCTGGAAATTCCTCGAAAACCGTAACAACCCAGACGCATTTGAGCCTGTGCCAACTGCTGAAACAGCAACAAAAGAGAAAAAAACCATGAGCCAATCAAACCAACCAAGTACTTACACCATCACAGTCAACAATCAAAGTTACGTGGTTTCGGTCAACGAAGGCGGCGATGTAAGCCAAGTGGCTGCGGCGCCAGCGCCAGCAGCAGCGCCAACTGCGACGCCAGCTCAAGGCGGTGAACCAATGAACGCACCGCTGGCTGGCAACATCTGGAAAGTTCACGCCAAACCGGGCGATGCGGTTGAAGAAGGTCAAGTGCTGCTGATTTTGGAAGCGATGAAAATGGAAACCGAAATTCGTGCACCTCGCGCTGGGCAAATCGCCAGCATCGATGTGACCGAAGGCGACGCGGTTGACGTTGGCGCTCCCCTGCTACAACTGGCCTAATACGAGGCAGTATCATGGATAAAGTAATTGCATTAATTAACGACTTCGGCTTGTTCCACCTTGAGTGGGGCCAAGCCGTCATGATGATCGTCGGGTTGATTTTGCTCTACCTGGCAATCGTGAAAAACTTTGAACCACTGCTGCTGGTACCGATCGGTTTTGGTGGCCTTTTGGCAAACTTGCCTGATGCCGGTCTTGCCCTATCTGCGGTGGATAACGCGCTGCACGCGGCCAAGCCAGAAGTGATGAACGCTTTTGCCAGCGCGCTGAATATCACCAGCTCGCAAGTGGCAGACATCAAAACCGCGCTAACCAGCGCGACACCGGCCCAGTTGGTCAACATTCACCTGTTGGCTGAGCAGTATCAATATTCTGATGGCATGATGTATCTGTTCTACAGCGTAGCGATCGCCTCAGGTGCTGGTCCATTGGTTATCTTTATGGGCGTTGGTGCGATGACCGACTTTGGGCCGCTGCTTGCCAACCCAAAAACGCTACTACTTGGCGCCGCGGCGCAGTTTGGTATTTTCGCAACCGTGCTTGGCGCGCTAGCACTGAGCTCATTTGGCGTGATGGACTTTAGCGTGGCCCAAGCGGCCGCCGTTGGCATCATCGGCGGCGCAGACGGCCCAACGGCGATTTACGTTTCAAGCCTGTTGGCACCGGAACTGCTTGGCGCGATTGCGGTTGCTGCGTATTCGTACATGGCGTTGGTGCCGCTTATCCAGCCACCCATCATGCGCGCGTTAACCACAGAAGCAGAACGTCAAATCACCATGCAGCAACTGCGTAAAGTCAGCAAATTGGAGAAAATCTGTTTCCCACTGCTACTGCTGATTTTAATTGCCCTCTTGCTGCCTTCTGCAACGCCACTACTGGGTATGTTCTGTTTTGGTAACTTGATGCGTCAATGTGGCGTGGTTGAGCGTTTGTCTGATACCGCGCAAAACGCACTTATCAACATTGTGACGATTTTCCTTGGCCTTTCTGTGGGTTCAAAACTGGTGGCAGACAAGTTCTTGCAACCACAAACCATTGGCATTTTGGCGCTCGGTATCATCGCATTTTGTATCGGTACTGCCGCAGGCGTGCTGATGGCAAAACTGATGAACCGCTTTACCAGCAATAAAGTCAATCCACTGATTGGTTCCGCGGGTGTTTCAGCGGTGCCAATGGCGGCGCGTGTTTCCAACAAAATCGGTTTGGAAGCCAATGCTCAGAACTTTTTGCTGATGCACGCCATGGGTCCTAACGTCGCTGGAGTTATTGGCTCTGCGGTCGCCGCGGGCGTGATGATCAAATATGTGATTGGTTAAACATTATGTAGGAAGAGTCTGACAAATCTAAGCTCCACTAGATCTTGATCAGTTCTCTTCCTCATCTTGTTCGATAATCTCAAGCCATACAAACCAACCCGAATTGATGATGTCCAATCCAGCTATTTATCACCACTTTTGCCGCAACATGACGTTTCGCCAACGCGTGTGGGCACTGCTGTTTGTGGTGGTCAGTTTCCAGTTACTCCTTATCGCCGGATACTTTCACTACATACTGTCTGACACCCTAAACCATCAAGTGAGTACTCGTGCGGTGATTCAAGCACGTGAAATCGCCAGTGACCCGCAATTGGTCGAGGCGGTCATCCAAAACGATGAGGCCAAGGTGCAGAAACAAATTGCCCGTTTACAAAAAATTTCTGATGCCGATTTTATTGTCGTCGGCGACGAAAACGGCATTCGTTTAGCGCACCCAAGTAAAGAAAAAGTTGGTTTTCCAATGCAAGGTGGCGACAACGTTCGCGCCTTAACCCTTGGTGAGCACTATTACTCAATTCGCCAAGGCAGCTTAGGCTTTGCGATGCGCGGTAAATCGCCGATTATTTCGCTTGATGGCCAAATTGTCGGTGTGGTATCGGTTGGCTATTTGGTCGACACGGTAAGCAACTGGCTGATGATCTACTCTTACCCATTTTTCTTTGCCCTTTTGATCATTTTGGCTTGTTCTTCACTGGGTGCTTGGGCGTTTTCACGCCATGTAAAAAGCCAAATGTACGGCATGGAACCGGAAGAGATCGCTTTGTCACTGCGCGTGCAACGCTCAGTGTTAGAAGCGGTTTATGAAGGGATCGTCGCCGTCGATAAACAAGGCCGAATTCTGTCTGCCAACAAAGAAGCGCTGCGCATTCTTGGCATCGCACGCCACGTCAATTACCTGCGCGGCCGCATGGTCAATGAGTTCATTACGCCGTGCGATTTCTTTTTTGGCCTGCACGCCAATGGCGAGCAAGACTCGCAAGAGCGCCAACACGAAATCATCACTTGTAATGGTGAAACATTGGTCGCGACGCGAGTACGAATCCGTGATGACAGCGTCAACGCCGGTTGGGTAGTCAGTTTTCGCCCGCGCAACGACAAAAGCACGCTCAACTATCAGCTTAACGAAGTGCGCCAGCAAACGGATAACCTGCGCGTTCTTAGCCACGAATACGCCAATAAGCTCTCCACCATCAGCGGCCTGATTCAAATTGGCGCCTATGAACAGGCATTAAACGCGATTCGCAAAGAGACGGAAACCCATCAGAAACTGATCGATTTTATCTCCAGTACCTTTAATTCCAAGGTTATCGCCGGCTTGCTGCTTGGCAAATACAGCCGCGCTCGCGAGCTTGGCCTAAGCCTTGAATTTGACCCTTATTGCAGCCTGCAACACGCGCCAACTCACATCAGCGAAGACGAACTCGCTGCGATTGTCGGTAACCTTTTGGACAACGCCTACGAAGCGACGCTCAAAAACCCTGACAGTAGCAAGTTGGTGACGATTTTGTTGTCGGATCGCAATCCGGAGGAATTGGTGGTTGAAGTGGCCGACAACGGCACTGGTATTCCACCGCAAATAGCAGAGTCCCTGTTCGATAAAGGGATCACAAGTAAAGAGCAGCCTGGGCACGGCATCGGTCTGTATTTGGTTCACCACTTCGTCACTCGAGTGGGCGGTACCATTTTGGTCGATGACGCTGAGCCGAAAGGCACAATATTTTCACTATTTATTCCAAACACGAGTAACAAAGATGGAAATCTATGACGTATTGATCGTCGAAGACGAGCACAACATTGCCGAGTTTCATAGCTATTATTTACAACAAACTCAGCGCTTTAGACCTATTGGCATCGCCAAAAGCATCGCCGAAGCGAAAAAAATGATTCAGCTGCTTAAGCCACGTTTGGTGCTGCTGGATAACTATTTACCCGATGGCAAAGGCATCGATTTATTAAAAGAAATTACCGCAACAAAAAGCGCGCCCGATGTCATTTTTATCACTGCTGCCAATGATATGGAAACCGTGCGCGAAGGGGTGAGATGTGGGGTGTTTGATTATCTGCTAAAGCCGATTTCTTACGACCGTTTAGCAGATTCACTGGACCGTTACTTAAAATACACCAGTTCGCTTAAAGCCAACGACAGTATTAACCAACGCCACGTCGATGAGCTGTTCAACTTTCAATCCAAAACAGCGCATCTGCAACAATTGCCAAAAGGTATCGATGAACTCACTTTGGATAAAGTGACCGAAGCTTTTGATGTTGAGGACGAAGTCTACACCGCCGAAACCTTAGGCAAAGAAGTGGGTATCAGCAAAACCACCGCACGTCGCTATTTGGAATTTTTAACCGCCAAAGGCTTTGTGCATGCGGTGATTCATCATGGTCGTGTTGGTCGCCCCGAGCGTGTTTACAAAAAGAAATAACCTAAACACGCCCAAATTCGACACAAACACTTTGGTAAATGGAATTACCAAAGCGTTCTCAATCTTAAAGCGTTAAATTCGCTGGAATCACTTCAGTACCTTCTGCGATTTCAATTGCGCTGTCTAGGTTTTCACTGTGTGCTTTACACAATGGAATCACATAAAGCTGCTCTTCATCGCCTGCGACTTTTACCAGCACACCATGGGTGTGTTCTTCAAGGCAGTTGACTTCACTGCAATATGTTTGCTGACCCGCGCTAAAATGTCGCCAGTAAGAAAACCACTCTTTTTTGGCCTTATCACCGATATGTTCATCAGAAACGTTACTTACAATCATATGCATACCATTTGTTGTTTGGGATGACATGATTAAAGCGAAATTTGGCGTGCGAAATTTCGCCTTGCCTCAAAGAAATTTGTGAGCTTAATGCTCTCTTCGGTTTTAAAGTTTTTTATTGCTAAGCCGCGCCATTTTACTGGTAACTCGTGGCCTGACACCGCGATTGTGCTGGGGCGAAAGTCATTCATAATTTATATCAATAAACTAAAGGACTTGATTTTAGTGATCAATGTCACCATTCTATACAGCGTTTAATGCAAGCCTGACTAAAGAGCCAATCCGGTGTGAGCACCACTTGGTTCTGCATCTATCTCTCCTTTCATTTAGGCCGCGCTTTTTGTTCAAACCAGCCGCGTGATGACATGTTCTCAGGTTTCATGATTCCTTTGTTCAACTTTCTTTTGCCCCGCGCAAAGTCAAATAAGAGCGAATAAGCCATGAACCAAACCGCCCCATTAAAACGCCTTCGTCGTCTGCGCCGCAGCGAAACCATGCGCAGTATGTTGCGCGAAAACGATTTCTCGCTCGCCGACCTGATTCACCCTATTTTTATTGAAGAAAACATCACCGAGCAGCACCCGATTTCTACTCTGCCGGGCATCAGCCGCTTCCCTGAAAGCCACTTGGCGGATGAAATCAAAGAGCTCTATGACCTTGGCATTCGCGCCGTCATGCCCTTTGGTATCTCCCATCACAAAGACGAGCAAGGCAGTGACACTTGGCAAGCCGATGGCCTGCTGGCGAGGATGATAAAAACCATTAAACAAGCCTGCCCTGACATGATGGTGGTGCCGGACATCTGTTTTTGTGAATACACCACTCACGGCCACTGCGGCATTTTTGATGGTGAACACGTCCATAACGACGCCACGTTAGAAGGCCTCGTCAAACAGAGCGTTACTGCAGCTAAAGCTGGCGCAGATATGCTCGCGCCATCGGCAATGATGGACGGCCAAGTACGCGCCATTCGTGACGGCCTTGACCAAGCGGGCTTTGAACATGTGGCAATTTTGGCCCACTCGGTGAAATTTGCTTCTGCGTTTTACGGTCCATTTCGCGTTGCTGTCGACAGCGAGCTCAAAGGCGATCGCAAAGCCTATCAAATGGATTACGCCAACGGTCGCCAGGCGATGCAAGAAGCGCTACTGGATGAACAAGAAGGCGCGGATATTTTGATGGTCAAGCCCGGCACACCGTATCTCGACGTACTGGCCAATCTGCGTAACGAAACCCATCTGCCACTGGCGATTTATCAAGTTGGTGGTGAGTACGCCGCACTGAAATTTGCCGCCCTTGCTGGCGCATTAGATGAGCAAAAAGTGGTATTTGAAACCCTAACTGGCTTTAAACGCGCGGGCGCTCAAGTGATCGTCACATACTACGCCAAACAAGTTGCACAGTGGTTAGCGAAGCGCTAAGCCTCATCATTGTTCATTGTTCATTGTTCATTGTTCATTGTTCAAGAAGTAAGAGCTGGATTATCTTGAATAGGGATAAACAGCTCTAAAAGTAAAAATCCGCCTTCTTAGAAGGCGGCTTTGGTTTACAGCCCCCTAAAAGGGGGCATTCCTTCGCTGTTAGTTCATTTTCAACTCTAACTGTGCCTCATATTCTTGATCTTTCTTGTCTTGATGCCTGACATACCGCCTGATGATCTCTTCATTTACACCGACTGTATCAACAAAGTACCCTCTCGCCCAAAAATGATTACCCCATAATTTCTTTCTAATATACGGGAATTTATTAAACAATCGGATAGCTGAACGCCCTTTCAATATCCCCATTAAAGTCGATATCGATACTTTCGGTGGGACTATCACAACCAAGTGAACGTGATCTGGCTGAA